>NZ_JAACFX010000015.1:0-141843 GCF_029237275.1 Pseudomonas sp. 3MA1 | reverse complement strand
GAACCTGCCTCGACCCATGCTCACTCACGATCTCGAAATCCGAGGGCACCGCGATCTGAGGCAGGTAGAAATTAGCTTACAAGGGCATGCCGAGCCTAGGCGAGGCACCGAGTGGAGGGGCAGAAGCGTTTTGCTTACTTTTGCGCTTTTCAAAAGTGAGTCGCTGTAAGAGCGAAACCGCCAGCGGCCGTGACCGCAGCAACGGATATGTACTCCATCAACAGGCTATACCCGCCCCCAAAAAGCCTCCCCAAATCAAGCCAACGACTTAGCCATGACCCCACCAAACAACGGCGACTCCAGCCACTCCCGCAACCACCTCTGCAAAGCGCCATAGGGCGCCTGCGCAAACCACTCCCGATCCACATGGGCAAACTGCCGGACAAACGGCAGCAACGCCATGTCCGCCAGGCTCGGATGCTCCGCCAGCAGATACCGCTGCTCCTGCAGCAACCCATCCAGGCGCGCCAGAAACACCTCGCCCTGGCCCCGGTAATGCTCCATGGGCGCTTCGGGATAGCGCTCGGCGTACTTGTAGCGATTGAGGTGCACCTTGAACACCTGATCGTTCTCGGCAATCAGCGCCGCGATCCGCGCCTGGGCCGCCGGGTCCGCGCTCAGCCGCCAGTCCTCGGGGTCATGCTGCTCCAGCGCCCAGTGCATGATCTCCAGGCTCTCATCGATCACCCGGCCATCCACCGCCAGCACCGGCACCGTGCCCTTGGGCGACAGAGCCAGCATCTCGGCCGGCTTGGCCTTGAGGCTGACCTCGACGATCCGCACCGGCACTGCGGCATAGCTCAGGGCCAGTCGCGCGCGCATGGCGTAAGGGCAGCGGCGGAACGAGTAGAGGGTCGCCCCAGGCGTTGCTTGCGTGCTCATTTCACCTCCAGGGTGCTCAGGCCATTGCCCTGGCGGCTGACCTGGATCTGCACCGGAATCCGTTCGTGCATCTCTTGCACGTGGGAAATCACCGCCACTTTGCGCCCCTGGGCCTGCAGGCCGTCGAGGGCGTCCATGGCCAGTTGCAGGGATTCGGGGTCGAGGCTGCCGAAGCCTTCGTCGATGAACAGCGACTCGATCTTCAGGGTGCTGGAGGCCATGGACGCCAGTCCCAGGGCCAGGGCCAGGGACACCAGGAAGGTTTCGCCACCGGACAGCGAGTGCACCGAGCGCAGTTCGTCGCCCATTTCGGTGTCCAGCACCAGCAGGCCGAGCATGCTGCCGCCGCGCTTGAGGCGGTAGCGGCGCACCAGTTGGCGCAGTTGGGCGTTGGCGTGGTGCACCAGCAGGTCGAGGTTGTAGGCCTGGGCGATCTTGCGGAACTTGTCGCCTTCGGCCGAGCCGATCAGGGCGCTGAGCCGGGCCCAGCGCTGCCACTCGCCGTAGGCCTGTTCGAGCTGCTGGTTCAGGGCCTGGTTGGCGTCCTGGCGGCGCTGGTCCTCGCTTTGCCGGGCGCGCAGGTCGGCGACCTGCTGTTCGCTGGCCTGGGCCTGCTGCTGCAACGCCTCCAGGGCCTGGGTCAGTTGTTCGGCGGCGAGGTTGCCGTTGTGCTGGGCCTGATGCTGTTCCAGGCGCTGCTGGCGCTCTTGCAGCAGGACCCTGGCTTGCTCGATGGCCTTGTCGTTGGCCTGCAGGCGCTGGCGCAGTGCCTGGATCTGCTCCTCATCCAGTTGCAGCAGCTGTTGCAGGCCGGTGTCATCCAGCTCCGGGTGCTGGGCGCGCCATTGCTCGATGCTGGCCGCCAGTTGCTGCTGTTCGCTGTCCAGGGCTTGTTGGCGTTCTTCCCGGGCCTTGAGGGCCGCCCCCAGTTCGATGGCTTGCTGGTGCAGTGCCTGCTGTTTTTGTTGCGCCTGGGCCAGGGCCTGGCGCGCCTGTTCCACGGCCTGTTCCAGGTGCTGTTGCCAGTGCTCGGCGCTGGGCTGCTGGCCCAGCAGTTCGGCCAGTTTGTGCTGGCAGGCCTGTTGCTCTTGGTGCTGGGTTGTGAACTGCTGCTGCGCTTCGCTCAGTTGCTGCTGGCGGGTCAGCTGGCGGTCCTGTTGTTTGTCCAGGGCCAGTTGGCGTTGCTGCTGTTCCTCGATCTCTTCCTGCTGCTCGCGCAGTTGTTCGATGCGCTGCAGCACTTGCTGGTCGAGTTGGAGGAAGGTGTTGGCCGGGTCGCGGCGCAGGCCGTCGAGGACCTCGGCCGGCAGCAGGCTGGCGAAGTAGCTCAGTTCTTCTTCCAGGCGCTGGCGGTCGGCGTTGAGTTGCTGCTGTTGCTGGTCCAGGTGCTGGGCCGCCTGCTGGCTGGCGTCGATGGCGGCTTGCAACTGGTTTTGCAGGCGCGCGGCGTCCTTTTGCAGGGTCAACAGGGCGCCCTGGCGGCTTTCGTCCTGGGTGATGCTCTGTTGCAGTTGCTCCAGTTGCTGATGCAGCCAGGCGTCACGCTTGGGCGGCTCCTGGTCCAGCAGGCTGGCGCTCAGCGGGTGGGCTTGCAGGCTCGGGGCCAGGGCCTGTTGCTGGATCGCCAGCTGTTCCTGCTGCTGGAGGAACTCCTTCTGCTGGGCAATCAGCCCCTGGACCTGGGCCCGCAGTTCGTTGAGCTGTTCCTTGAGGCCGTCCACCGCCTGGCGGGCGTTGGCTTCTTCGCTTTCGTCGTGGCGCCCCAGGCTTTGCAGCAGGGCTTCGGGCTGGTGATAAGGGTGCTCGACGCTGCCACACACCGGGCACGGCTGATCGTCCTGCAACTGGGCGCGCAACTCCTCGACGCTGGCGCTGCGGGCCAGGCGCTGACGCTCCAGCAGGGCCTGGGTGACGCTCAAGGTCTGCTCGGCCACGGCCAGTTCGGCCTTGGCTTGCAAACCGGCCCGGTTCAAGGCCTCGCGCTGGCTGGCCACGGCCTGTTGCTTGTCTTGCAGGGCCTGGGCGCGCTGTTGCAGTTCCTGGTGCTGGGCCCAGAGCCGGCCCAGTTCCTCGAAGGCGCGCTGCTGTTTGCGGTTGTCCTGGAGCAGGGTGCCGAGCAGTTGGATCTGCTCGGCTACTGCTTGCGGCTCGGCCCCGGCTTCGCTGTACAGCAACTCCAGGTGCGCGCGCTGTTCGCTCAGTTGCGCGGCGGCGCTGGCGGCACGCTGTTCCAGGGCCGGCAGCTCGGCCTGGCCCTGGTGCAGGCGATTGCCCACCAGCATCAGCTGTTGCAGGCGTTCGCGGTAAGCGTTCCAGGCTTCGCTCAAGGGGGCGAGGGCGGCGCTGTGGGCCAGTTGCCCGGCGATCAGTTCCAGGCGTTCAGCCACCCGGCGCTGCTGTTCCAGCAGTTGCTGGATTGCCTGCTGGCCTTCGGCGCAGGCTTGTTCGGCGCGGGCACGTTGTGCTTCGGCCTGGCTCAGGCTTTGCCCCAGGCGCTCCAGGCTGGCCTGTTCGGCAAAGGCTTGGCGCAGCAGCGGCGCGCTGGCGCTGTGCTGCTCCTGGGCCTGGGACAAGGCGCTATCGGCCTCCTGCAATTGCTGTTGCAGGTGCTGTTGCTGCTGGTTCAGCTGGCCTTGTTGTTCGACCTGCTGCTGGATCTGCAGGCGCAAGGGCGGCAACGTGGCCTCAAGCTCCGCCATGCGCAAAAACTGATGCCGCTGCGGCGCCAACTGCTCCAGGCGTTGCAGGCGCAGGCGCTCGGGCGCCAGGGCCTGGGCTTGCTGCTCGGCGGCCTGCAACTGCTCGGCGGCGTCTTGCTGCGCTTCCTGCCATTGGCGCAGTTCCTTGAGCCAGCTGTGCTGGGCTTCCAGCTGCTTGAGCTGGGCCTGCTGGGTCTTGAGTTGCTGCTGGGCCTGGCTCAGTTGCTGTTCCAGCTCGGCCCGGGCTTCGGGCTCCAGCGGGCTGATGCCGCTGGCCTGGGCCTGGAGCGCCTTGTGGGCCTCGTCGGCTTCCTTGCTCTTGCTGTAGGCGCGGCGCCCCAGCTGGCTGTAGACGGCGGTGTTGGTGAGCTTTTCCAGCAGCTCGCTGCGTTCCTTGTCGTCGGCCTTGAGAAAGGCGCTGAACTCGCTCTGGGCCAGCATCACGGCGCGGGTGAACTGCTCGAAGTTGAGCCCCAGCCTGGATTCGATCAGCTGTTCGTAGTCGCGCTTGCTACTGGCCAGCAATTGATTGCTGTCCAGATCGGTGAGGCTCTGCCGGCTGGCTTGCAGCTTGCCGTTGGCCTTGTCGCGGGCGCGGTTGGTTTCCCAGCGGGCGCGGTAGCGGCGCCCGTCAATGCCGACAAAATCCACTTCGGCGAAGCCGCTGCCGGTGCCACGGCGCAGCAGGGTGCGGGGGTCGCCGGTGGAGATATCGCTGTCGACCTCGGGAACCTTGTTTTCCTTGGCGATCTTGTTCAGCCGCGGCACCGCGCCGAACAACGCCAGGCACAGGGCATCGAGCAGGGTGCTCTTGCCGGCGCCGGTGGGCCCGGTAATGGCGAACAGCCCGGCGCTGGCCAGGGGCTCGGCGCTGAAATCGATCTCGAACGGGCCGGCCAGGGAGGCCAGGTTCTTCAGGCGGATGGCCAGGATCTTCATGGCTGTTCCCCTTCTTGCTGTACGTCCTGCAACAGCAGGGCGAAATCCTTGAGGGTGGCGTCGTCCACCTCGTTGGCGTAAGCGTCGCGCCAGGCGCGGCGGAACAGTTCTTCGGGGCTCAGTTGATCCAGGTCGATCAGCTCGGCGCCGGCGTCTTCAGCGTCGCGTCCGCCGCTACCGGCGTACTCGGCGGCGATCCGCACCAGGCGCACGGCCTTGCCTTGCAGGGCGTTTTCCACCTGCTGGCGCAGGTCTGGCTGCGGCTCGTCCAGGCGCACCCGCACTTCCAGCCAGGGCTGGCGCTGTTCTTCGGCCAAGAGGTCGATGTCCGGCAGCTCGCCGAGCTGGGTCAGGAGCTCACCCAGGGGCGCCGGGCCCAGGCGTTGCAGGTTCACCGCCCGGGGAATCAGCCGCGGTTCGACGCTGACCAGGGTCTCGCCGTCCAGGCGCACATCGAGGATCTGGTGCTGATAGCCGATCTCGGAAAACGACAGCGGGATCGGCGAGCCGCTGTAGCGGATGCGCTGCTCGCCGTTGACCTTCTGCGGCTTGTGCAGGTGGCCCAGGGCCACATAGCTGATGTCCGCGCCGAACAGGCTGGCGGGCAGGGCCTCGGCGTTGCCGATGATCAGGCTGCGCTCGGAGTCCTCGGACACCGAGCCGCCGGCCATGTGCGCGTGGCTGATCGCTACCAGGGCCTGACCCGGCTGGCGCTTGGCGTTGGCCGCGGCGATCAGCCATTCATGCACCTGGGCGATGCCCTTGAGGTAGTCGTCGCCCAACTGCCGCCCGGTGACTTCCGCCGGCCGCAGGAACGGCAGGGCCAGGCACCAGGCAGCGATCTGGCCGCTGGCGTCGGGCAGCGGCAGCAGCAGGCGCTCGGCGTCCAGCTGGCCGTCGTCGAGCCACAGCACCCGGCCCAGGGCGTGGGTGCGCAGGCGACGCATCAGCGGCGCCGGCAGCTCGATGCGCGAGCCGGAGTCGTGGTTGCCGGCGATCATCACGATGGTCAGCGCCGGTTGCTGTTCGTGGGCGCTGACGATGAAGTCGTAGAGCCGCTCCTGGGCTTTGACCGGCGGGTTGACGGTGTCGAAGATATCGCCGGCGATCAGCAGCACATCGGGCTGCTCAGCGTTGAGCTGGCGCAGCAGCCACTCCAGAAAGCAGGCGTGTTCGAAATCGCGTTCCTGGCCGTGGAGGTTCTGGCCCAGGTGCCAGTCGGAGGTGTGAAACAGACGCAAGGCAAACTCCAGGAAAAGCAGCTACGAGCTGCAAGTGGCAAGCGGCAAGCTCAAGCGAATCTTGGCGCTTGAGGCTTGCAGCTTGCGGCTGCTGTTATTTGGGGTAGAGCGGCGGCAGGCTGGTGGTGTCGGTCAACGGGTCCTGGACCCGTTCGTTGATGGGGATGGCGCGGATCGCCCGCCACAGTTCCTCGCCTTGCCAATACTGGCCGGTTTCGCTGTAGAGGGCGCCGTTGAGGCCGTCCAGGGCATCGGACAGCGGGATGAAGCGCGCCGCCATGTCGGCCAGGGTTTCCGGTTGCTGGCGCGCCCAGGCGTCCAGGGCCTGGCGGGTGGTCTGCGGGTCGTTGGCCTGGCAGGCGCGCTTGAGGTCGTCCAGCAGCGAGCGTGGGCTCGGGCCGGTCTGGGTGGCGCGCAGCACCGCCGGTTGCGAGCGGGCCCGCCACCACAGGCCAAAGCCCAGCAGGGTGGTGCAGGCCAGCAGCAGGGTGCTCAGTTGCCAGGGCCAGAGCGGGCCATCGTCGCCGCCGACCTGGGGCGTGCCGGCCGGGGTGTCCACCACCAGGCTCGGGTTGTTCGCCACCTGCAGGCTGCGGGCCGGCAGGCGGGTGAGCTCCAGGCGCTCTTGCTGGGTGTTCCACCAGGTCACTTCCAGGCCCGGCAGATTCACTTCGCCGGTGCGGGTCGGCACCAGGGCCTGGCGTTCTTCGCGAATGCCCAGCAGGCCCTGTTCAACGTGCTGGTTGCTCAGTTGCGGCTGATCCGGGTAGCTGCGCAGGCCGTTGACCTCGGGCTGGGGCAGGGGCGGCAACTGGGTGCTGGACAGGCCTTCGGCGCGCAGGGTCAGGCTGCGGGTCAGGGAGTCGCCGACCTGAGGATGGTCGGGCTCCGGGCTCCAGCTTTCGGTCAATTCCAGGTGGCGCGCCGGCAGCCAGGGAAGGTCGGCGGGATAGCCGGCGGGCTTGCCCAGTACCTCCAGGCTCATGGGCTCGGAACTCACATGGATCAGCTTGCCGGGCTTGGGGGCCTGGGACGCGGCGTCCTGGTCGTTGCCCGGGTTGGCCAGGGTGGCGCTGAAGGTCAGGGCCGGGATCTGCAATTGGCCGCTGCGCTGGGGGTACAGGGCGTAGCGCATCTCGATCACCCCGTGACGCACGCCATTGATGAGTTTTTCGTAGGTGCGCGGCTCGCCCAGTTGCTCGACCCGGGCATCGTCGAGTTGCAGCGGGCTGAGGTTGCTGTCGTCGAACAGTGGCACCGAATGGTAGATGTGCAGGGTCAGCAGGGCCTGGGCCTGGACGTAGACCTTGGGCTGGTCGAGTTCGGCCTTGATGAACACCGGCTCCAGCCGGGCGTCCTGATCCTGGGGCGTGCCGGCGTTGACTTGCAGGCTCAGGGCCTGGCTGTGCAGATTGCCCAGTTGCAGCGGGGCAATCTCCAGGGTGCCGAGCTGGCGCGGCAGCAGGGTGACGATCCAGCGGGTGCTGGCGTGGTTGTCGCCCAGGCTGTTGAGCTGGTTGACCTGGCGTGTGCCGCGCACTTCGAACTGACGGTCCAGGGGGCTGAGGTCGGGCTTGCCGAACTGGGTCACGTCGCTGGACTCCAGGGTCAGCTCGACGGTTTCCCCGGCGTTCACCTGGCTGCGGTCCAGGCTGGCGGACAGCCCGGCAGCCTGGGACGAGGCCGTCCAGAACGCGAGGGCTAGCAGAAGGGCAGCGGTGCAGCGGGTCATCGAGTTTTTCCCTGATCCTGATGTTGTTGCTGTTCGTACCAGAATTTACGTCTCAGCAGTTCCCCCGGATCGTCCGGGATCTTGCGCAGCCATTGTTCCAGCGCCTGCTGGTGTTCGGCGTCCAGGCTGTCCTGGGCCGGGCGCAGCGGGGTGGTGGTGTGCTGGTCGTCCAGTTCGCTGCCGGGCACCTCGCTGTGGCCGTTGCTCGTTGGCGGCGCGGCCGTGGCTTCGCCGCTTTCGGCCGCGGTCTGCCCGGTGTTGTCCGGGGCTTCTCCGCCGGGGGGCGGCTGGGTCGCGGCGCCGCTGGGCCCGGCGTTGTTGCTGTCGTCGCTGTCGGGGTTCTGCGGCTTTTGCGGCGCTGCCGGCGGGGCGGCCTGCTGCTGTTGCAACAGGCTTTGCACCAGGGCCTTGTTGTACAGGGCCGGTTGCAGGTCCGGCTGGCGTTCCAGGGCTTGCTCGTAGGCGTCGATGGCCGCTTCCAGTTCGCCGCTGCGGGCCAGGGCATTGCCGCGATTGTAGTGGGCGCGGGCGTCGTTGCCTTCGGCAAAGCGCTCGGCGGCGGCATTGTAGTTGCCGGATTCGTACAGGGCCACGCCTTGCCATTGCGGGTCCTGGAAATGCCGCGCGGCTTCCGCCGGGCGCTGCTGCTCCAGCAGCCGTTGGCCCTGCTGGTCGGGACGCAGCCACAGGTCTTGCAAGTCGAAGGCGTAGCTCGGTTGCGGCGCGGCCAACAGCAGCGGCAGGCAGAACAGCCAGCCCCGACGCCCGGCGCAGGCAGCCAGCAGCAACAGGGGCAGCAACAGCCAGTAGCCCTGGTCGGCCCAGGTGTCCAGGCGCAGGGTCTGGCCGTCGTTGCGCAATCCCTGGGGGCCACCGAGCAGGCCCAGGCCCTTGAGGTCACTGTCATCCAGGCGCGCCTGCCGGTAGCGGCCGCCGACCTCGCCGATGAACTGCTTGAGGTCCGGGCTGTCCAGGCGCGACACCAGGATCGCTCCCAGGTCGTCCTTGAGGTAGCTGCCGTCTTCCAGGGTCACCGGGGCGCCGTCGCGACTGCCCAGGCCCAGCATCAGCAACTGCGGCGCGTCACCGCCGAGGGCCTGGCGGATGCCCTGGCGTTCCTGTTCGCTGAGGGACGAGGCCATCAGCAGCACCCGACCCTGGCCCAGGGCGCCCTGGTCCAGCAGCTTGAGGGCCTTGAGCAGGGCCAGGTCGGCGCGCTGGCCGGGCTGGGGCATGATCGACGGCTTGAGCGCGTCCAGCAGGTTGCGACTGGTGGCCAGGTCATCGGACAGCGGCACCAGGGTGTGGGCGCTGCCGGCATAGACCACGATCGCGGTCTGCGCGTCGCTGCGCGCTTGCAACAGGTCCAGCAACTTGTGCCGGGCCTGCTCCAGGCGATTGGGTGGCACGTCGTTGGCGAGCATCTGCGGGGTCAGTTCCAGCAGCACCACCAGCGGGTCGGCGGGTTTCTGGCTGGTCTGTTCCACCCGCTGCCAGCTGGGGCCGAGCAGGGCCAGCACCGCCAGCAACCAGGCCAGCCCCAGGGCCACCCAGGGCAGCTTGCTTTCGCGGCCGTTGCCGCCGCTGAGCAGGGCGGCGTGAAAGGCCGGGGGCAGGATCATCTGCCAGCGTCCGGCACGCTTCTGCCGGTGCCAGAGCTTCCACAGCAGCAGCGCCAGCAGTGGCAGTACCAGCAACCATCCAGGCCGGAACCAGTGGGGCCAGAGACTGATCATCGCCGCCTCCGCAAGCGCAGGCGCTTGAGCCGCTGGCGCCAGTCATGGGCAGGCAGCAGGAAGTTCGACTCGGTGAAGAAGCGCTGCAGCGGGTTGTGCGGCCAGCGCTCGCGCAGCACCAGCAGCACGCTGAGCAGCAGGGCGACGGCCAGCGGCCAGTGGTACAGGGCCTGGGCCGGGCGCGCCTGGGTCGGTTGCTGGGCCACCGGTTCCAGTTGGTCGAGGGTTTCCTTGATGGCCTGCAGCTCCTGGCCGTCATGGGCGCGGAAGTAGCGCCCGCCGGTGACTTCGGCCAGCTCCTTGAGCGCCGGTTCGTCCAGGTCCAGGCTCGGGTTGAGCCCCAGTACCCCGAGCGTGGCGCTGTCCTGCGGGTCGGCGCCGATGCCGATGGGGTAGATCTTCACCCCTTCCGCGGCGGCCAGCCGGGCGGCGGTGATCGGTGCGATCTCGCCGCCGTTGTTGGCGCCATCGGTGACCAGGATCAGCACCCGGCTCTGCGCCGGACGCTGGCGCAGGCGCTTGAGGGCCAGGCCGATGGCGTCGCCGATGGCGGTGTTCTTGCCGGCGATGCCGATCTTCGCTTCATCCAGCCAGATGCGCACCGTGCGCCGGTCGAAGGTCAGCGGCGCCTGCAGATAGGCCTTGCTGCCGAACAGGATCAGGCCGACCCGGTCGCCCTCGCGGTGTTCGAGAAAGTCCCCCAGCAGGTGCTTGACCAGGCTCAGGCGGCTGACGTCTTCGCCCTGCCACTGCATGTCGGGAAAGTCCATGGAGCCGGACACGTCCACCGCCACCAGCAGGTCGCGGCCGCTGGCGGCCACCGGCAGCGGTTCCCCCAGCCATTGCGGGCGGGCCGCGGCCAGCAGCAACAGGACCCAGAGCAGAATGAAGCGTGCCTGCTGGCGCCAGGCCGGCAGGTGGGCCCGGGCCCGGCGCCTGGACAGGCCTTCCAGGTCACTGAGAAAGCTCACCTTCAGCGCCGGCTCGCCGCTGTCGGCCACCGGCAGCACCAGGCGCAGCAGCCAGGGCAGCGGCAACAGGGCGAAGATCCACGGCCAGGCGAACTCAAACATGCTTGCGAATCCAGGTGTCCACCGCCTGGGTCAGGCCGGCGATGGCTTTGTCGTCGAGCTTGCACTCGGGCTTGTAGGCGCCTTCGACCAGCACCATCCAGCGGGTCAGGCCGGCGGCCGGGCAGCGGTTGTCGAGAAACGCCAGCCACTTGCGGCCATTGAGGGTGTGGCTCTGGCTGTAGGGGTAGTGGTTGCGGCACAGGCGCTTGAGCAGGGCATTGAGGGCCTGCAGCCAGGCGCCGGCCGGGGCGCCGTCATAGGGTTTGGGCAGCAGCGCCAGTTCCGCCAGGGCGGCCAGGCGCACCGGGTCCAGGGGCTGTTCGCTGCGGGCCTGGGAGGCCTTGCGCGACCATAGATGACGCCAACGCCAGATCGCCAACCCGAGCAGTGGCAGTAGCAGCGCCAGCGCCCACCAGCCCGGGGCCGGTGGCCACAGGCCGATATCGGGCGGCGGCAGCAGCGGTTGCAGTTGTTCCAGGCTGCTCATCGGCCGGCTCCGGGGCGCTGCGGATTGAGGTACTCGCGCAATTGCTCGACCATTTCGCTCTGGGTGCTCAGCGGCATCAGCAGCACCCGCAGCTTTTGCGCCAGGCGTTCCCAGCGGGCGATGCGCGCCTCGCTCTGGGTCCGGTAGGCCTGGCGCAGTTCGTAGTTCAGGGTGTCCAGCTCCAGCTGCGCGCCGCGTTCGGCAAAGCGCAGCAGGCCGGCGGCGGGCAGGGCGTGGTCGAGGGGATCGGACAGTGGCATCAGCAGCAGGTCGCAGTGGCGCGACAGCAGGCTCAGCTGTTGCTCGGCGGCGTCGCTCAAGGCGCGCTCGTCGCAGATCACGATCACCAGGCTGCCCGGGCGCAGCACTTCACGCCCGCGCAGCAGCGCGGTGCCCAGGGCATCGCGCTGGGGCTGGGCTTCGCTGTGCAGCGACTGGTTGACCCGCACCAGGCGGTTGAGCAGTTGCAACAGGCTCTGCTTGCTGCGCCGCGGCTTGATCTCGTAGTGCTCGTCGTCGCCGTAGACCAGGCCGCCGACCCGGTCGTTATGACCCAGGGCGGCCCAGCCGATCAGGCTCGCGGCCTGGGCGGCGAGCACCGACTTGAACATCAGCCCGGAGCCGAAGAACAGCTGGCGGCTCTGCTCGACCATGATGAAGATCGGCCGCTCGCGCTCCTCGTGGAACAGCTTGGTGTGGGGTTCCTGGGTACGCGCGGTGACCCGCCAGTCGATGGTGCGCACGTCGTCGCCGGCCTGGTAGACCCGCACCTGATCGAAGTCCACGCCGCGCCCGCGCAGCTTGGAGTGGTGCAGGCCGATCAGCGGGCTGCGCTGGCTGGGGGTGGAGAACAGCTGCACCTCGCGCACGCGATGGCGCATCTCGATCAGCTCGCCGAGGGTGATGCGAATGCCGGGTTCGGCGATGGCTTGAGTCATGGAGATCAGGCGACGGCAACGACGTCGAGGATGCGCTGTACCACACGGTCCTGGTCGATGCCTGCCGCTTCAGCCTCGAAGGACAGAATGATGCGGTGGCGCAGCACGTCGAACAGCACCGCCTGGATGTCTTCCGGGCTGACGAAATCCCGGCCGGCGAGCCAGGCGTGGGCCCGGGCGCAGCGGTCCAGGGCGATGGAGCCGCGAGGGCTGGCGCCGTAGGCGATCCACTCGGCCATTTCCGGGTCGAACTTGGCCGGGGTGCGGGTGGCCATCACCAGTTGCACCAGGTATTCCTCCACCGCGTCGGCCATGTACAGGCCGAGGATTTCCTTGCGCGCGGCGAAGATCGCCTGCTGGCTGACCCGGCGCTCGGGCTTGGTTTCGCCGTTCAGCGCTTCGCCCCGGGCCTGCTGCAGGATCCGGCGCTCGACGGCGGCGTCCGGGAAACCGATCTTGACGTGCATCAGGAAGCGGTCGAGCTGGGCTTCGGGCAGCGGGTAGGTGCCTTCCTGCTCGATGGGGTTCTGGGTCGCCATCACCAGGAACAGCGGCGACAGTTCATAGGTGCTGCGCCCGACACTGACCTGACGCTCGGCCATGGCCTCCAGCAGCGCCGACTGGACCTTGGCCGGGGCGCGGTTGATTTCGTCGGCCAGCACCAGGTTGTGGAAGATCGGCCCTTGCTGGAACACGAAGCTGCCGGTTTCCGGGCGATAGATCTCGGTGCCGGTGATGTCGGCGGGCAGCAGGTCGGGGGTGAACTGGATCCGATGGAATTGCGCTTCAATGCCTTCGGCCAACTCTTTGATGGCCTTGGTCTTGGCCAGCCCCGGAGCGCCCTCGACCAGCATGTGGCCGTCTGCGAGCAGGGCGATGAGCAAGCGCTCGATGAGTTTTTCCTGGCCGAGAATCTGCGTTGAAAGAAAGGTTCGCAGCGCCAAAAGCGCTTCACGATGTTCCATCGGTGACTGTTCCTGGAGAGGGTGCACCCCGGGCGTGGAAATAACGTCGGGGCTGGGGGCGATACTTTAATCCATAGCGGGGGTCGGCGACTAACGGGGAAAACCTGATTTAGCCAATTAGTCGAAAAAAATCCGTGTTTTATTCAGCCCCACGCGCCACACCCCGGCAGGAGCCGGCGCGGTATTGAGGTTCTGGTAGGAGCCGGCAAGGTTTGCGCTGGAGCCGAAGACGCCTTCGCTGGCAAGCCAGCTCCTACGGGCGGGTGCGGTGTTGAGGCGCCTACCGGGAAAGGGCGGTGTCGCTCAGGACAGCTGGCTGATGTAGGTGCCGGTGCCCTTGAGGATGTTCTGCAGGGTCAGCTCCACTTCGGGAAGGTCGGAGGCGGCGGTGCTGTGGCGGATTTCCAGGTGGTCGGCGCCGTTCAGGGCGTCGGCATCCGCCGCGGCGATTTCGATCAGCAGGGTGGTGGGGCTCAGGGTGACTTTCACCCCATCGAGGGTCGAGGGTTCGCCGTCGAGGGTGATTTCCAGCTCGTCCTCGTCCGGGTAGCGGCTCATCAGGAACATCTCGCCCTGGCTGCTGTGACAGCAGAGCATGGCCATGTTGTCTTCTTCGTCGTCGCAGGGGTTGGCGATCAGGTGGGCGGTGGTCATCAGCATGGTGGCATTCCTGGGGCTGGGGCCGGCAGCGGCCGGACGGTGCAAAAAAGGAAACAATTCTGCCAGCCCGGGGGAATTTCTGCTGGCCTGTCTGTCTGAGAACAGGTCGCGAACGCATCCGCTCCGGCCGTCGATTTTGGTACGCAAGTACCCTGAAGCCGGGGAAAAACCCTGGTTTTTCCCCGCTGCCTGCTAGTGTTGTTCAGGGCATGACCGCCCGGTTGCGTGCCGTTGACCGAATATGTCGCAGCATCGCAAGCAGCTGTCGCGTTTCACTCGTTAAGCTGCGCAGCGGACATTTTGTTCTCAAGTGCAATGGGTTGCGTCTGATTTGTGATGGTCACCTGTAAAGGCATTGCGCGGCACGCCGGCGCCAGTCGTTTTTGCAGATGCCCATCCCGGGAAGGTGAATGTGACCTGCACGTCTCGTCCAGCTTCATCCACCTGGCATCCTGCGACCTCTGCCCGAGACCAGGAGCAGGATGCACCACCGCCCCGCAAGGGGTTTGCACGCGACGCTACCATCAATAACAAGCCCAAGCGGAGTACCACAGATGGCGTTCTTCACCGCAGCCAGCAAAGCCGACTTCCAGCACCAACTGCAAGCGGCACTGGCGCAGCACATCAGTGAACAGGCACTGCCACAAGTGGCGCTGTTCGCTGAACAATTCTTCGGCATCATTTCCCTGGACGAACTCACCCAGCGTCGCATGTCCGACCTGGCGGGCTGCACCCTTTCTGCCTGGCGCCTGCTTGAGCGCTTCGACCACGCGCAACCGCAAGTGCGCGTCTACAACCCCGACTATGAACGTCACGGCTGGCAGTCGACCCACACCGCGGTGGAAGTGCTGCATCACGACCTGCCGTTTTTGGTAGATTCGGTACGCACCGAACTCAACCGTCGCGGCTACAGCATCCACACCCTGCAGACCACCGTGCTCAGCGTGCGCCGCGGGAGCAAGGGCGAGCTGCTGGAAGTCCTGCCCAAGGGCACCCAGGGCGAGGGCGTGCTGCAAGAGTCGCTGATGTACCTGGAGATCGACCGTTGCGCCAATGCCGCCGAACTCAGCGTGCTGGGCAAGGAGCTGGAGCAGGTGCTGGGCGAAGTGCGCGTGGCCGTGGCCGACTTCGAGCCGATGAAGGCCAAGGTCCAGGAACTGATCGAAAGCATCGACAACAGCCAGTTCGCCATCGCCGCCGATGAAAAGGCCGAGATCAAGAGCTTTCTGCAATGGCTGGTGGGCAACCACTTCACCTTCCTCGGCTATGAAGAATTCGTGGTGGGCGTCGACCAGGACGGCGGGCATATCGACTATGACCCAAGCTCCTTCCTCGGCCTGGCCAAGCTGCTGCGCGCCGGCCTGACTGCCGAAGATCTGCGCATCGAAGACTACGCCGTCAACTACCTGCGCGAACCGACGCCGCTGTCGTTCGCCAAGGCCGCGCACCCGAGCCGCGTGCACCGTCCGGCCTACCCGGACTTCGTCTCGATCCGCCAGATCGACGCCGACGGCAAGGTCATCAAGGAATGCCGCTTCATGGGCCTCTACACCTCCTCGGTGTACGGCGAAAGCGTGCGAGTGATTCCCTACATCCGCCGCAAGGTCGAAGTCATCGAGCAGCGCTCGGGCTTCCAGGCCAAGGCGCACCTGGGCAAGGAACTGGCCCAGGTCCTGGAAGTGCTGCCCCGGGACGATCTGTTCCAGACCCCGGTGGACGAGCTGTTCAGCACCGTGATGTCGATCGTGCAGATCCAGGAACGCAACAAGATCCGCGTGTTCCTGCGCAAGGACCCCTACGGTCGCTTCTGCTACTGCCTGGCCTACGTGCCGCGCGACATCTATTCCACCGAAGTGCGGCAGAAGATCCAGCAAGTGCTGATGGATCGCCTGCAAGCCACCGACTGCGAGTTCTGGACCTTCTTCTCCGAGTCGGTGCTGGCCCGCGTGCAGCTGATCCTGCGAGTGGACCCGAAACAACGCATCGACATCGACCCGCTGTTGCTGGAAAAAGAAGTGGTGCAGGCCTGCCGCAGCTGGCAGGACGACTACGCCAGCCTGGTGGTGGAAAGCTTCGGCGAAGCCCACGGCACCAATGTGCTGGCGGACTTCCCCAAAGGCTTCCCGGCCGGCTACCGCGAGCGTTTCGCCGCCCACTCGGCGGTGGTGGACATGCAGCACCTGCTGAGCCTGACCGAAGCCAACCCGCTGGTGATGAGCTTCTACCAGCCCCTGGGCCAGGTGTCCGGCCAGCGCGAGCTGCATTGCAAGCTGTACCACGCCGACACCCCGCTGGCGCTGTCCGACGTGCTGCCGATCCTGGAAAACCTCGGCCTGCGCGTGCTGGGTGAGTTCCCGTACCGCCTGCGCCACAACAATGGCCGCGAGTACTGGATCCACGACTTCGCCTTCACCGCCGCCGAAGGCCTGGACCTGGACATCCAGCAGCTCAACGACACGCTGCAGGACGCCTTCGTCCACATCGTCCGTGGCGATGCCGAGAACGACGCCTTCAACCGCCTGGTGCTGACCGCCGGCCTGCCATGGCGCGACGTGGCGCTGCTGCGGGCCTATGCCCGCTACCTGAAGCAGATCCGCCTGGGCTTCGACCTGGGCTACATCGCCAGCACCCTGAACAACCACACCGACATCGCCCGCGAGCTGACCCGGTTGTTCAAGACCCGCTTCTACCTGGCGCGCAAGCTCACCAGCGAAGACCTGGAAGACAAGCAGCAGCGTCTGGAACAGGCGATCCTCAGCGCCCTGGACGACGTCCAGGTGCTCAACGAAGACCGCATCCTGCGTCGCTACCTGGACCTGATCAAGGCCACCCTGCGGACCAACTTCTACCAGACCGACGCCAACGGCCAGAACAAGTCCTACTTCAGCTTCAAGTTCAACCCGCACCTGATCCCCGAGCTGCCCAAGCCGGTGCCCAAGTTCGAGATCTTCGTCTACTCGCCACGGGTTGAGGGCGTGCACCTGCGCTTCGGTAACGTGGCTCGCGGCGGCCTGCGCTGGTCCGACCGTGAAGAAGACTTCCGTACCGAAGTCCTGGGCCTGGTAAAAGCCCAGCAAGTGAAGAACTCGGTGATCGTGCCGGTGGGCGCCAAGGGCGGCTTCCTGCCCCGTCGCCTGCCACTGGGCGGCAGCCGGGACGAGATCGCGGCCGAGGGCATCGCCTGCTACCGCATCTTCATCTCCGGCTTGCTGGACATCACCGACAACCTGAAGGACGGCGCCCTGGTGCCACCGGCCAACGTGGTGCGGCATGACGGCGACGACCCGTACCTGGTGGTAGCGGCGGACAAGGGCACCGCGACCTTCTCCGACATCGCCAACGGCATTGCCATCGACTACGGCTTCTGGCTCGGCGACGCCTTCGCCTCCGGCGGTTCCGCCGGTTACGACCACAAGAAGATGGGCATCACCGCCAAGGGCGCGTGGGTTGGCGTGCAGCGCCACTTCCGCGAGCGCGGGATCAATGTCCAGGAAGACAGCATCACCGTGGTCGGCATCGGCGACATGGCCGGCGACGTGTTCGGCAACGGCCTGCTGATGTCCGACAAGCTGCAACTGGTGGCGGCGTTCAACCACCTGCACATCTTCATCGACCCGAACCCGGATCCGGCCACCAGCTTCGTCGAGCGCAAGCGCATGTTCGAGCTGCCGCGTTCGGCCTGGACCGACTACGACACCAGCATCATGTCCGAAGGCGGCGGCATCTTCTCGCGCAGCGCGAAGAGCATCGCCATCTCGCCGCAGATGAAAGAGCGCTTCGACATCCAGGCCGACAAGCTGACCCCGACCGAGCTGCTCAACGCCTTGCTCAAGGCGCCGGTGGACCTGTTGTGGAACGGCGGTATCGGCACCTACGTCAAGGCCAGCAGCGAAAGCCACGCCGATGTCGGCGACAAGGCCAACGACGCCCTGCGGGTCAACGGCAACGAGCTGCGCTGCAAAGTGGTGGGCGAGGGCGGCAACCTGGGCATGACCCAGCTGGGTCGCGTCGAGTTCGGCCTCAATGGCGGCGGTTCCAACACCGACTTCATCGACAACGCCGGTGGCGTGGACTGCTCCGACCACGAAGTGAACATCAAGATCCTGCTCAACGAAGTGGTGCAGGCCGGCGACATGACCGACAAGCAGCGCAACCAGCTGCTGGCCAGCATGACCGACGAAGTCGGCGGCCTGGTGTTGGGCAACAACTACAAGCAGACCCAGGCCCTGTCCCTGGCCGCGCGCCGTGCCTACGAGCGTGCTGCCGAGTACAAGCGCCTGATGAGCGACCTGGAAGGCCGTGGCAAGCTGGACCGCGCCATCGAGTACCTGCCGACCGAGGAGCAGCTCAGCGAGCGCGCCGCGACCGGCAAGGGCCTGACCCGTCCCGAGCTGTCGGTGCTGATTTCCTACAGCAAGATCGACCTCAAGGAAGCCCTGCTCAAGTCCCTGGTGCCGGATGACGACTACCTGACCCGTGACATGGAGACCGCGTTCCCGCCGAGCCTGGTGGCCAAGTTCTCCGAAGCCATGCGTCGCCATCGTCTGAAGCGCGAGATCGTCAGCACCCAGATCGCCAACGACCTGGTCAACCACATGGGCATCACCTTCGTGCAGCGCCTGAAGGAGTCCACCGGCATGAGCCCGGCCAACGTCGCCGGTGCCTACGTGATCGTGCGGGACATCTTCCACCTGCCGCACTGGTTCCGTCAGATCGAGGCCCTGGATCACCAGGTCTCGGCCCAGGTGCAACTGGAACTGATGGACGAGCTGATGCGTCTGGGGCGTCGGGCCACTCGCTGGTTCCTGCGCAGCCGGCGTAACGAGCAGGATGCCGCGCGTGACGTCGCCCACTTCGGTCCGCACCTGGCGGCCCTGGGCCTGAAGCTCGACGAGCTGCTCGAAGGCCCGACCCGCGAAGGCTGGCAAGCCCGTTACACCGCCTATGTCGAAGCCGGGGTTCCGGAGTTGCTGGCGCGCATGGTGGCAGGCACCACCCACCTGTACACCCTGCTGCCGATCATCGAGGCCGCCGATGTCACCGGCCACGATGCCGCCGAAGTGGCCAAGGCCTACTTCGCCGTGGGCAGTGCCCTGGACCTGCCGTGGTACCTGCAGCAGATTAGCGATCTGCCGGTGGCCAACAACTGGCAGGCGGCGGCGCGCGAAGCCTTCCGTGATGACGTGGACTGGCAGCAGCGGGCGATCACCATCAAGGTCCTGCAACTGGCCGATGGGCCGGCAGACATGGAAGCCCGCGTGGCCCTGTGGCTGGAGCAGAACGCGAGCATGGCCGATCGCTGGCGCTCGATGATGGTGGAAATCCGTGCCGCCAGCGGCACCGACTACGCCATGTACGCGGTGGCCAACCGCGAGCTGCTGGACCTGGCCATGAGCGGTCAGTCGGTGCTGTAACGGCCTGACCCCGCGCAGAAGCAAAAAAGCCCCGTATCGCAAGATACGGGGCTTTTTATTGGCCTGGCGGTTGATCCCGGCAGGCGGGTGGCGCGTCTCAGTGGGCCGCCGAAGCGTCCTGCTCGACCACCATGTCCAGCACATAGACCGTGGACGGGGCGTCGGCCGGTGGGTTCTTCCATTCGTATTGTTTGACCCGCAGCACGTTGCGCACGCCGTCCTGGTGCTCATAACCCTCGATGGACTGGTACAGCGGGTGCCAGGTGTCCTGGGTCGGCAGTTGCAGGCCGGCCTCGTCATAGCGCCGCTCGCGCACTTGCAGGCACTGGACGTTGGGGATCAGCGGGTGGCTGCACTGGACGGTCTTGGCCGCCACTTCCAGAAAGCGCGTCTGGCCCTGGCTGCCGTAGCGGGTTTCCGGGGTCGGCTGGCCCTCGAACTTCAGCAGGGTGCCGTCTTGGGCGGTCAGTTGCAGGGTTGGCGTGGCCTGGTCGCCGCCGAAGGTGGTGCGCAAGTCGCCCTTGAACAGGCGGCCGATCTCCCGATCCAGGGTCATCAGGCCGGGTTCGCAGGCCATCAGGGTCGAGGCCAGGGGCTGCACCTTGAGCCGGCCGTTTTCATGCTCGAAGCCGCCGAACTGGCGGTTGCAACCGCCGCTGATGCTCAGGTTCTGCCCGACGAAGGTCAGGCGCAGCGGACGCTTGATGCCCGGCTCCAGGCTGGCGACGGGCTTGCCCGCCGCATCGCTGGCCGCGACCAGCTGCCAGTAGTAGGCGGACAGTGCAGGCTGGGCGCTGACGGAGGCGCTGCTGACGGGCATGGAAGGACCTCCTGCAGGAGTGGTGGAGGCCGGAGTGCAGGCCTGGAGCAGGGCGGCACAGACGGATACGAGGAGGATGTTCTGCTTCATGGTTCGCTCTTTCAGCCTTGAGGGAAAAGGGCCTGCCGCACGGGCGGCAGGCCAAGGCCGGTAACCTGTGGCCGTCAAGCATTCGTGCACTGCGCGGCGCCGCCACCTGGGCTGCCGGCCGCCGCACGAGCTGTGCCGTTACCGATTGCGATGTGACAGCACTGTGCCAGTTCCGTTGCATGCTCGGAGGGGCTCGTGAGTGTTACAAAATCTTGCACGATGCCGGTCAACGGCGTGGCTCGCTGCCGGTCGAGCCTGGCGGGCCTGGACGGGGCCGCACCGCGGCTGCGGCGACGACCCGCTGGACGCCCGCCTTACCAGAACCAGTAAGGCAGGAATTTGGGGGTGGGCTCGTTGGCCAGCTCCAGGTGATAGGTGATGGCGTTGAAGAAGAACCCGTCCAGCAGGAGGAAGGCCGCTACGCCGAATGCCAGGACGATGACCTCGTAATGCCGGTGTCCGGCGTATTGCCGGGTGATCCAATGGCGCACGCCGCTGAGCACGGCAAAGCTTGCGAACACCCCGGCGAAGTTGGGCTGCAAGGGCCGGGCGGCGAAGCTGTTGTAGCCCAGCACCAGCAGCGCCAGGATCGCGCCGATGGCCGGCAGGTTCAGGCACAGGCGCAGCAGGCGTCTGCGGGTGGCGCTGAACACGCCGTTAGGGTCGATGAAGATATAGGCCGCCAGCAGGGAAATGGCCGGGGTGATGGACAGCACGTAGCGCGCCTTCTTCGAGTTGGGAATGGTGAAGAACACGATCAGCACCACGAACCAGGCCCCCAGGTGCAGCAGCAGGCGCGGCGCCGACTGCGGCGGGGCGCTGAGCCACTGGCGACCGCTTCTGGCTATTACGCACAGGGCGTAGAACGCCGTGAAGCTGTAGGTGAGCAGCCCGGCGCTGAAGTAGAAGTAATAGCGCGGCGAGTGATCGCTGGCGATCCGCCCCAGGCCCTGCATCTCCAGCACTTCCTGCATGAAGGCGTCGCCGCCCTGCACGTGGGCGGCCCAGGCCAGCAGGGCGACCCCGGCGGCGAACAGCAGGCCGCTCACCAGTGAGAAGCCGACCAGGGTCCGCCACTGCCGGCTCAGCAGGTAGTAGGTGCCAACCACCAGCGCCGGGCCGATCATGCCGATCGGGCCGCGCAGGGAAAAGCCCAGGATCAGGCCGAGGAACACCAGCGCCAGGCGTCCGCGCTGCTGCTTGAGATCGGCGGAGTAGGCCAGGTAGAAGCAGCCCGCGGTGATCAGCGCCGGGTAGATGTCCAGGGCCAGGGAGTTGACGCTGTCCAGAAAGGCCCAAGTGAACAGCGCAAAGAGCACGCCGCAGACGCCCCATTTCTGCTCATGCAGGGCCCCCAGCTTGTAGATGAACACCAGCATCAGCGACGCGGCGATGCAGAACGGCAGGCCCATCGACAGCACCGACAACTGGCCGAACGGCAGCGAGGCCAGATAGACCAGCACCGTGTTGACAACGGTGTAGTCGGGATAGGGCTGCAGATCGTCGGCGATGGGGAACAGCGTCATGCCGTGCTGCAGCATGTAGTCGGCAAAGTCGACGAAGCGCGTGGTGTAGTTGAGCACTGCCGGCTTGTACTGCAGCGCCATGAACAGCGCGAGGGCGATCAGGAAGATGCTTTGGCAGGGTCGTTGCAAGATCAGTTTTTTATAGCTTTCCATGCTTCCAACATGCAAAAAAACGCCAATGATACGGCGGCCGGCAGGCGTTTGCCATCCGTCCGTCATGCTCGGGGCCTTTATCGGTAAGGGCTTCAAGGCACGAGACTCTAGCCCGACCGCGGTTAACGCCCGGTATACGGATCGCGCCTGATCCAGGGAAGGGGCGGCACAGTGCGCGATTGGCCAAAGGGCCGGGGGCGCCCGCGGCTTGCGCCGCTGCCCAGGCCCGCAGTGAGGCCCAGTAACGGGCCCGCAGGCGCTCACCGGCCTGGCCGCCCGCGGCCCTCGGCGCCGCTCAAGGCCGTTGCGGCTTGACCGAGGTGCCGAAGGTGTTGCCCATGCGCACGCTGGTGGCCGCCGGGGTCGACAGCCCGACCTGGTTCGGCGGGCGCTTGTTCAGCGGCGCGTCCATGGCCTGCTGGTTGGCCTGGGCCGCCTTCACCGCGTCCGGATCGTTGCCCATCTGTTTGCTCAGGCAGTTGTAGTCGGGGGCCTTGTAGCCGCCGACGCTGACTTCCACGCAGCCCTCGCTGGCTTCCTCGGCCTGCAGCGTCCAGGGCAGGGCGCTGAGCAGTAACAGGACAGCGGTGTAGCAGCTTGAACGTTTCATCCTGGCCTCCTGGCTGGCCCGCGGAATCGGGCCTCGATGGCCGCCGAGTGTAGTGCAAAGTCCGGCCCCGGACCGTGATGGTTTTTTTGCCGTGGCCGTCACACCAGATTCATAAATTGGCCTCAGGATGACGCTTTTCAGGGATTGGACGCTCGTGCAGCAACGCAGCGCGCAGGTCGGGCGGTGGACTTCATTGCACAGGGGCTTGGCGACCTGTGTGCTGGGTCTTGTGCTGCTGGCGCCGCTGTTTTTTTCCGGGGCGCACGCCGCGCCTGAGGGGCCGCCCCGGGTGGATTCCCAGGCAGTGCTGGAGCTGGAGATTCCGGCCCAGGACCTGGCCCAGGCCCTGGAGCGCTTCAGTCGCTTCACCGGGATGGCGGTGCTGGTGGACCAGGAGCTGACCCGGGGCCGGCGTTCGGTGGGAATCAAGGGCCGCTTCAGCGCTCGCGACGCGTTGACTCGCCTGCTGGCGGGCACCGGCCTGATGGCGCGTTACGCCCGCAGCGACGCGTTCACCCTGCAGGTGCCGCCAGCCTCGGCGCCGGCGGCGCCCCAGGGCGTGAGCGGGGCGCGGGCGACGCGGCTCAACAGCAGTTACGCCAGCGCCGTGCAGCAGGCGGTGGAGCGCAGCCTGTGCGCTTCGCGGTTAACCCGGCCCGGTGGCTTCCGCGCCTTGCTGCAACTGTGGATCGGCGCCGATGGCGTGGTGCAGCACAGCCGCCTGGTGAGCTCCACCGGCGATCTGCAACGGGACGAAGCCCTGGTGCAGCGCCTGGCGGCAACCCGGGTCGAACGCCCGGCCCCCAGCTCGCTGCGTCAGCCGCTGACCTTACTCTTGATACCGGACACAACAGGGAAACGCATGGACTGCAAGGAATGGGAAGGAGCTTCCGGGGTATGAAAAATACCGGACACAGTACGATGGTCAGGCTGTTCCTGACGTCCTACGAGGACTTTCGGGCGCGCTTGCGCAGGCGCCTGGGGTCCGAGGATCTGGCCAACGACGTCCTGCATGAAACCTACCTGCGGGTCGACCGCATGGAAGAGCCGCCGAACCTGCTGCAGCCCAATGCCTACCTGTACCGCATGGCCCTGAACATCGCCGCCGATCGGCGCCAGTCCGACGCCCGCCTGCTGACCGGCGAGGAGGTCGAGGAGCTGCTGCAGATCGCCGACGACGCCCAGGACCCGTCGCGGGTGGTGGGTGGGCAGAAAGAAATCCAGACCCTGCTCAAGGCCCTCTACGAGTTGCCGGCGCGGCGGCGCAAGATCTTTATCGCCGCGCGCCTGGAAGAGGCGCCGCACCTGGAAATCTCTCAGCGCTTCGGCATTTCCACACGGATGGTGGAGAAGGAACTCAAGGCCGCCCTGGGACATTGCGCCCTGCGCCTTGAAAGAAAAGTCATTCAGCGGTTCGGTCCCGGGGCCGGAAAACCGTCCTAGACAAGAGTCCCTGATCAATCCGTGAGTACCTGCGCGCTTGAACATTTTTAGCATCTCCCCACCCCAGGCCTCGGCGGACCAGCAACGGCTGAGCGAAGCCCGGGACTGGCTGGTCCTCCTGACTTCAGGGCAGGCCACCGCCGCCGATGCCCGCGCCCTGCGCCAGTGGTGCGCGCAGAGCCCGCAGCACGCGGCGGCCTTCGAGCAGACCAAGGCCCTGTGGCACTGCCTGCAACCGGCGGCGGCGCTGCTGGAGCAGCCAGCGCGGCCGCGCCACTTCGGGCGCCGGGCCTTTCTCGGCGGCGCGCTGGCGGCCTCGGCGGCGCTGTTCATGGTGCGCCTCACGGTGCCGGGCGGTTTTGCCGGATTGACCGCGGACTTTTCCACCGCGGTTGGCGAACAGCGCCGGGTCGATCTGGCCGAGGGCCTGAGCCTGGAACTCAACACCCAGACCCGCATCAGCCGCCTTGATCCGACCCCGGGGGAGCAGGCCATCGAACTGCTGGAGGGCGAGGTGGAAGTCTTCAGCCAGCGCCAGCAGCCGCTCCAGGTCCAGGCCGGCGACGGCCGGCTCAGTGCCCGTCAGGCGCGTTTCAACCTGCGCAACACTGACCATCAAGTCTGCGTGACCTGCATCGAAGGCAGCCTGCAGGTGGCCGTGGCCGGGCGCAGCATCCGCCTGGACAGCGGCCGGCAGCTGACCTACGACGCCAAGACGGTGGGCGAGCCGACCGTCGTGGACCCCCGCAGCGTGATCGCCTGGCGCGAACAGGTGCTGGTGTTCGACAACGCCAGCCTCAACACCGTGATCAGCGAGATCAACCGCTATCGTCCGGGGATGCTGGTGCTGCTCAATGCCGAACTGGGCAAGCGCAAGGTCCAGGCGCGCTTCACCCTCAACCAGCTGGCGGGCGTGGCCCTGCTGATCCGCGACGCCTACGGCGCCAAATGCACCGAGCTGCCCGGCGGCGTGGTGTTGCTGAGCTGAAAGGCCAAAGACTTAGCCGCAAGCCGCAAGCCGCAAGCCGCAAGCCGCAAGCTTGGAGCGAAGGAGGGCTTAAAGGTCGTTGAAACGGGGTTTGGTCGCTTTCTTTTGTAAGGCAAATCCGAGAAACTGCGGGCCGCTTGAATGCGCCTGGTGGGCGGGCTAGGGTGCCTGGGCCATCGCCAAATCGATGGCTCGGATGTGCAAGTCCGATTCCCAATCTGGTGCATAAGCGCTCAGCATTAATTGGGCGTTTTTTGTGTCCGCTGTGTTATGGCGGTCGTACGCGGGAGATCTTCGGATCTGCCGAGTGTGCCAGTGGGCTCGGTCTTGCACACCTGCGTACGGCTGCCACCTTATTTCGTGTGCAAGCGAACGGTGTCGGCTCCTTTAATTCACTGGAGTTTGACCATGAAAAAGATCGTTCCCGATCCACCGACTTCCTATCGCGATCCTCAGCTCAAGGCCGCCAATGCTTCCTTGCGTGAAGCGTTGACCCGGCATCCATTGGATCCTGCGATGTTCCAGTTCAAGACCACGGCCCAGGCCGTTGCACCCGACTCGCTGTTCAGCGTGCGCCCGGGCGTGGGCGTCGAGGAGGCGCTGGTGCATGTGGCGTTGCTACTTAAATGCGCGGAGGAGGTCAGTGATGAAATCACCCGGCAGGGTAGTGGCCTGGAGACCGGGTTGATCTGGTCCATGGTGCATTCGGTGGAGATGGCGCGGGCGGTGGTGGAGGCGTTGCTCGATGGCGCTCCGAGGGATGCTGTTGGCCTTGGAGTAGAGGGCGGTTGTTGATGGGGTACATATCCGTTACTGCGGCTGTGGCCACTGGCGGTTTCGCTTTTACAGCGACTCACTTTTGACGGACGCAAAAGTAAGCAAAACGTCTCTGCCCCTGCATCCGGCGCCTCGCTAAGGCTCGGCGTTCCCTCGCTCCGGCATTGCTCCGGGGGCACGCCGCCACAGGCCATCCATGGCCTGGGGCGGCTAGCTCGGCATCCATGCCGAGCTGCCCCCTGCGCAATGCCTGCACTCGGCCTCCTGAAGGGGCAGGAAGATCAAAAGCCACAGCCACAGCCACAGCCGCAAGCCGCAAGCTTGGAGCGGCTGCTGGCGCCTACAGTGGCCCTAGCACCTGGCGGTAATGTTCGGTGCCCTGGGGCGTTTGCCGGGTCAGACGGATCTCCAGGCCCTGGGGGTTGTCCCGGCGGTTGCCGCTGAGCTGGCGCCAGCCCTTGTCGGGATCCCATACGCGAACCTGCAGGTCACTGACCCGGTGCAACACCGCCACCCCGTCCCGGGGCGCGGGCAAAGGGTAGCGATCGCGGGCCTCGGCCGCGGCGCGGTACAGGGTGTCGCCCTTGAGCCACCAGCGCACCCGTTGCAGGCCGTCGCCGGGGTTGGCGGCGCTGCGGATCACCTCCAGGCGAAAGCCCTTGCTGTCGGAGCTGCGCACGCTCAGCGGCGCCGGGCTGTCGGGCTCGGCCTCTTCGCTGTCGGCCCGGATCGGTTCGCGCAGTTGCACGGCGGCCCGCAGGGCGACGTCGCGTTCCAGCTGGTTGAGGCTGCGCAGCAGTTCCTCGGTCTGTTCGGTGCTGGCCTTGAGGTGGGTGTCGGCCCGGGTGACGCTGTCCAGGCCGCGCCAGGCAATCAGGCTGACGATGGCCATGAGCATCACCGCCACCAGCACTTCGATCAGGGTAAAGCCGCTCTGCCCAGGCTTCATGGCTGCTCTACCACCCGCAGTTGGCCGGCGGCGCTGCGCTCCACAGCGAGTGTGTGGCGGCCGTCGGAGAGCACCAGGCGCAGCGGCGGGGTGATCCACTCAGCGTTGAGGATCAGGCGTTGCCCGGGTTCGATGCGCACGTGCAGCCCCGGGGTTTCCCAGGCGCGGGGGCGCAGCAGGGCATCGCCACGCAGGTCGTCGATGGCGTCCCCGGACGGCGTCCGGCGGCTGAAGGCAAAGCCCTTGGCGGTGGCCTGCCAGGTGATCGGCCGGCCATCGGCGCGGGCCTCGGCCTGGGCCACTTGCAGCACCTGAACCAGGCGTTCGGCGTCCTTGCGCAACGGTTGCAGCGGGTCCGGCTTGAGGCTCAGGCCCACCGCCGCGCTGGCGATGCCGATGATCACCAGGACCACCATCAGTTCGATCAGGGTGAAGCCCCGTTGCTGGTCCGACGGCATCGGATTGCACTCCTTGGCGATACGATCAGCCGGCTTTGCGCCGAGGATCGCGGGGTGAAATAAAACCGTGAGAATTGCTCTGTAGGCTGCGGGAACGGACAAACAGGAGGTCCCGCCAATGCTTGCCACCATGCTGCGTGCCGCAGATTTTTCCGCCCCTCGACTGGTGCAATACACCGCGCTGCTGGCGGCCCTGGCCGGGGTGGCCACCTGGTCGTCGCTGCTGCTGACCCCGGCCGAATCCCAGACCCCGGCCGTGGCGCCCCAGGTGCTCGCCGCCCGTTCCGACAGCCCGGCCCTGCAGTGGTTCGCCAACCAGCCCAGCAGCGTGGAGATCAAGGTGTCCGGGGTCATGGCCGGGGCCCGTGGCGCGGTGGCGATCCTGCGCCTGAACGACGGGCCGCCGCGCAGCTTCCTGGCCGGCGAACAGCTGAGCCCGGGCGTGCGCCTGGTCGCGGTGGAGGCCGACGGCGTGCTGATCGAGCGCGGCGCCGAGCAGTCGCGGATCAAGGTCAGCAAGCTGCCGGACTCGCCGCTGTTGCCGCGGCTGACCCGCTGACGCTCAAGGCCGTGGCCCCTGGGGCCGGCTGATCAGGGTTTCCAACCGGGCCAGGGGCGGCGCTTCGCGGCTGCGGTCGCGCACCTGGACGCTGACCCGCAGCAGCCCGGGCGCGGCTGCGGCGCCGATCGCCTGTTCGCAGCGCAGCTTCAGGCGCCCCTGGTCGCAATCGACGCTCTTCAATCCGCTGGGCAAACGGCCTTCCAGGCGCAGCTCGGCGAGCCGGCTCTGGGCCGCCAGCAGGGCCAGGGACTTGTCCCGCAACAGGCCGTTGCTCTGGGTCATCAGCGCGGCCACGCGCACCGCCGCGGACATCGCCACGGCAATGATGGCCAGGGCCACCAGCACTTCGATCAGGGTAAATCCAGCTTGTTTGCGCAGGGCTTGCATGGGCCGCTCGACACCGGGAAACAGCCTCGCAGCCTAGCCTGCGGGCTTGACCGAATGGCGACCGAAACTCCCGAGGTTTTTCAATACCACTGACATATCTTCTTGCAACACTGCGCGACGAATCGAACTCAAGCCAAGGAATGTCGAGATGGATATCGCGCCTGTAACGTCGACCGCCGCACCCCGAGGCCAGCGTGGCTTCACCCTGATCGAAATCATGGTGGTGGTGGTCATCCTCGGGATTCTTGCGGTGATGGTGGTGCCCAAGGTGCTGGACCGCCCGGACCAGGCGCGGGCCACCGCGGCCAAGCAGGACATCGCCGGGCTGATGCAGGCGCTGAAGCTGTATCGCCTCGATCACGGCAGCTACCCGAGCATGAACCAGGGCCTCAAGGTGCTGGTGGAGCGTCCGGCCAACGCCAAGGACAGCAACTGGCGCTCCTACCTGGAACGCCTGCCCAACGATCCCTGGGGCCGCCCGTATCACTACCTCAACCCGGGGGCCAACGGCGAAGTGGACGTGTTCTCCCTGGGCGCCGACGGCCAGCCCGACGGCGAAGGCGTGAATGCCGACATCGGCTCCTGGCAGCTCTAAGGCCGCCCATGAACAGTCATTCGCCCAGTGCGGCGAAGCAGCGCGGCATGGCCATCATCAGCGCCTTGCTGATCGCCGCGGTGGTGGCGGTGATCGCCGCCGGCATGCTGTCCCGGCAGACCGTCCTGACCCGCGCGGTGGAAGCCGAGCAGGCGCGGATCGTCGGCAGCGGGGTGTTGCAGGGCGGCCTGGAATACAGCCGGCAGTTGCTCTGGGAAGCCCGCCAGCGCGAGGTGCTGACCCGGCTCGACCAGCCCTGGGCGCGGCCCATCGACGACCCGGTGCCGGGCGCATCCGGCGGCCGTTTCCAGGGGCGCCTGCAAGACCTGCAGGGCAAGTTCAACCTGCGCAACCTGGTGTTCGATCAGCAGGTGGACCCGGAGCAGGTGCAGAGCTTCCAACAGCTGTGCCAGTTGCTCGGCGTCGACCCCGCCCTGAGCCGGCGCATCAGCCAGCGGGTGATCGCCTCGTACCCGCAGCGCGTGCCTGGTACGGCCGCCGCCGGCGGCGGCACCCCGGGGACATTCAACAGCGGCCGCCTGACCTCGCCGGGGGCGCTGGCCCAGACCTTGCCGCCGCGCCAGCCGATGCTGCGCGGCCTGGACGACCTGCGGGGCCTGCCGGGCGTCGATGACGCGCTGCTGGCGCGCCTTGAGCCCTACGTCGGCATCCTGCCGGGCAATACCTGGATCAATGGCAACACCGCCAGCGCCGAAGTGCTGGCGGCGGCGGTGCCCGGGCTGTCGTTGGCCCAGGCCCGGGCCCTGGTGGCGGAGCGCGACGCCGGGCACTGGTTCATCAACCGTGGCGACTTCGTCAATCGCCTGCACCTGCCCTTTGCCGCCCAGGAACGGATCAAGGTCGGCATCACCAGCGAGTGGTTCCTGCTCCAGGGGCAGGTCCGTCGCGAGCAGCGGCAGATCACCCTGCAAGCCTTGCTGCACCGCCCCGAGGACCGCATGCCCCAGGTGATCTGGTCGCGGGTGGGCGCATGAGCCGCGTGCGCCTCGCCTTGCCGCCCCTGGCCGAACTGTTGCAGGCGCCCCGGCCCCTGGCCGTGCCCCTGGAATGCGCCCGGCTCGACCGCGCCGGGCGGGTTACCGAGCTTGGCCCCAGGACGCTTGAGGCATTGGGCCAGGACGCCCGAGGGCTGGCACTGGAATGCTTTCTGCACCCGCAGGACAGTCTGCTGACCAGCATCGAGTTGCCGCCATTGCCGGCGGCGCGGATCAACACCGCGGTGGACTGCGCGGCCCAGGCGCTGATCCTCGGCGCCGGCGAGCAGATGCATGTCGCCCACGGCCCGCGGGATGCCCAGGGCCAGGTGACCTTGAGCTGGCTGCCCAAGCGCCGTTTGCAGGCCCTGGGCGAGCTGTTGCAACAGGCCGGGCTCAAGCTGTCGGGCCTGTACCCGGCGCCTTACGCCTTGGCGGTGCCGGCGCCGGGGCAGCACACCCTGTGCCTGCTGGACGGTCAGTTGCTGCTGCGCCACAGCGCCGCCCAGGCCAGCGTGCAGCCGCTGGTAGAGGAAACCCTGGAGCAGCTGCGCGCCTCCGGCATCGGGCTGGGCTGGATCGGTGACGACGCGCCCGAAGGCGTGCTGCAACGCCTGCCGATCGAACAGCGCTGGAGCGGCGCGGCGCCGGCCTGGGGCCTGCAGGCGGGGGCGACGGCGGCGCGCGGCGCGGTCCAGGGCTGGGGCCGGGCCCTGGGTTGCTGCGCCCTGGCCGTGGCCGTGTGGGTCGTGGGCCTGAACTTGTATGCCGCCCGTGAGGCCGAGCAGGGCCAGCGCCTCAAGAGCCAGATGAGCCAGCGGGTCCGGCAGGTGTTTCCGCAATTGCCGGTGGTGCTCAACCCCTTGCAACAGGCCCGCCAGCAACTGGCGGCGCAGCAGAGCGGGGCGGCGGACCCGGGCCAGGGTTTCGTCAACCTGCTGCTGCAGGCCGGCAGCGCCATGCCGTTCATGGTGGGCAGCGTGCAGAGCCTGAGTTATGCCGACCAGCGCTTGCAGCTGGAACTGCTGCCCGATACCCCGAAGCGCGCCGACAGCGGCTGGCAGGGGGCCCTGACCCAGGCCGGCTACAGCGTCCAGGCCCAGGTCAATGGCTGGACCCTGAGCCCGGCCGCGGGCGAGTCGGCCAATGGCGCCGACAACGCCCCGGGAGCTGAAGATGAATAAGGCCAGGCTGGTGCAGTACCAGGCGCGCTGGGCACGCCTGCGGACCCAGGCCCAGGGCCACTGGAACGCTCTGGCGCCTCGGGAGCGCCGTCTGCTGGGCGCCACCGCCCTGGGCGTGCTGGGACTGTTGCTGTGGTGGCTGCTGATTCAGCCGCCGCTGAAGAAGATCGACTACTGGCAAGCCGAGACGCCCAAGCTGCGGGCCCAGGCCGAGGCCCTGGAAGTGCTGTTGCACGAGGCGGCGGGCCCTGAGCGTCGCGGCGCGAGTCTTGAGCAATCCCTGCGCCAGACCCTGGACGGCGCCGGGCTCAAGGACCGCTACCAGTTGCAACGCACCGATCAAGCCGGCCCCGAGAGCTGGCGGTTGACCTTTGAGCAGGCCCCGGCGGATGCCGTGGTCGGCTGGCTGCTGGGGACGCCCCGACAGCTTTCACTGCAGGTGGTGGAGGCTCGTCTGCAACGCGCAGACGCGGCCGCCGCCCAAGACTCGGCAGGCACACTGTCCGGGACCGTTCGCATGGATCAGGCGCAGGGCGCTAAGGAAGCTTCATGAAGGGGTCAGGCTCCAACTACGTGCGCCAGTGCCGCAAGGTCGCACCGTTTCTGCTGCTGGCGCTGGGGGCCTGCAGCAACACCACCTCCACCGCGCCGCCGCCGTTGCTGGTGGACAGTGAACTGGGCCAGCCCCTGGCCGACACCCGGCGTAGCGGCGACGCCCTGGCGGACCGTGAACGCTTGCAGGCGCAACAGGCCCAGCGGCCCAAAGTCCTGCACCCGGTGACCAGCAGCAGTCGCGGCCACAGCGCGCCGCGCAGCAGCATGCCGCGCAATCCCCTGGGGGACCAGCCGGTGCAACTGAACTTCGTCGAGGCCGACATCCAGGCGGTGGTGCGCGCCTTGTCCCGTTCCACCGGCCAGCAGTTTCTGGTGGACCCGCGGGTCAAGGGCAACCTGACCCTGGTCAGCGAGGGCCAGGTGCCGGCCCATCAGGCCTACGACATGCTGCTGGCGGCCCTGCGCATGCAGGGGTTTGCCGTGGTGGACGTGGGCGGGGTGGCCCAAGTGGTGCCCGAGGCCGATGCCAAGCTGCTGGGCGGGCCGATCTACAGCGGCGACAAGCCGGCGGGCAACGGCATGCTGACCCGCACCTTCCGTTTGCAGTACGAAAACGCGGTGAACCTGATCCCGGTGCTGCGGCCCATCGTCTCGCCGAACAACCCGATCAACGCCTACCCGGGCAACAACAGCATCGTGGTCACCGACTACGCCGAGAACCTGCAGCGAGTCGCACAGATCATCGACGGCATCGACACCCCCAGCGCCATCGACACCGATGTGGTGGCGGTGCAGAACGGGATTGCCGTGGACATCGCGACCATGGTCGCCGAACTGCTGGAAACCCAGGGCGCCGACCCGACCCAGAAGATCAGCGTGATCGGCGACCCGCGCTCCAACTCCATCATCATTCGCGCCGGCAGCCCGGAGCGCACCGAGCTGGCGCGCAACCTGATCTACAAGCTCGATAACGCCCAGAGCAACCCCAGCAACCTGCATGTGGTCTACCTGCGCAACGCCCAGGCCGGCAAGCTGGCCCAGGCCCTGCGCGGGCTGCTCACCGGCGAAAGCGACAGCACCGGCAACGATGGCGCCCGGGCCATGCTCAGCGGCATGGGCGGCAACAGCCAGAGCGGCCAGAGCCCGACCCAGAACAGCAGCGGCACGCCCACCGGCAGCGGCAACGTCGGCAGCAGTGGCAGCAGTGCCTACGGCCAGGGCAGCAACTCCGGCAGCGGTTTGAGCGGCACTGGCCAGTCAGCGGACCAGAACACCGCCTTCAGCGCCGGCGGGGTCACCATCCAGGCCGACGCCACCACCAACACCTTGCTGATTTCCGCGCCCGATCCGCTGTACCGCAACCTGCGGGAAGTCATCGACCAGCTCGACCAGCGCCGGGCCCAAGTGGTGATCGAAAGCCTGATCGTCGAAGTGGGCGAAGACGATGCCAGCGAGTTCGGCGTGCAATGGCAGGCCGGCAACCTCGGCGGGCGCGGCGGCTTTGGCGGCGTCAACCTGGGCGGCAGCGGGCTGGTGGGGACACCGGCCAGCAAGACCAGCCTCGACGTCCTGCCCAAGGGCCTGAACATCGGCGTGGTCAACGGCACCGTGGACATCCCGGGGATCGGCAAGGTGCTGGACCTCAAGGTCCTGGCCCGGGCCCTGAAGAGCAAGGGCGGCACCAACGTGCTGTCGACGCCGAACCTTTTGACCCTGGACAACGAAGCGGCGAGCATTTTTGTTGGCCAGACCATTCCCTTTGTCACCGGCAGCTACGTCACCGGTGGTGGCGGCACCAGCAACAACCCGTTCCAGACCGTGCAGCGCGAAGAAGTGGGCCTGAAACTCAACGTGCGGCCACAGATTTCCGAGGGCGGCACGGTCAAGCTGGACATCTATCAGGAAGTCAGCAGCGTTGACCCCCGGGCCTCGGTGGACGCCGGCACCGTGACCAACAAACGGGCGATCGATACCAGCATCCTGTTGGATGACGGGCAGATCATGGTCCTGGGTGGGTTGCTGCAGGACGGCTACAGCCAGAGCAACGACGCGGTGCCGTGGCTGTCGAGCATCCCGGGGATCGGCGCCTTGTTCCGCAATGAGAAGCGCAGCGTGACCAAGACCAACCTGATGGTGTTTTTGCGGCCCTACATCATTCGCGACAGTGGCGCGGGGCGCAGCATTACGCTCAATCGCTATGACTTCATGCGTCGGGCCCAGGGGGCGTTGCAGCCGGAGCGCAGCTGGGCGCTGCCGGATATGCAGGCGCCGCAGTTGCCGGCGGCGAGCAAGGCGATTCCCGGGGTGGCGCCGGTGTCGTTGCAGACGCCAGGGCAGGGGCCTGGGCAGGGGCCGCGGGCGACGATTCGGGCGGTGCCGGTGCAATGAATGGGGCGTTGGTGGGGGATGGTGGGGGTATGGCGGCGGTTGCGGTGGCTGGTGGTTGCGCCTTTAGGGCACTGTGCCACGGGGTGCATATCCGTGGCTGCGGGTGCGGCTGCTGGAGGTTTCGCTCTTGCAGCGGTGGGTTGTGTACATATCCGTTGCTGCGGGTGCAGCCACTTGCGGTTTCGCCCTTACGGCGACTTACTTTTTTCAAACGCCAAAAAAGTAAGCAAAAACGCTTGCCCCTCCATACGGCCCCTCGCTGGGGCTCGGGGTGCCCGAGCTCCGGCATTGCTCCGGGGGCCCGCCGCCAACCGGCCATCCATGGCCGGGTGGCGGCTAGCTCGGCATCCATGCCGAGCTGCCCCCTACGCAACGCCTACGCTCGGCCTGCTGGGAAGGGGCCTGAAGATCAAGATCAAGATCAAGATCAAGATCAAGATCAAAAGCCAAAGCCAAAGCCAAGGTGCGCAGGCCGTCTCCTTGTAGCCGCTGCCGCAGGCTGCGAACGAGCGCTCGCGCTCGCAAAACCAGGCGGCGCGATATGTCAGGAATATCGGGGAGGCAGGTTTAGCGTCTCCTCCGGAGCCGTTCGCAGCCTTCGGCAGCGGCTACACGTAACGCTAACGGCAATGAAACAGGTCGGCCGGCAGGCCGCCGTCAGATTTTGCTTTTGCTTTTGCTTTTGATCTTGCTTTTGATCTTCCTGCCCCTTTAGACACGATGGCCGAACGCAGGCATTGAGCCGTGGGTAACCCGGCAGGACGCCGGGTTAGCCGCACTGGGCCAGGGATGGCCCATTGCGGCGGCCCACGGATCAATGCCGGAGTTCGGGCATGCCGAGCCTAGGCGAGGCACCGAGTGGAGGGGCAGAAGCGTTTTGCTTACTTTTGCGCTTTTCAAAAGTGAGTCGCTGTAAGAGCGAAACCATAAGTGGCCGTTACCGCAGAAATGGATATGTACACAGCCCACCGCTGTAAGAGCGGAACCGTAAGTAGCAGCACCCGCAGCAACGGATATGTCCCCCATCAGGAGACCCAAACAATGCTCCCCCAATCCCCCCAGCTCCCCTACGCCTGGGCCAAATCCCACCGCATCCTCCTGCGCCACAGCGAACAGGGCGCGGTCCTGCTGGTCTGCCCCTCGACCCCCGGCTGGTCCATCAGCGAAGCCCGCCGCCAGTTCGGCGCCGCGCGCCTGGAGCGCATCCGCGAAGAGGAACTCGACGGTCTGCTGGCCACCGCCTACGCCGACACCGGCAGCGCCGCCGCGGTGGTCGGGGCGGCGGAGAACGAGGTGGACCTGGACCGCCTGATGCAGGACATGCCGGAAATCACCGACCTGCTGGACACCCAGGACGGCGCCCCGGTGATCCGCATGATCAACGCCTTGCTCACCCAGGCCGCGCGGGACGAGGCCAGCGATATCCATATCGAACCCTTCGAGACCCACTCGGTGGTGCGCTATCGGGTCGACGGCACCCTGCGTGACGTGGTGTCGCCGCGCAAGGCGCTGCACGGCGCGCTGGTGTCGCGGATCAAGATCATGGCCCAGCTGGATATCGCCGAGAAACGCCTGCCCCAGGACGGGCGCATCGCCTTGCGGGTGGCCGGGCGGCCCATCGATATCCGCGTGTCCACGGTGCCCACCGGCCACGGTGAGCGGGTGGTGATGCGGCTGCTGGACAAGCAGGCCGGGCGTCTGCAGCTGGAAACCCTGGGCATGGACCCGGGCCTGCTGGCGCGCCTCGACAACTTGATCCGCCAGCCCCACGGCATCGTCCTGGTCACCGGGCCCACCGGCAGCGGCAAGACCACCAGCCTCTATGCCGCCCTGGCCCGGCTGAACGCCAGCACCAGCAATATCCTCACCGTCGAGGACCCGGTGGAATACGACCTGCCGGGCATCAGCCAGATCCAGGTCAACGCCAAGATCGACATGACCTTCGCCCTGGCCCTGCGGGCGATCCTGCGCCAAGACCCGGACGTGATCATGATCGGTGAGATTCGCGATCTGGAAACCGCGCAGATCGCGGTCCAGGCCTCGCTCACCGGGCACCTGGTGCTGGCGACCCTGCACACCAACGATGCGGTGTCGGCGGTCAACCGCCTGATCGACATGGGGGTGGAGCCGTTCCTGTTGGCTTCGTCGATGCTCGGGGTGCTGGCCCAGCGCCTGGTGCGCCGTCTGTGCCCGCACTGCAAGGCGCCCGATCCGCTTGCCCCCGGCACCTGGCGCCCGGTGGGCTGTGCGGCCTGCAACCAGATCGGCTACAGCGGGCGCACCGGCATTCATGAACTGTTCTGCATCGACGACGACATCCGCAGCCTGATCCACCAGGGCGCGGATGAGCAGGCCTTGCGCGCCGCCGCGCGCCGGGCCGGGATGCTCAGCATGCGCGAGGACGGTGAGCGCTGGGTCCGCAGCGGCGCCACCGCCGCCGAAGAAATCCTACGTGTGACACGGGACGCCTGATGAATCGCTATCGCTACGAAGCCGCCGACGCCCTCGGCAAGATCGAATCCGGGCACCTGGAAGCCGACAGCCAGGGCGCGGCCTTCGCCAGTCTGCGCAGCCGTGGCCTGACCGCGCTGCAGGTGCAGTTGGACAGCAACAATGGCGCCGGCGCAGCTGGGGGGATCTTCAGCCCCAGACTTTCGGACAACGACCTGGCCTGGGCCACCCGCCAGTTGGCCAGTCTGCTGGGGGCCAGCCTGCCCCTGGAGGCGGCGCTCAGCGCCACGGTGGAGCAGGCCGAGCGCAAGCACATCGCCCAGACCCTGAGCGCGGTGCGCGCGGATGTGCGCAGCGGCATGCGCCTGGCCGAGGCCCTGGCGGCGCGGCCGCGGGATTTTCCGGAGATCTACCGGGCACTGATCGCCGCGGGCGAGGAGTCCGGCGATCTGGCCCAGGTCATGGAGCGGCTGGCGGACTACATCGAGGAGCGCAACGGCCTGCGCGGCAAGATCCTCACCGCCTTTATCTACCCCGGGGTGGTGGGGCTGGTGTCGATCGGCATCGTGATCTTTTTGCTCAGTTACGTGGTGCCCCAGGTGGTCAGCGCCTTTTCCCAGGCGCGCCAGGACCTGCCAGGGCTGACCCTGGCGATGCTCAGCGCCAGCGACTTCATCCGTGCCTGGGGCCTGCAGTGTTTCGGCGCCATGGCGGCGGGGTTCTGGGGCTGGCGGCTGTACCTGCGCAACCCCCGGGCGCGCCTGAACTGGCACAGCCGGATTTTGCGCCTGCCACTGTTCGGGCGTTTTGTCCTGGGCTTGAACACCGCGCGTTTCGCCTCGACCCTGGCGATCCTCGGCGGCGCCGGGGTGCCGCTGCTGCGGGCCCTGGAGGCGGCGCGCCAGACACTGTCCAACGACCGCCTGAGCCAGAGCGTCAGCGAGGCCACGGCCAAGGTACGCGAGGGCGCCAGCCTGGCGGCGGCGCTGCGGGTGGAGAAGGTGTTTCCGCCGGTGCTGATCCACCTGATCGCCAGCGGCGAAAAGACCGGCGCCTTGCCGCCGATGCTGGAGCGCGCGGCGCAGACCCTGTCGCGGGATATCGAACGCCGGGCCATGGGCATGACCGCCTTGCTCGAACCGCTGATGATCGTGGTCATGGGCGGCGTGGTGCTGGTGATCGTCATGGCGGTGATGCTGCCGATCATCGAGATCAACCAGTTGGTCACTTGAACCGCACAACCCGATTCGACCTGGCCCGGTCCGATCCGATCCGGTCCGATCCCGCCGGGCCCGGTCCGTAGGAGCTGGCTTGCCAGCGAAGGCGTCGGCCCCGGCGATGCAGGTCGCGCGGGCCTCTTCGCCGGCAAGCCGGCTCCGAGGGGAGTAGCAAAGGCGGGGGCCGAAGGGCAGGGCAGCCATGAATTTTCACGCCGCTGGCTGCACTCCCGACCCGGCAAGCCGCCAACCTCGGGTTCCTCGTTCTGTCATGTTCAGACCCGGTGGCCAGCGCCGTCGGCCCTTGCCGCCCGACGCGCTTGTCCACCTTGGCAACCTGGCTGTCACCTTCCCGGGAAGGGCCGGAAAACCGGCGACAAACACCCGAGAATCTTTTGCAAAAACAGTCGGTTTCTCCCGAGGTTTTTTCCTTTATCTGTCACCGGAAACTGCGAACTTCTCTCCCCATGGCCTCACCCATCAAGCCGTCTGGATCAAGGCTTCTGGCCCGAGCGCCATGGCGTCATGCAAGAGCTATTCACCCAACGTACGAACACGACGAAAGGAGATTCTTCATGTTTAAGCGCAACGTTCTGGCGGCATCCCTGACCCTGGCTGCCCTGTGCTCGGCACAGGCGGCAATGGCTGATATCAACGGCGGTGGTGCAACCCTGCCACAACCGCTGTATCAGACCGCTGGCGTACTGACCGCCGGCTTCGCTCCCTACATCGGCGTAGGCAGCGGCAACGGCAAGGCGGCCTTCCTGAACAACGACTACACCAAGTTCGTGGCCGGCACCACCGGCAAGAACGTGCACTGGGCCGGTAGCGATTCCAAGCTCTCTGGCGCGGAACTGAGCGCCTACGCCAGCGCTCACGAAGCTGCCTGGGGCAAGCTGATCCAGGTGCCTTCGGTGGCCACTTCGGTAGCCATTCCGTTCAACAAGGCCGGCACCGCTGCGGTCAACCTGAGCGTCAATGACCTGTGCGGCGTGTTCTCCGGCCGTGTTTCCGACTGGAGCCAGATCGCCGGTTCAGGCCGTACCGGCGCCATCACCGTGGTTTACCGCAACGAAAGCAGCGGCACCACCGAGCTGTTCACCCGCTTCCTCAACGCCAAGTGCGCCGAGACTGGCACCTTCGGCGTGACCACCAACTTCGCCGCCAGCTACACCGGTGGCCTGCCGGCCGGCGCAGTGGCCGCTGTGGGCAGCCAGGGCGTGATGGATGCCCTGAACGCCGGCGACGGTCGCATCACCTACATGAGCCCGGACTACGCCGCGCCAACCCTGGCCGGTCTGGACGACGCCACCAAGGTGGCCAAGGTGGCCGGCGTTTCGCCTGCTCCGGCCAACGTGTCCGCCGCCATCGGTGGCGTTCCGGTCCCAGCCGTGGCCGATCGCGCTGATCCGGACAAGTGGGTGCCTGTATTCGGCAAGACCGGCGCCACCGGCACCGTGCCTTACCCTGATACCGGCTATCCGATCCTGGGCTTCACCAACCTGATCTTCAGCCAGTGCTATGCCGACGCCACCCAGAGCGGCCAGGTGCGTGACTTCTTCGCCCGTCACTACGGCGCGACCACCAACAACGACGCGGCCATCACCGCCAACCGTTTCGTGCCGCTGCCAACCGCCTGGAAAACCGCGATCCGCACCACCTTCGTCACCGCTTCCAACACCCTGAGCATCGGCAACACCAACGTCTGCAACAACATCGGTCGTCCGCTGTAACGGCCAACTCCACCGAGCGGCAACACCCGATCAGCAACGGTTTCGGCCGTTGCTGATTTTTTTCATCCAGCATCTGTTCAGAGCGCGCATCCAGCGGGCTTACGCCCTCCGAACGGCCAGTGACATCACCGGATAGGACAGGAGTCTTGTCATGCCCAAAGCTCAATGGTTGATCGCTTCACTGTTATACGGCGCGTTCTGCGTCCAGCAGGCCCAGGCGGATATCAACGGTGGAGGCTCGACCTTCAACCGGCCGCTGTATCAGAGCGCCGGGGTGTTGACCCCGGGGTTCGCGCCCTACATTGGCGCGAACCAGGGCCGGGAAAAAGTGGCTTTCCTGCTGAACGACTACAACGTGCTGGTGCCGGGCGCAGCCCCCAGGACCGTGCATTGGGTGGCCAGTGAGTCGAGGCTCAGCGCGGTGGAGCAGAGCAACTACGCCGTGGCCTATGGGGCGCAGTTCGGCAAGCTGATCCAGGTGCCTTCGGCCGCGACGAGCGTTGCAATTCCGTTCAACAAGCCCGGCAGCCAGGCACTGGACCTGAGCATCGACGCCTTGTGTGGGGTGTTCTCGGGGCGCCTGGCCGGTTGGGACTGGATCCAGGGTTCCGGACGTACCGGCCCGATCACCGTGGTGTATCCCAAAGGCAGCAGCGGTTTCACCGAGCTGTTCACGCGTTTCCTGAATGCCAAGTGCAATGAAACCGGGACCTTTGCCGTGACCAGCAACTTTGAGTACAGCTACTCGGGCGGGCTGCCGACCGGTGCGCTGGCGGCCAGCAGCGCGGATGCCATCATGGCGGCGGTGAATGCCCGGGATGGCGCCATCACCTTCATGAGCCCGGCCCTTGCGGCGCCGACCCCGGCCGGGCTGGATGACGGCAACAAGGTGGCCAGGGTTGCCGGGGTCTCGCCGGCGCCGGCCAACATCGTCGATGCCATCAACAGCGTTCCGCTGCCCTCCATCGCCGAGCGGACTAACCCGGACAAGTGGGTGCCGCTGTTCGGCAAGTACTGGGAGCCGGGCGTCGTGCCTTATCCGCAGACCGGCTATCCGATCCTGGGCTACACCAACCTGATCTTCAGCCAGTGCTATGCCGATGCCACTCAAAGCAATCAGGTGCGTGACTTCTTCGCTCGCCACTATGGCGCGCTTGAGGCCCGAAACAATGACCAGGCAATCAGGGCTCAGGGCATGCTGCCCCTGCACCCGTCCTGGAAAGTCGCCGTGCGTTCCAGCTTCCTGAGCGCCACCAATGCCTTGAGCATCGGTAATCCCAACGTCTGCAACGGCATCGGCCGGCCACTGTGAGCTGGCTCCGGCAGCGGCTTGGGCCGTTGCCGGAGCCCAACGTCGCCTGCATTACACCCGTTAGATGAATTTTCCGTGACATCCGTTCGGTCGCGCCCCGCGCCAACGGCCTATCCCCTAAAGCAGTGACGCGTGCCCTGGGCCCTACAAGCGTCGCGCTCCCGTGGGCGTCATAACAAAGGATGAGTAGTAATGGTTCGCTGCAAACCACCGGTCAAATCCCCAGCCCTGCGCCTTGATGGCGAGTTGCCGAGCCTGCGGCTCAAGCCCCTGGCCCAGGCCATTGCCTTGCTGATGGTGGCGGGCAGTGCCCATGGCGCCACGGCCTTCAGTTCCGGCTGGTTCGCCGACAAGGGCGCGTCCCAGGCCGCCACCGCCGCGCGCACCAACGGCCAGGTGCCGGGGATTCCGCCGCTGTCCCAGCAGACCCGGGTCAACCAGCAGTTGCAGCGTTCCCTGAGCAACCTCAATGCCAGCGTCGCCGCCATTGCCGCCCAGCAGGCCGCCCAGGCCGCCGCGCGCCAGGCGGCGTTCGGCACGGTGAGCACCATTCCCGATGGTCTCGGCGAAGGCGGGCTGAAGGTCGACAACAGCCTGACCCAGGGTTGGCTCAATGCCAAAGGCCCGGTGCAGAGCCAGTCCGGCGGCAAGACCACGGTGACCATCGAACAGACCGCCGACAAGGCCATCCTCAACTGGGAAACCTTCAACGTCGGGCGCAATACCACCGTGGATTTTCAGCAGCAGTCCAACTGGGCGCTGCTGAACAAGGTCAACGACCCCAATGGTCGGCCCAGCGAGATCCAGGGCCAGATCAAGGGCGCCGGTACGGTGATGATCATGAACCGCAACGGGGTGATCTTCAGCGGCACCAGCCAGGTCAACGTGCGCAACCTGGTAGCGGCCGCGGCCACCATCAGCGACGAGCAGTTCACCCAGCGCGGGCTCTATGTCGACGCCAACGGCACCCAGCCGACCTTCACCGATGCCTTGGGCAAGGTCCAGGTGCAGCGCGGCGCACTGATCCAGACCCATCCGGCGGCCAGCTCCACCGAGTCCGGTGGCTACGCCTTGCTCCTGGGGTCGGAAGTGGAAAACGCCGGCACCATCGTCACCGCCAAGGGCCAGACCACCCTGGCCGCCGGTGACAGTTTCTACATCCGCCGCGGGGTCGGCACCAGCGGCAACCAGCACTCCACCACCCGCGGCAATGAAGTTGCCACCTCGCTGAAGGCCGGCAGCAGCGCCGGCAAGGTCAGCAACAGCGGCCTGATCATGGCCGCCACCGGCGACATCACCCTGACCGGGCACCAGGTGCAACAGAACGGCGTGGCCCTGGCCAGCACCTCGGTGGACACCCGCGGCACCATCCACCTGCTCAACGCCGCCAGCGACAGCACGGGCAGCGTGACCCTGGGGCAGGGCAGCACCACCGCGATCCTGCTGGACAGCAGTGGCAGCACCGCCCTGGACAGCCAGCGCAACAACGGCCTGATCAACCTCGACGGCACCCCGACCAACCTGATCACCGGCCAGTTCAACAACTTGAGCAGCGTCGCCGACCGCAGCGATCAGTCGCGGGTGGAGATCGTCAGCGGTGGCACCGTGGACTTCCAGAATGGCTCCATCACCCTGGCCACCGGTGGCCAGGTGGCGGTCAGCGCTGGGCAGCGCAGCCTGGTGCGCGACGGCGCGGTGATCGATGTGGCCGGCGCGGTCGGGGTCAAGGTGGCGATGGAGTCCAACACCATCAAGATCAACGTCCAGGGCAACGAGCAGCGCGACTCGGCGGGCAACCGCGACAGCGGCCAGTTGATCAACAACGACGTCTGGGTCGACCTGCGCGAGCTGGTGTTCGTCCCGGCCGGCACCAACGGCTACGCCACCGACCGCTGGTACACCGCCGGCGGCCTGCTGGAAGTGGGCGGCTACCTGGGCACCCAGGGTCACAACATTGGCGAGTGGATGGCCCAGGGCGGCACCCTGACCTTTACCGGCAAGGAGGTGGTGACCCAGTCCGGCGCCCAGTTGAACCTGTCCGGCGGCACCGTCGACGTGCAGGCCGGCTACATCCAGCAGACCTGGCTCAAGGGCGTCGACGGGCGCCTGTACGAGCTGTCCCGGGCCCCGGGGGACCTGCTCTACACCGGCATCTACAAGGGCTACGTGGACAGCAGCCCGCGCTGGGGCCGCACCGATTACTACTACAACCCGCTGATTGCCCAGCAGCGCCGCTACGAGGCCGGTTATACCGTGGGCCGCGACGCCGGCAAGCTGGTGATCGGCACCGGCAACGCGGTGCTCGAAGGCCAACTGGTCAGCGAAGTGTTCAAGGGCGAGCGCCAGACCCAGGCGCCCAACGTCAAGCTCGACGGCTACCAGCAGTCGCACAAGGCCGCGGCCCAGCGCGCGCAACTGATCATTGGCAACTACACGCCGATCTACAACAAGGCCACCGGCACCCTGGGCTATGCCCTGGGCCCCAGCACCGATCAGGTGCTGATCGCCGGCAATCAGCAGAAGATCGCCGACGGCCTGGACCTCACCACGGCCCTGCCGGCCAACCGCCAGGGCCAGCTGGTGCTCGACAGCGATCAGCTCAACGGCTTCCAGCTGGGGGCGATCAAGGTCGGTGCCAAGCAGCAGATCCAGGTCAACGGCGCGCTGCAGGTGGCCGACGGCGGCGACATCACCCTGTTCGGGCCGCAGGTGCAGCTCAACGCCAACCTCACCGCCCACGGCGGCAGCATCAACGCCGGCAACGTGCTGAACCAGGTGGATGTGAACCGCAACTTCGTGGTCGGCGATGTGATCCTCGCGCCCAGCGGCGGCGCCCAGGCCCGGGTCGAGGTGGCCGACGGGGTCAAGCTCGATACCAGCGGACGCTGGAGCAACCTGGCCCTGGACCCATCGGACAGCAGCGGCCTGGCCTTTATCAACGGTGGCAAGGTGTCGCTGCGCAGCAGTGGCGACCTCAACCTGGGCAACGGCAGCCTGGTGAATGCCAGCTCCGGCGCCAGCCTTGGCTATGACGGCAAGGCCACGGGCGGCAAGGGCGGCGACGTGACCCTGGCGGCCGACGGCAAGCTCGACCTCAAGGGCGAACTGCGCGGCTATGGAGTCAACGGTGGCGGCACCCTGGCCCTGCAGGCGCACAAGGTGCTGATCGGCGCCAAGGACGTGGCCCCGCAAGCCGGAACCTTGCAACTGGCGGGGGACTTCTTCAATAAGGGTTTCGGTGCCTACGACATCACCGGCAATGAAGGCCTGACGGTGGCCGACGGCGCCCAGGTCGAGGTCAAGATGCCGGTCTACCGCTTCGCCGCCCAGGCTGGCAGCAGTGCCACTGGCAGCGATCCGGCCAGTGTTCTGCAGCCCTGGCTGCCGGACCTGTACCAGCAGGACGCGGCCAAGGGCGTGCTGACCCAGCGCCGCGGCGCCGGGTTGACCCTGAGCGCCGGCAATCAGTACTCCACGGCTGCCCAGCTGGCCAGCACCGCGTTGACCGTGGGGCAGGGCGCGGTGATCAGTGTCGACCCGGGGCAGGCCATCAACCTGCGCAGCGTCGGTCAACTGACCATGAGCGGCACCCTCAATGCCTGGGGCGGCAGTGTCAGCCTCAGTGGTTTGACTGTGGCCAGTTCCGAGGCGGCCAATGCCGCCGGCCACGGGCGTTCGATCTGGGTCGGCGAGCAGGCAGTGATTGACGTGGCGGCGCGGGCGCTGAGCGCGGTGGACAGCCGCGGGCGCCTTTACGGCCAAGTGCGCAATGGCGGCAAGATCGCCATCGGCGGCGAGATCGACTTGGCCAGCGGCATCGCCAAGGCCAGCGACCTGTTCGTGGTGGTGCGCGACGGCGCGCGCCTGGACGCTTCCGGCACCCAGGCCGCCCTGGACATCCCCGGCCAGGGCCGGGTGCAGGTGGCCAGCAACGGCGGCAGCATCAGCTTGGCTTCCAACAACGGCCTGTACCTGGACGGCAGCTTCGTCGCCCGGGCCGGCGGCGCGGGCGCGGCGGGGGGCAGTTTGTCCCTGGCCCTGGAAAGCCCGTATTACATCAAGAACGCGGTCAACGACCGGGTGCTCAAGGCCCGGGAGCTGGTGCTCAGCCAGATCCACCAGGGCAGTGGGCTACCCGCCAGCGCCGACGCCGCGGCCGCCAGCCTGGAATACGGCCATGGGCGTCTCGGGGTGGATCAGGTCACGGCCGGCGGCTTCGACAACTTGGCGCTGTTGAGCAACGGCTTGCTGAGTTTCGACGGCGATGTCTCGCTGCACATGGGCCAGAGCCTGCGCCTGTACAGCGGCGCGCTGAACCTCAGCGAGAGCGCTGCGGCCAACGCCCGGGTCAATCTGTCGGCGCCGTACCTGCTGCTGGCGGGCATCCTCGCGCCGCTGGAAGCCAAGGACCAGTACCTGCGCCCGGTGTCCACCGGCACGCCGTCGCAGCGGGCCACCCAGGCCCAGTTCAACGCCAGCGCCAACCTGATCGATGTGCGCGGCAACGTGGTGTTCGGCAGCAAGGGCACCTTGCGCCAGGCCGACAACAGCCTGCTGAGCGTCGAGCGCCGTGGCTTCGACCATGTGCAACTGACCAGCCAGGGCGATTTGCGCTTCCTCGCCGGGGCCGGCGCCGATGTGATCGCCAAGGGCATCAGCACCCAGTTGCTGACCCAGGGCGACATGACCCTGCGGGCGGCGCAGCTGTACCCGGCCACCGAGGTCGGAGCCCGGGTGATTGCCGGTTACCTCAACGATATCTCCGGCACCCGCATCAATTTCGACCCTGCGCGTACCCTGACCATCGGCCGTACCGGCAATGCCGAGGCGCCCGTGCCGTACTCGGCCTTCGGCCGCCTGCAACTGGGCGCGGCCAGCATCAAGCAGGGTGGGGTGGTGCGCGCGCCCCTGGGCCTGATCGAGATCGGCAACCTGGGCGCCAGCAAGGTCGAGTTGCTGCCCGGCAGCCTGACCTCGGTCAGCGGCAAGGGCCTGGTGCTGCCTTACGGCGGCACCGTCGACGGTCAGGTCTACAAGTACAACGGCAAGACCGTGACCTTCCTCGGCCAGGGCGCGCTGGTGAATGAGAACAGCGACCTGAGCGTCGGGGTGATCCTCGGCGGCCAGTCGGTGCAGGTGCAATCCGATGCCACCGTGGACCTGTCCGGTGGCGGCGAGCTGCTGGGGGCCGGGTTCATCTCCGGGCGCGGCGGTTCCACCGATGCGCGCTACAGCCCGCTGGTGCAGATCGGCGCCAACGGCAGTTTCATCCTGCCGGGCCTGGGCACTAACCCGATCTACGCCATCGTGCCCGGGGCCCAGCCGGGCTATGCGCCGGTGGCCCCGGAAGGCGGCGCGGTGGACCCGCTGATCGGCCAGCAGATCACCATCGGCAGTGGCGTGCCGGGGCTGGCGGCGGGCACCTACACCCTGATGCCGTCCACCTATGCGCTGATGCCGGGGGCCTTTCGCGTCGAGATCAACGGCCTGGCCGGGCTTGGCAGCGAAGGCGCGGTCCAGCAGCTGCGCAATGGCTCCTGGTCCACCGCCGGGCGCCTGTCGATCGCCAACACCGGGATCAGCAACAGCGTGGCCAGCCAGTTGATCCTGACTTCGGCCGATACCCTGCGGCGTTATTCCCAGTACAACGAAACCGGCTACGCCCAGTTCGCCCTGGCCGATGCGGCGCGCCTCGGGGTGCCCCGGCCGATGCTGCCGGTGGACGCCAAGACCCTGAAGTTGGCGCTGCAAGCGGGGGCCGGGGCGGAGGCTTTCTCGTTCCGCGGCATCGGTCGTTTCGACGCCGCCCAGGGCGGCTACGGCGGCACCGTGGCGATCCTCAACATGGGCAGCGGCGGCATCGAAGTGGTGACCAGCGGCAAGTCGGCCACCAGCGGCTTCAGTGGCGTCACCCTGGACGCGGACAGCCTCAATAACCTGGGCGCGGCGCGGCTGATGCTCGGTGGCCTGACGCTGGTCAAATACGGCCAGGGCGGCAACTACATCACCCTGGCCGAAGGCATCAACACGCCCAAGGGCTCCATCACCTTGCGCGAAGGCGTGACCCTGGCCGCGCCGGAAGTGTTCCTGGTGAGCAACAGCGGCGAGATCGTCCTGGAGCAGGGCGCCTCGATCAACACCCTGGGGCGCGGCAAGGCCAGCTATGACGCCCGGGACGGCTTCACCTACCAGGTGGCCAATATGCTGGCGGTGTCCAATGGCCTGCTCAATGTCATCAGCAAGGTCCAGGCCGGTGGGCAAAGCAGCGGCGGCATCCGGGTCGGCTCCTGCGCCAGCGCGCCCTGCAGCGGGCAGACCGCGCTGTATTCCGAAGGCAGCATCGTTGCCCTGACCGACAACACCTTCGAACTGGGCGATCAGGTGCGCTACGGCACCCGCCACCTGAACCTGGGCCTGAACGCCATCAACGTCGGCAGCCCCGAAGCCCTGGCGGCCGCGGCGGCGGGCAACCGCCTGCCCAGTGGCATGACCCTGACCCAGCAGGTACTGGACCGCCTGCTGCGCGGCGACACCCAGTTCGGCGCGCCGGCCCTGGAGACCCTGCAGCTCTCGGCGCGGGACGGTTTCAACTTCTACGGCAGCGCCACCCTGGACACCTACGACCCGCTGACCGGCAAGTCGCTGCTGAGCAACCTGATGCTCTCCACCCCGGCGATCTACGGCGCGGGCGGGGCCAATGACGTGGCCCGCATCCACACCGCCAACCTGATCTGGCAGGGCGCCGTGACCCCGGCCGGGGCGGTGGTGACCGGTGGCGCCGGGACCGGCAGCGGGCGCCTTGCGATCGACGCCGAGCGCATCGAGTTCGGCTACGGCGCCTTCGCCCAGCCCAGCACCACCCAGAGCTTCGACCGCCTGGCCCTGGGCTTTGCCAACGTCAACCTGAATGCCAGCCAGCGCATCACCGCCAACCACAAGGGCAGCCTGGCGGTCTACCAGAGCCAGGGCGCCTTCGACCCGCTCAGCGGCTTTGCCTACAGCGGCGGCAACCTGAATATCCTCACCCCGCTGATGACCGGCGAAGCCGGCTCGGTGAACCGCATCACTGCCGGTGGCGCCATCGATATCAGCGCCTCGGCCGGCCCCCGTGGCGCGGCCAATGGCCAGGGCGCGGAACTGTCCCTGCAGGGCGACAGCATCCGCCTGGCCAGCGCCGTGGTCCTGCCCAGCGGCAAGGTGACCCTGGGCGCCCGGGGCGATGTCAGCCTGACCGACGCAGCGCTGATCGACGTGGCGGGCCGCACCATTGCCTTCAATGATCTGAGCCAATACGGCGCCGGTGGCGAAGTGCTGCTGCAAAGCCGCAACGGCAACGTGCTGCAGGCGGCCGGCTCGACCATCGATCTTTCGGCCAGCCACAACCAGGCCGGCAAGCTGCGGGCGGTGGCGCTGGACAGCGCGGCCGGGCGGGTCGACCTGGCGGGCCGCATCCTCGGCGGCAGCAGTGGCCAGTATGATGCCGGCGGCACCCTGGTGCCGTTCCTCGGCGCCACGGTGGAAATCCAGGCCCAGCACCTGGGCAGCAGCGGCAGCCTGGACGAGCAGTTCGCCGCCCTCAACCAGCGCCTGAACCAGGGTCAGGTCTTTGGCGCCCGCAGTTTCCAGCTCAAGCAGGGCGACCTGACCATCGGCGACGGGGTCAAGGCCAGCAGCGTCAACGTCTCGCTGGACCACGGCAGCCTGCGGGTCACCGGGCGGGTGGACGCCAGCGGCGCGCGGGTCGGCAGCATCAACCTGGCGGCCAGCCAGGGCCTGACCCTGGACAGCGGCGCGCTGCTGGACGCCCACGGCAGCACGCTGCGGGTCGACAGCTACGGCAAGATCATCGATTCGCCGAACCGCGCCAGCGTGGTCCTGAGCTCGGGCCAGGGCCGCCTGACCCTGGCCGACGGCGCGCGCATCGACCTGCGCCACGGCACCGATGTGGCATTGGGCAGCGCCCCGGGGCAGAACGACGGCCGCAGCCGCGGCACCCTGGAGCTGAATGCGCCGCGCATCGTCCAGGCGGACCAGAGCAGCAACGACATCGATATCGAGGCCCGTGGCCGCCTGGATATCCAGGGCGCGCGCTCGATCGCGGTCAACGGCATGATCAGCTACGACGATGCCACGGAAAAAACCGACGCCACCGCCAGCGGGCGTCCTTACCAGGAGATCACCCAGGCCTACCTGGATGCCAAGCACCTGCAGAGCACTGCCTTTATCAACGCTGCGCTGCAGAACAACGACCTGCTGCACAACAAGCTGGCCGGCCTGAACAACGCCACCTACGCCGATGCCTTGCACTTGCGGCCCGGGGTGCAGATCGTCAGCAAGACCGCCGACGGCGACCTGGTGGTGCAGGGCGACCTGGACCTGTCCGGCTACCGGTACGCCAGCTTGAACCCCCACACCCGGAAGGACGACAACGTCTACGGTTCTGGTGAAGTGGGCAGCCTGACCCTGCGCGCCGGCGGCGACCTGAACGTCTACGGCAGCATCAACGACGGTTTCGCGCCGCCGCCGGGCACCGATGACGACAATGGCTGGATCCTGCGGGCCGGCATCGACTTCACCGGTGGCGATATCGTGATTCCGGGGGGCGGCCTGTCCCTGGCCGACGGCACCCTGTTCCCCGGGGGCAGCACCCTCAACTACGACTTGCCGATCAAGGCCCTGACCCTGCCGCAGGGCACGCGCCTGCCAGTGGCGGCGACCCTCAGCGAGAGCCTGGTGCTGCCGGCGGGCACGGTGCTGGCCGCCGCGGTGCGCGACAGCAACGGTACGCTGCTGTTCGCCGCCGGCACCCTGTTGAACCAGAGCCTGACCCTGAGCCCGGGCAGCGTGCTGGAGGCCGGCACCCTGCTGACCGCCAATACCGCGGTGAAAGCCCTGACCTGGCCCAAGGGCGTGCCCCTGCCGGGCGTTGCCGGGGCGCGTAACCTGGTGGTGCTCGACGGTGGCAAAGCTTTGTCCCGGGGGGCGCTGATTCCTTCGGGCACCGATATCAAGCTGCCGGGCGGGGTGGCCTCGGTGCTGCTGCGGCCGGAGAACGGCGGGCGCCAGGGCAAGCTCTGGGCCATCGCGCCGATGCTGACGGAGGGCGCACAGTCCTGGTCCCTGCGCCTGGTGGCCGGGGCCGACACCGAGGCGGCCGACAGCCGCGTGCTGCAGAGCCAGCCCGCGGCCGGCAACCTGCAGCTGGCGGATAGCCATTACGGGATGTTCGGTCAGGCGCAGTATGTCTGGACCGAAGAGGGCTCCCTGGACTTCTTTGGCGACGACAGCATGGTCGGCCAGCCGGTCAATTTCGACGAGTTCGGTGACCCTGCGCTGTGCGACAACACCCCCAGCTACTGCGCCGTCGGCGACTCCTACGCCCTGGTGCCCAGCAGCACCCGCTTCAGCGTCGTGCGCACCGGCGCCGCCGACCTCGACCTGCTGGCGGCCGGCAACCTGAGCATGGATTCGCTGTTTGGCGTGTACACCGCCGGCACCTCCTCCAGTGCCACCTCGGCCAGTGATCCCTACAACCTGGCGCGGGGAGGCAACGGCCAGAAGGTGCTGAACAACGTCGCTGGCGGCTACGAGTCCCTGGTGGACGGTGGCGCCAGCAGTGTCTACCGGGCCTGGTACCCGGACGGCGGCGGCAACCTGCGGATCAAGGTCGGGGCGAACCTGAGTGGCAACATTGTGACCCTGCCCAACCAATTGCCCCCGGGCCGCCCGGTGGCCGGTGACACCGGCAACGACTCCAGCAACGTGGGCAACTGGCTGTGGCGCCAGGGCAACGACCTGAGCGGCGGCGTGGCGCGAAACACCGCCTGGTGGATCAACTTCGGCACCTACACCGCCAACAGCGCCGGCGGCGCCGATCAGATGGTCGGCTTCACCGGCTTCGGCACCCTGGGCGGCGGCAACCTGGAGGTCGAGGTCGGCGGTGATGCCGGCGCCCTGGCGCCCATGGCGGCGCCGGTCTACGCCAGCTACGTCAACCCGCGCAGCACCGGGCTGATCCTGGCGGTGGGCAGCACCGGCCGGGTGGCCGCCGATGGCAGCCGGCAAGTGACCGGCGGTGGCGACCTGACCCTGCGCGTCGGCGGGCAGGTCAACCCCTACAGCCAGGTCGGCTTTGGCGTGTTCAACGGCGCCCTGGTGGACCTGCGCGGCCATGCGCAACTGAGCAGCGCGGCCCTGGGCAGCCTGGACCTGCACTACGGCGCCCAGGCGGCGGACCAGAGCCGCAGCGAAACCCGGGCCTTCGAGCCGCAGCGGGCGACCCTGGCGGTGGCCGCCGGTGGCATGACCCTGATGCCGGGCGATGCCACCTTCAGCCTGTCGACCCGTGGCGACCTGGTGCTGCAGACCGTGGCCGACCCCGGGCGCGCGCCCCTGGCCAATGGCTGGGCCTACCAGGGCGCCAACGGGGCCACGGGCATCGGCCAGAGCTGGTTCTCCCTGTGGACCGAGCGCAGCGCCATCGACCTGTTCTCGGCCGGCGGCAACCTCACGCCGTTGACCAGGGGCACGGAAACCGACATGGCCACCGTCTACCCGCCGACCTTGCGCGCCGTGGCGGCCAGCGGCAGCCTCTATTACGGCCAGTCCAGCCAGTATGAGGCGGGGGTGGCGGTGGTTCCGGCGGCACTGGTGCTGGCGCCTTCGCTGAACGGCCAGCTGCAACTGCTGGCCGGCGACTCGATCTACGGTGGCGAGCTGAGCGTCAGCCGCTCCAGCGCCTCGGCGCAGGCGCTGGCGACTCCCGAGCACCCGGCCTTCATGGCCACCAGCACCACCCTGTCGGGGATTCCCCTGGCGGCCAGCGGCAATCTCTCCGCCGACGGCAACCGGGCCCGCGGCGGGGTGTTCCCGCTGTTTGCCTTCGGCCCCAACACGGCGACCAACCAGTGGGCGAACCCCGAGCCTGCGCGGTTCTACGCCATCAACGGCGACCTGCTGGGGGTCAGCAGCGGCCGCGTGCTGACCCTCACCACGGCGTCCGACCCACGCCTGGGGCAGACCTACTATGAAGGCGGCGGCGCGGTCTGGATGCAGGCCGGCCAGGACATCGTCAGCAGCGGCACGGTTCTGGGCGGGGCCAGGGGCGGCAACAGCACCTATGGCGAATACACCTTCAGCGGCAACCTGTTCGTGCACCACAACCCTGGTGACATCTCCATCGCCCGTGCCGGGCGCGACATCCTCTACAGCAGCTTCAACGTCGCCGGCCCCGGCACCCTGGAGCTGACCGCGGGGCGCAACATCCTCATGGAGGACCGGGTCAGCGTCACCAGCCTCGGCGCGGTGGCGCCGGGGGACAGCCGGCCCGGGGCGAGCATCGTGATGCAGGCCGGGTTCGGCGCCAACGGCCCGGACTTCCGGCGTTTCGTCGCGGCCTACCTGGACCCGGCCAACCTGGCCCAGCCCGGCGAGAGCCTGGCGGGCGGCAAGGTGGCCAAGACCTACGACAGCGAACTGCTGGGCTGGCTGGCCGAGCGCTTCGGTTTCGTCGGCGACAGCGCCCAGGCCCGGGCCTACTACGCGGCGCTGCCGGCCGAGCAGCAGCGGGTGTTCGCCCGCCAGGTGTATTTCGCCGAACTCAAGGCCGCCGGCCGCGAGTACAACCAAGAAGGCGGCGTGCGCCAGGGCAGCTACGCCCGGGGCCGGGCGGCGATTGCCGCGCTGTTCCCGAGCACCGACGTGGCCGGCAACCCGATCAGCTACAAGGGCGACATCACCCTGTTCGGCGGTGCCGGGGTGCACACCGATTTTGGCGGCAATATCCAGATGCTGACCCCCGGCGGCCACCAGACCTTCGGCATCGAAGGCACCGCGCCGCCGGCCTCGGCCGGGGTCATCACCCAGGGCGCGGGGGACATCCAGCTGTACTCCCTGGGCAGCATCCTCCTGGGCCAGAGCCGGATCATGACCACCTTCGGCGGCTCGATCATGGGCTGGTCGGCGGCGGGCGACATCAACGCCGGCCGAGGTTCCAAGACCACCGTGGTCTACACCCCGCCCAAGCGGGTCTACGACACCTGGGGCAACGTCAGCCTGTCACCGTCGGTGCCCAGCACCGGGGCCGGGATCGCCACCCTCAACCCGATTCCCGAAGTGCCGGCCGGCGACATCGACCTGATCGCGCCGTTGGGCACCATCGACGCCGGCGAGGCGGGGATCCGGGTGTCGGGCAACGTCAACATCGCCGCGCTGCGGGTGGTCAACGCGGCGAACATCCAGACCCAGGGCAAGTCCTCCGGCGTGCCGGTGAGCGCCAGCGTCAACACCGGTGCCATGACCTCGGCCAGCGCCGCCGGCTCCGCCGCGTCCCAGGCCGCGGAAGACGCCGCCCGCAACCAGCAGGCGGCGGCCAAGCAGGGCAGGGCGTCGATCGTCACCGTGGAAGTGCTGGGCTTTGGCTCCGAGCCGGTGCAACGCCAGCGCGAAGAAGCCAGCCGCGCCCCGGGCTACAACCCCGACAGCCCGGTGCAGGTCCTGGGCGCCGGCCCCTTGAGCGACCAGGCGCGGGCGCGCCTGACCGATGAGGAGCGTGGGCAACTGACGTTGTAAGAACCTCTCGTGGTAGCAACGCTTGGGGGCGATCGTTGATCGCCCCCGTTTTGTTGGGCTGATGGGAATGGGGCAGGTGCAGGGCTGTATGAAAACGCGTTTATATCTTCGGCCTGCGGTCCGGGTGTTCCGCGTCGAAGCCTTGGGTGGGGTGTGGGGGGAGGGGGTGGTCTTTCATTAGGTTGGGGAAGCGCAGATTTGGATTTTTATCAAGTTGTTTGGATAACTCAGAGTAAAGCTCGTAGAGCTTTTCGTCTGGCTTATATCCAAAGTTGTGAATTGGTCTAGGGCTTTTTTTGAATACTCCTATCAGATAGTTGAATCCGGTTGAGTTTCCTAAAGATGCTGCGCGTTGATAGTAGAAAAGCGAGCGTGGTTTATTGTCCTTGGCGGTGTCGTAGAAGCTTGCGGCTTTTTAAGATTGCATCTGAATCTTCCTGAGCACCTGCACACCGATAGTAGCGTTCAGCCATGTCGTCATCTTGTTTGTGTCTAGGCAGTGCATAAGAAAAATATTGACCTATTTGAACCTGTGCTAAGGGACTGCCTAATTGTGCCGCTTGAAAAAGATATGAAGCAGCCATTCGCTCGGATTTTAGAACTCCTTTCCCTTGTTCAGTAATAACGGACCAATTGTAGTAACCCAGCGGCACTTTAAGTTTTACCATGCGCTCATAGAGATCTAGCATCTTGCCGGTGTCCTGTTCAACACCTGGCCTTCCCGGCCAACCCGTACGATAAAGCCCGGCTAAGTTGTGCATCGCTTTCCAATGATCCTTGGCAATGGCTTGCTCATAAAGGCCCACAATCTTTTTCCAATCCTTAACCCCACGTGTTTTTTCTAGAGTGCGTGCTTGTTGAAACCAGAATTCAGCCTGTGGATCCAGTGGTGGGTTGTTGTCTCGTTCATAGGCGCAGGTAAATACTGGGTAGGCCATGGCCATCGCTCCGCTCGATAGAAATGAAATAATGAAGACGCAGTAATATATGGTTTTAATCAATGGCTTTAGCATAAGGCGTCTCTATATCCCCAAAGCGAGTTAGACGGGTGGTAAGTGGGCGGTTTCGCTATTTTTTCAGTTGTCGTCCACAACTAGTTTCGAGTGCACGTAGATATCTCAGAAGTAAGCCTGTTCGCCCACGGCCAGGACGCTGCTGGGTTCGGGGCTGCAGGCGGTGAAGGTGGTGACCACCACGTTGAGCCGGGTATATCCGTGAGGTTGTAGGGTTTGCCCTTTTCGCCATCGTGCGCGAGAGCACCTCGGATCGTTTTAGTTATATACGTTGCAGATGCCGGCCTATGTCATCTGGGCTTTTCTGCAGCTGACTAGAAGTAGCATGCTTTCTGCGGCTTGATTACATACATCGCTGATAGGGAACGGGCCGGATCGTTATTTTAGTTGCCTACCGACCCCAGAATATCCCTTAGTTTTGATATGTCTTCCTCGTAGAAGGAACTGCACTGTGAAACGGCTATGAATACGTCACTTGAATTGTTTATGAAAGTACTGCAAATCACATTTGCCCCTTCCGTCCCATCTGTTTTTCCATATGTGAAATCTTTCATATCCAATAATCTCCACCCTTCTTTAACTAGCTTTAGTCTTGCCGCTTTGGATGCCTCGGTAATATGAATGATTGCACTAGGGTAAGGAAGTTTTATCAAGTTGTTATAAGGCTGGCGCACTTCTTTGCCAAGCGCGCGCATGACCTCGTCAAGTGCTTTTCCAATTACAATAAATGTCGGCAGGTTTTCCAGGTTTGTGTCATAGGTCGGCTGGTCCCTGGTAGCCAGCTTGAGTATGGTTGTATTTTCCTCCTGAAAGCAGTCCAAAACTTCAAGCTTGATCTTCGGCATGTTGGGTAAGCATCGCTGTTCGTTAGAGAAAGCCAGCAACGAAAAAGAAGCAGAACAAAACAGTGTCAGCAACCTAAGAAAAAACTTATGCCCCATCATTTAATACGCTCCAGATGGCTTTGGATGCCTGCTGTCTCTCATTGTTGTGATTCGTTATACCATGTGGATTTTTTCTGTTAGTTATCGCCCCATAATTCTAGAGATTGTTTGGGGCGAACCTTCATCTGCACGTCTATTGATTCTCTCCCTGGCCCAATAAAATCCAGATGTATCACAAGCATTGTAATTGTCTGTAGCAAGCAGGTGTGGATTAGGATCTAGTGTGAAGTTTTGAGCTCTATGCTGTTCATGATTTTTATAGTTTCGTCGCCCAGTAATTTGTAGAAAACCTCGGCCGTGAAATCGATCGCCATCTCCTAACATTCCTCCGGCCAATGCGTTGGCAACGCCGTTGTCCATGCCAGCAGCTTTCGCTGCAATCTGATTTGGGCGACTTGCTATATAGTTTTCGCAATTATAAATATATTCGTCTTCGCCCAGAGTGCTACCGGGTTCGTCGATGTCGTTGTTCCTGAGTTCGCCTCAAGTGCTATTCGACTTTGGTTGTTTCATATTCGAGCACCTCGATTCGATTTCGACTGAGCCTTTTAGAGTAAAAGCTGGCCATTCTTATATTTCCGGCCTGCGGTCTGGGTGTTCTGCGTCAAAACCCTGGGTGGGGTGTGAGGGGAGGGGGTGATCTTTCATTAGGTTGGGGAAGCGCAGATTTGGATTTTTATCAAGTTGTTTGGATAACTCAGAGTAAAGCTCGTGGAGCTTTTCGTCTGGTTTATATCCAAAGTTATACATGGGTTGAGGGGTTGGTTCGAATGCTCCTTTTAGATTGCTGAAGCCAGTAGAGTTGCCCAGGGAGGCTGCACGTTGATAGTAGAATAATGCGCGCGCTTTATTTTTTTTGGCGATTTCATAAAATGCTGCTGTCTCAATGACTGCGTCCGATGAGTCCTGAGCGCCCGCGCATCTAAAATACAACTCTGCCATCTTGTCGTCTTGCTTGTTTTTAGGTAATGAAAATGATAGGTGATTTCCAATTGCAACCTGTGCCAATGGGCTGCCCAGTCGTGCAGCCTGAAACATATAGGAACTGGCCATTCTATCTGACTTCAAAACACCTCTTCCATTCTCGGTGGTAACTGCCCAGTTGTAATACCCCAATGGAACTCCAAGTTTTATCATGCGCTCGTAGAGCTCAAGCATCTTACTGGTGTCTTGTTCAATGCCAGGTCTTCCTGGCCACCCCGTGCGATAAAGACCAGCTAAATTATGCATGGCTTTCCAATGATCCTTGGCAATGGCTTGCTCATAAAGACCCACTATTTTTTTCCAATCCTTAACCCCACGCGTTTTTTCTAGAATGCGTGCTTGTTGAAACCAGGATTCAGCCTGAGGGTCCAGTGGTGGGGTGTTGTCTCGTTCATAGGCGCAAGTAAATACTGGGTAGGCCATGGCCATCGCTCCGCTCGATAGAAATGAAATAATAAAGACGCAGTAATATATGGTTTTAATCAACGGCTTTAGCATAAGGCGTCTCTATATCCCAAAAGCGAGTTAGACGGGTGGTAAGTGGACGGTTTTGCTATTTTTTCAGTTGTCGTCCACAACTAGTTTCGAGTGCACGTAGATATCCAGGAAGTATTCCTTTTCGCCTTCGGCCAAAGTACTGCCGGTTTGGGGTGAAGGCTGGTCATCTTTATAGTTCCGGCCTGCGATCTGGATGTTCTGCGTCGAAGCCTTGGGTGGGGTGTGGGGGGAGTGGGTGATCTTTCATGAGATTCGGGAAGCGTAGTTTGGGATTCTCATCAAGTTGCTTGGATAAGCCTGAGTAAAGCTCATAGAGCTTTTCGTCTGGCTTATATCCAAAGTTATGAATTGGTCTAGGGGTTGGTTCAAATGCTCCCCGTAAATTATCGAGGGCGGTAGAATTTCCTAAAGATGCTGCTCGCTGGTAATAGAATAAGGCGCGAGGTTTGTTTTTTTTCGCGATCTGATAAAAGCTAGCTGTTTTTAGAATCGCGTCAGGGTTTTCCTGAGCCCCTGCGCACCGATAATAACGTTCCGCCATGTCGTCATCTTGCTTGTATCTAGGTAGTGTATAAGCAAAATATTGACCTATTTGGACTTGTGCTAGGGGGCTGCCTAATTGCGCCGCTTGAAAAAGGTATGAAGCAGCCATTCGCTCAGACTTTAGAACTCCTTTTCCGTGTTCAGCAATAACGGACCAGTTGTAGTAACCCAATGGTACTTTAAGTTTGACCATGCGCTCATAGAGTTCTAGCATTTTAGCGGTGTCTTGCTCAACGCCAGGTCTTCCCGGCCAACCTGTACGATAAAGGCCGGCTAAGTTGTGCATGGCTTTCCAATGATCCTTGGCAATGGCTTGCTCATAAAGCCCCACGATCTTTTTCCAATCCTTAACCCCGCGCGTTTTTTCTAGAATGCGCGCTTGTTGAAACCAGGATTCAGCCTGTGGGTCCAGTGGTGGGTTGTTGTCTCGTTCATAGGCGCAGGTAAAAATTGGATATGCCACAGCAACCGCTCCGTTCAATAGAAGTAAAACAATACAGGCGCAAAAATGTATTAACTTAATCAACTGCTTTGGCATAAGGCGTCTCCACATCCCAAAAACGTGTTAGATGAGCCATCAAAGGCTCATTTTTGTTTTTACTTTCCCAGTTTTTGTCCATGACATGATTCCATTCTTTAAAGTTTCTCGCCGAATCACACCGCCCCTTGTCATCACTAAACGATCTACCCACATGCAACTTCCATAACTCCTCCCGCCAAGTCTTCGCCAACTCCGCATCCGGTGCGGCCAGCCCCAGTTCCGAGTCGGTGTGCATGCTGCGGGTATTGATATTGGCCGAACTGAGCAGGCTGAACACATCGTCCACCACCAGCAGTTTCGAGTGCACGTAGATGTCCCGGAAGTACGCCTGTTCGCCTTCGGCCAAGGTGCTGCCGGGCCCGGGGCTGCAGGTGGTGAGGGTGGCGATCACTACCTTGAGTCCAGGCAGGTCCTTGAGGGCGTAGGGTTTGGCGTCTTCGCCTTCGTCGGCTTGGGGGTTGCCGAGTTTGGCGATGTCCTCGGGCTTGAGGCCGCCCAGTCGCGCTTCTATCTCGGGGGTGACGCCCTGGCGTTCGAGTTCGTCGATCTCGCGCTGGAGCACTTCGGCGCGGTTGAGCTGTGCGCGTCGCAGATAGGGATCGTTGTGCGGGTGGCGTTGCAGGTAGGCCAACTGGCTGCGCTTGCGCAGCATCTCTTCGGCCAGGCTGCGCTGGGCCTGGGGCATGAGTTGTTCCTGCCCCAGTTCCTGCAAGGTGGCATAGGTGGTGCTGGCATACATACCGGAGTTGGGGGTGTTGGTGACCACGAACAGGTACAGGTCCTGGTCCCGGCCGGCGGCGAGGTAGGCCGCGGCCAACTCGCGTAGCTGCTTGGCGAACGGCGGGTAGCGAAAGTACTGGTTCTCCATGTAGACGTAGTTGCGAGCATTGCCCAGGGCTTTGTGGTGCAGCTCGAGGATGGAGGTTTCAGCGTTTTCCTGGGGTTGGGTGCGGCAGATCTGCGCCATGCTCGATCCGGCCGCCTTGAAGTGGTCGGGCTTGATGGCCTGGCGCTGTTGGCGCAGGCCATCGCTGAACCATTGCTTGATCCAGAAGGTTTCCCGGTCCCAGGCGCTGCTGAAGTTGTGGTTGAGGTCATGCAGGGCGGGGCCCTGGACCTTGAGCGAGAGATCCTGCCAGGGCCCGAAGCCCGGGCTGCGTCGAGCGGCCTTGTCGTGATACAGGTGGGCGCTGGTGTCCCAGTAGTTGCGGTGCATGTTGTGGCCCATGACAAAGCCGACTGCGTTGGTGCTGTCTTCGTAGTCCACCAGAACCATTTTCTGGTGATGGCTGGCGAATAGGCTGAGGGCCAGCATATGGGCGAAATTGCTGTCGGGTGCTTCACCCTGGATCAGACGGTAGAGGGTGGCCAGTCGGCCTTTTTCCGAGGCCATTTGCGGCCCGCGAATGGCGGCGTTCAAGGGGATTTCCAGGGAAAAATCACGGGTACGAAACTCGACGTTCTGCATGCGTCCACCGTGCAGGCGGCTGAACCATTCCCGTGTGTACTCCTGATCATCAGGCGAGTAGCCGGGAGCGCCCGAGCCGTCCAGTGTCCTGTAGGCGCCTTGGGCGTTCAGTTGCGCCTCCACGTCACGCAGTATCGCCAGCAGCTCCTGTTCGCGCTGTTCATAGCGGTAGCCGCTGGAACCATAGGCCGGTAGCTCACCGGCTCGCAGTTTGTTCAATTCGTGTTGATGCACGGTGCGGCGATATTCCAGTCGCTGACGGTCTTCCAGGGTGCGGTTGGAGGCGGCGCGACCCCGGGTCATGCCCGAGCCGATAGCTGTGCCGCCCGAGCCGGCCAGGCCATCGCCGGGGATGGTGTTTTCGAGAAAATTGGCCAGGGCGTTTTTCCAGATCAGCACCCGCACCTTGACCCCGTGCCGGGCGCGTACATCCAGCAGTTCACCGATGCGATCGCCATCGGGTTTGAAACGCATCGCCGGGTCGAAGCCCCAACTGATGATTTCCACGCTGCGGTTGGCCCGCTCAATCGCGTCGTGCACGGCGGCGAAGGCGATTTCACCGTTGATCAGCGGCGTGATCTTGATTCCCGCTCGCGGTGGGAACAGCGCTTTTTTCGCGAACCATTCCATGCTCAAGCACATGAACTTGTCTTCCTTGGGCTTGAACTGAAGCACTTCCTTGCTGTAGTCGACAGGCATTGCCTGGTTCTCCGCACTTACTGGTTTTTGGGTGGGATGACCGGGTTCAGCGCGGCCATTCGATAGTCGTCCTTGGTGTTCAGGGCTTCAAGTTGATCCACTTGTCCTTGATAGTCGCGGTAGCCACGGCGGGCCAGCGGCTGGTGCGGGGACTCGGGTTCGTCGCTCTGGTCTTTGGGCTCGATCTCGAAACGGTGACCGTTGATCAGTTCAACCGCATAGGCCAGGGTGCCGGGCACATGCTCGAAGCGAATCAGGCCATCGGCACCGGTCAGGCCCTGCTGAATCAGCGCGCCATCGGCGAACAGCTGATAGGGTTCGTCCTCGTATCCCGGTACACCCGGAAGGGGGCTGATCACCGCGCTGAGACGATGGATCACCTCGGGAGCCGGCTGCGACGGTCCACGTTCCAGCAAGGTGCCGGCCTTGGCGGTGGCGGCCGGCAGGGGCACGACCGGCAACAGGCTGGCGGCGCCGCTGCCTTGCCCCGCCGAGCCCCCCGCATTCACCTTGAGCAACGCTCCATTCACGCTGACGCCGCTGGCGTCGAGCTTGATAAAGCTGCCCCCGGCTTGCACCGTCAGTTCACTGGCCGCTTCGATCACCATTTTCTGGCCCGCTTGCAGATGAATCTCACGCCCGGCCTGGAGCAGTTGTGCGTTGCCCAGCTTGATGTGCTGGTCGTGCGCCACGTTCAGGTGGTCGTCGGCGCGGATTTCGGTTTTGCGTTCGCCGTGGACGGTGCGGTGTTCCTCGGCCTTGAGTTCGCTGTAGCTGTTGGCTTCGACGCTGTCGTGACGCTCGTGGCCAACGCGAATCTTCTGGTCGTGCTGGATGTTTTCATCCCAGTCGCGCTGGGCGTGGACGAAGATCTGTTCGGCGCCTTGCTTGTCTTCGATGCGCACTTCGTTGAAGCCGGCGCCACCCGGCGAACTCAGGGTCTTGAATAGGCTGCGGGTCTTGTTGGCCGGCAGTTCGTAGGGCGCCGGGTGTTCCTGGTGATAGAGGCAGCCACTGATCAGCGGTTGGTCGGGGTCGCCTTCGAAAAAGTCCACCAGCACTTCCATGCCGATGCGCGGAATGGCGAGGGCGCCGTAGCGGTCGCCGGCCCAGCTGGAGGCGACCCGCAGCCAGCAACTGGTCCGGTCGTCGCCCTGGCCTTCGCGGTCCCAGTGGAACTGCACCTTGACCCGGCCATATTGATCGGTGTGGATTTCCTCTCCTGCCGGGCCGGTGACCACTGCGGTCTGGCTGCCGAGGACCCGGGGTTTCGGATGGTCCAGCGCGGAGCGGAAAAATACGTCCCAGGGGGTGGCGAGGAAGCGGTTGCGGTAGCCCTGCTGGAAGCCATCGCTCGAATCGCTGTCGCTGGTGATGGATTCTTCCAGCACCTGGGGCTGTTTGCCTTCGTGGGTCACCTGGGTCAGCAGCCAGAGGTCGTTCCACGCCTGGCGCGGGTGATCGGACAGTTCCAGCAAATGCCCGCTGACCAGTCGCGGTTCATCGCCCCAGCCCTCAGCTTGCAGGTAGTCGGCGCGGTGGCGTTCCAGGGCGCGCTGGCTGAGCAACTTGCCCCGTTCGCGATCAGTGAAGCGCCCGGGATAGTCGTAGTCCTCCAGGTCCGGTTGCTGGGTCTGGGCGTCGGGCTTGTAGGCGGCCTCCATTTGCAGGCGTGGTTTTTCGAAGTCGTAGTCGCGTCGGGTGACGCGGCTGCTGCGGGTTTCCAGGCGCACGTTGAAACCCTTGATCACCGGCTCATCGGCCACCAGCCCGCTGCCGCGCACATAAGCGGTGGGGCGGCCGAGCTTGCGGAACACGCTCTGGTTATCGCTGAACACCAGCAAATGCGCCTCGCGGCTGTGCTGGAAGTGGTAGTGCAGGCCTTCTTCTTCACACAGGCGCTGGATGAAGTGCAGGTCGCTTTCGTCGTACTGCACGCAGTAGTTGCGCTCGGGGCACGGCTGCTGGATCTGGAACTGGTAGGCATCGCCGAGGATGCCGTGCTCTTCGAGGATCAGGGCGATGATCTGCGGCGCCGAGAGCTGCTGGAAAATCCGCTGGTTGCTGCGGTGGCGCAGGTAGTCCAGGTGCGGCTGCAGCGACAGGCTGTAGCGGCTCAGGCGCTTGCCGGCATCACCCTGGGCGATGCGCTGGATCAGTCCATGGATGCCGTGGCCCTGAGAGTCGAAGGCGAGAAAGGCCGGTTGGTGCAGCAGCGGTTCAAGGTCGATGAAGGGGCGTTCGCTGACCAGTTGCAGGTCAAAGCGAAACGGCTGGCTGATGGCTTCGCTGCCCTGGAAGGCGAGCACCTGGAAGTCGTGCTGGATGCCTTGGATGTCCAGGCTGAAGTGGGTTTGGTCGGCCGGGCTGAACATGGGTCGCTCCTTGACGTGTTGCGGCTGAATCCATTAGCCGAGGCGCCGCTGATCAACGAAAAGATTGTCGATCAGCGGCGGACAGCTGAAAAACAGCGGACAACTTAACAAGGAGCGGGCGGCCACCGTCATCGGACTTATCTGAACGTTTTGGCGAAAAGATACTACCGTCCGCTGATTCAAATCGGCGGGTTGCCCCGGTCCCGCCTCAACGCCGGTCGCTAGTCAATGGCCGTCCCCGGCGTGGTCATCTGTTGCTCAAGGCCAGGGGACCATGCGGGTAACAACATCGGGGCAGCGCCGGGCATGGCCCTGCCTTGGCCGGCCCGTTCAAACCGTGGCGATCATGCAGCCCAGGGCCCCGGACTCCTGATAGATCACCCGTCCCTTGTGGGTGTTGGCGAAATCCCGCAGGCCGCGTTTGGCCACGTCGCTGTAACCCAGGGCGACGGCCCAGCGCGCAGCCACCGGGTCGGTGTACTGGGTCAGCTTGTCGATGTCTTTCTGGGTTTCGGCCAAGAGTTTGTTGCCGGCATTGGTGGCGCTTTCGACTTTGAGTTCGATCGCGTAGTTCTCCACGTTATGCTGCGCCAGTACGTCCAGGCGCAAGGCCTGGTTGGGCGCCGGATAGGGCACCTCGCGGGCGGCGGCCACATGGACCGAGCGCAGCAGGATCAGGAACTCCACCTGAAACCACACTTCCCAGGCCGCGCCGGTGCTGATGGCGGCCTCGATGCGCGCGTGGTCGTTGAGGATCAGGTGGCTGAGATCGGTATTTTTCATGGCGCGTTGCTCTTTGTAGGGGAGGGTACAAAGGGGAACGAACCTTCTGGGGCGATGTGAACGGCAGGTGAAGGCCCGGTTGGTCGGGCGGGATCCTCAGGGCATGGCGTCTGCCCGGGTTTCGCTCTCCGCGGGCCGGTGCAGCCTGGCCGCGCCCAGCCAGTAGAACAGCCCGCCGGTGGCAATGAACGCCGCCAGCATGTAGAAGATCCAGTGCGCCGGGTAGCTGGCCAGGACCATGCCGCAAAGCATCGGGCCCAGGGCCCCGCCGAGGTTGGAGAGGTTTTGCGCGCCGTAGTACAGGCCTCGCAGGTGTTCGGGGGCGATCAGGTCGATGAACATGTATTCAGCGGGAAACACGATGATTTCCCCCAGGGTGAACACCACCATCGACAGCACCCACAGCGGCAGGCTGGTGGCCAGGCCGAACCCGGCGACCCCCAGCAGGAACAGGCTCAGGCCCGCCGCCAGCCACTGTTTCAGGTATCTGGCGGTAATCCTGCGGCCAATCGCGTACTGCAGGGCAATGACCAGCAACGCATTGGTCGCCACCAGGGTGCTGATGGTGCTGTAGGCGACTTGCGCGGATTCGGTGACCACCAGGTACTGGGACAGGTAAGCCGAGAACTGGCCAAACACCACCGCGCTGAGCAAGCCGCCGAGGGTGAAGCAGATCAGCCGGTAATCCCGCAGCAGCTGGCGGCCCAGCGCGGGAAAGGACAGGGGTTGATGGGGGCTGGCGCCGGACTGGAGCTGCCTGTCGCCCTGTGTCAGGTACAGGGCAAGGAATCCGCCTCCCAGGGCGCTCGACGCGATAAAGGGCAGGCTGATGCCTTGCTGGGCCAGCCAGGCGCCGAGCAACGGGCCGACGGCATAACCGATGTTGGTCAGGGTGTACTTGATCGAGAACGCTTCACTGCGTTCGCTCACCGTTAACTGCTGGGCAAAACCGGCTTTGGCCGCGATATCGAACACTGCGTAGGCAAGGTTGATCGACACCAGGCACAGGTAGAGCAGCCACAGGCCGGGGGCGGCAAAGGCGCCGACAAAGCCCAGGGTGAAGATTGCGACGCAGGCCAGGATCAGCCGGTAGGTGGCGATCCGATCCACCAGGTAACCGCCGTAGAGGCTCAACAGCGAGCCGACGATCAGGCTGCTGCCGATCACCAGGCCGATATCGGCGACGCTCAGGGCGTAGCTGGCGGACAGGTAGATCACCAGATAGGGCAGGGTGATCGCCCGCGCCAGGGTCAGGATCAGCGACCCCGACAGCAACAGCTTGATGGTGCCCGGGTAGTGTTTCAGGGTGCGCAGCATCCATGCCTCTTCAAAGGGTGCAGGTTGAGTCGGGGGGATTGAGCTTACTGAGGAATTGGCTTCTGTTTTATGATGATTTTTCTTTAGTGAAGGGAAATTGATTCATGAATAAGGACGCGGCATGTTTGCTTCCGAACGCCTGAAGGGCATCGATGTTTTTGTCTGTGTGGCCGACTCCGGCAGCTTCAAGGCCGCTGCCGAGCGCCTGAACCTGACGCCGTCCGCCGTCAGCAAGGCTATCGCCCGCCTGGAAAGCCGCCTGCAGGCCCGGCTGTTGCAGCGCACCACCCGCCGCCTGGCGCTGACCGATGCGGGGCAGGCCTTCTATCGCACCTGCACCGGGGTACTGGCCGATCTGCAAGAGGCCGAGTGGGCGTTGCAGGCGGAAAACACCGAGCTGCGGGGCAAGGTGCGCATCGATCTACCGGGAGCCTTTGGCCGCACCCAGGTGTTGGAATTGATCTTGCGCTTTGCCCGGGAACACCCCTTGCTGCAACCCCACGTGACCTTTGCCGATGCTTTTGTCGATCCCCTTGAGGCTGGTGTCGATATTGCCGTGCGCCTTGGCGGACCCGCGCAGTGGCTCGCCGCGTTGGGGCATCGTCAGCTGGGCCATGAGCGGCATCTGTTCTGTGCCTCGCCGGCGTACCTGCAGCATCAGGGCACGCCCTTGACCGATGCCGATCTGCTGCGGCACCGCTGCATCGCCTACGGCTGGGTGGATGGACGGGTCAACCCGTGGAGCTTTCCCGGCAGCCGGTCAGGGGAGATCGAGCGTCGGGTGATGCCGGCCGCTTGCGTGGTCGGGGATGGCCAGGGGTTGTTGATGGCGGTGATGGCGGGCTACGGGATCGCCCAATTGCCGTCGTGGCTGGTCAAGCGCCAGCTGGAGGAGGGCAGTCTGGTGCAGGTATTGCCGCAGTCGGCAACCCAGGGGCAGGCCATCCATCTGTTATGGATGAAGAATCGTCAGGCATTGCCCAAGGTCAGCGCCTTGCTGGAGCTGTTGGCCGAACACTTGATGGGATAGACAGAAAGAAAATGGCAGGGGCGGCTGGATTCGAACCAACGCATGGCAGGATCAAAACCTGCTGCCTTACCGCTTGGCGACGCCCCTGTAGTTGTTGCGAAGTTACTTGCTTTGACTGCCGGACCGGGGAGGTCCGCTGCAAGAACGGGCGCAAATTTATCAACTTATGTGCCGGCTGGGAAGCCCCCAATGCAAAAAAATGAGTTTGAAAACAGCTGCTTAGTCTTTTTCAGGGCATTTTTATCCGTCCCGGGGTTCAAGGGACCAGGTAGCCGGGCTGTGAATCCTTCAGCGGCTGGGCCATGTCCAGTGCGCGGCGGATGGCCCGCAACTCCGCGCCTTCCAGGAGGCGCCGGCCAAAATCATAGTCGTCGCCCCCCGGGCCCAGGTGCACCGAAAGCAGCCCGAACAGCTCCCCGTCCACCTCTTCGATGAACATTTCCATATAGGTTTCGTGGCGGCGGTAGGCGCTGAGGTAGATCAGCCCCTGGACCTCGGCGCGACTGCAGTTGTCGATGGCCTCCCAGGTCAGGCAACTGCCCTGTCCATTCTCGATCAGCGGCATGTGCCAGGCCTGCGGCGCCAGCGGTTGGGCGCGCAGGGCCGCGGGCAGGGGCTGGCAGGACAGGACCAGGAAGCGGTACCGGTGCCGGCCATGGTAGAGGGCGTTTCGGGGCGGCTCGGGCGCCGGGCCGGTGATGCGCACCCGCAGCAGCTGGCTCAGGGCGATTTCCGAAGGCTGCTCGTTCCAGCCATTGAGGTCGGCAACCGGCGGGCACCAGATCAGTTGCAGGGTGTCGCCGATCAGGAGGCGCTCCTGCTGCTCGAAGAAGGCCGAGCTTTCCTCGCCCACCACGGGCAGCAGGTCGCTCAGGCGCAAGGTTGGCGCGCCGTAGTCGATGCCCAGGTCGGTGGACCAGAACAGCGGGGCGCAGGTTTTCAGGGTTGCCGGCATGGACGCGAGCCTGTGATGGGGAGGGGGAGGATTCTTCGGTAACTGGCGCCGGATGTCACCTGTGTCTGACTCAATCGGCTACATCCTCTGGCGCGATGCGACCGTGACAGCGTTCAGCCGCGCACTAGTATAGGGAGCCTCGATAGCGACTCAATTCCTGTAAGAACGGCAGAAGGACACACGCATGCGACGCTGGAACGGCTGGGGGGATGCATCCACGGTGGTCGAATTGCCGGCCCAGGGCGCGGGGTTTCTCGCCGAGCGCCTGGGGCCGGGACGCCGCTTGCCGGAGGCGACCCTGGAGCAGGCGCTGGCCAAGGTCCCGGCTTCACGCCTGGCCGCCCACCCGCTGTATTGCATCGATCCCCAGGAACGCCTGCTGCACGCCCGCGGCCAGAGCCTGGCGGACTGGTTGGCCCTGCGCGAAGGCGCACTGGGGGTTTATCCGGATGCCGTGGCCTTTCCGGAAACCGCCGAGCAGATCCGCCAATTGCTGGCCCTGGCCGAGGACCGCGACCTGTGCCTGATTCCCTACGGCGGCGGTACGTCGGTGGCCGGGCACATCAACCCGCCCTGGTCCGAACGCCCGGTGCTGACGGTGTCCCTGGCGCGCATGAGCCGCCTGCTGGAGCTGGACGAAGACAGCCTGCTGGCGACCTTCGGCCCCGGTGCCAGCGGTCCGCAAGTGGAAAGCCAACTGCGCGCCCGGGGCTACACCCTGGGGCACTTTCCCCAGTCCTGGGAGCTGTCGACCCTGGGCGGCTGGGTCGCCAGCCGTTCCAGTGGCCAGCAGTCGCTGCGCTATGGGCGCATCGAGCAGCTGTTTGCCGGCGGCACCCTGGAAACCTTTGCCGGGCCGATGCCCATCGCCAGCTTTCCGGCGTCCGCCGCCGGGCCGGATCTGCGCGAGGTGGTACTGGGCAGCGAAGGGCGCTTCGGGATCATTTCCGAGGTCAAGGTGCGGGTCAGCCGCCTGCCGGATGACGAGCGTTTCTATGGGGTGTTCCTGCCGGACTGGACCCAGGCCCTGCAAGCGGTGCGCGCCCTGGCCCAGGCCCGGGTGCCGCTGTCGATGCTGCGCCTGTCCAACGCCCTGGAGACTGAAACCCAACTGGCCCTGGCCGGGCACCCGACGCAGATCGCCTGGCTGGAAAAATACCTGGCCCTGCGCGGCGCCGGGGCGGGCAAGTGCCTGCTGACCTTCGGTGTGACCGGCAACCGCCAGCAGAATGCCTTGTCCCTGCGTCATGCACGCCAGCATCTCAAGGCCTTCGGCGGGGTGTTCACCGGCACCTTGCTGGGCAAGAAATGGGCGCAGAACCGCTTTCGCTTTCCCTACCTGCGCGAAAGCCTGTGGAACGCCGGTTACCTGGTGGACACCCTGGAAACCGCCACCGACTGGAGCCATGTCGACCGCCTGATGCAGCGTATCGAGGGCAGCCTGCGCGACGGCCTGGCCGCCGAGGGCGAGCAGGTGCATGTGTTCACCCACCTGTCCCATGTCTATGGCCAAGGGTCGAGCATCTACACCACCTACGTGTTCCGCCCGGACGCCCAGTACCCGGCGACCCTGGCCCGCTGGCAGGCGCTCAAGCACGCCGCCAGCCAGACCATCGTCGATCACCACGGCACCATCAGCCACCAACATGGGGTCGGCAAGGACCACGCGCCTTACCTGCTGCGGGAGAAGGGCGCGCTGGCGATCGACACGTTGCAGGCGCTGAGTCACCACTTCGACCCGGCCGGGCGTCTCAACCCCGGCACCTTGCTGGAGCAGTGAGTCATGAGCCAGGACTGGAACGCCCAGTGGCGGCAACAGGTGCTGCCGGAACTGGCGGCGCAACCCTGGGACTTGATCGTGATCGGCGGCGGCATCAGCGGTGCCGGCATCCTGCGTGAGGCAGCGCGGCGCGGTTGGCGCTGCCTGCTGCTGGAGCAGCGGGACTTTGCCTGGGGCACCTCCAGCCGTTCCTCGAAGATGGTCCATGGCGGCTTGCGCTACATCGCCAAGGGCCAGTGGCGCCTGACCCGGGACTCGGTGCGCGAGCGCCAGCGCTTGCTGCAGGAGGCCCCTGGGCTGGTGGAACCCATGAGTTTCCTGATGCCGCATTACCGCGGCCAGTTTCCCGGGCCCAAGGTGTTTGGCGGCTTGCTGAGCCTGTATGACGCCATTGCCGGGCGACGCAATCATCGCTTTCACGACGCCCAGCAACTGCAGTACCTGGCCCCCGGGGTCAAGGAACCGGGGTTGCTCGGTGGCACCAGCTTTCTCGATGCCCTGACCGACGACGCGCGCCTGGTGCTGCGGGTGCTGGCCGAGGCCCGGGCCGATGGCGCCGTGGCCATCAATGGCCTGCGAGTGACCCGCCTGCTGCGAGAGAACGGGCGGGTGTGCGGGGTGGCGATCGAGGACAGCGAAACGGGCGCGGTGCAAACCCTGGACTGCGCGGTCCTGGCAGTGGCCACCGGGGCCTGGGCCGAGCGCCTGCGCCCGGCGAGCAACGGTCGGCAGCTGCGCCCGTTGCGCGGCAGTCATTTGCTGCTGCCGGGCTGGCGCCTGCCGGTGGCCCAGGCTTTGAGCTTCATGCATGGCGAGGATCGGCGGCCGGTGTTCGTCTTCCCCTGGGAAGGCGCCACCGTGGTCGGCACCACCGACCTCGATCACCGCGACGACCTGGACCAGAGCGCCAGCATCAGCCAGGAAGAACTGCGCTATCTGCTGGCCGCCTGCGCCCAGCAGTTTCCTCAGGCGCAGATCGGTCCCGGGGACGTACTGTCGACCTGGGCCGGGGTGCGCCCGGTGGTGGCGGGTAGCGAGGGGCAGCAGGGCAAGCCGTCCAATGCCACCCGTGAACATGTGCTGTGGCAGGAGCCCGGCTGCGTGACCCTGGCCGGTGGCAAGCTGACCACCTTCCGCCCCCAGGCCATCGAAGTGCTGCAAGCCTGCGGGGCGATGCTCGGGCGTGACGTGGTGGATGACGGCGCCCCGGTGTTGGCGCCCGTGGCAGCGCTGGACATCCCTGGCCTGAGTCGCGCCCAGACACGGCGCCTGGCCGGACGCTACGGTCGCGACCTGCCGCGCCTGGCGCAACAGGTGGCGACCCTGGGCAGCGACTGCATCGGTGCCAGCGACACCCTGTGGGCCGAGCTGGCGTTGGCCGCCGAGACGGAGATGGTCCTGCACCTGGACGACCTGCTGCTGCGCCGCACCCGGATCGGCCTGCTGCTGGCCGAGGGTGCGGCCCAGTACCTGCCGGCCATTCGCCGCCTGTGCCAGCCTCGACTGGGCTGGGACGATGGCCGCTGGCAGGCCGAGGAACAGCGCTACCGGGCCTTGTGGCAACGCCATCACAGCCTGCCGAATGCCTAACGATGCTCAACCAAGAGAGCCCCATGGATAACCACGACAACAAGAAGCAGGACTGCCTGCTGGCCATCGACAACGGCACCCAGAGCGTCCGCGCACTGCTGTTCGACCTTGAAGGCAACCTGTTGGGCAAGGGCAAGATCGAGCTTGAGGCCTATTACTCGACCCAGCCCGGCTGGGCCGAACAGGACCCGGACTACTACTGGGCCAAGCTCGGCGAAGCCTGCCAGCTCTTGTGGCAGCAGACCGGCATCGACCGCTCGCGGATCCGCGGCGTGTCCCTGACCACCCAGCGCGGCACCCTGATCAATGTCGACGCCCAGGGCCGCGCCCTGCGTCCGGCGATTCTCTGGCTCGACCAGCGCCAGGCCGCCGTCGAGGGGCGCATCAAGGGGCCCTGGGGCTGGCTGTTCAAGCTGATCGGCGCCGAGGCCACGGTGGACTATTTTCGCGCCCAGGCCGAAGCCAACTGGGTGGCCCAGGAGCAGCCCGAAGTCTGGGCCGCCACTGACAAGTTCCTGCTGCTCTCGGGCTTTCTCACCCATCGCCTGACCGGCAATTTCGTCGACTCGGTGGGCTGCTCCGTGGCCTACCTGCCATTCGACTACAAGCGCCTGCGCTGGGCCGCGCCCAGCGACTGGAAGTGGCAGGCCCTGGCGGTGCGTCGGGAACAGTTGCCGACCCTGCTCAAGCCCGGCGAAACCCTGGGCCGGATCAGCGCCCAAGCCAGCCGCCACACCGGCATTCCCGAGGGCTTGCCGCTGATCGCCGCCGGCGCCGACAAGGCCTGCGAGGTGCTCGGCTCCGGCGTCCAGGACTCGACCACCGCCTGCCTGTCCTACGGCACCACGGCCACCATCACCACCACCCGTTCCCGTTACCTGGAAGTGGTGCCGCTGATCCCGCCGTACCCGGCGGCAGTGCCGGATCACTACAACTGCGAGGTGATGATCTTTCGCGGCTACTGGATGGTCAGCTGGTTCAAGCAGCAGTTCGGCCTGCGCGAAGTGCAGCAGGCGGCGGAGCAGGGGCTGGAGCCGGAACAGCTGTTCGACGCCCTGGTCCAGGCGGTGCCGCCCGGGTCCATGGGCCTGACCCTGCAACCCTACTGGTCGCCGGGCATCCGCGAGCCGGGCATGGAAGCCAAGGGCGCGATGATCGGCTTTGGCGACGTGCACACCCGGGCCCATATCTACCGGGCGATCCTCGAAGGCCTGGCCTATGCCCTGCGCCAGGGCATGGAACGCATGGAGAAACGCTCCAAGCTGAAGATCACCCGCCTGCGGGTGGCCGGCGGCGGCTCGCAGAGCGATGCGGCGATGCAACTGACCGCGGACATCTTCGGCCTGCCGGTGGAACGCCCGCATGTCTATGAAGCCTCGGGCCTGGGGGCGGTGATTGCCTGTGCGGTGGGCCTGGGGCTGTACCCGGACTTTGCCACGGCGATCAGCGCCATGACCCGGGTCGGCGCGGTGTTCGAGCCCCAGCCGCAGGCGCAGCAGATGTACCAGCGGCTGTACCGCGAGGTCTACCTGCGCATGTACCGCCAGCTCAAGCCGCTGTACCAGAGCATTCGTGAGATTACCGGTTACCCGGCCTGAGGGCGCGGGCCAGGAGGGGTAAGGGTTCCCGGTCGAAAAAAACCGCTTGCGCGGCACGGCTCAACTATCGTCACCCAGGTGGACGGAACCCTATGACAACCTGAACCGGTGAGCCGAACATGAACCGCCAGGACGCGCTGAACATCCTCTGGAAGCGACTGTTCATCATCTTTGTGCTGCTGTTGGCGGCGTCCCTGGGGGCGGTCGCCATGGCTGACGGCTACACCATTCCCTCGGTGGTGTTCATCGTCGGCAATATCGGCGGTTACGTAGGCTTTCACCGGCAACTGTCCCACCTCTGCGAGGAGGAAGTCCTCAGCCTGTGCAGCTCGTGGTTCAACGTGCTGCTGCCGTCGTTCATCGGCGGCATCCTCGCGGGCCTGCTGTACATCCTGTTCATCTCCGGCGTGGTGCAAGGTGAACTGTTTCCCCATATCGTCGACGACAAGATCTGCCGGTACCCGGACAACAGTTTCTATGTGATTCTCTGCCAGCACGCGGACGGCTATGCGTCCTACGGCAAGCTGCTGTTCTGGTCCTTTGTCGCGGGTTTCAACCAGAACTACGTGGTCGATCTGATCGAGAACATCAAGGGCAGCAAAAAAGCACAGGGTGAGGCGTGAGCGAAGACAGCAAGAGCAAAGCCGGCCAGGTCAAGGGCCCGGCGTCGTACGTTCCGTCGCCTTGGTGGCGCACCTTCTGGCGGGAACCAAGAACCCTTAACGCTGCTTGCCGGACGCTGTGGCTTCGCCAGTGAAGGCGTGACTGCCGACATCCGCTTTCCTGGCGAAAAAAAGCCCAATTCCCCTGTGTTCTCTTGGTCCTTTCCTGCGTCGCACCTTGCATTGCCCCCTTTCTGCCTGTCGGAGTTTTCTCGATGTCGTCGCCCAAATCCCTGCCCGCAGCCTTGCTGGGCCTGGCCCTGGCCTGCCCGGCGTTTGCCGAATCCCGCGCTGTGCAGCTGGCCCCGGCGCAGGTCCTGGGGCAGGACCAGGGGGGCGAAGGGCAGGGGATGGAAGAGGCCGAGGCGCAGCTGGCCCAGGTGCCGGGCGGGAGCAATCTGGTGGACATGCGCCAGCCGCTGCAGGGCCGGGTGGCCAGCAATCAGGATGTGCTGGCCTACCAGCCTGGGGTTTACGCTCAGTCCGCCGGCAACGAAGGGGTGAAGATCTCGATCCGCGGCTCGGGCATCAACCGCGCGCCGGGCGCCCATGCCTCGGGGCTGTACACCATGCTCGACGGCTTGCCCCTGACCGGCCCCGGGGGTACGCCTTATGAATTGCTGGAGCCGTTGTGGGTCGATCACGTAGAGGTGCTGCGCGGCGCCAATGGTTTCGACCGTGGCGCCCTGGCCCTGGGCGGCGCCATCGATTACGTCAGCCATACCGGCTACGACGCACCGCGCTTGCAGGTGCGCTACGCCACCGGCAGCCACGGTTATCAGCAGCGTCAGGTCAGCTCCGGGCAAGTGCTGGGGGATTTCGATTACTACGTCTCGCTGACCGATGCCAACGCCGACGGCTATCAGGACCACACCCGCAGCCAGAGCAAGGGGGTGATCGGCAATTTCGGCTATCGCTTCAATCCGAACCTGGAAACCCGTTTCTACCTGCGCTACCGCGAGACCGACAACGATCTGGCCGGGCGGGTCAGCAAGCATTCCATCGAGCACGACCCGCGGGCAGCCAATCCGGCCTACGTCAGCCGCGACGACCGTCGCAAGCAGCCGGGCAGCACCTTTGTCGGCAACAAGACCACCTACTACATCGACGACGATTCAAGCATTCAGACCGGTCTGGTCTACCACGACTACCCGATAGACCTGCGCGAAGGCCCCAACCGCCTGAAGGTGGCCTACAGCGACGTCAGCGGCACCTTCGACTACAAGCGCCGCGACACTCTCTGGGGCCGGGAAAGCCGCAGCACCCTGGGCCTGCGGGTGACCAAGCACCTGCCCAATGACGGCGCCAGCGAGTTCGTGCGGATTCCCACCGGCAACACCGCCAACTATGCGCCAGGCACGCGAATCCGCAACTTCACTTACCAGGGCTCGGATACGGTCCTGCACTTTGGCAATGACCTGGAAATTGCCGATGACCTGTGGCTGACCACCGGGCTGGCGGCCATCTACACCCGTCGCGAAAGTGCGGTGACCTACCCCGAAGGCGGTGGCAAGACCAGCCTTGGCGACTGGGACTACGCGCCGCGCCTGGGCCTGCGCTACCAGTTGACCTCGGATGTGCAACTGTTCGGCAACCTCAGCCGCTCGGTGGAAGCACCGCACCCCTGGTCGCTGATCTACAGCTCGAACCTGCGTTTCCCACCCACCAGCGGAGTGGCCAGCGGCGCCCAGCGCGATCCGATCAAGCTGCGCAACCAGACCGCCACCACCCTGGAACTGGGCGGTCGCGGCGACAGTGGCTTGGGTCAGTGGAGCCTGGCCTGGTACTACGCCCAGGTGCGTCATGAGCTGCTCTCGGTACTGCCGGACCCCAGCGCCACCACGCCCTATGAACTCAACGCCAGCCCCACGGTGCACCAGGGCGTGGAAGCCAGCCTGCACAGTGAACTGTGGTCGCGCCCGGGCGTGGGCCGCCTGAGCCTGCGCCAGGCCTACACCTTCAGCGACTTCCACTACCGCGACGACGCGCGCTTTGGCGACAACCGCCTGCCGGGCCTGCCCATGCACTACTACCAGGGCGAGCTGCGCTACGACTGGCCCCTGGGCTTCTTCGCGGCGGTCAACACCCAGTTGGTGTCGAAGGTGGCGGTTGACTACGGCAACAGTTACTACGCCGACCCTTACGCGTTGTTCGGCGCCACCTTGGGCTACAACGCGCCGAAGAACGACTGGCAGACCTGGATCGATCTGCGCAACCTCACCGACAAGCGCTACGCCGCCACCGTGACCCCAGGCTATGACGACAAGGGGCTGGACGCGGCGCGCTCGACACCGGGAGAAGGCTTGGGGGTGTACCTGGGGGTGTCCTGGAGCCTGCGCTAAAGGGCTAGGTGGTGAATCCGCACGATCGCTGCGGGCCCAGGCTCAATTGCGGAAATACAACTCGTCCAGCTGCCGTCGGCGGATCACCAGGTACTCGTTCCAGACCTTGGGGAAATCCTCGTCCCGGGTGAAGGGAAAGGTCAGGTAGACGGTGCGACCGATGACACTGATGTACTCCCGCATGCGCTTGTACGCCGGTTGCTCCAGCAGCGAGATGTACTCGTCATAGGCGTGGTGGTAGTGGGTAATCGTGACCCGGTGGGGCGCGATCATGCAGCGGGAAAAGTCGATCACCCAGCCGTGACTCATGCCGTTGCCCAGGTACCCGTAGACCCCGTCCTCGGACAGGCTGATGTGATTGCGTGCCTGCTCGCCATCCTCGTCGTTGACCAGCACGATCTGGGTTTCGAAATAGCGGATGACCTGCTGCTCGGGGCCGCGCAGGTGCAGGTTCCAGCTGATGGCGCCCATGCGGAATTCACCTTGTTCGGCAAATTCGGCAATCCAGCCGTTGGCGAGGGTAATGCGGTGTGTGGTCATCGTTGTCCTGGTGATGGCTGTCCCTGAAGGTCGGGGATTGTACGTCAGCCTCTGTGCGAAACGGCAGGGTCCGTGGCGAGCCGTTGTTCATGCCGGCATGCGGACCGGTGTGGCCATTGCGGATCAGGGCATGCAGCACGCAATGAATGTCCTTGAGGGGAAGCGCTTCAGCGCAGTGTTCGGCCAATCAGACCGTGAGCGGCCATGCAGGGTACGGCATAATGCGCGGCCGTTTTGGCTAAACCCAGGAATTGATCAGGAGGATCAGGCCGGCTATGTACAGACTTGGGCACATGATAGACAACCAGTGGGTGGAGCACAGTTATCCGCCTGTATTCGTGGTGGCCCCCATTGGCGAAGGGCAGCGTGTGGTGGCCGGCGTTCCAGGCTCGGACCCGCAGGTCCTGATCAGCCTGCTGCGCTGCCTGACCGAGCCGCTGGTCCTGCTGTTCGTGCTGCACACGCCTCGGGACGACTCGCAAGCGGGCCGCTACTGCAGCCCGCAGTTGTCGCGTGAGGAGGTTGAAGATTTCATCTATGACTTCAAGCCATTCCTGTGTGGCGATAGCCGCTTTGATCTTTGGGTTCACTCGCCGGAGCAACAGGCCACTGTGGTCTGGGACCGGCACAATCTGATCTACGCCTACGGCCCGCTTGACGAGTACGCCAGCGCCTTGCGAGCGCTTGGCTTCAGCCATGGCAAGCCGCAACTGCCGGTGCCCCATACGCATTACTACCATCCGCAGCTGGACGACCTTGGCAGGCAACTGCTCGACCGGTTCGACTGGGAACACGCGCCATTGCGACCTGAGGATGAGCAGTGATGGTGCAATCAAGCCCACTCATGCTCGGTCAATCTTTTGAATTCAGTGCAGGCCTCATCAAACTGCTGCCTGGAGAATTCGGCGCGTTGAGCGTTGCTGTTCCAGGCGACCGCAGTGACCAGTCCGCCGATCACTGCGACGGCTCGTCCAAAACGTTCCCAGATCAGTTTGTCTCCCCGTACCACCTGCTCGACCACGGCCACTGTGCAACTGAGATCCATGTCGTCGGGGCAGATCAGCAACGGGACGATGCTTGAGCAGTCCTCGCTCGCGGGAGCCAGCAACTGCCAGGCAAGTTCTGCGTGCTCGTCATCGATCAGCCAGCCCTGGGCCGGTACCAGCCCCTCGGTGCTGTCTGCCCCCGAGCCATCGTAGACAACGCCCTTGATCCAACTGTCCAGGGGGACGCCGTCGACGGTGAAGACGGGGTGGGGAGCCTTGGTGTATTTCGATTGATGCATTGCAGCGCGAAGGTTGTTCATGGGGCTCTCGCCAACGGGTTGAGCGCAAAAGGTCGTGCGCAGTGGGGGGACTCGAAGGGGCGGCGTTGAGGATCGGGGCCGTTGCGGCCCCGATCCGGTTTGTCAGTGACCGCTGTGCAAGGCCGGTGTCCGTGGCGGAATCAGGCGCTTGTTGCCGGTGGACTCGAAGGCCGATGCCAGGCGCAGCAGATTCGAATCGTCATAGGCGCGCCCGGCGAAGGTCAGGCCCACCGGCATGCCGATGTCCGCCATCACCCCCATCGGTACGGTCACCGTGGGCACGCCCAGATGGCGGATGGCGAGGTTGCCGTTGGCCACCCACACGCCGTTGCTCCAGGCGATGTCCGCCGACTCGGGATTGATGTCGGCATCCGCCGGGCCAACGTCGGCCACGGTGGGGAACAGCACCGCGTCCAGCCCCAGGTGGTCCATCCACTCTTCCAGGTCGATGCGCCGGGTCTGCTCCAGGCCGCGCAGGCCGTCGGCCAGGGAGGCGATCTGGTCCCAGGTCTTGAGCCCGCGCTTGGCCATGGTCACGTACTGGTCCATGCCGGCGGCCAGGTCGTCTTCGCGGTTGGGCAGGGTGCCGGGGTCGTGGGGGAAGATCTTCGGCCCGTCGACATCCGCCAGGCGGTTGAGCTTGGGATCGTTGTTGGCCCGCAGGAAGTCGTCGAAGGCCCAGCCCGAGAGTTCCCACAACTCGTCATGCAGGAACTCCTGGCTCACCAGGCCGCGGTTGTACACGGTCGGCGCGCCGGGGCGGTCGCCTTCGCAGTTGGACACCAGGGGGAAGTCCACTTCCAGCACTTCGGCGCCGGCGGCTTCCAGGGCCTGGCGCGCCTGCTGCCAGAGGTCGATCACCGAGGGCCGGGTGTGGATGCGCTGGCCGGTAGGGCCGCCGATACCGGGCTTGTCGCTGGTGCCGGCTTCGGGGTCGGCGTTGATGTACATGCGCGGTACGCCCAGGCGCTTGCCCTTGAGCGCCGTGGCGTCGGCTGCCAGTTGCGGGTAGGACGCCGGGCGCACCGAGCTCACGCTGGGGATCGGCACCCAGGGTTGCAGGCGCCACAGGTCACCGCGGGTGTCCGGGTCCTCGGCCACCACCACGTCCAGCACTTGCAGCAGGTCGGCCATGGTCCGGGCGAAAGGCACCACCACGTCCATGGTCGGGGTCAGCGGCCAGTTGCCGCGCACCGAAATCACCCCGCGCGACGGCGTGTAGGCGCACAGGCCGTTGTTGGAGGCCGGGCCACGACCGCTGGACCAGGTTTCCTCGGCCAGGCCGAAGGCGGCGAAGCTGGCGGCGGTGGCGGTGCCGGCGCCATTGGACGAGCCGGAGGCGAAGGGCGCGGTCAGGTAGTTGGCGTTATAGGGGCTTTCCGCGCGGCCATACACGCCGCGCTGCATGCCGCCATTGGCCATGGGCGGCATATTGGTCTTGCCCAGGCAGATGGCCCCGGCAGCCCGCAGGCGCTCGATGGTGAAGGCGTCGCGGTAGGCCACCAGCTCGGCAAAGGCCGGGCTGCCCGAGGCTGCCGTCAGGCCCTTGACCAGGTAGCTGTCCTTGGCGGTGTAGGGAATGCCGTCCAGCGGGCCCAGGGTCTGGCCCTTGGCGCGACGCTCATCGGACGCTGCGGCCTCTTTCAGGGCCTCGGGGTTGCGCACCACCACGGCGTTGAGCGCGGTGGCAGTCTCCGGGCCATCGTAGGCGTCGATCCGCGCCAGATAGGCCTGGACCAGCTCCACGGCGGTGGTCCGGCCCGATTCCAGAGCGGCGCGCAGGTCGGCAATGGACACTTCAGTGACTTCGATCATGCTGCTACCGCCGCTGGCTGGTGGGTGAGGAGGTCAAGCGGGCGCAACGGGGCGCGGGTCTTCGGGTATTGGCTGTGCATGGTGATTCTCGTGGTGCGGTTCGGCACGACAGGGATGGCCTGGAAAGCAGGGGGCCTTTTTAGCATTTAGCGCGGGGCAGAGGAATGGTTGAACTCGCCGAGGTAATCAAGAGTTGCGGTGTTTTCGGGTTTGAGCCGGTTGGGACCGGGGGCATCCGATTGCCGGTCGCCATGGATCGAGTCACTGGCGATGAGGATGTAGTGGCTGTAGCCGGGGTTGATGCGCGTGCGCAGTTGCTGTTTTTCGGCGTCGCTGCGGATCAGTGATTGCAGGTATTGCGGGCCGTCTTCACGCTCGATCAGTTCGACGAAATCGGCGTCCATGTCATAGCCCAGCTCCTGTTTGAGGCGCCAGCTGGGGTTGCGGGCTTCCCAGGCGCTGAACTCGGCGGCGCTGGCATCCGCCGCAGGTTCCGGTTCCCACTGTTCGAAGGTGAACAGTTCGGCCTCGGCCTGGTTCGGGAAGCGCGCGGCGAACAGGTGAAAGGCAAAGTAGGCATCGGCTGCTTGCATCGGCTAAATGGCTCCGTTGTTCAGACTACGCTGGCGCGCTGCAGGTGGCTGACATGACCCAGGCCAGCGGCGTTAAGGCGCGCGGCCAGGTCTTCCCGGGCCTGGGCGCCGCCGTTGCGCACGTAGTCCAACTCCGCGGCGGTGATCAGCACCACCGGCACCAGGGTCACCGGCGACAGCGGCATATCGTCCAGGCGGGTCGGGAAGTCCGGGGCCGGGCCGCCGATCAGCACCCCGGCGCAGTCGTCGGCGCTGACAAAGTGCGCCGGCAACTGCTCGCTCATGGCCCGCGACTGGCTGACCCCGGGCAGTTCCAGGGACAGCACGCCGTAGCGCTCCAGGCGCGAGCGGTAGCCACCGGCATCGGCCACGGTGCCGGCCACGCAGCGCAGCAGTTCGAAGGTCCAGCTGTCGGCAAAAGGCGAGACGTCGCCAACCGCGCCCTGGGCGTGGGCCGGGATGTCCGGGGTTTCGATGAACAGCTCCATCTCGAAACCGTTGCCCAGGTCGTCGCCTTGCACACCATCGAACGGGTCGGACAGGCCCTCGGTGGCGAGGAGGATACGCTCGTTGCGGCGCACGATACGGTAGGCCTGGCGGGTGGAAGGCCAGTGGGGCCCGCCCATGAAGCTGGGGCTGATGGCAAAGCCCAGGACATCCTGCTCGCAATGGCCGACCGCTTGCCAGTGACGATCGAGACAGGCGGCGCCGGCCTCCATCAGGGCAATACCGGCCAGGTCGGTTTCGCTTGGCGAGTACTGGGCGTCGGGCGCCTCGGCAGCGGCCGGCTCGTGGGCGGGCAGGGCGGGCTCGGCTTTTTGTGGCGCCGGCTTGTTAAAGACGCTGAGCAGCTTTTGCAGGAAGTTCATCGAGCGATCCTTGCGGGGGCCAGTGCGTTGCATGCGGGGCGCAGCGCACGGCTAGAAAGACAGGGGCGCGCATTGTGACGGGTTTGCCATGCCCGTGGAAACCAACGGCTGCGCGTTGCGTTAAGCCTTGCCTTGCCGAAGCCGCGGCCCGAGAATCCGCCCCGGTCCGCTAGCAAGGAAAGTGATCTGCATGCCTTACCCGAAAAAGCTCAGCCCGGAGTTTTCCGGAGCCCTGAGAACCTTCAGTTTCTGGGTCGCCAACGGCACCCTCGGCTACCCGCTGCTCGAAGGTATCGACTACCGGAGTGACCTCGGCGAAGAGCCGAGCATGCTGGAGATGGCCTACGCGATTTTTGCCAATGTGCTGGAGCTGGACGAAGAGGGCGTACCGCTGAATGCCAAGTACGCCGAGTACCGGGCGGCGCAATACATTCGCCAGTATTGCGATCCGGGCTACACCGTCGTGCCGGCATTCGAGGAATGGGAGCAGGAGCTGTACGGCCCGCCCGAGCGAGAAGACCGCAAGCCCTGGCCACCCGGGGTGCGCAAGGCCTGACGCGTCACTGTAGGAGCGAGCTTGCTCGCGATGGTCGCCAACGAAAACGCCGCGTTCACTGGGGAACGCGGCGTTCTTCAGGGCTTCGCGAGCAAGCTCGCTCCTACGGGTACAGGCAGGTACGGGGCGCGGTGTCAGCGGTTGGCGGCGGTCCACTTGGCCCGTGCCGCGTGCAGCTTCTTGTAGCTGTCGATCAGCCGCAGGTGGCGGTCCAGGCCTTCGAGTTGCAGGTTGGTCGGGGTCAGGCCGTAGAAGCGCACGCTGCCTTGCACTGAGCCGATCACCGCGTCCATCCGTTCGTTGCCGAACATGCGCCGCAGATTGGCCTCGTAGTCCGCCAGCTCCAGCTCGTCGTCCAGCTCCACTTCCAGCACCGCGTTCAGGGCCTGGTAGAACAGCCCGCGCTCGACGGTGTTGTCGTTGTATTGCAGGAACATCTCCACCAGCTCCTTGGCCGGGTCGAACTGCCCCAGGGCCACGTGGATCAGCAGCTTGAGTTCGAGGATGGTCAACTGGCCCCAGGCGGTGTTGTCATCGAACTCGATGCCGATCAGGGTGGTGATGTCGGTGTAGTCGTCCAGCTCGCTCTGTTCCAGGCGCTCCACCAGGTCCCGCAGGCCGTCTTCGTCCAGGCTGTGCAGGTTGAGGATGTCTTCGCGGAAGAACAGCGCCTTGTTGGTGTTGTCCCAGATCAGGTCGTCCACCGGGTAGATTTCCGAGTAGTCCGGCACCAGGATGCGGCAGGCGGTGGCGCCCAGGTGCTGGTACACCGCCATGTAGACTTCCTTGCCCAGGCCTTCGAGGATGCCGAACAGGGTGGCCGCTTCCTCGGCGCTGGCTTTTTCCCTTTCGCTGAAGCCGCTCTGGCTGGTGAAGTCCCACTCGACGAACTCGAAGTCCGCCTTGGCGCTGAAGAAGCGCCACGACACCACGCCGCTGGAGTCGATGAAGTGCTCGACGAAGTTGTTTGGCTCCATCAGCGCCTGGCTTTCAAAGGTCGGCTGCGGCAGGTCGTTCAAGCCTTCGAAACTGCGGCCCTGGAGCAGTTCGGTGAGGCTGCGCTCCAGCGCCACCTCGAAGCTTGGGTGCGCGCCGAAGGACGCAAACACGCCGCCGGTGCGCGGGTTCATCAGGGTCACGCACATCACCGGGAACTCACCGCCCAGGGACGCGTCCTTGACCAGCACCGGGAAGCCTTGCTCTTCCAAGCCCTGGATGCCGGCTAGAATGCTCGGGTACTTGGCCAGCACTTCCTGGGGCACGTCCGGCAGGGCCAGCTCGCCTTCGAGGATCTGGCGCTTGACCGCGCGCTCGAAGATCTCCGACAGGCACTGCACCTGGGCTTCGGCCAGGGTGTTGCCGGCGCTCATGCCGTTGCTGAGGAACAGGTTCTCGACCAGGTTGGAAGGGAAGTACACCACCTCGCCATCGGACTGGCGCACATAGGGCAGGCAGCAGATGCCGCGCTCGATATTGCCCGAGTTGGTGTCGTACAGATGGGAGCCGCGCAGCTCGCCATCCGGGTTGTAGATGGCCAGACAGTGCGCGTCGAGGATCTCCTTGGGCAGCTCATCCTTGCGCCCCGGCTGGAACCAGCGCTCGTCCGGGTAATGCACGAACTCGGCGTTGGCGATCTCTTCGCCCCAGAACTGATCGTTGTAGAAGAAGTTGCAGTTCAGGCGCTCGATGAACTCGCCCAGGGCCGAGGCCAGGGCGCTTTCCTTGGTTGCGCCCTTGCCGTTGGTGAAGCACATCGGCGACTGCGCATCGCGGATGTGCAGCGACCAGACGTTGGGCACGATATTGCGCCACGAGGCGATTTCGATCTTCATCCCCAGGCCGGCGAGGATCGCCGACATGTTGGCGATGGTCTGCTCCAACGGCAGGTCCTTGCCGGCAATGTAGGTGCTCTGGGTCGCGCTCGATTGCGGCATCAGCAGCGCCTGGGCATCGGCGTCGAGGTTTTCCACTTCCTCGATGATGAACTCGGGGCCGGTCTGCACCACCTTCTTCACCGTGCAACGGTCGATGGAACGCAGGATGCCCTGGCGGTCCTTGTCGGAGATGTCCGCCGGCAGTTCGACCTGGATCTTGAAGATCTGGTTGTAGCGGTTTTCCGGATCGACAATGTTGTTCTGCGACAGGCGGATATTGTCGGTGGGGATGTTGCGGGTCTGGCAGTACAGCTTGACGAAGTACGCTGCGCACAGCGCCGAAGAGGCCAGGAAATAGTCAAACGGCCCCGGCGCCGAGCCATCGCCCTTGTAGCGAATCGGCTGGTCGGCCACCACCGTGAAGTCGTCGAACTTGGCTTCAAGTCGAAGGTTGTCGAGAAAGTTGACCTTGATTTCCATGGGGGCACCGGCATCGCGAAGCAAAAAATGGCGGGCATTATCCGGGATTTTGCGCGGCAGTGGGGCGGTTTTTGGACGCAAACGGACGAACTCAACCCGTTTTGCCCTACTGCTCAAGCATCAGGCTGCGCCAAACGATCGCTCGCGGTTCAACAGGCACAACGTCCGGTTGCGGTGCCTGCCTGTCGCGCTCCGGTGCTGACGCCGTCGGATTTTGTTCTGGCGATGACTGGCAAGGCGATAGAAGGTGCTCAGCCTCGGCCCGCTCGGTTGAGTCATCGATAGATGGAATCGTCATTTGATCCTGACCACCACCTTGCCCTTGGCCCGTCCCTGCTCGACGTACTGCAATGCTTCTGCCGTGTCTGCAAAGGCAAAGCTGCGGTCGAGCACCGGCTTGATGATTCCGGCCTCGATCAGCGCGGTGATCTGTTGCAGCTGGGCGCCATCGGCCCGCATGAACACAAAGGCGTAGCGGATGTCCCGCTGGCGCGCCTTGCGCCGGATACCCCAGCTCAAAAGCCGCATGACCTGCTGCAACGGCCAGGCCAGCCCTTGCTCTTGGGCGAATTGCAGCGTGGGTGGCCCGGAGATGGAAATCAGCTGGCCGCCGGGCTTGAGGACCTTGAGGGACTTTTCCAGTACGTCGCTGCCCAGGCTGTTCAACACCAGGTCGTAGCCATACAGGACGCTTTCGAAGTTCTGCTGCTTGTAGTCGATCACCTGATCGGCCCCCAGGGCCTTGACCCACTCGACGTTCGCCGTGCTGGTGGTGGTCGCGACGAAGGCGCCAAGGTGCTTGGCCAACTGGATGGCTAGGGTGCCGACACCGCCTGCGCCGGCGTGGATCAGCACTTTCTGGCCCTTTTTCACCTGGGCGGTTTCCACCAGCACTTGCCAGGCGGTGAGCGCGACCAAGGGGATCGACGCGGCCTCGATCATGCTGGTGTTGGCCGGTTTCAGGGCGACGGCCTGTTCGTTCACGGCGATCCATTGGGCGAACGTCCCGATCCGTGTTTCAGGTGGGCGCGCGTAGACTTCGTCTCCCGGCTTGAAGCGTTGCACCTGGTGGCCAACTTCAACCACGACGCCCGCCAGGTCATTGCCCAATATCAGCGGCAATGCATAGGGCAGGATCAGTTTGAATTCGCCTGTGCGGATCTTCGAGTCCAGCACGTTGACGCTGCTGGCGTGGACCTCGATCAACACGTCGTGGGCACCTACCGTTGGCGTGGGCGCTTCGCCAATGCGCCCGCTGTTCTTGCCATAGCGATCAATTAGAAAGGCTTTCATCGTGGTGCGGCTCTTGTCGGTTGGAATAGGTGTGGGCGGTGCTTGGGTGGGGTTGCTGTCATGGGGGCTCAGTCGTCAAGGAACGCCCGGGCCTTGGCCACGAAGTCCGCGTGGTACTGGAAGATGCCGCCGTGCCCGGCATCCTCATACATCACCAGCTGTGCGTTGGGGATCCGCTTGGCCAGGGCATGAGAGTTGATGCTGGGCACCATGATGTCGTTGTCGCCATTGACGATCAGCGTCGGCGCCCGCAAGCGCCCCAGGTTCTGCGGCGCCTGTCTGCCCCAGGCAGTGATGGCTTGCAACTGCCGCAGGAAAGCGCCGGGCGTCGGGCTCTTGTCGCGATGCTTGCGGCGAGCTTTCAGGCGTTGCAGATACTCCGAGGCGGCTCGGCGACCATTGGCTGTCGAGGTGAAGAATAGGTAGACCTTGGGATCGCGCAAGGTCAGCAAGCCTTTGAGCATCAAGGGCCAGGTCACCGAGCCGACCTTGTCGATACCGCTGCCGCCGGCCGGCCCGGTGCCGGTGAGAATCAAGCGGCGCACCAATTCGGGGGCCTTGAGGGCGATGTCCTGAGCAACGAAGCCGCCGAGTGAAAAGCCCAGCACATCGACGCTCTTGAACCCCAGGGCCTGTATCAGCCCAATGGCGTCTTCTGCCATTTCGCCGACCGTCCGGGGGGCGACGCCACCCGAGCCGCCGATGCCGCGATAGTCGGTGGTGATGACTCGCCGGGTCTGTGCCAGCCCATCGATGATCGCCGGGTCGAAGTTGTCCAGCACCGCGCCCCAATGGTTGAACAGCACCAGGGGCACGCCGTCCGCGGGACCGGTATCGCGATAGGCGAAGGGAATGCCCCTGACCATGATCGACTGGTTCGCCGCGTTGACGAACGAGGTCTGTACAGCCGGGGCGAGAGTTGTCTGGGTTGGATTCATTGCTACTCCGAACAACGGACCGGATTCGTCGCAGTGCCTGCCGCGAATCCGCCGCCAATGCTCGTTACCTGAGGATTACTGTTGGGACTGGTAACGCTGGGCAACCTCGGACTGGCGGATGTGCCCCAGCAGGGCCTGCCGCGCGTTCTGCAGGTCATCCCAGGGCTGTGCCTGTTGCAGCGGCGGGATGGTCACCGCTTCGCGCCGATCAAAACCGACCAATGCGGCGTCTACCAGATCGCCCACTTCCATGACTTCGTCCAGGGTGTTGATGTCGACGCCGGAGCGGTCCCAGATTTCCGTGCGGGTGGCGGCCGGCAGCACGGCCTGCACGTACACGCCCCGGGGCGACAGTTCCAGGCTCAGGCCTTGGGACAGGAACAGCACAAAGGCTTTGGTCGCGCCATACACCGTCATGCCGAACTCCGGCGCCAGGCCCACCACCGAACCGATGTTGATGATCGCGCCGTCGCCGGCCTTGGCCAGGCGCGGGGCAATGGCACTGGCCAGGCGCACCAGCGCCGTGGTGTTGAGGGCAACCAGTTGCGCAACGCTGTCGGTGCTTTGCTCGATGAAGCTGCCGGACAGGGCGGCGCCGGCGTTATTGACCAGGATGCCGATACGGGCGTCGTCGCGCAGGCGGGTTTCAACGGTGGTCAGATCGCTGAGTTGGGTCAAATCCGCTTTCATTACCTCGACGGCGACCCCGTGTTCGCTGCGCAATCGGCCTGCAAGTGCATCCAGGCGTGCCTGGTCGCGGGCCACCAGGAGCAGATCGTGGCCGCGTTGCGCGAAGCGCTCGGCATAGGTGGCGCCAATGCCAGTGGAGGCGCCAGTGATGAGAACGGTAGGGCGTGAGCTCATGGGCTTATCTCTCTTTCGTAATGGGTGAAAACGGACAGCTCGGTTTGTGCTTGCTCAGCTTGCGCTGGCGTTCGATTCAACCAGCGTCGGGTAGTCGATGTAGCCCGCCGCGCCGCCGCCGTAGAGGGTGGCGGGATTGAATGCGGACAAGGCGGCGCCGGTCTTGAGGCGCTCCACCAGATCCGGGTTGCCAATGAACGGACGACCGAAGGCGATCAGGTCGGCCTGGTCTTCGGCGAGCCGCGAGGTCGCCAGCTCCAGGTCATAGCCGTTGTTGGCGATGTAGGTGTTTTTGAAGCGCTGGCGCAGGGCGGCGAAATCCAATGGCGCCACGTCGCGCGGGCCACCGGTCGCGCCTTCGACCATGTGCAGGTAAACGACGCCGAGGGCATCGAGTTGATCGACGACGTAATCGAATTGCGCCTGCGGATCGCTGCTGGAGACGCCGTTGGCCGGCGATACCGGCGACAAGCGCACCCCTGTGCGATCCGCGCCGATTTCATTGACCACGGCTGCGGTGACTTCGAGCAACAGACGCGCACGATTTTCAATCGAACCGCCGTAGGCATCGGTGCGCACGTTGGCGCTGTCCTTGAGGAACTGATCCAGCAGATAGCCGTTCGCGCCGTGAATTTCCACACCGTCGAACCCGGCGGCGATTGCGTTCGCCGCGGCCTGGCGGAAATCGGCGACGATCCCCGGCAGTTCGTTGATGTCCAGTGCACGGGGCTCGGAGACGTCGACAAAGCGGTTGTTGACGAACACCTGGGTGGCCGCGCGCAGCGCGGAAGGGGCCACCGGGGCGGCGCCGTTTTCTTGCAGATCAACGTGGGACACGCGGCCGACATGCCACAGTTGCACAAAGATCTTGGCGCCCTGGGCGTGGACCGCGTCGGTCACCTTGCGCCAGCCATCAATCTGCGCCTGGGTGTAGATCCCGGGGGTGTCCTGATAGCCCTGGCCCTGTCGGGAAATCTGCGTGGCTTCGCTGATCAGCAAGCCTGCGCCAGCGCGTTGGCTGTAATAGGTGGCGGCGAATTCGCGGGGAACAAAGCCTGCGCCCGCGCGGTTGCGGGTCAGTGGCGCGAGGACGATGCGGTTCGCCAGCGTGAGGGCGCCAAGGGTGTAAGGGGTGAACAGATTCTGATCGGTCATCTGGTGTCTCTTCCGTGCCCGTGAGTGGAGATCGGTGGTGCGTGCAATTAGGATGATGATCGAAATCTAAACTGTCAACGGTTTTGATTATGGTCGACATCTATGTATGATTGGGCCGCTGATTTCCCAATCAACATGAGGTATTGCACGTGAGAGTGAGCAAGGCCCAGGCGCAGGCCAATCGAGAGCACATCGTTGAAACGGCCTCAGAGTTGTTCCGTGAGCGCGGTTTCGACGGTGTGGGTGTGTCGGATCTGATGGCGGCGGCCGGTTTCACCCACGGCGGCTTCTACAAGCATTTCGGCTCCAAGGCCGACCTCATGGCCGAGGCCTCGGCCTGCAGCCTGGCCAAGTCGCTGGCAGCGGCGCAGGCGCTGGATGTACCGGGTTTCATCGACGTCTATGTGACCCGAGAACATCGCGACGGACGCGGCAGCGGTTGCACCATGGCCGCGTTGTGCGGCGATGCGGCGCGTCAATCGGATGAGGTAAAAGCGAGGTTTGCCGAAGGGGTCGAGCACACCCTGCAAAGCCTGGGTGACAAATACCCGACAGGGCCGGATGCCGCTCCGGGGGAGGGCCGGCGGAAAATGATCGACCTGCTGGCCCGGGCGGTGGGTGCGATCATGTTGTCCCGCGCCTGCCCGGATGATTCCGCGCTGGCGGATGAGATTCTTCAGGTGTGCCGCGCTGAGATGCTGGCGTCGTTGGCGGTGGCGGATGGCGAGCCTGTGTGATGCAGGTCGAAGCGCTTAAAACTGCCTGGATAGCGGGGATGCTGCAAGACCAGGGACGATTCAGAAATCACATTGACCTTCACCAGAGAAAACAAGCAGCACATGGAAGATATTTCTGAATTTACCGAAGCCCAATTCATTGCCTTCGTCAACAACATACGGCTCGTCAACAAGGGTGGGACGGATGATGAGCTCGGTGAGCTGCTTGAAAAGTTCAGCAAGCTCGCCGGTCATCCAGATGGCTATGACCTGATTTTCCACCCCGAACCCGGTGCGGATAACTCCGCCGAGGGTGTTACCCAGGCAGTGAAAGCATGGCGCAATGCCCAGGGACTCTCGGGATTCAAGAGCGACTGATTGAAGCGCCACCCACGTCAAGCGACCTGCCCACGGTCAAGGACGATACGAAGCTCCCAGGCTTGCTTTAAGTATCGTCGTGGCGCGTGAGTCACTCCCTTGTTCTTGGGACCTCGAAGAGCCGCTCCTGGTCATTAGTCGCTTTGCTGATCCGACATCCCCGAAGGAGGGTGGCAGGCCCTTCAGTTGCCGTTCAGCCCGCTGTCGCGGGTCAGAAGGCGGCGTTTCCAATGAATTTCCTTCTGCATCATTTCTTCCTTGCCGGTGTGCTTGTCGGCAATTTCAAGGATGCTGAACCTGAAGTTTTCCGCGAAATTATCGCCACGCCGGGTGTGCAGGTCACGTAGGCGGGTGTTTCCGCCATGTCCGTTATGGGCGTAGGTGACCCAGCGGTCCCACAGGCCGCCAGTGCCGGTCGCGGAGCCTACGTAGAGCTGATGCTCGCCTTCGGTGCGGTCTGAGATGAGGTACACGCCCGCTACGCTGGAAAGCGCGGTCTGCCAGGACTCCAGTCCTTGTTTGACGATGATGTTCAGTTCCCGATGGGAGATGTCGACTTCCTTGAAGCCAGGAAACTTGCCGACCGTCATGGGCTTTTCCAGGATCGAGGACACCACCATGCTTTTCAGGCAGGTTTCCAGCCACAGATAGTTCCCCCGCGGCTTGGTGTAGTCGAGTATCAAGCGACCTTCCAGCTCGGCAAATTCAGGCACGCGGCGGTAGTCGTAGACGAAGTCATGCTTGTCTTTATCACTCTTCGACTCGTTGAGTTTGAGTGAGTCGTAAACGCCAGCCAGCAGCCATTTCTTGCTGCCGGGCAGTTCCACCAGGCCGATCACGTACTCGCATTCGAAGTTCCTGCGCGACTGCCACGACTGCCAGACGTCGAACTCGCCGGCCAGGTAAACGTCCATCGGGTGGTCAATCCCGTTGTGTTGGGCTAGATGCACCTTGGTGTTCTGTGTGTTGAGTGACGGCAGGAGGCTGGTCAGAAGCTGTATAAGCATGAGGGATTGGCTCGGTTGAGAAATCACGTAGCGAAGCCACGGATGTGCGCGCTCGCCTGAAACGGGGTGACGTTGCGCATCAAGCGTCTTTGCGCTCCGCCGGTAAGCCTGGGAGGCTGTCAGGAAAGGCGCTGGCGACGCTCAATCTTTCTGCGCGCCAGCGCACCTCCGGCTAGCACCGCCGGCAAGATGACCAGGCAGCAGGTGAAATGCACCCAGCCCATTTGGTTCCCCAAGAAGATTCCCACCGGAACGCCCCAGACCAGCAGGATGATGACCCCGACCCAGATGGCGGGACGCAAGGTGCGGGTCGCCTGGATTCGGGTGCCGACAAATCCTCCGACGCCTGCCGCGATGGCCCAGCCAAGCACCGTCAGCCATTGGACGGTGTCGATGCTGACCAGTTGATTGTGCTGTTGTCTCCAGCCCGGTTCGCCAGGGGCCACGAACACAGGAGGGAGAAACTGTGAAATGACCAGCCCGAAAACAGGCAGCACCAAAGCGCAGGACAGCAGGCCGAAGAGAATGGCTTTGAACATGGGGGGACTACATCCGTGTTGAGAGAGGCTTGGAAGGTGTTGCTGATGGGATGCGGGTAGTGTGAGGCATCCTGGCGCAGCAGCGGTGTGTTTAGGGTGCGGGAGGGAGCGTCAGCGAGGTCGTTGGCATCAAGAGAGCACCTCCTGTTTGGGCATGAAGAAGCGAGCGAAGAGTTCGGATTGTGACTTGATGTTCAGCTTGGCGTAAATGTTACGGCGGTGAACCTTGATGGTTTCTGCCGAGAGCGAAAGTTTGCCGGCGATCTCCTTGTTGGAAAAACCGCTGAGCAACAGCCGGAGTACATCGCTTTCCCGCGTGGTGATCTGCGTGCCCAGTTGGCCGATGGTTTCCGGCCATTGCGGCGGGGCGGCCAGGCTCTTTTCCAGATCGTTCTCAAAACACATGCGCTGATGCATCAATGCGATCACCCAGGGCTTGATAAGGTCGAGCATGGTGATTTGTTCTTGATTGAAATGCACACGGCTGCCGATGGAAATGCACAGGGTTCTGTCGGCATCGAGTTGCACGTTGTATTGCACTTCATCCATGGAAATGTATTGGGCGAAGTACTGGTGGTAGTACTCGGTTTCAACAAAGTATTCCGGGGCAATGTCCAATAAGTGAAAGAAGCCGCTTTGCGGGTTTTCCCGGTTGGCGATGTAAAAGGGGTCCAGTAAGTAGAGTCCCTTTACATATAGATGAGTGAAGGCGTCCACCTCTTCCACATCGGCGATCTCGGGAAGGCTGATCACTTGCACCTGTTGATGGCTGAAGATCAGTACCACCCAATTGTCGATCTGCACGTATTCATTGAGGGTACGAATCAGTGAGCTCCAGAAGTCTGGGCGGTTCAGTTGCATGATCAACTTTCCAATCGATCGATGCCAGGCCAGGCTATGAAGGTCGAGCGGCATTTTCTACCCCTTTAGGGTTAGGGAATCGTAGGTCCAGGGTAAGTAATTGGAGGTATTTACTCTTGGCTAAGGCTCGGTATATTCGCTTGCAGGATTTACGACAGCCATGAGGGCACGTCGTCTGGACAAGGATGTTGCATGAGAAAATCACCTTTGCGAACCGTTTTTTCCGCCGCGCTTCTCTGGGCCGGGATCAGCTCATCGGCAGGGGCGGTAGAGCCCGGGATGTACTTGTACAACTGGTTCGGGCTGCTCGCTCCGGAAACCCCGAAAGAGTTCGAACAGGCCACTGGCACCCGCATTCACATGGATGCTTTCGACAGCGCCGAGATCATGCAGAGCAAGGTCATGGCCGGGCGCACAGGCTATGACGTGGTCGTGGCGACCTCCAATGTGCTGCCCAGCCTGATCCAGGCCGGAGTGCTGCAGCCGCTCGATCCTGCCCAACTGAGTAACCTGTCCCACGTCGACCCGGACATCCTGGCCCAGCTTGCGGTCAATGATCCGGGCAATCGTTACGCGGTGCCTTACCTGTGGGGCACCACCGGGATCGGCTACGACGTGGACAAGGTCAAAGCGGCCTTGGGTGACAATGCGCCGGTCAATAGCTGGGACCTGATCTTCAAGGAAGAGAACATCAGCAAGTTGCAGTCCTGTGGCGTGGCCATGCTCGATTCTCCCAGCGAGATCATTTCCATCGCCCTGAACTACCTTGGACTGCCGAGCAACAGCAAGAACCCGGATGACTACCAGAAAGCCCAAGCCCTGCTGTTGAAGATTCGCCCCTACATCCTTTATTTCGACTCGTCGCGCATCGACGCCGACTTGGCGGACGGCAACATCTGTGCGGTTGTGGGCTGGGCCAACGGTGCGCTTGCCGCGCAGGCCATCAATGAAAAGTCCAACACTGGACGGCGGATTACTTACAGCCTTCCCCGTGAAGGCGCGCTGGTCTGGTCGGAGAATCTGGTGCTGTTGAAAGATGCCCCGCATCCCAAGGCAGGCCTGGCGTTTATCAACTACATGTTGCGGCCGGAAGTGATTGCCAAGACTTCAAATCACACGCTGTATCCCAATGCCAACAAGGATGCCACGGAGTTTGTCCAACAGAAGTTGCGCGACAATCCGTGGATTTATCCAGACAAGCAAACGGTTGCCACACTGGTTCCGCTAGAACCGCTGCCATTGAAACTGGAGCGGATCCGCACACGGGTCTGGACCAAGGTGAAGAGCAGCATCTGATTTAGTTCGGCTCTTTATCGCCAGCGCTGCGCAAGTTTCATCGCCAGTGCGGGCTCATTATTTAAAACATTCGATGAAATGTACTGGCCATGCGCAGAGCAACTCCTGCGCATGGCGGTATGTGCCTGCGTCCATTCAACACCTCAAGCAACAGGAGAACAGTGGATGTTCAGCCCAGCCCCTCAAACGCACTTCAACTTGACACTCGACGCACTTGATCAGGATGTACAAGTGCTTGCCTTCACTGGCGAGGAGGCGATCGGCAAGCCTTACTTCTTCAGGGTGGAGTTTGTCTGCGAGCGGCCAGAGCTGGAGCTGCAAAGCCTGGTCGACAGCGAGGCCTTTCTGGCCTTCGACAGCCAGGGCAACGGCATTCATGGACGCCTCTATCACATCGGCAAAGACGCGGAGCATTCACATCCGCAGCGCTACAACCTGGCCCTGGTCCCGCATTTGTCCTACTTGCGCCATCGCACCAACCAGCGCATCTACCAACAGTTCTCGGTGCCAGCCATCGTCGCCTTGATTCTCGAAGAACACGGGATCCTGGGCGACGCCTACCGCTTCCAGCTGGGTTCCAGCTACCCCAAGCGCGACTGCTGCACCCAGTTCGGTGAAACCGATTTGCACTTTATTCAGCGCCTGTGCGAGGAGGAGGGGATTCACTTTCACTTCCAGCACAGCGCTCAAGGACACGTGCTGGTGTTTGGCGATCATCAGGCGGTCTTCCCGCGGATCGAGCCAACCACGGCTGCCATGCCCGAGCCCAGCACCGCGAGCAGCCCGCCGACCGGCGATAACCGCCGCGCGGCTTATCGTCAGCGGGAGGGGCAGGGCGCGTGCAGCGCACTGCACAGCGGCCATGTCCTGAACCTCGCCGGCCCGTCAGGCCAGGCGGACAATGAGGCATGGCTGGTGACTCGGGTCATCCACGCAGGCGGACCAGCGCAAAGCTCGGCCGAGCCCGCCGCCAACCCGGGAGGCGCGGACGACTGGCAGCCGGGTTACCGCAATCGCTTCACGCTGGAGCCATGGGACCTGGCCTACCGTCCGCCTTCGGCGCACGAAAAGCCCCAGGTCAGCAGCCAGACCGCAGTGGTCATCGCGGTGGACGACGAGGCACTGCGCGGTGATCGGCGCCTGGCAAGGCTCAAGGTCAAGTTTCCCTGGGACCGCGAAGGTCGGTTCGATGACAAAAGCAGCTGCTGGCTAGGGGGCGCCGCCAATTGGCACTGCGCAACGACCCCGCTGCGAGCGGGCGTGGAAGTCAGGGTCACCTTTGTTGAAAGCGATCCCGATCAGCCCCTGATCAGCGGCTGCCTGTGCTGTGGCTAGCGCCCGGTCATTGCCCGGCGTTTTTGGCGGCGAAGGTTTCGCCGGTCAGGATGATGACGTTTTCTCTTGAGTGGACGCTGGTGACGCTGTTGATCACCACCTTGAGTGCGCTGGGGTTGGGGAACAGCGCAAACAACAACTCGAAATACAGGTAGTCCTGGATCAAGCGTGCCGCCAGGTCCGGATGGTCTTGCAGCAGCGCCCTGAAGCTTGGGTAGCCCAGCTCCGCCAGTTCCGGGATGTCGACAAAGCCCTGGGCCAGATCGTCGGTTCTGCATTCGGCGTTGAAGGTGTCGGCGACCTCCAGAAAGCCTGGCGGCAGATCGCGGTGGCTGATGCGCAGTTCATAGGGCGTTGCCGGGATCGACAGCGCCTCGCCGAAGCCCAGGCTGCGATAGCCGACGGTTCGCGGGTCGATGAGTTGGCCGGCTGAGGTGAACTTCATGGGGATTGGCGTCTGAATTGGCAGGGGCAGGGCGTCAGTTTGTTTTCGCAGGTTCAAGAGCTAACCTCCTTTCGGTCGCTGCAAGCGCCCGCGGCCGTGGTAGTTCAGGAAGTCCCACATCGGTGCGGTGAGCGTTTCCTGTGAGGCAATGCGCCAGAAGGTTGTTTCCCCCAGCAGCGGTTGCAGGTGATTGATCAGTTCCTGCGCCGCATTGTGGTGCCCGGTGTGCAGCCAGTACCTGAACAGTTGCTGGTTTTCCTGTCTGGGTAATTGCGCCGCCTGGAGCAGTATCAGTGAATATCGAAAATCAAGGGTCCACAGACGCTTGAGGAAGTCGACCCGCTCGGGGATGGGCAGGCTCACCAGCCATTTTCGCGCCTGATGGTCCACGTCGGCTGTGCTGGTTCTATTGGCCAGTTGTTCGGGAGTGAAGTGAGTGTCATCCATGATTTGCAATCGTCAGAGAAGCCGAGAAGGGACTGTATTGTGTCCGATGTGATGCGGTAACACGCGGCGCTATTTCTTTGCATCATCTTCAAGGTAAACCTCGGAGCCTGCGGGTATGGATTCCTTCTTGATCATGCTGGGTAGCGAGAACGGGGTATGGCTCAAGAGCTGTGTTTTCTTGACTGAAACAAAAAAATCAATGTGTGTATAAATGTGCTCGCCTTGTGGTGTGCAGATGAGCAACGGGGCCCCGTTTTTGAGTTCGCGCATAAAGGCCTGGGGGACACCAGGAGCGAGCACGCAACCTTGGCCCGTTATGCTGAAAACGTCTTCAACTTCAAAAAGAAATTGCATCGGGTGCGCCTGATCTGGTCATTCTTTCATGTGATCCGACTCTATCTTTTAGTGGCGGCGCTTCCAACTGCTTCATGCGCTACTCAGGTTTGAACTATATGGATTTGGAGCTTGGAAATGGGGTTCTCCACCACTGTCTGGGAATGGTACGGGCAGGATGAGTACAAGCGGGTGCTGGCGGTGGGCGAGGCGATTGATGCCCTCGGATTCCTGGTATTGGATTCCGGCGCTCAGCAGGCCAGCATTCCCGATTGCGCCGCCTGTGAAGCCTGGTCCATGGCGATGTTGCCATTGGAGGCGCTGCTTGCAACGTGCGCGAGCGCTTTGCCGGATGAGGTTCGGGCTGGAGTGCAAAACCTCTGGGAGCAATGCAATGGGTTGTCCGAGGCGGCCTTTCATTGTGGCGATCGGGGGATCGTCGAGCATAGGCAGTGGCAATCGCTGCGGGAGGCCGCTAGGCAGTTGCTGGCGGTGATGGAGGAGGCGCAGTTGCGCCCCTTTCTGGAGGAACTGATGGTGGATTGTGGGCGTGCAGTGTATGGCGTGAAGTCTTGACCCAAGTATTGGCCAGAGGCTGTTAACGAATGCATCGACCTGTGACTGAGTGGAAAGAAACGGATGTTTGACGAGCTGATATTTACCGGTAAAACGCCCGCAAAAGATGATGCCTATGTCGGTGGCGGGGCCTGTCTGCCGACTGATCTGGCATGGCCCTGCTCGCCTGATGGAGTCCCACTGACACATCTGATGGCCTTTCCTGGGCGTTGGTTCTCAGAGGCCTTGATCGATAGGAATTACTGGGTTTCGGTTTTTGTGCCGTACTGGCCGGGCGAGGTCGGCCACTATCGAAAGTTGCGTGCCGTCCAAGGACGCTCGGAAGCGGTTGTCATGGGCTATTCGCGAGCCGGTTCCGAGCGGAATGAGGCGGTTCAGCCGATTTCAGATCGCGGGACAGTGCGGCTGGGGGTGAACGCCGACGTGGACGATGATGAAAACCTGGCCTCGAAGTTGGATGGCGTGGACGCTTGGCTGCAGTCGCCTGTTTCAGCGGGAGCAGGGCGTAGAAGGGTTTCCATTTATGGGGGCGATCTGGATAGAGCGCTGCCTGAGCATAAAGGCGTGCTTTCGGATGGCATGGGGTATCTGTTTCTGGATGAGGACTTTTCAGAGAGGACAGGCGCGGGGATTGGTCGGTTCTTTTTGCAGTTGGGGTAGGGCGATACGGCGCTATTGAACTGATGCTCAGAAAGGCAGCATGGAAACGCCCTGTCACTTGGTAGGAGCTTTGCCTAAGTGTCTGCGGTTCTTGGAAGCTACCCGTTTGGACTCGCCGGTGTCGGTACCTTTCTCAGGGAGCAAGTTCCAGGAAATTTTGCGACCGCTGTTCTCGTCAAAGGCATAGGACGGATGTGCTAGATAGCCCTTTGCTACATGTTCAGGGTGCGAAGCTGTTGCCTTCAAAAATAACGGCAAAGGACCGGCCCCATGATCGCTTTTACAAGGCATCTCTTGCCTGCCGCATTACTGTGTAGTGCCCTCGCTGCCCAGGCGAGCGAAGTGCTGAAGGGCGACTTCTGGGTCGTTCACTACCAGGGCGTCTTGGGCAAGAATCAGGTGTTCATCGCCGACGGCGACCCCACTCACATCATCAATCGTCCAGGTGGCGCGAAATCATTGGGTGTCTATCAACTTTACGAAGAGCCCGGTAAACCCAACTTCACCGCTTACGATGTCGAAATCGATTGTGCAAAGAACCGCATGCGCATCATGGGTGCGGCGGATTTCCGCAGCGTGTTCAATGATTTTCGCAATGTGAAGTATTCCAGCCAGTGGCAGAGCAAACCTGACGCCTGGCTGGCACAAAGCCGTGACTTTGTCTGTAAGCCGACTGAACGCCAAGCCAAGAAGATGGAGCACTTGGGTGTGATGTCCGCGCCGCAAATGAGCAAGGCAGGGCCGCAGTTCTTCGAGATATTGAACCGCGAGGCGGCCAAGGCGGCCATCATGCAGAAGATAGATGAAGGGTTCGCGCAGATGTCTGCCAAGTAACCTGGCCTTCAGGGAGAAGACTTTATGAACCGATTGTTTATGTTGGCCCTGCTCGCCACCTTGCTCAGTGGCTGCGCATCATTGTCGGCCAGCAGTGCCTGGAAAGATCGCCCGGTGGGCGAACTGATCGACTTCTTCGGCGTGCCAAGGCAGATCATGGTAGCGCCGGAGGAAGATATGGTCGTGCTCAGATATGTACGTGACAGTAGCTATGTTTCACGTGAAGCCGCGGGTACTTACACGGGGCCGCAGAACGGGCAACTTGTGCACGCAGAATACTGGGAAGACGTGCAGCACTCAGGCAGTTGCGAAATCAATGTGTTCGTCAACAGAGCGCGACTGGTGGAGAAGGTGCGAACTAAAGGGCGTTGTGTAGCGGTCGAGATGGGGCCGGCAGGGTAGGAATGGGCCACTGGCGAGGGCAGATTCCACGAACAGGCACATCAAGACAGTGGTCGTCGACCTGCGCTACGGGCGCGTGCATGGCCCACTTTGGGGTTTGAAGATATCGGCAGCCCTGTACTAGGTCTCATCCGAGAACTCGTAAGGTTTTGCAATTGCAGAACTCCTTCTTGTAGAGGAGTAGGGGCTCTACAAAAACTGAGCCAGCGAGGGGCCATGATTGGAGTTCCGGGGTTTCGTACAGAGTCTCCCAGAGCTGCACTTCACGAAGGGCAGGAACCGGCAAAGCGGACGTTCGTAACTGGCCGCTAACGGCCGAAGCGGGCAGTTACGCAGGCTTAGCAGCACTTCCTTGAAGCTTGAAGGCATCAATAGAAGCAGGGGTGATTCTCAATGACAAAACAACAGTCGTACAGACATCACTATGTGCCCCAGTGGTATCAGAGAGGATTTCTTCTAGAGGGTCATACCGCGTTCAAAATATTGGACTTGCGGCCAGAGGTTTTCCGCGACGCTAAAGGAGTAGTTGTCGGTAAAGCGCGTGCAATACTAACCAAAGGACCGGATGCTTGGTTTTTTGAGCGGGACCTATACACCACTCGCGTGTTGGGCGAACCAAATGATGACATCGAAAGATTTCTGTTTGGAGCAATAGACAGGACGGGAAAGGAAGCAATTCAGGCGTTAGTCGAGAGCGACTGGGACAAAGTGCACTTCACATACACCCAAGTTTTCGAGTTCCTCGATGCACTCCGATTGCGTACACCCAAAGGCCTCCGATTCCTTCAATCAACGCTTGCGACGGAAAATCAGCAGGAACTCATGGTTCGCATGCAGGAAGTTCGCAGGATGCACTGTGTGATGTGGATGGAAGGCGCCATAGAGATTTTCGAAGCTGCCCAATCAGAGATCAAGTTCATTTTTTCAGACCACCCTGTAACATTTTTCAATCCTCATGTTTTCCCGAAAGATCGTGCCATACCGGAAGGTTTAGACGTTCCCCAGCACTGGTTGGGGACCCAAACCTTGATTCCACTCGATAGCAACCGTTTGATGGTGATCACACATAGGGAGTGGGGTCGCAAGCAAGGCGAAATTCGAGCTAGAAAATCACGCACCAATCCAAGACTTTTTGATAACCCGCTAATTACTTACGATGGCATTCAAAGAGGAAGACAACTTTCTGAGAAGCAGGTGCGAGAGGTCAATTACATAATCAAGACTCGGGCGGAGCGTTACATCGCCAGCTGCAACGAGCAACACTTGTTTCCTGAGCGCCATCTTAAAACTACTCTGTGGAGCAAGCTGGGGAACTTTCTACTGCCTCGGAGCTATGCGACAGCGCTTCAGAGCGGTTTCATGACAGTAAAAATGAAAGACGGTTCTTACTACTTTCAAGATGAATTTGGCCGGCGCCCAAACAGCAAAACCGAATTTGATAAAGCAGTACAAGACGCAAAATCAATGGAGGCAATGATGAAAAGGGTTCTAGGCAAGAGGTATTGCGACGAAGAGTGAGAGGTCGCTCTACTCTTAGCCTAGCAAGCCCTTTAGGCTGTTCGAATGCTCAGTAAAAACGATTCCACCCCCTTTTCGGTTCTGCTTTTCTTATTCTTCAGCCTATTCGCTCTTGACCGATTGCTGCCTTTACAAGAGGCCGCAATCGGCCAAAAGAGGTCGTTCTCTGACAATAAAACTGCGTGATTCAGTCAGAGAAAAGCATTGCAAGGCGACGCATTTTATACTAATGGAACCCAACAATTAATTGAGTCTCAAAGCGCGTTATTTTTTAATCTACTAAGTTGCAATGATTGCATTTGTCTTGGTGCCAGCCAAATCCCGGTGTTTTCTATATCCCTCGGGTAGAAATACTGCGGGGCTTTCTTCGCTTCCTGAGCTGCCTAGCAAGGTCGCCAATAGCATCCGTTCGATCCCCCGCTGCCTGAAGGAGTACATCCATAGTTTTCTTACTTCCGCGCCCCGCACTTATGGCAGCCTTCCAACCAATCGCTGCCTTTTCGGCGTTCATCATGTCAAGGACTCGCTGAAGACTTTCTGGCGCATGTGCCAGCATGGCTTTTAGCATTGGTGAGGACTCCTTGTACCAGCTTGGGTGAGCTTCAGAGAGAGTCTTAGCGATGGTTGGAATGCACTGAGCGAGCACAGATGGCAACAGTTCAGGTGCTTTTTCCATGAAGAGTGCGATGACAAACTCGCCATAGGTCCATGCAACATTCGAGTAATTAGCTAGAGCAATGGATTTGCCTACACGTACAAATTCTACAGCCGCATCTGGAGCCACCACCGCCAATCGCGGGGGCATAGTTTCCATATGCGCGAGGTTCCTTTGGATAAAATTAGCCATTGTCATCCAGGACTCACTCGTGCCAGCGGCTACCCCGATAAGAGTCTCTGCTTCATGGGGCAGGTGGCTCCAATGTGCACCGATAGTTGCACCGAGTCCATCCCAGTCAATCAGTCTAACAAGCCGTTTGAACTTAGCTCGTGATACACGGTGTAGCAGCGCTAGCAAGAATGTTACTTGCTGAAACATACGAAGCGGTGCCAGGGATAGCTTTCGAGCCAGATCATGCAGGTCAACATTGTCAAACAGCGCGCGTGCAAGATAGATATGTCGAGTAGTAGGTGCATACTTTCCTGTGTATACACCCAGAGGGTCCAGAACTCTGAGAACGTGCCACGCAAGATCATCAAGATCTCGAAAATTGAGTACAGGATCTGCTATTAACTTCTTCCTCGCGACGGGTAAGAATACCTCAACCATGTCTAAGGTTAGTGTCTCACATGGCCAAGCCAACGCCTCCATGAGAGAGATAACTCGATACAATGGTGCTTCCGGTGGCCACGATGCCGCTAACGCTAGTAGTTTTTCCTTATCTAGATTTTCGAGCACTATTTGCGCCCACGGATCCCCTTGTCCTAGCCTTAAGCTCTTTGCCAAGTCAGCGACATGCCCAGCGCTTGAAGGGTCTACATTAGAAATCAAACCGGAGATCACTGTCGGATTCACCATGCGAATCAGTTCGATGGCTAACTCTTCTTTACGATTCAATAAATCGTTCAGTAGTCGCGCGAGTCCATGTCCCATAGGATTTATCGCTCCCTCAATCCACGAAACGATTGTGGATTCATTTTCTCGAAGAGCGATTGTAATTCCCTCTTCGGGATACGAGGAAATTTCAGTCAGTACAAAGCATGCCGTCATCACTTCATCCGGATCGCTTACTTTCCAGCAGCGAGCAAGAAGATGTTCAATCGACTCTCTCCTGATCAGTTGCCGCCACTTGCCGTGGTTGTTGAAGCAAAGTTCATGCAACAGTGTTCTCAGGCCCGCAAGGGGGAAAGAGTGATCTGTAACTACACGGTTTAGTATTGCAGCTACAACAGCTCTGGATGCCTCGTCTTCGCGCTCCAAGATGCGTCCAAGTAACACGGCGGCAAATCGTTGATGAGGGCATCGCAAGTCATTGGCAGATATCACTAATCGCTCTGCGACGAGTGCATCTAGCAAAGCACCTAGGTTGCTGGTGTCGACTGTTGTACTGGATAGCAGTTCCGTGATGTCCGTCGCTGAGCAGCTTGAATCACGGGAAGCTAGCTGCCTAATGGCCACCGCGGCCAGAGGCAGCGCAGCACCAAGTGCACCGGCCGTGCTAGTAGCTTCGTTCGCTCGCCGCCAACCGCCTCCGAGCACAAAGCAGAATTGCCACGGAACCGCTGCATACTTGGCTGCATGCTCGATGCGCTCTTCGAGTGAAGTATCCATCATCAGATCGCCCACATGGCCATCCGCCCGCCGCACGGCTTCCAACGTAGCGCGGCGATCCGCGAGCAGACCTGACGCAATAGCACGAATGGCCGCTTGTGGGTCCATTCGCACTGCTCCTCGCAGAGCGGCTCGACCCTCTATCGCGCTGTGTGTAGAGAGGATAAGCCGCTGGGAAGTTGCCCGGCCTTCCAGTACCTTTAGGTCACTGTCGGTGATCAGATGCGCGTCATCCACCAACAATAGGACGCCATTGTCATCAGACGAGGGGAGTTCTTCCGGGAGCATGTCGTCACCACGGAGCGTAAAAACCCTCCAACCACGTGTTGCAAAAGTATGTGCTGCTTGGAAAGCACAAACTGATTTCCCTGTTCCTGGTTCACCGATGAGCCGTGCTGAGTATGCCATTTCCATCTGCCGGGTTACCAAGTCGGCTTCAGGAAGGCGCGGGCAAGCGAGTGCATCTGTCGGTCCGAGTGGCCTCCCCAGAAGGGCAGGACCTAGGTCGCGGCTAGTATCAAAAATCACTTCGCGCCATGCTGGTGTATTCAATCTTTGGGTGATTAAAGGTTGAGCACCATTAATTGAAGACCCCACGACTGTGAATACGTTAACTGCTTCCGCAAGTCTTGCAGCGTCCACCCCAAGTTCCGGGTAAAAGTTCTCAACCACGGTTGGGTGGTTGAAGAGTAGGGACTCGATGTCACCCCAACCCATGACTTGGACGGTAAATTTTCCTTGGCGCTCTCTCTCGACGGAGATCTCACGTGCAATTCGCTGTAAATCTCCGTCCGTAGGTGCGGTGGTAGCCAACACCCAATGTTCCAGTGCGGGGCTAAATTTATCCGCCTTGGCTATCTCGGCTAATAGCTCGGCTTCACTAACGCTCGAGCCAAGCGATTCATCCTTCCCCTTACATTGAACGCCTTGAAAACGAGAACGACTGCCATCGACTCCTGCCCACACATCAACACCATGTTGAGGTTGTCCTGCGCGACCATTCTTTTGAGCGAGCCTGTCTTTCCAGACGTCGCTGAAAAGGGCAAGGCATAACTCCTCAAATTCCTGCCAATGTTTTGGCCTGGGGATTTGCTTGTTTCTAAGGTCCATTAAGGATGGCAGCTCGCGTTAATAGGTCTAGGGATTGCTCTTAGCTGAATAAAAATTCTTGGCCACCGGGAATATTAGCGCTAGTCAGCATTGTGAGTCTCCTCTAGTGCTGTAGACGAATTCGAGCGACTGCTCTTGGCCAATTGCAGCCACTTTTAAAAGACTTCTTCCTCCCTAAAAAGTCTAAGACTCCATAAGAAACACTCCGCGCCGCCCAGCAGCGCGGAGCGCAACGCGTCAGGCTTGCAGTCGCCAGCCGACCACACCCAACAGGTCGCAGCTGTCACGCAGCAGAATCGCCGCTGCGTTGGAGATATGTTGCAGATCGGTGTCGTCAGCACTCTTGAACTCTGCGCGGGAGAGGCTTTCCAGCAGTTGAGTTACTGCCAGTAAACGTGCGGTGCCGTTGGCATGCAGCACGTCCAATGGTGCGGTCTTGTCGATAAACAGGCAGGGGATCAGGCAGTCGATGCCGGTGATTGGGATGTATTGCTGAGTCATGGGAACCTCCGCTTGTGGGTAAGGGAGCTGTCCTGTCGTCGCCAGTCGAATAGGTGGCAGCTATACGCGGGTTGGCGAGCCGACTCATCCCACAATAATCGGCAGATCCGAGGATCTCCCGCGTACAGCCGCCATGAAAGATCGCCGTGAACATAAAGGGTCCTCGGCAAAGCTTGCAAGCGGAAGTGCCTGTGGGTGAGTTGCCAGGTCGCCAAACCCGGTCGCCATTGGGGCGAGTGGGGACTATGGGCGTTGGGTCTTGGGGGGGGCAAGTCAGACGCGTCTGCAAGTTTTGTAGGATTGCGGAGGGGGACTTGGCGGCCTGCGAGCCGGCCAGTTTTTTTGGGGGGTTGGGGTAAATATCCATTCCTGCGGGTGCGGCCGCTGGCGGTTTCGCTCTTACAGCGAGTCACTTTTACCAAACGCCGTAAAAGTAACCAAAAGGGCTTGCCCCTCCATGGGCCCCTCGCTAGGGCTCGGGGTGCCCTCTCTCCGGCATTGCTCCGGGGGCCCGCCGCCAACCGGCCATCCATGGCCGGGTGGCGGCTAGCTCGGCATCCTTGCCGAGCTGCCCCCTACGCAACGCCTGCGTTCGGCCGGCTGGGAAGGGGCTTGAAGATCAAGATCAAAAGCCAGAGCCAGAGCCAGAGCCAGAGCCACGGCAAACGGCGCGCCCGTCCGGGCGGCGCATTTTTAAGCGTTCTCCAGCACAACAATTCCCTCTCGTAGGAGCCGGCTTGCCGGCGAAGAGGGCGGTCTGGTCGTGCGCGGAATAAAGACAGTTCAGCGTTGTCCGGCCGGCTGTCTTCGCCGGCAAGCCGGCTCCTACAACGTTTGCGCGTTCCTCTTGTGAATGAAGCTTTTATGACAAAAGTTCGGTAGCACATGGCCACGCATGTCTTGGGTATGTAACGCGCTTGAGGGGGCCGCCAGGCCACTTTTTTAAGCCGAGGCGGGACGCCGGGAGTGAGGCTATGGGGACTATGGAACGCTACTCGAAAGTGGGCATGCAGGAGCTGGATCAACGGCTGTCGAAGATTGTCGAGGCCGCGCGCAAGAAGCCGGTGTCGGTCTATCGCTATGGGGCGCCGTGGGTCTGGATTGTGTCCCAGGATGATTGGCAGGGCGCCTTGAAGGAGGTGTCGAGCTATATCCCGCCCGGTCATTCGCTGGTGCTGCTGCGTCCGCAGATCGATGAGTTGCTCGATCAGCACGGCGATCTGTTGCAGGGCCTCAATGCCGAGCCGGGGCTGCTGATTGCGCCGCGCACTGTGGTGCAGATTCTGTTGTTGCAGTTGCTGTACTCGGTGCCAAGCGAGCAGCAGTTGTATGAGCAGCTCAGCTACAACCTGCTGTTTCGCTGGTTCGTCGGTCTGGATCTGAACCAGAAGGTCTGGGCCTTCAATGTCCTGAGTCGTGATATCGCCACCTTGTTGAACGATCCGCGGGCGGTGCGCCTGATCCAGAAAATCATCGGTGAAGTGTTTTGCGGCGCTCTGCTGCAAATGCCCGAGTTCTCGCTGAATTTTGCGCTGTTGCATACCTGGCTGGCGCGCCACGAAAACACCTCGATCAGCAGCAATTGAAGCGGCCAAACGCTGTGCAGACGGCGACGGCAATGCGCGTACGCGCGCCAATTTTCAGTTTTTTAGGGGGCGGTGTGGAGCATCTGGGCAAATCAGGGCGACCCGGCAGTGGCGGGCGCTGGTGGCCGTTGTGCGGCTGGTTGGCGCTGCTGGCGCTGGCGCCAGTGGTGCAGGCCGAGGAGGGCGAGCCGGTTGCGGTCGAAGCCACGGCGGCGCGGTTGGTGGACGTCAATGAATACTTCGTGCGCGGCAATACGGTGCTCGATGCCCGGGCCATCGAGGAGGCGGTGTACCCGTTCCTCGGCCCGCAAAAAGCCCTGGCCGATATCGAAGGCGCCCGCGATGCGCTGCAGAAGGTCTATCAGGAGCGCGGCTACCAGTCGGTGTTCGTCGAGCTGCCGGAGCAGAAGGTCGAGGACGGCATCGTTTATCTGCAGGTCAGTGAAACCAAGGTCGGCCGGGTGCGGGTGGTGGGGGCCAAGCATTACTCGCCGGTGGAAATCCGCGATCAGGTGCCGGCGCTGCAAGAAGGCCAGGTGCCGGACTTTGCCACGGTGCAAAGCCAGCTGGCCGGGCTCAATCGTGGCGCCGGGCGCCAGGTCATGCCGCTGGTGCGCGAAGGCCAGCGCCCGGGGACCATGGACGTGGACCTGCAAGTGGAAGACCAGAACCCCTGGCACGCCAGCGTCGGCCTGAACAACGACTACAGCGCCGACACCGAGAAGCTGCGCACGGTGGTCAATGTCGGCTACGACAACCTCTGGCAGTTGGGCCACAGCATTTCCCTGACCTATTTCACCGCGCCCCAGGACACCGACAACGCCAAGGTCTGGTCCGGTTCCTACACCGCGCCCCTGAGCGAGCGCTGGGCCCTGCAGTTCTCCGGTTACCAGTCCGACAGCAACATCGCCACCATCGGTGGCAGCAACGTGCTGGGCAAGGGCCATTCCTACGGGGTGTCGGCGATCTACACCTTGCCCGCGGCCGGCAACTGGGCCAACTCGCTGTCGGTGGGGGTGGACTTCAAGGACTTCGAGGAAGAGATGCGCTTTGGCCGTAGCAGCGACCAGATTCCGCTGAAGTACGCGCCAGTGACCTTTGGCTACAACGGCTACCGCTACAGCGAAAAATCCCAGCTCGGCCTGGGCCTGAACCTGATCGTCGGCACCCGGCGCTTCTTCGGCTACGGCAGCGACGCCGAGGAGTTCCACTACAAGCGCGACGAGGCCAGCGCCAGTTTCTCGGTGCTCAAGGGCGACCTGAATTTCACCTACACCTTCGCCAACGATTGGCAGTCGGCGTCCAAGACCGCCTTCCAGCTGGCCTCGGGGCCTTTGGTGTCCAACGAGCAGTATTCCGCCGGTGGCGCTACGTCGGTGCGCGGCTACCTGGCCGCCGAGCGCACCGGGGACGAGGGCTATCTGTTCTCCCAGGAGCTGCGCACGCCGTCTTTGGCCAAGTTCCTCGGCAGCTACGTGCAGGAGTGGCGTTTCTACGCCTTTGCCGAAGGCGCGCACCTGTCGCTGCACGAGCCGCTGCCCGAGCAGGAAGACCAATACAGCCTGGCCAGCGTTGGCCTGGGCACCCGCGCCAGTTTGAGCAAGTGGCTGTCCGGCAGCCTCGACTGGGGCTACCCGCTCAAAGACGGCCCCAACACCCAGAAATACGACCCGCGCCTGCACTTCAGCGTGCAAGCGACGTTCTGACTTTACGGAGACCCTTCCCATGCAACGCTTATTCCTGAGCCTGTTGATCTGCCTGGGCTTCGTGCTCCCGGCCACGGCCCATGCCTGGTGGCAGGACGACTGGCATTACCGCAAGCAGATCAGCGTGGACACCACGCCCCAGGGCGCCGCCATCAACGAGGCCCTGGGCCGCACCGCGCTGCTGGTGCGCCTGCACACCGGCAACTTCACCTTCGACGGGGTCAAGGAAGACGGCGCCGACCTGCGCTTTGTCGCCGCCGATGACAAGACCGTGCTCAATCACCAGATCGAAAGCTTCGACCCGCTGATGGGCATGGCGCTGATCTGGGTCGATGTGCCCAAGGTCGAAGGCGGCCAGCGCCAGGACATCTGGATGTACTACGGCAACCAGAAGGCGCCGAGCACCGCCAATGGCCAGTTGACCTTCGACCCCAGCTACACCGCGATCTACCACTTCGACGGCAGCAACGGCACGCCGGCCAAAGACACCACGGCCTACGGCAACACCGCGCAGAACGCCACCGGCGCGGCGATTGACGGGGTCATCGGCCGGGCCTTGCAGTTCAGCGGCCAACCGCTGCTGCTGCCGGCCAGCCCGTCGCTGCAGCACAACGCCGGCGGCGCCTTCAGCTTCAGCGCCTGGGTGCGCCTGGATCAGGCCAGCGGCGAACAACTGCTGCTGGCCCGCCGCGAAGGCGCCGGCAGCTTGCTGATCGGCATCAACCAGGGCATGCCCTTCGTCGAAGTGGACGGCCAGCGCGCCGCCTCCACCCAGCCGCTGAACCCGGGGCAGTGGCAGCACCTGGCCCTGAGCGGCGAGGGCAGCCGGCTGGCGCTGTACGTCAATGGCCGGGAAACCGCGAGCCTGGCCCAGGCCATTCCGACCTTCAATTCGGTCATGGCCATCGGTGCCGATTTGCCCGCGGTCGCCGGGGCCGAGGCCAGCCACTTCCTGCCATTCACCGGCGCCCTGGACGAGCTGCGCCTGTCCAAGGTGGCGCGTCCGGCGGCATTGATCCTGGCCGATGCCAGCGCCCAGGGCGCCGAGTCGAAGCTGGTGGTCTATGGCGTCGATGAAGAGCAGTCGGGTTTTGGTTTCGGCAGCCTGGGCTTCCTGCTCAAGGCGGTGCCGGTGGATGCCTGGGTGATCATCCTGGTGCTGGTGGGGATGATGATCCAGTCCTGGGTGATCATGCTGCGCAAGAACCGCATGGTCGGCCGGGTCAGCGCCGCCAATGCGCTGTTCCGCGAGCAGTTCGCCAAGGTCGGCACCCGCCTGGAGATGTTCGCCGACGATCAGGTCCTGGCCAATCGCCTGGAGCACTCCTCGCTGTGGCGCCTGTACCTGGTGGCGGTGAAAGAGATCCGCACCCGCCGCGAGCAGGGCGCCGATACCTCCTCGGTGTCGGCGGCCACCATCGAAGCCATCCGCTGCTCCATGGATGGCGTGCGCACCCGGGAAAACCAGCAGCTGAGTTCCAAGCTCTCGACCCTGTCCAACGCCATTGCCGGCGGCCCCTACATCGGCCTGTTGGGCACGGTGCTGGGGATCATGGTGGTGTTCCTCGGCACCGCCATGGCCGGTGACGTCAACATCAACGCCATCGCCCCGGGCATGGCCGCGGCCTTGCTGGCCACCGCCATGGGCCTGTTCGTCGCGATTCCGGCGCTGTTTGGCTACAACCGCCTGATCACCCGCAACAAGGAAGTCGGTGCCGACATGCGGGTGTTCGTCGACGAGTTCATCACCCGGCTGGCGGAGCTGCATGGCGAGAGCCAGCACAGCGAGAACGCCCACTGGCGGGTCAGTCACAGCAACGCGTCGGTTCCGGCCTGAGGAGAACTGCCATGGCTTCCGTGAACGCCTCCCATGACGACGAAGACGACGCCGCCGTCGACAGCATCAACATCACGCCCCTGGTGGACGTGCTGATGGTGGTGCTGGTGATGTTCATCCTCACCGCCACCGCCCAGGTCTCGGGCATCCAGATCCACTTGCCCAAGGCCAGTGCCTCGGTGTCGCTGTCCGAGGCCAAGACCAAGGCCATTTCGGTGAACGACGGTGGTCAGGTGTTTCTCGATGCCTACCCGGTGACCCTGGGCGAGCTGGAAGAGCGCCTGCGCATCGAGAAGGCGCAGAACCCGGACTTCCCGATCATCGTCCGTGGCGATGCCACGGTGCAGTACCAGAAGGTCATCGAAGTCCTCGACCTGCTGCGCCGCCTGGAGTTGTCCCAGGTCGGCCTGGTCACCGGCAAACCGAGCCAGGGCTGAGCCATGACTGCACAACAACCCATCGAACTGCCTCCGGTGCAGAACAAACCGCGAGCCGTGCAGCTGCTGAAGTGGGGCGCCGGATTGCTGCTGGGGGCCGTGGCCGCCTGGTTTTTGTGGCAGTGGGCCAATGACATGGCCGGGGTGCGCCGGGAGGCGCCCAAAGTGCCAACCATCATCCCGCTGCCGCCACCGCCGGAAACGCCGCCACCGCCGCCGGAAAAACCCAAGGAGCCGGAGCCGGTGGAAGAAAAGATCCCGGAACCCGAACCCACGCCGACCCCCGAGGAGGTCAAGCCGGAGGAGGAAGCACCACCTTCGCCGGCGGATGACCTGGCCAACCCGATGCAGATCGATGGCGACGCCCAGGCCGGCAACGACGGTTTCAACGTCGGTGCCGGCAAGGGCGGCGGCATGGCCGGCGCCGGTGGCGGCGGGCTGGGCACCGGCACCTACAAACAGTACCTGGCGGCGACCTTTCAACGGGTGCTGCGCGAGGACCCGGAGCTGCGCAAGAAGGCCTATGCGCTGCAGGTGGACCTGTGGCTCGGCGCCGACGGCCAAGTGACCCGCGCCGAACTGGCCGGCTCCAGCGGCAACCCCGAGACCGACCAGCAGGTGCTGGCGGCGCTGCGGGCCACGCCGCGCCTGAAAGAACGTATGCCGGCGTCCCTGACCTTGCCGGTGCGCCTGTCCCTCAAGGGCCGGCGCCCGGAATGAGCGAACCCCTATTTGCAGTTTCTACAGGAGTTGTGTGCAGATGATTTCCACCGTGAATCGATTGACCCTGGCGCTCGGCATGGTCGCCCTGACCCTGGCCGGACAGGCCGCGGCTGCCGCCGCGCCTTCGGAGAACGCCACGATCAACCTGATCCGTCTGTTGGTGCAGCAGGGGGTACTGCCGCAGGCCAAGGCCGAGGCGCTGATTGCCCAGGCCGAGCAGGAGGCCCAGCAGGCCCGGCAGGCCAGCGCCGCCACCGTCGTGGCGGCCCCTGGCCCCGCGGCGGCGCCGGGGGATGTGCGGGTGCAATACGTACCGGCGATCGTTCGCGAGCAGATCCGCGATCAGGTCAAGGCCGAGGTCATGGCCACCGCCAAGCAGGAAAACTGGGCCCAGCCCAACACCTTTCCGGACTGGGTGTCGCGCATCAGCTTTGACGGCGACATCCGCCTGCGCGAGGAATCGCGGTTCTTTGCCGACAACAACAGCAACGAGATCGTCGATTACGCCAAGCTCAACGACAGCGGCCCCTACGACGTCAACAAGGACACCAACAGCAAGCTGCCGCCCTTGCTCAACAGCCGCGAAGACCGCGACAACCTGTTCCGCCTGCGGGCGCGCCTGGGCATGAAGGCGGTGATCTCGCCGGAATGGACCGCCGGTATCCGCATCGGCACCGGCTCGGACAACAACCCGGTGTCCACCACCCAGACCCTGGGCGGCGGCTTTGGCAAGAAGGACATCTGGCTCGACCAGGGCTACCTGACCTGGAAGGCCAGCCAGGACCTGACCCTCACCGGCGGGCGCTTTGCCAACCCGTTCTATTCCACCGACATGCTGTATTCCAACGACCTGAACTTCGACGGCGTGGCGGCGCTGTTCAACCACAAGCTCAGCAGCGACTGGGGCCTGTTCGGCACCCTCGGCGTGTTCCCGGTGGAGTACACCAACGACACCGCCACCAGCAACGGCTTCGACAAGAACGAGAGCGACACCAAGTGGCTGTTCGGCGGGCAGATCGGCGCCAACTGGAAGATCAACCGCAGCAACAGCCTCAAAGGCGCCTTGGCCTACTACCGTTTCGACGACATCGAAGGCCAGCGCTCCAGCCCTTGTGCGCCTTGGGCCGGGGCCCCGGGCTGCGACACCGACGGCTCGCGCGTGGCCTTCATGCAGAAGGGCAACAGCGTGTTCCTGCTGCGCGACATCACCCCCAACCCGGCCACCCCGGGCCTGACCCCGCAGCCGCAGTACGTCGGCCTGGCCTCGAAGTTCGACGTGCTTGACCTGAACCTGGCCTGGGACACCGAGCTGCCGGACGACCTGCACCTGCGCAGCCAGACCAACTACATCCGCAACCTGGCCTACGACAAGGGCGAGATGCTCAAGCGCAGCGAAGGCGAGATCGTCAACAACATCAACCGCAACGGCCAGTTTGAAAGTGGCGGCAATGCGCTGCTGGTGCAGTTCACCCTGGGCAACGCCCTGGAGATGAAGAAGTCCGGCGACTGGAACCTGCTGGCTGGCTACAAGTACATCCAGCCCGATGCCTTGCCCGATGGCTTCAACGATTCCTCGTTCCACCTGGGGGGCACCAACGCCAAGGGCTATTTCGTCGGCGGCAACTACGGCATCGACAAGAACATCTACGCGACGGCCCGCTACATGAGCGCCTCGGAAGTCTACGGGCCGCGCTACGAGGTGGACGTGATGCAGCTTGAACTCAACACGCGCTTCTAAGTGCAGGGAGGAAGGTTATGAACAGCCGAGCGAGGGCAGGGGCGGTCAGCCTGTTAGTGGCCTGGGGCGTGCTGGCCAGCGCCAGTGCTAGCGCCGAAGGCATGGAGGAACGCCTGCGCACCCAACTGCGCAGCACCACCCAGCAGTTGCAGGCCCTGCAAAGCGAGCAGGCCCAGGCCACGGCCGCGCGGATCGCCGCCGAGAACGCGGCCAAGCAAGCCCAGGCCGAGGTCAAGCAATTGACCTCCGAGCTGGCCAAGACCCGCGGCGTGGCCGAGCAACTGGCCGGCCAGCAGCAGAACCTGCAAAGCCAGGCCCAAGCCCAGGCGGCGGCCAGCAGCGAGCAGGTGGGCAAGTTCAAGAAAGCCTACGAAGACTTGCTGGTGCTGGCCCGGGGCAAGGAAGCCGAGCGGGCGAAATTGCAGGCGCAATTGAGCGAACGTGACACACAAGTGCAGCAATGCGCGGTCAAGAATCAGCAGATGTACGGCATCGCCAAACAGATTCTGACGGCCTACGAAAAGATCGACGTGGCCGAGGTGGTGAACATCCGCCAGCCCTTCGCCGGCAAGGCCCGGGTCAAGTTCGAAGAGCTGGCCCAGGGTTTTGGCGACGAGCTTTACCAGACCCAGTTCGACGCCCCGCGGGCGGCGAGCACCCACTGATCACCAGGGAAGAGATGACCATGACTTTGATTACCAGCGTCACCACCGACAGCCTCACCGACCTGCTGCAAGGCGCCGGCTACCGGGTCAACCAGACCGAACAGAACGGCATCGTGCAACTGCTCAGCGCCAGCCAGGGCATCGGCTATGCCGTGCGCTTCGGCAACCCGGGCAGCGAGGCCGGGCACTACGTGGACTTCACCTACAGCTGCGCCCTGCGGGTGCAGGGCGAGCTGCCGGCGGGGCTGGCGGAGCTGTGGAACGCCTCGCGGCGCTTTGCCCGGCTGTCGCTGCAGGGCGAGTTCCTGGTGATGGAGATGGACGTTGTGGTGGCCGGGGTCGGCGAGACTCACCTGCGCAGCCAGCTGGAACTGTGGGATCGGTTGCTGCAGGAGTTCATCGTCTACCTGCGCGAATACAGCCAGCAGGCGGCCCAATTGCAGGCCCAGGCCGAGCAGCCTCAGACGTCGGCGGAGCAACCCCGTGAAGAGGCGGTGAGCCTGTGAAAAAGCCGACCCTGGTGGTCGGTGCCGGGGCACTGACCCTGCTTGGCCTGGCGCTGGGGCTGGCCCTGCGCCCGGGCAACGACCCGGTGGCGGCGCAGCAGTCGGCACCGGCCGTGCTGCAACAGTCACTGGCGACAACACCGACCGTGGCGCGCCTGGGCAATCAGCAGGTGGCGGCCGAGGAACTCAAGGCGCTGTTCGCCAGCCTGCCCGAGGAGTCCCGGGGGCAATTGCGTGGCAACCGCCCGGCGCTGGAAGCCTGGATTCGCTCGCGACTGGCAGAAAAGGCCGTGCTGGAACAGGCCGATGCCCAGGGCTGGCGCCAGCGCCCGGAGGTGGAGCGGCAGACCCGCGCCGCCACCGAGCAGATCGTGTTTCGCGACTACCTGCAGTCGGTCAGCCAGGTCCCGGCGGACTACCCCAGCGCGGCGGAATTGCAGCAGGCCTATGACAGCGGCAAGGCGGCCTGGATGACCCCGCCGCTGTACCGGGTCAGCCAGATCTTTCTCGCCGTCACCGACCCGCAGGCTGTCGAGCCGGTACGGCGCCAGGCCCAGGAGTTGAGCCGTAAGGCCCAGGCCGCGCCGGCAGAGTTCGCCGCGCTGGCGGCGCAGTACTCCCAGGACCGCGATAGCGCCCAGCGCGGCGGCGACTCGGGGCTGCAACCTTTGCAGCAACTGGTGCCGGAAGTGCGCAGCGCCGTGGCCCGGCTCAAGGTCGGTGGCGTCTCCGAGGTGGTGCAGAGCGCGGCGGGATTCCACGTGCTCAAGCTCACCGAACAGCAACCGGCGCGCACCGCGACCCTGGACGAGTTGCGCGAGCGCCTGACCCAGGCCCTGCGCGCCCAGCGCCAGGAACAGATCGCCAAGGCCTACCTGGAAGGCATGCTCAACACCGCGACCCTGAGCATCGATGGCGCCGTGTTGAATCAGGTCCTGGAGGACAAGCTGTAGGAGCTGGCTGGCCAGCGAAAGCGATCTCACGGTCCTCTTCGCCGGCAAACCGGCACCCACGGGGCAACACGCAGCATCGGGCAAACGTCGGCGCCGGCTGGCCAGCGAAGGCGATCTCACCGGCCCCAACGCCCGCCAGTCAAGGAAGCAACAGTCAACAAGACAGGGAGTCACCGATGGCATTTCTCGAACCCGCTCCACTTCAGGGGGTAGCCCCCTACATCGCACCTCAGGAACCCCGCGAGGCCTGGCTGGCCCTGGCCGCCGGGATCGATCCCGAGGTTGCCCAGTATTTTCTGGTCAGTGCCCGCTGCGGCTGCTTTATGCAGGCGGCGCGCAGCCTGAACATCAAGGCCACGCTGTTGCGCAAGCAACTGGCGCTTTTGGAAGAGCACCTGCGCCGTTCGCTGTTCTGTTATCAGGGCAATGTCCTGAGCCTGAGCCGCGAAGGCCTGCAACTGCAGGGCCAGTTACTGGCCCTGGCGCACCAGCGTCGGCTGCCGGTGGTGGAGCAGCCGTTGATTCGCCTGGCCGTGGCGCAAACCATCCTCCACGACATCCTCGGCCGCGACCTGATCGCCTTGCTGCGGCGCAACGCCAGCGCGCGTCTGGAGATCATCTCTATCGACAGCGACCTGTCCCTGCAGGCCCTGAGCGCCGACCTGGTGCTGTGGCTGGCGGCCGAAGACTCGCCGCTGCCGGGTCCCAGCTTCGCCACTGGCGAACCCGTGCCCCTGGCGCGCATCGACTACCTGCCGCACATCGCCAAGCGCTACTCACGGGTGGCGGCGCGTCCCGACAGCCTCGACGACCTCAGCGACTACATGCTGGTGCAGTGGCAGCACGACCGTCAGGTAGAGCCGTTCCGGCCCTGGAACAGCCTGGTGGAACAGCGCCTGGGCGGGGTGGTGCAGGTGCACTCCTATGAACTGATGCTGGAGATGATCCGTTGCAGCGCCTGCATTGGCTTGCTGCCGCGGTACATGAGCCACTTCGACCGCGGCCTGACCGCCTTGCCGGGGCTGTTCCAGGACAGCATGCAGCGCCGCGCCTGGCTGGCGGTGAATGCCCGGGTGGAGCATGAGGAACAGGTGCAGCAACTGGTGGAGCTGATCCTCAATACCTTCAGCGAGCGAGAGGACTGGTTCGCCTGATCCGCCTTCGCCTAGGCGCCGGATCTGCCGACGCCTTCGCTGGCAGGCCAGCTATTGCGGGCGAGCATCCCCCTCGTCATGCAGAGGCTCATGCCCTTACACTCGATGGCCATTTCCACTTCAAGGAAGACTGGCCATGCCTAACGCCAATCCCACTATCGTTATCGAGCGTTGCACCGAAGCCCATATCGATGGCCTCGCCGCTTTGTACAGCGAGCCCAGCGTGGCCGCCCAGACCCTGTTACTGCCTTATCAGTCCCGCGAGTTGTGGCGCAAGCGGGTCGGACCGGGGCAGGAAAATGAAGGGCTGGTGGCCCTGGTGGCGCTGCATCAGGGCGCGGTGATCGGCAGTTGCAGCCTGAGCCAGGTGGCGCGGGTGCGTCGCGCCCATTGCGCGGACGTGGCCATGGGCGTGTCCCCGGCCTGGCAGCGCCAGGGCGTCGGCAGCCGGCTGCTGGCGGCGGTGCTGGAGGTGGCCGACAACTGGATGAACCTGCGCCGGGTGGAGTTGACGGTGTATGCCGACAACCAGGCTGCCATTGCGCTGTACCAGAAATTCGGCTTCGAGACCGAAGGCCAACTGCGCGACTACGCCGTACGCGACGGCGGTTATGTCGATGTGCTGAGCATGGCGCGCTTGCGTCGTTGATGCCGGGTTTGTGTAGCCGCTGCCGCAGGCTGCGAACGGCTTGGGCGGCATTCCGACGCAGGAGACGCAGGGATCTTCAGGCCGCCCGAGGTCCGTCAGGCGATCGCCAAGCAAGGCCTCAGGTGCCTTGACGTTCACTCCCGCAAAGCGAAATCCACCGCCGCCCGGGCATGCAGTTCGGTGGTGTCGAGCAGGGGCAGGGGGTTGTGCTCGGGTTTGAGCAGCAGGCCGATTTCCGTGCAGCCGAGGATGATGGCCTGGGCACCACGGGCCCTGAGTGATTCGATCACCTGCTGGTACACCCGGCGCGACGCGTCGCTGATGATCCCCACGCACAATTCCTCATAGATGATCCGGTGCACCGCCTGGCGCTCCTGCGCATCGGGCACCAGCACATTCAGTCCTTGTTGGCTCAGGCGGCTCTTGAGGAACTCCTGCTCCATGGTGAAGGCGGTGCCCAGCAGCCCGACGTTCAGGGTGCCGGCCGCCAGAGCGGCCCGGGCCGTGGGGTCGGCAATATGCAGGAAGGGCACGGCAGTGGCCGCCTGAATCTGCTCGGCCACCTTGTGCATGGTGTTGGTGCAGAGCACCAGGCACTCGGCGCCGCCGTCCTGTAAGCGCTGGGCGGCGTCTATCAGAATCCGCGCCGCTTCATCCCAGCGCCCGGCATGCTGGGCCTGTTCGACAGGCCCGAAGTCGACGCTGTACATTAGCAACCGCGCCGAGCGCAGCGGCCCCAATTGATCGCGGACCTGCTGATTGATCAGGCGATAGTATTCGGCGCTGGACTCCCAGCTCATGCCGCCAATCAGGCCGATGGTGCGCATGGGCATCTCCTCTGTGGTGCTGTTGGGTAAGCCTCAGTTTCACGCCGCCACCGGTGGCGATCTATCAGGAAATTTCACATGCCCCAGGTGCTCGAACATCGCCTGCTGGACGGTCGCTTGCTGCTGCAACTGCTGCCGGCCGCGGCCTACAGCGCCCGTGATCCGGTGCAGTGGCAGACTTTGGGGGTCGCCCTGGAGCGCCAGCGCGGGGTGCATGCCATCGATTCCGATCGGCGTGAGGATTTTGACACCTGGCCCGGCACCCTGGCCCTGACGCCCCAGGGCGTCGAGGTGTTTTCCGAGTCGGCCCGTGGTGGTGAATACCTGCTGGCGCGCTGGCAGGCGCGGACGCCGCTGATCCCCGGCGAGCGCCGTCTGCAGAGTTCGGGGCATGCCGAGGCCCTGGCCCTGGGGCGTGAGGCCCGGCGCCTGTTGTTGGCGCCTGCCACCGATGAGTTGGCCCTGGAGCACTGTGCCCTGGCCTTTGTCGGCCTGTCCCAGTCCCGCCGCATTTCCACGGCGCCGCTACCACGGCTGGGGCAGGTGCTGGAGCAGATGGTCGACCAGTACGCCCAGCCCTTGTCCCTGGCGCAATTGGCACTCACTTACGGTCACAACGAACTGCGACTGCTGCGGGACTTTCGCCGCGCCGTCGGCATGACGCCCCATGCCTGGATCACCGAGGTGCGGCTGCAGGCAGCCCGGCGCTTGCTGGAGCGCACGGACCTGCCGCTGGCGGCCATTGCCCACGACAGCGGCTTTGCCCACCAATCGCACCTGGGCAGCGCCTTGCGCAAAAGCCTCGGCCTGACCCCGCGCCAGTACCGGCTGCGTTTTCACTCGTGTCTCCCTGCACCTGTCCGGTATCCCAGCCGCGGGCAGTAAACGGCCCGCAGCGACATGGCGGGGCAAGGCCGGTGCCATGCCCGCCGACGCCAGCGGCTAGAGGAACGGGCCGGCCCTGGGGTAAACACCCCAACGCCCGGCACCGGCATCTGCCATGATCAATACCGGCGACCTGCAGTTCCCAAGGGTCGATGCCAGGGACACACCGCAATGGACGATATCCAGCAATTGGGCGAGATGCTCCGGCACTATGCCGCCAGCGAAGCCCACAAGAAGCAGCTGTTCGACAGCCAGTCATTGGTCTGGGCCCGGCGTATTCATGAGCTGTTCGGGCAGATTGAAGAGTGGCTGGCACCGGTGCTGCAGCCGGACCTGCTGGAGCTGCATCGCGAGCCTTATGTGGCCTTCAGCGCGGCATTGCCGGTGCAAAGCTCCACCTTCAACAGCGAGAAACTGACCATCACCATTGCGGGCAAGCCGGTGGAGTTCGTCCCGGATGTGATGGGGGCCAATGGACAGATATCCCTGGCGGTGATCGGCCTGACGGCGGCGCGCCTGGGCAGTGTTTCCCTGGTGGGCGAGGCCTCCGGCAGTTGGCAATGGCGCAAGACCAATGGCCTCAAGGACCCTGACACCTTCGTTTTCGACGGTAACTTTCTGGCCGCCCAATTGCAGAGCCTGATCCCCCGCGAGCGCGCCTGATGTAGGCGCCGGCTCGCCGGCGAAAGCGATCGCCGGCAAGCCGGCTCCTACGGGGCAACACGCAGCGCCGGCAACTGTAGGAGCTGGCTTGCCAGCGAAAGCGGCCACCGGTCATGTGCACGTCTTGCGGGCCTCTTCGCCGGCAAGCCGGCTCCTACGGAGTGCATTACATGTCCAGGTTGATCCATCCCGGCTTGGGCTCTTCCGGCGCCACGGCATTGATCTTCTTACCCGTGGCCAACTCCACCCGGCGGGCCACGTCGGGATCATCGGCAAAGGGAATCAGGCTGGCGTCATCCAGGCTCTTGGCGCTCTGGTGGCGCAGGCAGTACTCGATGCAGAGGTAGAGAAACGCCACCCCCAGCAGGTTGAACAGAATATCCATCGGTCGTCCGGCTCCCTGAAAAAAAACGCCGGTCACTGGGACCGGCGTGGACTGGTTGGGTCAGGCGATCTGCGCGTCGCTCAGGGCCAGTTTTTCATCGGCCACGCGTACGGTGCGCCAGGTGTTGTAGGCCATCAGCAGCATGCCGCTGAGGAAGAACACGCCACCGGCAAAACGCACCACGAACCCCGGATGGCTGGCCACCAGGGCCTCGACGAAGGAGTAAGTGAGGGTGCCGTCTTCGTTGACCGCACGCCACATCAGGCCCTGGGTGATGCCGTTGACCCACATCGAGGCGATGTAGAGCACTGTGCCGATGGTGGCGAGCCAGAAGTGGGTGTTGATCAGGCCGATGCTGTACATCTGCTCGCGACCAAATACTTTGGGCACCATGTGGTAGATGGCGCCGAAGGTGATCATTGCCACCCAGCCCAGGGCCCCGGCGTGAACGTGGCCGATGGTCCAGTCGGTGTAGTGGGAGAGGGCGTTGACGGTCTTGATCGCCATCATCGGGCCTTCAAAGGTGGACATGCCGTAGAACGCCAGGGACAGCACCAGGAACCGCAGGATCGGGTCGGTGCGCAACTTATGCCAGGCCCCGGAGAGGGTCATCATGCCGTTGATCATGCCGCCCCAGCTGGGGGCCAGGAGAATCAGCGACATGGCCATGCCCAGGGACTGGGCCCAGTCCGGCAGCGCGGTGTAGTGCAAGTGGTGCGGGCCGGCCCAGATGTACAGGGTGATCAGCGCCCAGAAGTGCACGATGGACAGGCGATAGGAGTACACCGGGCGTCCCACTTGCTTGGGCACGAAGTAGTACATCATCCCGAGAAAGCCCGTGGTCAGGAAAAAGCCCACGGCGTTGTGCCCGTACCACCACTGGACCATGGCGTCGGTGGCCCCGGAATACACCGGGTAGGACTTGAACCAGTCCACCGGGATCGACAGGTGGTTGACCACGTGGAGCATGGCGATCACCAGGATGAAGGCGCCGAAGAACCAGTTGCCGACATAGATGTGCTGGCTCTTGCGCCGCACCACGGTGGTGAAGAAGACGATCGCGTAGGCTACCCAGACCACCGCCATCCACACCGCGCCGGCGAATTCGATCTCGGCGTATTCCTTGGTGGTGGTGTAGCCCAGGGGCAGGGTGATCAGCATGATCACGATCACCGACTGCCAGCCCCAGAACGTGAAGGCGGCGAGGGTGTCGGAGTACAGCCGTACCTGGCAGGTGCGCTGTACGGCGTAGTAGCTGGCGGCGAACTGGGCGCTGCCGGCGAAGCCGAAGATCACCAGGCTGGTGTGCAGCGGCCGCAGGCGGCCGAAGGTGCTCCAGGGCAGATCGAGGTTCATCTCCGGCCACACCAGTTGCGAGGCGATCCACACCCCCATGGCCATGCCGATCACGCCCCATACCACGGTTGCGACGACGAATTGGCGAACCACCTTGTAGTTGTAAGCCTGTCCGATTGTTGCTGAGTTCATGGTCAATGCTTCCACGGTTGCAAAGTCTTGCCAGGCCACCCGGTCTGGCACGGGGTGCACTGTAGGAATCAGCGGGGAAACAAAACAGGCTCAGAAAAACTGCATTAATACGGATCAGATTTATCTCGCGTATACGGGATCGCCGTGATGGCTGATATGGTTTTTTAGTTTTTACCTGAATCTGTAACGTTCTGCGCCGCACGCGCATAGTCGCCCCCTCACAGCACGCGCCGTTAGAGCACGACCAGTTTCGATGAGGTAGGGATATGTATCAGTACGACGAATATGACCGGGCCCTGGTCTTTGAGCGGGTGGCACAGTTTCGCGATCAGGTCGAGCGCTTCATGGGCGGCCAGCTGAGCGAGGAGGAGTTCCTGCCTCTGCGCCTGCAGAACGGCCTCTATATGCAGAAGCATGCGTTCATGCTGCGGGTGGCGATTCCCTACGGCACCCTGAGTGCCCGGCAGATGCGCACCCTGGCCAGCATCGCCCGGGACTTCGACCGCGGCTACGGCCATTTCACCACCCGGCAGAACCTGCAGTTCAACTGGATCGAGCTGGCCCAGGTGCCGGACATCCTGCAGCGTCTGGCCGAGGTCGAGATGCACGCCATCCAGACTTCCGGCAACTGCGTGCGCAACATCACCACCGAGGCCTTCGCCGGGGTCGCCGCCGATGAATACCTGGACCCGCGCCCGCTGGCCGAGATCCTCCGGCAGTGGTCCACCATCAACCCGGAATTCCTGTTCTTGCCGCGCAAGTTCAAGATCGCCATCTGCTCGGCCAGGCAGGACCGCGCGGCGATCATGATGCATGACATCGGTCTGTACCTGTACCGCGACCGCCGTGGCCAGATGCTGCTGCGGGTGATCGTCGGTGGCGGCCTGGGGCGCACGCCGATCCTCGGCCTGCAGATCCGCGACGGCTTGCCCTGGCAGCATCTGCTGTCCTATGTCGAGGCGGTGCTGCGGGTCTACAACCGCTACGGCCGGCGCGACAACAAGTACAAGGCGCGGATCAAGATCCTGGTCAAGGCCCTGGGCATCGAGGCCTTCGCCAAGGAAGTGGAGGAGGAGTGGCAGCACCTCAAGGACGGTCCGGCGCAGCTCACCGACGAGGAGTACCAGCGGGTAGCCAGCGCCTTTGTGCCGCCGATCTACGAGCGCCTGGCGGACACCGACCTGGACTACGGCAGTCACCTGGCCGAGTCGCCGGCCTTCGCCCGCTGGGTGGCGCGCAATGTGCACCCGCACAAGGTGCCGGGCTACACCTGCGTGGTGCTGTCGACCAAGCCGGGGCCCAGCTCGCCGCCGGGGGACGTCACCGGGCAGCAGATGGAGGCAGTGGCCGACTGGTCCGAGCGCTTCGGTTTCGGCGAGATCCGCATCGCCCATGAACAGAACATCGTCCTCCCGGATGTGCCCAAGTCGCAGTTGTTCGAGCTGTGGCAGCGGGCCTCTGAGCACGGCCTGGGCACCGCCAACGTCGGCCTGCTGACCGACATCATCGCCTGCCCGGGCGGCGACTTCTGCGCCCTGGCCAACGCTCGCTCGCTGCCGATTACCCTGGCCATCCAGCAGCGTTTCGACGACCTGGACTACCTCCACGACCTGGGGGACATCAGCCTGAATATTTCCGGCTGCATGAATGCCTGCGGCCACCACCACATCGGCAATATCGGCATCCTCGGGGTCGACAAGAACGGCAGCGAGTGGTTCCAGGTCACCCTGGGCGGCGCCAAGGGCACGGACAGCGCCCTGGGCAAGGTGATCGGCCCGTCCTTCAGCGCCGAGGAAATTCCCGAGGTGATCGAACGCATCATCGCCACCTTCGTGCGTTACCGCGAAAGCGACGAACCCTTCGTCGACACCCTGCAGCGCATCGGCCTGGAGCCGTTCAAGGAGCGGGTCTATCCCAAGGCTGCGGAGGCGCTGGCATGAACAATCTGCTGCGTCTGCATGAAGGTGAAGCCCAGTTGGTGGAGGACGATGCCTGGAGCCTGGTGCGCGAAGTCGACGAGGCGCTGCCCGAGGGGCCGTTGATCCTGCCCCTGGCTCTGTGGCTGATGCGCCGTATCGAGCATCACCCGGCCCGGGACGGGGTGTGGATCGGGCCGGACGACGAGGTGGAAAGCCTCAAGCCCTGGCTCAAGCTGATCCCGCTGATTGCCGTGGACTTCCCGAGCTTTCGCGATGGCCGGGGCTACAGCCAGGCTTACCTGCTGCGCACGCGGCTGGGCTGGATGGGCGAGTTGCGCGCCATCGGCGACGTGCTGCGCGACCAGCTCAGCCACATGCGCCAATGCGGCTTCGACAGCTTTGCCGTGCGCGAAGACAAATGCGCCCTGGATGCCCTCAAAGGGTTGGCGGGCATGAGCGTGCTGTATGGCCGTTCGGTGATCGAGCCGCGCCCCTTGTTCCGCCGCCGCTGACCGCCCTGGCGCAGGAGCCGGCTTGCCGGCCAAGGGGCCGGCGAACCTTGCGCCGGCCTGAGTAGCACCCGCTCCTGCGGGTTTTACGCCACGCGGTTTGCCCTGCAGGAGCCGGCTTGCCGGCGAAAGGGCCTGCGAGTCTCGCGCCTGGCTGACGTCCTTGAAGGCGCGAGGGCGCTCCAGGTCGCCCGGGGCAGTGGCCGATAAAAAACACGCCTTCGCCGATCGGCCTTGGCTATACCTGTAACTCCCCCTGGCCAGTTCCTGGCTGCTTCACCTACAGGAGTTACCCATGAAGCTTGTACTGATGATTGGCACGGCGTGCCTGGCCTCCCTGGCACTGGTCGGCTGCTCCAGCAACCTGACTCAGCCCGACGAGTATTCCGGGTTTCTCCAGGATTACAGCCGGCTCAAGGAGGCCAAGTCGCCCTCCGGGGTGGAGGTGATGCGCTGGATCGATCCCAAGCTGGATGTCAGCCGGTACCGGGCCATCTATATCGAATCCACCCAGTTCTACCCTCGGCCCCAGGCCACGACGAAGATTCCCCAGAGCACCCTCAACGCGATCAATCAGTACTACGACCAGGCCCTCAGGCGCGAGGCGGCCCGCAGCCTGCCCCTGGCCCAGGGCCCCGGTCCGGGCGTGGTGGTGGTCCGGGCGGCAATCACTGCGGTCAGCAGCAAGACCGAAGGCCTGAAACCCTATGAAGTGATTCCCGTGGCGCTGGTGGCGGCGGCGGTGAGCACCGCCGCCGGGATTCGCGACCAGCAGACCACCCTCGGCACCGAGGCGGTGTTTCTCGATGGCAGCAGCGGCCAGGTGATTGCCCAGGTGGTGCGCAAGGGCACCGGCAAGCCCCTGGCGAATGACAGCCAGGTGATGAAGGCCGAGGACGTGAAAAACGTCATCGACGGCTGGGCGGCGGACTTTCACCAGTCGTTCGCCAAGCTCAAGGCGCGCTAGCCGCGGTTCATCCGGCGGCGGTCCAGCGCACCGCCGCCCCGTTCAGTAATCCACCTGGGCCTGCTTGTTGTAGTAGCTGAGCAGCGAGTCGTAGGCCCGCACCACGGCGTGATAGTCCTCGCTCAGGCGCTCGGGCGCGGCCTGCTCCTGCCAGTCCTCATGCAAAGTGCGCAAGGCCCGCTGGTAGTGCAGGGCCGGCCGGGTGATCTGGCTCCACAGGTAATGGGCTGGCTGGGTGCGGCCGTTCTGCGGCCAATTGCGCAAGGGCTGCCCGGCCTCCCAGGCCTGTTGCAGATCCTCGCTGGCCTTGGCCAGTTGCAGCGGGGTCAGGGTTTTCTCGCGCACGCCCTGACTGAGCTGCTCCACCGTGAGCCGCGCCTGGATCATGTAGTTGAGCAGGTGCCAGTGGATGTCCTGTCCCAGGCGTTGCTCAAGCAAGCGCTGTTGTTCGCGGCGGGCGCCGATGTCGGCGCTGGCCAGGGCGGCGCGCAGGTCGGCGGAGGCTTGCAGGTAGCGGTCGAAGTCGGGCTGGAGCCGGGCCACGGTGGCCGGATCCTCCTCGGCCGGCATGTAGGCGCCGGGCACTGCGCTGGAATGGGCGCGACGGGCCAGGTTGGCCTGGTGCAGGGCGTCTATGTAGCGCTCGGCCAGGCCGATCAGCGGCGCATCGGGTTGCAGGTGGCGCAGGCGATAGAGCATGCGCGGTTCGCATTCGCGCGCGGGCAGGGCGTCCATGTTGGTTTTCGCGCTGTCGGCGAAGTCCCGGGCATTGTTCATCAGGTCGTCGAATGCCAGGCGCCAGGCCGATTGCGCGCCGTAGGTGTAATAGCCCAGGCGCCAGGGCACGTCGTACTGGTTGACGCAGTCGATCAGTGGCGCTCGGGCCGCGGCCTCGGCGCTGGCGCGGCTGTCCAGGCCGGCCAGCCAGAGTTCGAAGCGGGCGATCGGGGCGCCGGCGCCCAGGAGGGCAAACAAGCCGAAAATCAGCGCGCAGCCGAAAATCAGCAAAGGACGCTGGCTCATGGCTGGGCCTCCTGGGGGTACCACTGGGCTTTTGTGGCTGGCGCCGCGCACTCGGCGACCTGGGCCGGCATGCGTGCGCACAGGCGCTCGGTCCAGGGCTGCAGGCCCTGATAGCGCCCGGCGGTGTGGCGTTCGTCGAACCATTTGAAGGTGGCAAGGGCGGTCACCAGCAGTATCAGCGCCGCGCCCAGCAGCAGGCGGCGCGGCCAGGGGTTGATGCGTTGCCAGGCGCTCAGCGGGTCGATCTGCCGTTGGCGGCCTAGGGCGACCAGTAGCTGGACCGCGAGATAAGCCGGGGCGGCCGCCGGGTGGATCACCACGCCCAGCAGGCCGCCGAGCAGCGCGGCGGGCAACAGGTCGCGGATCAGTTGCATGGAGTGATAGGGCGCGTGGCGCCACGGCAGGCGCCGGCTGAGGCGTTCGTCCCACAGCAACAGGCGCTGGCTCAGGGGCTGCCAGAGCCGCTGCAGCCCTTCGCCCGCGGCGCAGAAGCACAAGGACCAGACCAGCGTCACCCCGATCATCTCCCAGTGGCTGGTGTCTTGCCCGCTGTACGTGCTCACGGCGCCGACCAGGCAGGCCAGGACCACGCCCAGGAGCATCGGCCAGCTGTCGATGGCGTGCTCCCAGTCACGCCAGAAGTAGGGATTGCCGGCCGGCATGCCGGCGGCGATGTCCGGGTAGTCGGCGGACAGGCTCGCCGCCAGCTTGTGGCAGGCCTCCCAGTCCTGGCTGCCCAGGTGCCGGGCCCAGGCGCGGCGCTGACTGAAGCTCAGGGGCGCCAGCAACAAGCGCGCGGCGCGGTGTTGCGGGGTCATGGGCGGTTCGCTCGCCAGTTGTTGCTGGCGGGCCAGGTACAGCGGGGCCTGATGGCGTTTGAGCAGGCGCGGCCACAACAGGTCCGGGCAGCTGTTGTCGGCCGCGGATCGCCAACCCTGGCCGGCGCACAGCGCCTGGAAGATCGCCACCGACCAATAGGGGCTGTCCGCCAGCAATTGCGCGAGCCAGTGGTTGAACCATTGTCGATGTTGCAGGTGCAGCAGCCAGGGATGCGCCGAGCGCTGGGCATAGGCCTGCAGGAACGCGGTTTCATCCCTGGCCTGCAGGGCCGCGGCCAGTGGTGCCTGGACCTGTTGATACAGCTGTTGCTGCAGTTCCAGCACCAGGTATTCCGGCAGGTCCAGGCGTTGCCAGGCGCTCATCCAGCGCAGATGCTCCAAGCCCCAGCGCAGAACCGCGTCGGCCCGTGTCGTGCGTTCGACGCAATGGCGCAGCAGGGCCAGTTCGAACTCATAGGCGCAGTCCTGCTCCTGGGCCTGCTGATAACGCTGGTCGAGCTGCTCGACGTGCAGCTCCTTGAGCAGGACGGCCACCCTTTGCACCGGCGACAGCGCCCGGATCAGCGGCTCGCTGGCGGTCGGGCTGTGGCCGGCGTCGGTTTCCAGGGGCGGGTCCTGCTCCCAGTCCTTGTGGGCCAGGGCTTGTTCATAGGCCTCGCGCAAGCGCTGGAAACCTTGCGGATCTTCGTCCGGGCGGGTCTGTTTCAGCAGCTTGGCGTAGTGGCGCTTGATGGTGCGGGTGTCAGCGGTGACCGGCAGGCCGAGTAGGGTCCAGCAACTCATTGGGCGATAGAACTCCATGCGACCCGTGGCAACATCCAGACATGACTGGAGGAAAGGGCGCACCCTACCGGTTTCCAGGGTAAAAGTCCCCCGACTCGAATCCGTCTATTGAACAGCGGGAGGAGGCTGGGCCATTCAGTGCGGGTGGCATGGGGGGCGCGCGTTCTAGTCTTCTGCGCAGGGCAAGTCGCAGCGGCGTCCCCGCAAGCGGAGATGGTTGTTCAAGTGATTTGTAACTATATCCATGCTTTTTACATGGTTTAGTTAAAGTGATTTATAGATTAAAAAATACTAATAAAAACATAGCCTTACAGATGATTTGTAATGTTTAATGTGAAGTTAATGCTGGTTAAGCAAGGAGCTGTCAGCTATGCCTGTAGTGGAACGCACGACTTTTCTGCCGGGCCGCAGTCCGGCCCAGGTGCTGGATTTCTGCCTTGAAGGGGTCAATTTTCCGAAGATCTTTCCCGAGCGCGTGACGCCCTTGGGCGGCATCGACATCAATGACCTGCGCATCAGTGTCGGGCGCCAGTTCAGCTTCCTGCACTGGATGTTCGGTGTCATACCGGCGAAATGGACGGTGGTTATACGTGAGGTCGGCGAGCGGCATTTTGTCGATGAAATGCTCAAGGGACCGCTGCGCGCCTTTCGTCATGAACATCGGGTCGAGGCCGCCGAAGGGGGCACCCTGTACACCGATCGGGTGACTTATCGGGCCATCGGTGGCGCACCTTTGGAATGGTTGGTGGTCAACGCCTACATGGCGCGGATTTTCGATGCCCGGCACCGCAACATGTTGCGCTTGCTGGGCTGATCGCGTCGCTGCATTGCTGTGTTCTGTTTTCCGACTCCAAGGAGCATGCCCATGAGCAAGAAGATACTGGTGGTCCTGACCAGCGTGGCCAAATACCCCAACCTGAACCGAGCCACCGGCCTGTGGCTGGGCGAGGCGGTGCATTTTGTGAAGAAGGTCGAGGCGGCGGGCTTCGCGGTGGATTACGTCAGCCCCAAGGGCGGCTACGTGCCCATCGATCCCCACAGCCTGGCCATGGCCGACGACACCGATTGGCAGTGGTACCAGGACAGCGCCTTCATGAGCCGCCTGGGCGCCACCTTGAAACCCTCGCAGGTCCAGGCCCGGGACTATGTGGCCATCTATTACGCCGGTGGTCATGGCGTGGTTTGGGATTTCCCCGACAACCCTGAGTTGCAGGCCCTGAGCCGGGACATCTACGAGCAGGGCGGTTACGTCAGCTCGGTCTGCCATGGCGCGGTGGGTTTGCTCAACATCAAGCTGGCGGACGGTTCGTTGCTGATCGCTGGCAAGCAGGTCACCGGGTTCTCCAATGAGGAGGAGAAGCTGGTCGAGCTTGACCAGTACGTGCCCTTCCTGACCGAAACCGAACTGCTCAAGCGCGGTGCCCTGTACCAGAAGGCCGCCGCGCCCTGGGCGCCGTTCGCCGTGGAGGACCAGCGGGTGATCACCGGGCAGAACCCGGCCTCCGGCGGCCCGGTAGCGGACCTGCTGCTGGCGCACCTGTAGGAGCCGGCTTGCCGGCGAAGACGGCCGTGAGCCGGATGCAAGCTTGCAAACCGCCTTGACTGGCAAGCCCGCCCCTGCAATCGGCCTGGTTGTTGGACAATTTATCCGTGGGGCAATAGGTGCTCGCGCCGTTTCATGCTTAACTTCGGCCTCTCAAGAATTTCCCATTGCTGTTCCATCATCACTGTTCAATAAGGACTCCGTTCATGGCTCAAGTCACTCTCAAAGGCAACCCGGTACAGGTTAATGGCCAACTGCCGCAAGTCGGCTCCAAAGCGCCTGCGTTCACCCTGGTGGGCGCCGGTCTGGCCGACGTTTCCCTGAGCAGCCTCGCCGGCAAGCGCAAAGTGCTGAACATCTTCCCAAGCGTCGACACCCCGACCTGCGCCACTTCGGTGCGCAAGTTCAACGCCCAGGCCAATGAACTGGCCAACACCGTGGTGCTGTGCATCTCCGCCGACCTGCCGTTCGCCCAGGCGCGCTTCTGCGGTGCCGAAGGCCTGGAAAACGTGCAGAACCTGTCGACCCTGCGCGGCCGCGAGTTCATCGAAAACTACGGCGTGGCCATCGCCGACGGCCCGCTGGCCGGCCTGACCGCCCGCGCGGTGGTGGTGCTGGATGAAAACGACACCGTGCTGCACAGCGAGCTGGTCAAGGAAATCGCCGAGGAGCCGAACTACGACGCGGCCCTGGCCGTGCTCAAGTAACAGCTTTTACAATTATTCACGGCCTGGCTCTGTCCAGGCCGTTTTTATTTGTGCTTCAGTGGCTTAGCGCCGCACCTTAAAACGTCAGTCAAAGGTAAATTGCCGGTAAAGGCGCTTTGCTAAAACCGCTCTAGTGCTTATCTTTCAGCCTTCCCCAAAGAAGACTCCCACGCGCCCAATGGTTGATCACTCCATGCAATCCTCTGCTCCCCGCAACTCTCGTCGCTGGCTGTTCGGCCTGTTTGTCCTGCTGCTGGTGGCCGGCTTGTGCTGGAAATTCTGGCCCGCCGGCAGCGCCCCCAAAGAGGCTGCACAGGTGAAGGCCGCGGCCGGGCATACAGGACGCAGCGGCAGCCTGCGCCCTGGCTTCGGCAGTGCCAGCGGGCCGATCCCGGTGCGCGTGGCGCCGGTGACCCAGGGGGATTTCGCGGTGTACTTCAAGGCCCTGGGCACGGTGACCGCGTTGAACACCATCAATGTGCGCAGCCGGGTAGCGGGGGAGCTGGTCAAGGTCAATTTCGAGGAAGGGCAGATGGTCAAGGCCGGCGACCTGCTGGCGCAGATCGATCCGCGTCCCTACCAGAACGCCTTGCTCCAGGCCGAAGGCACCTTGCTGCAGAACCAGGCCCAGCTGAAGAACGCCCAGGTCGACCTTGAGCGCTACCGCGGCCTGTATGCCCAGGACAGCATCGCCAAGCAGACCCTGGACACCGCCGCGGCGCTGGTGGGCCAGTACCAGGGCACGGTCAAGACCAATCAGGCGGCGGTCAACGACGCCAAGCTCAACCTCGAATTCACCAATATCCGCGCGCCGATCGCCGGGCGCGTGGGCCTGCGCCAGCTGGACGTGGGCAACCTGGTGTCGGCCAATGACACCACGGCGCTGGTGATCATCACCCAGACCCAGCCGATCAGCGTGGCCTTCACCTTGCCGGAGAACAGTCTGGACACCGTGCTCAAGCGCTACCACAGCGGCGCCAAGCTGCCGGTGGAAGCCTGGGACCGGGGCGATGTGAAGCTGCAGGCCAGCGGCGTGCTGCAGAGCCTGGACAACCAGATCGACACCACCACCGGCACCCTGAAGTTCAAGGCGCGCTTCGATAACCGCGACCAGGGCCTGTTCCCCAACCAGTTCGTCAATGTGCGGCTGCTGGCCGACACCCTGAAGAACGTGGTGCTGGCGCCTTCGGCGGCGATCCAGTTCGGCACCAATGGCACCTTCGTCTACGCCCTGGATGGCGACAACAAGGTGAAGATCCGTCAGCTCAAGGTGGGCGACAGCAACGGCGAGTCGACGGTGATCAAGGACGGCCTCAAGGCCGGTGACCGGGTGGTGATGGAAGGCACCGACCGTCTCAAGGACGGCAGCGAGGTGGAAGTGGTCAACGACAGCGCGGCTGTGCCCACCACCCCCACCGAACACCTGCAGGGCAAGCCCGCCGGTGCGCCGGCCGCGGATGGCAAGCCGGCTGATGGCAAGGCGCAAAAGGTCGGCGCATGAATTTCTCGCGGCTGTTCATCCTTCGCCCGGTAGCCACCACCCTGAGCATGCTGGCCATTGTCCTGGCCGGCCTGATCGCCTATCGCCTGTTGCCGGTGTCGGCCTTGCCCCAGGTGGATTACCCGACCATCCGGGTCATGACCCTGTACCCCGGGGCCAGCCCGGACGTGATGACCAGCGCGGTCACCGCGCCCCTGGAGCGTCAGTTCGGGCAGATGCCGGGCCTGACCCAGATGGCCTCCACCAGCTCCGGTGGCGCTTCGGTGCTGACCCTGCGCTTCAGCCTCGACATCAATATGGACGTGGCCGAGCAGCAGGTGCAGGCGGCGATCAACGCCGCCACCAACCTGTTGCCCAAGGACCTGCCGGCGCCGCCGGTGTACAACAAGGTCAACCCGGCGGACACCCCGGTGCTGACCCTGGCCATTACCTCCAAGACCATGCTGCTGCCCAAGCTCAACGACCTGGTGGACACGCGCATGGCGCAGAAGATCGCCCAGATCAGCGGCGTCGGCATGGTCAGCATCGCCGGCGGCCAGCGCCAGGCGGTGCGGATCAAGGTCAACCCCGAGGCCCTGGCGGCCAACGGCCTGAACCTGGCGGACGTGCGCACCTTGATCGGCGCGTCCAACGTCAACCAGCCCAAGGGCAACTTCGACGGCCCGACCCGGGTGTCGATGCTCGATGCCAACGACCAGCTGACCTCGCCCAAGGACTACGCCGAGCTGATCCTGGCCTATAAAAATGGCGCGCCCCTGCGCCTGAAGGACGTGGCCGAGATCGTCGACGGTGCCGAGAACGAGCGCCTGGCGGCCTGGGCCAACGAAAACCAGGCGGTGCTGCTGAATATCCAGCGCCAGCCCGGGGCCAACGTGATCGAGGTGGTGGACCGGATCAAGGCGCTGCTGCCGAGCATCACCGACAACCTGCCGGCGGGCCTGGACGTGACCGTGCTCACCGACCGCACCCAGACCATCCGCGCCTCGGTCAAGGATGTGCAGCACGAACTGTTGATCGCCATCGCCCTGGTGGTGATGGTGACCTTCCTCTTCCTGCGTCGGGCCAGCGCCACCCTCATTCCTTCGATTGCCGTGCCGCTGTCGCTGATCGGCACCTTCGGCGTGATGTACCTGGCCGGTTTCTCGGTGAACAACCTGACCCTGATGGCCCTGACCATCGCCACCGGTTTCGTGGTGGACGACGCCATCGTCATGCTGGAGAACATCGCGCGCTTTATCGAGGAGGGCGACAGCCCGCTGCAGGCGGCGCTCAAGGGTGCTAGGCAGATCGGCTTCACCCTGATCTCCCTGACCCTGTCGCTGATCGCGGTACTGATCCCGCTGCTGTTCATGGCCGACGTGGTCGGGCGGCTGTTTCGCGAGTTCGCCATCACCCTGGCGGTGGCGATCCTGATTTCCCTGGTGGTGTCCCTGACCCTGACCCCGATGATGTGCGCGCGGCTGCTCAAGCGTGAGCCCAAGCCTGAAGAGCAGGGGCGCTTCTACCGCGCCAGCGGGGCCTGGATCGACTGGCTGATCGCAAGCTACGGGCGCAGGTTGCAGTGGGTGCTCAAGCACCAGTTCCTGACCCTGATGGTCGCCGTCGGCACCCTGGGCCTGACTGTGTTTCTGTACCTGGTGGTGCCCAAGGGCTTCTTCCCGGTGCAGGACACCGGGGTCATCCAGGGCATTTCCGAGGCGCCGCAGTCGGTGTCCTTCGCCGCCATGAGCCAGCGCCAGCAGGAACTGGCCAAGATCATCCTGCAGGACCCGGCGGTGCAAAGCCTGTCGTCCTACATCGGTGTCGACGGCGACAACGCCACCCTCAACAGCGGCCGCCTGCTGATCAACCTCAAGCCCCACAACGAGCGCGACCTGAGCGCGGCCCAGGTGATCGCGCGGATCCAGCCCGAGGTCGACAAGCTGCTGGGCATCCGCCTGTTCATGCAGCCGGTGCAGGACCTGACCATCGAAGACCGGGTCAGCCGCACCCAGTACCAGTTCAGCCTGTCGTCGCCGGATGCCGAGCTGCTGAGCCTGTGGAGCACTCGCCTGGTGGAAGCCCTGGCCCTGCGCCCGGAACTCACCGACGTGGCCAGCGACCTGCAGGACAAGGGGCTGCAGGTGTACCTGGTGATCGACCGCGATGCCGCGTCCCGGGTCGGGGTTTCGGTGTCCAACATCACCGACGCCCTGTACGACGCCTTCGGCCAGCGCCAGATCTCCACCATCTATACCCAGGCCAGCCAGTACCGGGTGGTGCTCCAGGCCCAGGCCGGCGAGCGCATCGGGCCCCAGGCCCTGGAGCAGATCCACGTCAAGACCACCGACGGCGGGCAGGTGCGGTTGTCGAGCCTGGCCCATGTCGAAGAGCGTCAGGCGCAACTGGCCATCGCCCATATCGGCCAGTTCCCGGCGGTGATGATGTCCTTCAACCTGGCTCCGGGCGTGGCCCTGGGCAAGGCGGTGAACGTCATCGAGCAGGTGCAGCAGGAGATCGGCATGCCGGTGGGCGTGCAGACCCGCTTCCAGGGCGCGGCGGAAGCCTTCCAGGCCTCGCTGTCGAGCACCTTGCTGCTGATCCTGGCGGCGGTGGTGACCATGTACATCGTGCTCGGCGTGCTCTACGAGAGCTACATCCACCCGATCACCATCCTTTCCACCCTGCCTTCGGCGGCGGTGGGGGCCTTGCTGGCGCTGATCCTCAGCGGCAACGACCTGGGCATGATCGCGATCATCGGCATCATCCTGTTGATCGGCATCGTCAAGAAGAACGCGATCATGATGATCGACTTCGCCCTCGACGCCGAACGCCACCAGGGCATGGCCCCGGAGCAGGCGATCTATCAGGCGGCGCTGCTGCGCTTCCGGCCGATCCTGATGACCACCCTGGCGGCGCTGTTCGGCGCCGTGCCGCTGATGCTGGCCACCGGCTCCGGCGCCGAGCTGCGCCAGCCCCTGGGCCTGGTGATGGTTGGCGGCCTGCTGGTGAGTCAGGTGCTGACCCTGTTCACCACGCCGGTGATCTACCTGTACTTCGACCGCCTGGGTCGGCGCTTCGGCAAGCACGAAGTCCTCCAGGAGGAGCGGGTATGAAGCGGCGCAGCGGCAAGCTGCAAGCCGCAAGCTGCAAGTTAAAGCAGAAGCAAGAGTGCGCACCGATCCCGCTTTTCTCTTGCAGCTTGAGGCTTGAAGCCTGGAGCGGTCGCCCATGAATCTCTCAGGTCCTTTCATCAAGCGCCCGGTGGCGACCATGCTGCTGTCGCTGGCGATCATGCTGCTGGGCGGTGTGAGCTTCGGCCTGCTGCCGGTGGCGCCGCTGCCGCAGATGGATTTCCCGGTGATCGTGGTCCAGGCCAGCCTGCCGGGGGCCAGCCCCGAGGTCATGGCGTCCACCGTGGCCACGCCGCTGGAACGCTCGTTCGGCGCGATTGCCGGGGTCAACACTATGAGCAGCCGCTCCAGCCAGGGCTCGACCCGGGTGATCCTGCAGTTCGACCTGGACCGGGACATCAATGGCGCGGCGCGGGAAGTGCAGGCGGCCATCAACGCTTCACGCAACCTGCTGCCCAGCGGCATGCGCAGCATGCCCACCTACAAGAAGGTCAACCCGTCCCAGGCGCCGATCATGGTCCTGTCGCTGACCTCCGATGTCCTGGAGAAGGGCCAGTTGTACGACCTGGCCTCGACCATCCTGTCCCAGAGCCTGTCCCAGGTGCAGGGCGTGGGCGAGGTGCAGGTCGGCGGCAGCTCCTTGCCGGCGGTGCGCATCGAGCTGGAGCCGCAACTGCTCAACCAGTACGGCGTGGCCCTGGATGATGTGCGCAATGCCATCGCCAACGCCAACCAGCGCCGGCCCAAGGGCTCGGTGGAAGATGACCAGCGGCTGTGGCAGATCCAGGCCAACGACCAGCTGGAAAAGGCCCGTGACTACGAGCCGCTGATCATCCACTACAAGGACGGTGCGGCCCTGCGCCTGAAAGACGTGGCCAAGGTCAGCGACGGCGTGGAAGACCGCTACAACAGCGGCTTCTTCAACGATGACGCGGCGGTGCTGCTGGTGATCAACCGTCAGGCCGGGGCCAACATCATCGAGACGGTGAACGAGATCAAGGCCCAGTTGCCGGCGTTGCAGGCGGTGCTGCCGGCCAGCGTCAAGCTCAACCTGGCCATGGACCGCTCGCCGGTGATCAAGGCCACCTTGCACGAGGCGGAGATGACCCTGCTGATCGCCGTGGCCCTGGTGATCCTGGTGGTGTTCCTGTTCCTCGGCAATTTCCGCGCGTCGGTGATCCCGACCCTGGCGGTGCCGGTGTCGCTGGTGGGCACTTTCGCCGTCATGTACCTCTATGGCTTTTCCCTGAACAACCTGTCGCTGATGGCGCTGATCCTCGCCACCGGGCTGGTGGTGGACGACGCCATCGTGGTCCTGGAGAACATTTCCCGGCACATCGACGAAGGCATCGCGCCAATGAAGGCGGCGTACCTGGGGGCCAAGGAAGTGGGCTTCACCCTGCTGTCGATGAACGTGTCGCTGGTGGCGGTGTTCCTGTCGATCCTGTTCATGGGCGGGATCATCGAGAGCCTGTTTCGTGAATTCTCCATCACCCTGGCGGCGGCCATCGTGGTGTCCCTGGTGGTGTCCCTGACCCTGACCCCGATGCTCTGTGCGCGCTGGCTCAAGCCCCATGTCCCGGGCCAGGAAAACGCCCTGCAACGCTGGAGCCGCCGCAGCAACGAGTGGATGGTGGGCAAGTACGCCACCAGCCTGGACTGGGTGCTGCGGCACAAGCGCCTGACCCTGTTCAGCCTGCTGGTGACCATCGGCGTCAACGTGGCCCTGTACGTGGTGGTGCCCAAGACCTTCATGCCGCAGCAGGACACCGGCCAGTTGATCGGCTTCGTGCGCGGCGACGACGGCCTGTCCTTCAGCGTGATGCAGCCGAAGATGGAGATCTTCCGCCGCGCCGTGCTCAAGGACGCCGCGGTAGAAAGCGTGGCCGGCTTTATCGGCGGCAACAACGGCACCAACAACGCCTTCATGCTGGTGCGCCTGAAGCCGATCAAGGAGCGCGACATCTCGGCGCAGAAGGTCATCGAGCGCCTGCGCAAGGAAATGCCCAAGGTGCCCGGCGCGCAACTGATGCTGATGGCCGACCAGGACCTGCAGTTCGGTGGCGGCCGCGAGCAGACCACCTCGCAGTATTCCTACATCCTGCAAAGTGGTGACCTGGGCGAGCTGCGCCAGTGGTACCCGAAAGTGGTCAGCGCGCTGCGCGCCTTGCCCGAGCTGACCGCCATCGACGCCCGCGAAGGCCGTGGCGCCCAGCAGGTGACCCTGGTGGTCGACCGCGACCAGGCCAAGCGCCTGGGGGTGGACATGGACATGGTCACCGCGGTGCTCAACAACGCCTACAGTCAGCGGCAGATTTCCACCATCTACGACAGCCTCAACCAGTATCAGGTGGTGATGGAGGTCAACCCGAAATATGCCCAGGACCCGATCACCCTGAATCAGGTGCAGGTCATCACCAGTACCGGGGCGCGGATTCCGCTGTCGACCATCGCCCATTATGAAAACAGCCTGGAAGACGACCGGGTCAGTCACGAAGGGCAGTTCGCCTCGGAGAGCATTTCCTTCGACATGGCCGAAGGCGTGACGGTGGAGCAGGGCACCGCGGCCATCGAGCGGGCAATCGCCAAGCTGGGCATGCCCGAGGACGTGATCGTCAAGATGGCCGGCACCGCCGACGCCTTCGCCGCCACCCAGAAGAGCCAGCCGTTCATGATCCTCGGCGCCTTGCTGGCGGTGTACCTGGTGCTCGGGGTGCTCTATGAAAGCTACATCCACCCGCTGACCATCCTCTCCACCTTGCCCTCGGCCGGGGTCGGCGCCTTGCTCTCGATCTACGTGCTGGGCGGCGAGTTCAGCCTGATCTCGCTGCTGGGGCTGTTCCTGCTGATCGGCGTGGTGAAGAAGAACGCCATCCTGATGATCGACCTGGCGCTGCAACTGGAGCGCCACCAGGGCCTGGACCCGCTGCAATCGATCCGCAGCGCCTGCCTGCAGCGTCTGCGGCCGATCCTGATGACCACCCTGGCGGCGATTCTCGGCGCCTTGCCCTTGCTGCTGGGGGGCGCCGAGGGCTCGGAAATGCGCCAGCCCCTGGGCCTGACCATCATTGGCGGCCTGGTCTTCAGCCAGGTGCTGACCCTTTACACCACCCCAGTGGTCTACCTCTACCTCGATCGCCTGCGCCACAAGTTCAACCACTGGCGTGGGGTCCGTACCGATGCCGCTCTGGAAACGCCGCTATGACCGACCAATCGTCCCGTCCCGTTACTCTGCTGTCCGCCCAGCGCCTGGCCATGGCCCGGGGTTCGCGGGCCTTGAGCCTGGGCCTGTGCGTGGCGCTGCTCAGTGCTTGCGCCATCGGGCCCGATTACCAGCGCCCGCCAGTGGCCGAGCCTGTGCAGTACAAGGCGGCCGAGGGCTGGCGTCAGGCCAATCCCAGCGATGCCCTGGCCCGGGGCGCCTGGTGGGAGCTGTACGGTGACGCCCAGCTCAACGGCCTGATCGAGCGCCTCAACCATTCCAACCAGAGCGTGGCCCAGTCCGAGGCCCAGTACCTTCAGGCCCAGGCCCTGGTGCGCAGCTCCCGCGGGGCGTTCTTCCCCAGTGTCGACCTCAGCGCCGGCAAGACCCGCGCCAGCCAGGGCACCGGCAGCAGCAGTTCGGGGCTGAGCAGTTCCAGCAGCGGCATTCGCGACACCTACAACACCCAGTTGGGGGTGAGCTGGGAGGCGGATGTCTGGGGCAAGCTGCGCCGTGGCCTGGAAGCCAACGAAGCCAGCGCCGAGGCGAGCTTCGCCGATCTGGCGGCCATGCGCCTGAGCCAGCAGTCGGAACTGGTGCAGAACTACCTGCAATTGCGGGTGATCGACGAGCAGAAGCGCTTGTTGGAAGCCACGGTGGCGGCCTATCAGCGCTCCCTGACCATGACCCAGAACCAGTATCAGGCCGGGGTGTCCGGCAAGGATGCGGTGGCCCAGGCCCAGACCCAGCTCAAAAGCACCCAGGCCGACCTGATCGACCTGATCTGGCAGCGGGTGCAGTTCGAAAACGCCATCGCGGTGCTGATGGGCGTGCCGCCGGCCGAATTCAACCTGGCAGAAACCCCGCGGATTCCGGCGCTGCCCCAGGTGCCCCTGGCTGTGCCCTCGCAGTTGCTGGAGCGGCGTCCGGATATCGCCTCGGCGGAGCGTTCGGTGATGGCCGCCAACGCCAATATCGGCGTGGCCAAGGCCGCCTATTACCCGGACCTGACCCTGAGCCTGGCCGGCGGCTACAGCAGCAGTACCTACGCCAACTGGATCAGCCTGCCGAACCGCTTCTGGTCGGTGGGGCCGAAACTGGCCATGACCCTGTTCGACGGTGGCCAGCGCTCGGCGGAAGTGGATCGCACTGAAGCCGCCTACGACCAGACCGTGGCCAAGTACCGACAGACCGTGCTCGACGGTTTTCGCGAGGTGGAGAACTACATGATCCAGCTCAAGGTCCTGGAGGACGAGGCGGGGGTGCGCCAGCAGGCCCTGGATTCGGCCCGCGAGGCCCTGCGCCTGACCGAGAACCAGTACAAGGCCGGACTCATCGGTTATCTGGACGTGGTCACCAGCCAGACCACGGCCCTGAGCAACGAACGCAGCGTCCTCAGCCTGCTGCAGAGCCGGCTGATTGCCAGCGTGCAATTGATCGCCGCGCTGGGCGGCGGCTGGGACGGCCAATTGCAGGTCGGCGAGCAGAAATAGGCCGCCATCCGGGCCTCGCGCAGGGGCGCGCGAGGGCCCTCGACCACACCGCGCAAAGCCCATGCCCACAAGGGCTGTAGGGGCATCAAAGGCCCGGGCCAGACGTTCTGTCTGACTACTGGCTTTTTGCTCACTTTGTAGATGCGTTCTTCTGCGCAATCAGTACAATCTGCGCTTTTGCCCGCCGGGCAAACATCGGCACAACGGCCAAGAGATGCCCCATGCTCATCGGTAGTTATTCCCCCGCCCTGGTCGTGATCTCCATTTTCGTGGCGATCCTCGCTTCCTATACCGCCCTCGATCTCACCGGACGCATCACCACCACCAAAGGCCGCGCGGCCTACCTGTGGATGTGCGGCGGCGCGCTGGCCATGGGCATTGGCGTGTGGTCCATGCACTTTATCGGCATGCTCGCCTTCGAGCTGCCCATCGAGCTGGGCTACGACGTTGCGCTGACCGCCTTGTCGCTGCTGATCTCGATCCTGTCCTGCGGCTTCGCCCTGTGGCTGGTGAGCCAGCCGCGCCTGCCGCTGGGGCAACTGCTGTTTGGCGCCTTGATCATGGGCGTCGGTATCAGCGGCATGCATTACACCGGCATGGCGGCCATGCGCATGCAGCCGGGTATCGACTACGACCCGAGCCTGTTCAGCGCCTCGTTGCTGATTGCCTTCGGTGCTTCGCTGGCGGCGCTGTGGATCGCCTTTCGCCTGCGCCAGAACACCCCCCATGTGCGCCTGGCCCGCGCCGGCGCGGCGATTGTGATGGGCTTTGCCATCGTCGGCATGCACTACACCGGCATGGCCGCGGCGCGTTTCAGTGACGGCAGTTTCTGTGGGGCCCTGGGCAACGGCCTGAGCGGCAGGGGCCTGGACAATCTGGTGCTGATCACCACCCTGGCGGTGCTGATCATCGCCTTGCTGACCTCGGTGCTGGACGCGCGCCTGGAAGCCCGTACCGCGGTGCTGGCGCAATCCTTGACCGAAGCCAACAAGGAGCTGACCCAGCTGGCGCTGCACGACACCCTGACCGGTTTGCCGAACCGCATTCTGCTGGCGGACCGCATCGACCAGGCCATGCACCGGGTCACCGCCCATGGTGGCTGCTTTGCGCTGATGTTCATCGATCTGGATGGCTTCAAGCCGGTTAACGACGCGTTTGGCCATCACATGGGCGACCAGTTGCTGCGGGAAGTGGCCTTGCGCCTGCGCGAGGACCTGCGCAGCGAAGACACCCTGGCGCGGATCGGCGGCGACGAATTCGTACTGCTGGTGCAGCTCGCCGAGCCGGATGATGCCCTGCGCCTGGCGGCGCGGCAGGTGAGCCTGGTGTCCCGCTCGTTTCGCGTGGCCGACCACGAGTTGCAGATTTCTGCCAGCATCGGCATCGCGGTGTACCCCGGCAATGGCCTGACCGCCCAGGAACTGCTGATGAATGCCGACGCGGCGATGTATCACGCCAAGGCCACCGGCAAGAACGGCTACAGCTTTTTCGACGCGTCGATGAACAGCAACGCCCGGCGCCAGCTGCAGTTGCTTCAGGACCTGCGCAATGCCCTGGAACACAATCAGTTGCGCCTGTACTACCAGCCCAAGTTCGATGCCGGCGACGGTCGTCCGGTGGGCGCCGAGGCGCTGTTGCGCTGGGAGCATCCGCAGCACGGCCTGTTGCTGCCGGACAAGTTCATCGAGCTGGCGGAGAAGAGCGGGCTGATCATCGCCATCGGCGACTGGGTGCTGCACGAGGCCTGCCGGCAGATGCGCCAGTGGTATGTCCAGGGCTACACCGACTGGCGCATCGCGGTGAACCTCTCGGCCTTGCAGTTCTGCCATGTGGGGCTGGTCAAGAGCGTGGCCCAGGCCCTGGAGCGCAATCAGCTGCCGGCCAACAACCTGACCCTGGAAATCACCGAGACCACGGCGATGAACGACGCCGATGTCAGCATGATCGTTCTGCAGCAGCTGTCGGACATGGGGGTGGACCTGTCCATCGATGACTTCGGCACTGGCTATTCGAGCCTGATGTACCTCAAGCGCCTGCCGGCCAACGAGCTGAAGATCGACCGTGGTTTTGTCCGCGACCTGGAGCACGACAGCGACGACGCCGCCATCGTCTCGGCGATCGTCGCCCTGGGCCAGGCCCTGGGCCTGCGCATCGTTGCCGAGGGGGTGGAGAGCGGGGTGCAGCAGAGCTTCCTCACCCAGCTGGGCTGCGACTCGCTGCAAGGCTATTACCTGGGCCACCCGCTACCGCCCGAGAGCTTCATGCAGGGCATCCACCAGGCGGAACAAAAGGCCCGGCACGACGCCTGAGGCCGGCCTCGGCCGGTTATCGCCAGGGGCGAGGTCCTGTCTCGGAATAGAGGCTGTTTGATGTCACTGCGGTTTTCATCGCTGCCCGTGGGGTGTTTAATGGCGGGCGTTGAAATGATCAGTCAGGGAGTCGGCAGTATGGACAAAGTCATCGTCATCACCGGTGGCGGGCGGGGAATCGGTGCGGCCACGGCATTGCTGGCCGCGCAGCAGGGTTTCAAGGTGTGCATCAATTACCAGGCCGACGAGCAGGCGGCGCATCAGGTGCTGGAGCAGGTCCGCGCCCTGGGCGTCCAGGCCATCACCGTCCGGGCCGACGTCAGCATCGAAGATGAAGTCATTGGCCTGTTCCAGCGGGTCGACAGCGAGCTGGGCCGGGTCACCGCCCTGGTCAACAACGCCGGGACCGTGGGGCACCAGTCCCGCCTCGATGAAATGTCCGAATTCCGCATCCAGAAGATCATGAAGACCAATGTCATGGGGCCGATCCTCTGCGCCAAGCACGCCGTGCTGCGCATGTCGCCGCGCCATGGCGGGCAGGGCGGTAGCATCGTCAACGTGTCGTCGGTGGCGGCGCGCCTGGGTTCTCCCGGCGAATACGTCGACTACGCCGCGTCCAAGGGCGCCCTGGACAGCTTCACCATCGGCCTGTCCAAAGAAGTGGCGGGCGAGGGCATCCGCGTCAATGCGGTGCGCCCGGGCTACATCTACACCGACTTTCATGCCCTGAGCGGCGACGCCGACCGGGTCAGCAAACTGGAATCGGCGATTCCCATGGGCCGCGGCGGACGTCCCGACGAAGTGGCCGAAGCCATTCTCTGGCTGCTGTCGGACAAGGCCTCCTACACCACCGGCAGCTTCATCGACCTGGGCGGCGGCCGCTGAGCCCCCGCAAGTCTGCGGCCTATCCCGCAGGAGCCGGCTTGCCGGCGAAGAGGCCCTTGAGTCTTGCGCCGCGCTTGCGAACGCCTTCGCTGGCAAGCCAGCTCCTACGGTTTCCTCAGCGGGCGCGGCGGCGGCCGGGGCCGATCAGCAGGGCCAGCAACAGCCCCAGTACGCTGATGCCAAAGCTCATCAACTGTGGCATCAGGAACCCCAGGGTTTCCCCCGGGCGGTTGCAGCTGTAGCCATATCCATCGCCTTGTTCATGGGCCCAGACGCCCGGTGTGGCGCTCACGTCCACAGGCGCCGAAGGCGCGGGTTCCTCATTGGAGAACCCCAGGTTCGAATGGCTCGCGCTGCGCCTTTCCAGCTGTTCGATGGCCTGCAACTGGGCGTCGTTGCAGCGGTTCTGCGCCCAATTGCCGACCACCACCAGGACGGACAGCAGAAGCAGCAGCGGCACCGGGTAATAACGCCGGGTCCGCAGCAGGGGTGCCACCACCAGCCCGGCCAGGAAACCCGCCAGCAGCAGATTGACCCAGAACCACGGGCCGCCTTCCCAGCTCGGCGGTATCAACTGCACCAGCAGCGGGGGCAGCACAACGCGGGCGAACAGCAGGCACAGGGCGGCTGCGAGCAGGGTGATCAGCAGGGTCTTGATCCAGGATTTCATGGGCAATGCATAACCTTTAAGAAGGAGCGGTAAACGGGGGCTATCAGTGCTGCGCCAGCTATTGGGGCATCGGCGGCGGGGTAAAGCGCCGGGCGTAGTCGAGCAGGTCCCGGGGGAAGACCATGTGCTTGACCGCGCTGTCGTCCAGGCCGTACAGGTAGGCCACTGCCGCGGCTTCAAAGGCCCAGTAGCCGAAGTAGGATTCACCGTCCAGGTGGGAGTCGTGCCATGGGGCCTGTTCGAACGCTTCATACCACTGGTCGCAGTACTCCACCAGCAGCTCCCGGGCCTCGTCTGCTTGATCGGCGTAGATGGCCCTGATCAGCGGCGTATAGACCGGGTGGTACCACTCATCGATGTCTGCGCGGCCCGGCAGGCAGGGCTTGAGCAGGTCCTCGATCAGGGTGTCCTCGGCGTGGTAGCCGGCGCGGTCCTGCAGCGCCACCATGCGCGGCAGCAGGTCGCGGCGTTGCAGCAGGATGCACAGGCTGATGACCTGCACGTACTCCTCGTACTGGTCGAGGTAGTCCTCGATGTTCAGCGGCGCGATATCGGGCACCTCGTTGCACAGGGCCAAGGTGCGCTGATGCTCCTCGTAGCTGGCGATCAGTGCGTCCAGCTCTTGGGCCAGCTCCGGCATGGCCTTGCCGCCGGTGTAGCCCAGGATCAGATGGTCCAGGCGTGCTCGCTTGACCTCCCAGGCCTTGAGCGAGGCTTCCTGCCCGGGGTAGTCCTCTTCCATAGAGTGTGTCTGCCAATGGGCTTCGGTACCCGCCAGGAACTCCAGGAGGATGGGGTACTGCTTCGGGTCGAGAAACACCTGCCTGCGTTGCATGTCAGTATCCGGCCTCAGTGGAAGGGCATCGGCGGCGGGGTAAAGCGCCGGGCGTATTCGAGCATCTCCCGGGGGAAGACCATGTGTGTTACCGCGCTGTCGTCCAGGCCGAACAGGTAGGCCACTGCCGCAGCTTCAAAGGCCCAGTAGCCGAAGTAGGAACCCTCGTCGCCGTCCAGGTGGCTGTCGTGCCATGGGGCCTGTTCGAACGCCTCGTACCACTGGTTGCAGTACTCCACCAGCAGTTCCCGGGGTTCATCCGGATCTTCGGTGTAGATGGCCCGGATCAGGGGCGTGGAGACGTCGTGGAACCACTGATCAACGTCTTCACGATCCGGCAGGTAGGCCTTGAGCAGGTCCTCGATCAGGGTGTCCTGGCCGTTAAAGCCGGCGCGGTCCTGCAGCAGCACCAGGCGCGGTAGCAGGTCGCTGCGTTGCAGCAGGATGCACAGGCTGATGACCTGGACATATTCCTCGTACTCGTCGGGGTAGTCCTGGATGTTCAGCGGCGCGATATCCGGCCGTTCTTCGTAAACCCCCATCTTGCGCTGGTAGTCCTCGTAGCCTTCGATCACCCCATCCAGCTCCCGGGCCAGTTGCTCCATGGGTGCACCGCCGGTGTAGCCCAGGATCAGGTGGTGCAGGCGCGCGCTGCGCACATTGGAGGCCTTGAGGGAGGCTTCCTGCTCGGGGCTGTCGGCCATCATCGAGTGGGTCTGCCAGTGCGCCTCTTCGCCGGCCAGGCTTTCGAGGAAGTCGTGGTACTGCTTGTGGCTGAGAAACACTTGTCTGCGGTTCATGTCGGTGCCTTGTCTCAGTAGACGGGAATCAGGGTGAAGGGCGCCTTGCGCTGCGAGGTTTCCAGCAGCAGGGTCGCCAGGTCGACTTCGGCGGGCTCCAGGTCGAGCTGCTCCAGTTCCTCTTCCAGCTGTTGTGCATTGGCGGGCAGGGCAACGATCGGACGGCGCAGGTAGGGCCGTGGGTCTTCGCCGTAGTAGACCTGCGCCGGGCCCTCGGGGATGCCTTCCAGGCGGGCAAAACCTTCCTGGTCGAGGTTGCCCTCGGCTTGCGAGCCGTCACTGAACACCGCGCGGTAGGCGGCGCCGGACACCGGCTCCAGGTTCGGGTAGTGCAGGTTCAGTTCCAGCCAGTGGCCCTCACCGCTGAGGTGTTCCAGGCCCTGGTTGACGTCCTGGGCGAGGCTTGCGGCATCGGGGGCGCCGGGTTGTGGCGCGGCGCTGATGGTCGTTGGCCGCGGTTCCAGGGACGACTGCGGCTTGGGCGCCAGGGCCGGGCCGCGGCTGTGGGCGGCGGCCGAGTTGTTGCGCTGTTCGGCGATCCACGGGGCGATGCGTTCTTGCACCGTCACCATGAGAAATTCGGTGTGTTCGCAGGCTTCGTTGAGATTGTGCAGCACCAGGCGCTGCTGCTCGGGCGTGAGGCCGTTGAAGGTGCTGGAGGCGCTCACGCCGCGGATGATCTCGGGCAGTTCTTCGGCCAGGCGCACTGGGTCCAGGCACTTTTCCAGCAGCTGTTCGGGGCTGGTTTTCAGGCGGCAGGCCAGCAGGGTGTGGCGGATCAGGTCGAAGAGCTTTTCGGCGTGGCGTTGGGGCGCGCGGTTGATCAGGCGCAAAAGGATCTTCAGGCCGTGCCCGGGGCCGGGGATCCAGCCGATCAGGGCCAGGGCCAGGTCGAAGAAGGCGTCTTCCTCGTCCTTGGGGTTGTTGATGGCGTCCAGTTCGAAGATCGCCTGGATGCAGTCGTAGGCGTTGAGTTCCTGGGTCAGCAGTGGCAGGCGGCCGCGTTCGATGGCCTTGATCAGTTCGGCCTTGGCCTCTGGGTAGTCGTCGTAATACAGGTCTTCGACCATGACGTGTTCCTTTCCCTGGAAAAATGGAGCGCGGATGCTGAATGAATTGAGGGGGTGGGGCAAGGGAATTTGGTTCTTTCATGCGGTGCTTGGGATGGGGGGCATATCCGTTGCTGCGGTCAGGGCTGCTTAGGGTTTCGCCCTTACGGCGACTCACTTTGGAAAAGCCCCAAAGTAAGCAAAGGGCTTCTGCCCCTCCACTCGGTGCCTCGCCTAGGCTCGGCATGCCCTTGTAAGCTAATTTCTACCTGCCTCAGATCGCGGTGCCCTCGGATTTCGAGATCGTGAGTGAGCATGGGTCGAGGCAGGTTC
>NZ_JAACFX010000014.1:0-142219 GCF_029237275.1 Pseudomonas sp. 3MA1 | reverse complement strand
CCATAGAGCGTTGGAACCACCTGATCCCATCCCGAACTCAGAAGTGAAACGATGCATCGCCGATGGTAGTGTGGGGTTTCCCCATGTGAGAGTAGGTCATCGTCAAGATTAAATTCCGAAACCCCAATTGCGAAAGCAGTTGGGGTTTTGTTTTTGTCGCATGGAAAAATTGCTCTTATTCGCAAACAAATTTGCACAGTTATTTTCGAATTGGAACACTAGAATAGCCGCTACTTTCTCCACTTCCAGAGCCATCTATGCCAGATCCGGTTGACGCCCCCGGGTTGTCAGAATTACCACTGGACGACCTGGTTGCCTGCCATGAGTGCGATCTGCTGATGCGCAAGCCAAAGCTTGCTCTCGGCGAAAAAGCCCAATGCCCGCGTTGTGGCTATGAGCTCTACGCACACCGGCACAATGTCGTTGAACGTAGCCTGGCTCTGGTGATCGCCGCCTTGCTGCTCTACGTACCGGCGAACTTTCTTCCCATCATGCAGCTCAATCTATTGGGACAGTCTTCCGAAGATACCGTCTGGAGCGGCGTGCAAGGCCTGTTCGATACCGGTATGGAAGGCGTGGCGCTGGTGGTGTTCCTGTGCAGCATGGGCATCCCCCTGATCAAGTTGATTTGTCAGCTCCTGGTTCTGTTGAGTATTCGCTGGGACTTCGGGCGCAGCTATGGCCTGCTGCTCTACCGCATTTATCACCACCTGCGTGATTGGGGAATGCTCGAGGTCTACCTGATGGGGGTGCTGGTGGCCATCGTCAAATTGGCTGACATGGCCTCCATCACAGTGGGCCTGGGCCTGGTGTGTTTTATCAGTCTGTTGTTGGTCCAGGTCTGGCTGGAGGTGGTGATGTCGCCTCACCAGATCTGGCAAGCGTTATCGGGAGAGGATGTGCATGCGGGCGATTGATGCAGGCATTCTGATTTGCAGTGAGTGCCACGAGTTGAACCGGCAGGCAGCCGACAGCGATGAGCAGGTCTGCACACGCTGCGGAGCCCAGATCCACCCCCGCCGTCCCAACAGCATCCTGCGCACCTGGGCGCTGTTGCTTACCGCCGCCATTCTCTATGTTCCGGCCAATCTGCTGCCGATCATGACGGTCAGCTCACTGGGCCAGGGTGACCCCAGCACCATCATGTCGGGGGTTATCCAGCTGGTGCAGCACGGCATGTTTCCCATTGCCGCAGTAGTCTTTGTCGCCAGTATCCTGGTGCCCACCTTCAAGCTGGTGGGCATAGCCTTGCTGTTGTTCTCGGTGCAGCGCCACCAGCCACTGTCGGCACGGCAACGGATCATCATGTACCGCTTTATCGAGTTCATCGGTCGCTGGTCGATGCTGGATATCTTTGTCATCGCCATCCTGGTGGCGGTGGTCAACTTTGGACGGCTGGCCAGCATCGAAGCCAATCTCGGTGCGGTCGCCTTTGCCAGCGTGGTGATCCTGACCATGCTGGCCGCAGTAACTTTCGATCCCCGACTGATCTGGGATAACACGGAGTCGGACGACGACCATGACTGATTTGCCTACCGCCAAAACCCGCCCGGCCTCCAATTGGTCAGCCATCTGGGTGCTGCCCCTGATTGCCCTGATCATCGGTGGCTGGCTGGGCTGGCGTGCCTACAGCCAGACCGGCATCGAGATCCAGTTGCGCTTCGAAAGCGGCGAGGGGATCCAGGCCAACAAGACCGAGGTGGTCTACAAAGGCATGCCCGTGGGCAAGGTCAAGACCCTGGCCCTGGACGATGAGGGCAACTCCCGGGGCGTGATCGCCACGGTCGAGATGAACAAGGACGTCGAGCAGTACCTGAAGACCAACACCCGCTTCTGGCTGGTCAAGCCCAGCGTCAGCCTGGCCGGCATCACCGGATTGGAAACCCTGGTTTCCGGCAACTACATCGCGGTCAATCCCGGCGATGGCGAGCCTGCGCGCAAGTTCAAGGCCCTGGCCGAAGAGCCGCCGTTATCGGACGCCAAGCCCGGCTTGCACCTGACCATCAAGGCCGAACGCCTGGGCTCGTTGAACCGCGGCAGCCCGGTGTTCTACAAGCAGATCCAGGTCGGGCAGATCAAAAGCTTCCTGCTTTCCGAAGACCAGAACACCGTCGAGCTCAAGGTCTATATCGAGCCGACCTACGCCAACCTGGTGCGCAAACACACGCGTTTCTGGAACGCCAGCGGCATCAGCATCGACGCCAACCTGTCCGGGGTCAAAGTGCGCAGTGAGTCCCTGTCCAGCATCGTTGCTGGCGGCATCGCCTTTGCCACGCCGGAAAACCGCAAGGACAGCCCGCCTACCGACCCAAGCCTGCCATTCCGTCTCTATGAGGATTTCGACGCTGCTCAGGCCGGCATCCGGGTCAAGGTCAAGCTCACCGATTTCGAAGGCCTGCAGGCCGGACGTACTCCGGTCATGTACAAGGGCATCCAGGTCGGCAGCCTGAAGGCCCTGAAGGTCGACTCCGATCTCACCAGCGCCACCGCCGAGCTGACCCTCGATCCGCTGGCCGAGGACTACCTGGTCCAGGGCACCCAGTTCTGGACCGTCAAACCCTCCATCTCCCTGGCCGGTATCACTGGACTTGAGGCGCTGGTCAAAGGCAACTACATCGCTATTCGCCCCGGCGACAAGGGCGCCGCGCCCCAGCGCGAGTTCGAAGCCCGGGCCAAGGCCCCGCCCCTGGACCTGCGCGCACCCGGCCTGCACATGGTGCTGTTCACCGACAACCTCGGCTCCCTGGATGTGGGCAGCCCGATCCTCTACAAGCAGGTCAAGGTCGGCTCGGTGCAGAGCTATCAGTTCTCTCACACCCGCAAGCAAGTGGTGATCGGCGTTCATATCGAGAAAGAGTACGAGTCGCTGGTCAACGGCTCGACGCGTTTCTGGAACGTCAGCGGCATCACCCTCACCGGCGGGCTCACCGGTGGCATCCAGATCAAGAGCGAGTCGCTGCAAAGCCTGATGGCCGGTGGTATCGCCTTCGAGACGCCGCTGCCCAACGTGCCGCTGAAAAAGCGCATTCCGCGTTTCCGTCTGTTCGCCAATCAGGAAGAGGCGGCGCAGCGTGGCACCCTGATCAACATCAAGGTGGATCGCGCCGATGGGCTGCGCGCCGGAACGCCGGTGCGCTTCAAGGGCCTGGATGTGGGCAAGCTGGAAGCAGTGACCCTCAGCGCCGACCTGCAATCGGTGATGCTCAAGGCGCGGATTACCGAAGTGCCCGAGCGTATCGCCCGGGTCGGCAGCCAGTTCTGGGTGGTCAAGCCGGAGCTGGGGCTGATGAAGACCTCCAACCTGGAAACCCTGGTCACCGGTCAATACATCGAGGTTCAGCCCGCGGCGAAGAACCAGGGCGTGCAAACCAGCTTTGTCGCCTTGCCGCAGCCGCCGGAAGCCAGCGTCCAGGAAGCGGGTCTGAGCCTGGTATTGAGCGCTGCTCGCCGCGGCTCGTTGAAGGTGGGTGTTCCCGTGACTTATCGCGAAGTGACGGTGGGCAAGGTGACGGGCTACGAACTGGGCCAGACCGCTGACCGGGTGCTGATCCACATCCTCATCGAGCCCAAGTACGCGCCGCTGATTCGCGGTGGTACAAGGTTCTGGAACAGCAGTGGATTTGGCGTGGACTTCGGCCTGTTTAAGGGCGCCACGGTGCGTACCGAATCCCTGGAAACCCTGATCCAGGGCGGCATTGCTTTTGCTACCCCGGATGGCGAGCGCATGGGCAACCCGGCTCGCCCGCAACAGACGTTCCCGCTGTTCGACAAGTTCGAGGATGAATGGCTGACCTGGGCGCCCAAGATCCCCCTGGGCAAATAACCCTCTCGTAGGAGCCGGCTTGCCGGCGAAGAGGCCCTCAAGTCCGGCGTTTTTCTAGAGGACGCCTTCGCTGGCAAGCCAGCTCCTATAAAGGCTATCCAATAAAAAAGGCCGCACTCGAAAGAGTGCGGCCTTTTTCGTTGCGGCGTTACGGAATCAGACTTCGTCCAGTTCCGCTTCTGCTTCGGGTTCCACGTTCAGCGTCGCCTTGACCTGATCGTGACGACGGATGAACTTCCAGTCCGCCTCGTCGATGTAGATACCGTTCGGCCCGCTGCCGCCTTCCAGGTCGATGGCCACCTGGGCTGACACCTGCGGCTTCACACTGGCCAGGATCGGCACGAAGCCCAGTTGCAGGCTGGTTTCCAGCAATGCCGCCTGGTTGCGTTCGTCGATGTCCGCCGCCTCGTCGAGGTAGTAGGGCAGGCGAATGCGCCCGGCCTGGTCACGGTCCATCAAGTGCAGCAACAGGTACATGTTGGTCAGCGCCTTGATGGTCATGGTGGTGCCGTTGGACGCCGCGCCATCGATGTCGGTGTGGATCACCGGCTGGCCGTTGACCTTGGTGATCTCGAACGCCAGCTCGAACAAGTCTTTCAGACCCAGCTGGTTGTGGTTGGCCGCCACCAGCCGCGCCAGGTACTCCTTGGCCTCTTCGTTCTTGTTGTCCTGCTCGGCACTCTGGCTCAGGTCGAACACCGACAGGGTTTCGCCTTCCTCGTACTGGCCGGCGCTGTGGATGATCTGATCGATGTGCTTGAGGGCTTCCTTGTTCGGCGCCAGGACGATGCGGAAGCTCTGCAGGTTGGACACCTGGCGCTTGTTGATCTCGCGGTTGAACAGCGCCAGCTGGTGTTCCAGGCTGTCGTAGTCGCTGCGGATATTGCGCAGGGTCCGGGCGATATCGGTCACCGCGGCGCGGCGTGCCTTGCCCAGGGTCAGGGCTTCATCGGTGCGGTGGGCATAGGCGTTGATCAGCAGTTGCAGGCGGCGCTCGACGTCATCCTCGCTGTCGAACTTGGCCACGCCCTTCAGACGCACCTGGGCATACAGCGCCTCGATCTGCCCGTCGACCCGCTGCAGGCCCTGCCAGCTGTCCTGGTAGTCGTTGAGCAGGGGCAGCAGGTTGTCCATGGAGTCGTCCACCGGGTCCATGAACGGCGTGCCGAACGGCAGGTCCGCCGGCAGCAGCTGACGGCGGCGCAAGGCGTCGTCGAGGGTGCGCTGCTTGGCTTCCATGTCGGCGATCTGCCGGCCCACCAGTTGCAGCTTGGCCGACAGTTGCTGGACGCGTTCGGTGAAGGCATCGCTGGAGCGCTTGAGTTCGTCCTGGGCCGCTTCCATCTGCGCCAGCTGTTCCAGCTTTTCGCCTTCCTCGGCGCTCAGGGTCTGGGCGCGGCGGAAGTCTTCCAGGGCCTTCTGCGCATCCAGCACCTGCTGGTACAGGGCTTCGGTCTGGGTCTTGCTGGCGGCGCGGTCGGCGGCCACGGCGGCTTGGGTCTTGAGCTGCTTGAGTTCTTTTTCCAGGCGCTCTTTCTGATCCCGCAGGGCGGCGCGATCGGCCAGGGCCTGCAAGGCTGGCGGTTCGATGTGGGAGATGTCGATGGTCAACCCCGGCACTTCGAAACGCTCGCCCTTGAAGCCGTCGAGGATCAGCTCCACCGACTTCACCCACTCGCCGTTGTCGTCCAGGGCGATGCCGTGCTCGCCCAGCGGCAGGCTGAACAGCGCGCTGTTGAACAGACGCATCAGACGCTCCACGTCCTGCTGGGAGAACTCCTCGCGCAGGCGGGCGTAGCTGTTGTTGTCGGCATGATCGAGTTGCTGCTTGACCGACTTCAGGCGCTTTTCCAGGTCCCGCAGGCGCTCTTCCAGGTCTTCGGCGGAGAACTGCCGGGACTGGGCCAGGGCGCCGGCCAGTTCATCGTGGGCATCCTTGGCCGCCAGCAGTTGCTGTTCCAGGACCTTCACGTCGTCCACCAGGGCGAAGCGGTGCTTGAGCACCGACAGCTCGCCGAGCCAACGCTGGGTGCCGGTGATTTCCCGTTCCAGGCGCATCATTTCCTGGGTGCTGCTGCGTTGGTCGTTTTGCAGCGCGTCCTGCTCGTTGCGGTAGTGCTCGGCCTGGAGGGTCAGCTCTTCCTTGCGCGCGCCGGCGTAGTCCGACCAAGTGCCCAGCAGCGAATCCAGCAGCGGCGACAGGCGATGCAGCTTGCCCCGCAGAATGTCCCGCTGCTTCACGCCGTTGGCCAGGGCTTCCACCAGAGGGCCGGCGGCCACCAGGGAGTTGTAGTCCTGTTCCATGCGCCGCACATCGCGGAAGGCTTCGTCGCAGGCGGCGATGTAGTCGACGCTGCCGGAGCGCAGGCTGTGCTCGAAGGCATCGAGGAACAGCTGCTTGAGCTTGGCTGCGGTGATCTCGCGCATGTGCAGCAGGTTGATGAACAGCGCGCGGAAGGTCTTCAGGCTCTGTTCACTGGTGGAGCGCAGCGGGATCAGGGTCAGGTCCAGTGGAATTGAGGTGTGGCCGCCCACCAGCAGACGCCGCAGTTCATCCGGCTTGAGTTCATAGGCCTTCAGGCCCTGGCGCTCCAGGTTGGTGAACAGCTCTTTCTGCCGCAGGCAGGTGTCGTCCTTCTGGTAATGCGCCAGGTCCAGCTGGCCGGCGTAGGCGAAGAACTGGTGGCCGAAACCGCCGCCCGGGCCGCGCCCGACCACGCCAATCACATGAGGGCCGTGGGGCAGCGAAACTTCCACCAGGATGTAACTGGTGTCCGAGGCGAAGTAGAAGCGCCGGGATTGTTCCAGGCTGTACTTGCCGAAGCTCATGTCCGACATGCGCGCCAGAATCGGGAATTGCAGGGCGTTGATCGACGCCGACTTGCCCAGGTTGTTGGCCCCGTAAACCGACAGCGGCTCTTCCAGGGGGAACAGGCCCAGGCTGTAACCGGCGGTGTTCAGTAGGGCGAAGCGGCGGATGCCGTAGCGTTCCTTGCTCATGCGTCGAGCTCCTGTTCTTCGGCGATGGCCCGGGCCAGCGCGTCTTCTTCACTTTCTTCGGACTCGTCGAATTCGCTCAGGTCCAGCGGGTCATCGGTCTGCAGCAGTTTCTCGTCGCTGTCGTTGTCTACCAGCACCGGGGTCGGCAACGGCAGCACACTGTGCAGGCTGGCGGCCAGGTCGCGGTCCTGCTGTACCGACAGGCAAACGTCGAGGAAGCGGTGCATCGGCGGCAGGAAGCGGTAGATCCCCGGCTCCTCGGCGGCAAAACCCAGCTGGGTCATGCGGCGCATGATTTTCTCTTCCAGCTCTTCCTGGGTCTGCACTTCGGCCTGGATAAACAGGTCGCGGTATTTCTCCAGCAAGGACGGCAGTTCGTCACGGCCGAGGCTGCCGCCATCGAGCACGGCGATCGGGTCGCGGCCCTGGTCGGCCAGATGCTCCACCAGGATGAAAGTGAACAGCGCCAGGCGCTGGGCGGTCTTGTTCACCTGGGCGGCGGCGTTGTCGGGAACGAAGTAGTAGAAGCCGCGGGTATCGCACACCAGCTCGAAGCCCAGGGCCTTGAACAGGGTGCGGTACTGGTCCTGGAAGTTCGACAATTGCGCGTACAGCTCCGGGTCGCGGCGGCTGACGTGGTAACCCTTGAACAGCTCGCGGAAGATCGGCGCCAGCTGGGACAGTTCGGAAAGATCAAGATGCATGGGCGTTGCTCGCAGAATGCTCGGCGGCGTCATCGCGGGCCGAGAGCAGGGCGAAGGAGCGCAGGCTGACCTGGTGCTCCTGGGTGTGGTAGTCGCGGCGTTCGAGGCGCTCGCGCTTGAAGCGTTTTTCCCGGGACAGGCGCGAGAACCAGTACAGCAGTTCGTCGGTGGCGCCATCCGGCTCCTGGTCCAGCAGCCAGCTCATCAGGTCCGGCATCGGCAGGGCGTCTTCGCAACGTTCGAGCATCTCCCGAACCGTGCGCGGTGCCTTGGGGGCCAGGCCCTTGTGGGTCTTGTGGGCCTTGGGGAAACGCGCCGGCTTGGGCTCGAAGCGGGCCAGGGCATAGACATAGGCTTCCACCTGGCCGGAGCTGCCAAGGAAGGTGCTCTGCGGACGGGTGAACAGCGGCATCGCCGCCTGGGGCACCGCGTCGATGCCCTTGCGCCGGATCGCCGCCAGGGCCAGGGCCGCGCCACGGGTCACGGCGTTGTGCCGACGAGCTTCTTCACGCAGGGGCAGCAGCAGTTCCCGGGCATGACGCAGGGTCAGCTGGGCGCTGGTCTGCATTTCCAGAATCCGCGCGTGGGTGCGCAGCAGCATGTCGTCGTCCACCAGGTGGCCCAAGCGCTGCTGCTCGGTGAGCAGGCGCAGCAGGACGTTTTCCACCTTGCGCACGCCCTGTTCGAAGGCGCCGTCGGCGTTCACCAACTGGATCATCGGTTCGACGTATTCGTCCCAGGTGGCCAGTACCTCGGCATAGCGCTGGCGCAGGGGGATCTGCCGGTCGCTGGTCTTGGCCCGCTCGGCCACGGCCACCAGGGCCTGTTCGTCGTTGGCGAGCTTCTTCAGGACATCGCGCACGCGCATGTCCAGCAGCCGCAGCTGGCGCGCCAGGTCGTTGCCGTCGCGCACGTCGAAGGCGTCCTGGATGTAACCGGCCAGGCGCTCCAGGTGGCGCAGGTAGGCTTCGATCTCCAGGCACAGGCCCAGGCGGTGCTCACGGCGCAGGTAGGCGAGGAAGTCGTGGATCTGTGCATTGAGCTCGAAACGGTTCGGGCTTTTCGCCACCGGGACCAGGATGTCCAGGCGTATCCATACGTCCAGCAGGTGGGTGATGTCCTGGGGCGTGCTGTCCAGTTGTTGGGCAGCCAGCTGTGAACGCAGTTCGGCAAGACTCAGGGTGCCTTGGTCGAAGTGCTCGCACAGCGGCTCCAGAAGTGCCCAGTGTTCGGCGAGGGCGCGCAAGACGCGCTTGGGTTCGATCATCGGAATGGCCGGCTGGTTGGCAATGAAAGGCGGCGATTGTACTGCATCAGGCGGCCGACGATTCACCCCCGGGCCCCGCTATGAGACGGACTGTCGCTTTTGCGGGCAATCAACAGCAGGCGATCTTTGCCGAAGGACGGTAGAATCCCCCACCTCAGTTATCCACAAGTGGCCGACCTTTGCTTATCGAGTCCCGTCGTCGCGCTTATCTGTCCGCCATGCAGGTGGTCAGCTGGCTGCCGCGCAGCGAATTGCCCTTTGCCGCCCCTTCGCGCCCTGAATTGCTGGCCTTGCCGGAGCCCGAGGTGCAGGCGCCACCTGCCCCCGTGGTCGAAGCCAAGGCCCCGGCAGCGCCGGCGGCCAGGACTGGCGAGCGGCCGAAGATCGAGGTGCCGCGTCCTTCCACCGCGCCTGCAAAGCCAGCCAGCAAGCCAGTGGCCGAGGGCGAAGAAGCCCCGGCTCCGGTGGTCAAGGCGCCAGTGGTTCCTCCGCCGCGCTTCGCCCTGCAGCTGTTGCGCGCCGGCCGTTGCCTGCTGCTGGTGGAGTTACCCACAGGCGAAGCCTTCCAGAGCCGCGACCCAGCCTATCTGCTGCTCAAGGACATGCTGCGCGCCGCCGGCCTGCCGGACAGCCCGCAGATCCTCGCCGAGCCGGTGCGCTGGCCGATGCTGACCCGGGGCAACCTCGACCAGGGTCCGGAAGCCGCCCGGGACTTCGTCCAGGCCTTTGTCGGCGTGCGAATCGAAGAAGAGCCCTGCGTCTGCCTGTGGCTGATCGGTCTGCCGGCCGTACGTTTCGCCGGGGAAGCCAACGCTGAATCCTACAACCGTGAACTGCAGGTCGAAGGCCTGGGGTCGGCCTGGGCCTTGCCCGGCCTGGAACTATTAATGGAAGAGCCACAGCGTAAGGCTGATGTCTGGCAAGCCATGCGGCGCTTGATGACGCGCTGGAAAAGCACTGATGAGCACAATGACCAATGAGTGACGCGTTGACCTTCCGCCTGGCCACCGAGGCGGACCTGGATGCCATCCTGAAAATCGAATATGCCGCGTTCAGTCACCCCTGGACCCGGGGCATTTTCATGGATGCCTTCAAGTCCTACGAAGTCTGGCTGATGTTCGAAGGCAGCCAGCAAGTGGGCCACGGCGTCATCCAGGTGATCATTGACGAGGCCCATCTGCTGAACATCACCGTCAAGCCGGAAAGCCAGGGCCGCGGCCTGGGCCTGCGCCTGCTGGAAGAACTGATGAAGCGCGCCTACCAGAAGAATGCCCGGGAGTGTTTCCTCGAAGTGCGCTCCAGCAACCAGACCGCCTATCGGCTGTATGAGCGTTACGGCTTCAATGAAGTCGGGCGCCGCCGCGACTATTATCCGGCCGTGGGTGGCCGCGAAGACGCCCTGGTGATGGCCTGCACCCTGGTCGACTGAGCCTTCAACCAGCACCCAGGCCGCTGTAGAAGCTGGCTTGCCAGCGAAGGTGCCATTCGCGGCGATGCATGGCTTGAGGGCCTCTTCGCCGGCAAGCCGGCTCCTGCGGGAGAGGGCCTCATTAAATGTGGTGCCAGGCTCAGGGTTTGCCGTCCAGCGGGTCGCGACGTGCCAGCTCGGCTTCATCCAGACCACTGCCACCCCCAATGTCCGTGGCATCGACAATACTCAGATCCCAGTCCGCCGGTTTATCGGCCCCGACTTCCCGGGCAGAACGGGCCCCATCCTCGCGGATCAGGGTTTCCGGGCTCAGGTCGTCGTCGCTGGAGCCGTCGCTGGTGAGGCCGGTGCTGCCTAAGGGGCCGGGTTCGTCGTCATCGAAATGCAGTTCCTCCATGGACCCCATGCGATCCTGATCATCGTCGATCGGCTCGGGCTGGGGCGCGTTGAAGGGGCGTCGTGATTCGGTCATGGCGATTGCTCATACTTTTAGGGGCTTGCAGGGTGGACCCACAGCCCCGATGAAGATTCCCCGGCAGGGATAACCGGTATCTGCAGTCATTGGCGTGACCCCAACGGGCACTCGTCTGTCAAAGCTGCGCATCATTCTTGAGGCTTCACAGCATGAACGAACTACAAGATCTGATTGATAACAACGCGCGTTGGGCCGAAGCGATCAAGCAGGAGGACCCGGAATTCTTCTCCAAGCTGGCCCGCCAGCAGACTCCGGAGTACCTGTGGATCGGCTGCTCGGACGCCCGGGTGCCAGCCAACGAGATCGTCGGCATGTTGCCGGGCGACCTGTTTGTGCACCGTAACGTGGCCAACGTCGTGCTGCACACCGACCTCAATTGCCTGTCGGTGATCCAGTACGCGGTGGATGTACTCAAGGTCAAACACATCCTGGTCACCGGCCACTATGGTTGTGGCGGCGTGCGCGCCTCGATGCAGGATCGCCAGTTTGGCCTGATCGATGGCTGGCTGCGGTCGATTCGTGACCTGTACTACGAGCACCGCGAGGCGCTGGCACAACTGGCCACTGAAGAAGAACAAGTCGACCGCCTGTGCGAACTGAACGTGATCCAGCAAGTGGCCAACGTCGGCCACACCAGCATCGTGCAGAACGCTTGGCATCGCGGGCAGAGCCTGTCGATCCACGGTTGCATCTACGGGATCAAGGACGGTCGCTGGAAGAGCCTGGACACGACCATCAGCGGTTTCGAACAGCTGCCACCGCAGTATCGCCTGCGTCCCCTCGGCGCCGTCTGAATGCGCGCTGGCCGCTGCGTGAAGGCGCAGCGGCCAGCGGCGGGTTTCAGAGGTGTGGCACCTCGGTGCTTGGCGCCGGGGCCGGTGCCTTAAGCTGCTTGAGCTGGGTCTTGACCGGTGCGCTGCTGCACTTGGCCACGGCCTGCTGCTCGGTCAGCTTGCGTACCGAGGTGTAGAACAACTCGCAAGTCTGCTCTTTCTGCGTCACTTGCCAGGTCTGGGTGCAACTGCTGAGCAGGGTGCTCGGATCGGTTCCGGGCTTGCTGCCCATGCCGGCCTGCCAGCAGGCCGCACTCAAATCCTGGCCCATGACTTTCAACCCGGCGGCGTCGGCCTTGGCCTCGTCGTTGTCATAGTTGGCCGGGTCCGCCGCGTACCAGATGTAGCTCGGGTGGTTGGAGCCCAGTACCGGCACCTTCACGCCTTCGCTGGGGCTGATTTGCGCCAGGCCCAGCACATTCACCGTCACCCCGTATTGCTGCTTGAGCCAGCTGCGCACCGGCGCACCGAACGCCACCATCGGCAGGGCCGCGCCGCTGGCGTTCTGGCTGACCTGCTTGACCATGGTGGTCTGGTAGCTGTTGAAGTAGCTGTAGACCCCTTCCAGGCTCTTGCCGGCCGTGGAGGGCGCGGCGATTGGCGCGATATCGATGATGGTCTGGTAGGCCGGAGTCTGCTCGGCGGCGATGCCGTTGACGGTCAGCAACGAGGCCCAGCGGTCGGTGGTGGCCGACTCCAGATAGTCCTGGTAGCGGGTCAGCGAGTAATCCGGCGGGAAGTGCAGCAACTCGACGCTCTTGCGGTTTTCCAGGGCCATGCCCAGGGGCAGGAACAGGTACCAGCTGTATTCCCAGTGGCCGTCGCTGTTGAGCTGGCTGGCGCCTTTGTAGGCCAGGTCGCCGGCATCGAGCAGGGCGCTCAGGGGCTTGTCGTAGCCCTGGGGCACGCCGCTGATGGAGGCGACGACCTTGTCGTTGGCGGTTTTGACGCTGACCTTGGCGGTGCTGTAGCCGTCGCGCTGCACGCTCTGGGTCAGGTAGTGCTCCACCGTCTGCTCCAGGGTCCAGTTGCGATAGCAGATCACGTTGCAGTTGTTGGGGTAGGCGAAGAGTTGGGTGACGCGCTGGGGGCTGCCCAGGTCGATTTCGGCATCGGCCTGGGCCGTCGTACTCAGGGCAGCAGCGGTCAGCGCGAGAGTGATTCCTGCGAATTTGAACATGCTCAGATCCTTTTCAGCGTGAACCCCTCCACGGGGGCTGCTCATACTGGAACACTGCCGTGGATAGAGAAAGACAGCGGAGAAAAAATCTGTCCCCCATGTGCAGGCTTCAGCCCGGGATCAACCGGGTCAGCGGGAAAGCCGGGTAGAACACTTGGCACGCCCGGATGACAGCCACCATCAGCAACAAGAAGACGGGTTGCCAGGGGCTGAAGTTCGACCAGTGCAAGACGCTCAGCCAGGGATGCTTGAGTCTGAAGGCTTCGCTCATGTGGCCGATGCGCTTGTGGTGCAGGGCGCCAATCAGGCTGAAGCCCAGATAGGTCAGCATCCCCAGCACGCCGAGCAGGCTGGCGAACAGCGCCAGCAAGGCCAGGAAGGGCACGCCGTGGCGCAGCAGCCTTCGATAGGGAGGCCTGTGCAGTTGTTTGGGGATCAGGCGTTCACTGAGCCACAGGTCCAGATCCAGCAGGCGCAACGCCAGGGCGTTCCAGGCACTCAGTGCCAACAGGCCGAGCACCGCCGCCAGCCAGCCGCACAAGGCCGCCATGATGGCCGCTAGCAACGGCGGGTCCTGGCGTTCCTGGATGAAAAAGAGGGTGAACGCCAGCCCGATGCCGGCCCAGGCCCGGACCCATGTTTCCCCGGTGGTGGAGGGTTGCGGCATGAATTTCTGCCAATAGAACACGTCACGCTGGGGCAGGCGCTCGATCAGTTGCGGGAAGCGCCAGGTCAGGGTCTGTGCCAGCTCCTGGCAGGCTTGCCATTCATTCTGGGTAAAGCCGCGGGTGAGGTTGCGCTGCTGGCGCGGGGACAGTGGCTTGGCGAGCAGTTGCGCCGCCAGTACCTCAGGGGCCCAGCTGTGTTCCTGTTGCAGCTTGTTTTGCAGCTCCTGGTAGAAGGTTTCCTGCTGACAGCGCTGGACCAGGTGTTGCCAGACCCAGGCCGGTTCCGGGATGGCGCCGCGTTGTTCATCCCAGCCGAACGCCTGGCACACCCGCTCGAACAGGGGCACGCTCCACTGCTGTTCGTTGAGCAGCATCAGCACGGTGCTTTGCCATTGCAGACGATGATCGAAAATCTGCAGCCAGAGCTGTTCGCTGTAGTGCGTCAACTGCGCGAGAAACGCCCGTTCCTGGTTGGCTTGCAGCCGCTCTTTCAGGGTCTGGCGGTAATGCTCCAGCAGGGCATCGACCAGCGAGCGCTGTTGCGCGTCGCTCATCGACAGGCTTTGCCAGGGCGTCAGCCATTCCAGATGTTGAACCGCCCACTCAACCAGGCGCGCGCGCTGTTCGGGGTGGCTGCAGCAGTGCTCCAGCAGCAGGTTCTGGAAGTCCTGGGCGCATTGTTGGGCCTGGGCCTCTGGCCAGCGTTGCGGCAGGTTCTCCAGGGTCAGGCCCTTGAGCAGGGCCTGCGCCGCTGTCGGCGCGACAGCGACTGTTGGCATGGGGGCCAGGATCGGGCTCATCTCGACCAGTCCCGACCAGGCCTGCAGGTTGTCCGCAGGCAGAGCCGCGGCGACGGGCGCGGGGGAGGGCTCGTCGCTTTCCTCTTCGCGCCAGCGGGCCAGTTGCAGCGCCCGCTCGTAGGCCTCGCGCAGGCGCTGGAAACCTTCGGCATCTTCATCGGGACGGGTGGTTTTCAGGCGTTTGGCATAGCTGCGCTTGATGCTGCGCTCATCGGCGTCGTCCGGCAGCTCCAGCAGGGTCCAACAGTCCATGTCGCCGCTCCTCAGTGCCAGTGGCCGTTTTCCAGTCTCTGCAGCTGTTCACTGAGTTGGTTGCGCACTTCGCGGATCTTGCGCTCGTCCTGGGTGTCCAGCACTTGCTGGAATTGCCCGGCCCAATAGCCGATCTGTTCGCGCAATTCCCCCAGGCTTTCCTGATACAGACGTTCCAGGCGGGCGCTGAGCAGGGTGTTGACCTGCTGGTCGCGGGGATGAACCTTGAGTTGCTCCAGGGCCTTGAGCCGCTGCTGGATTTCCTCCGGGGTCAGCACGCCGGGGTTGTTCTCGATCACCAGGGAACGGCTTTCACCGGTCAGGGGAATGCTCACCTGGGCTTCCAGCAGGCCGTTGATGTCGTAGGTGAAGCGCACGTCCAGCGAGACTTCGCCGGCCGGGCGCTTGGGCACCTGCATTTCCAGTTGGCCGAGGGCGACGTTGTCGCGCACCAGGCGGCTCTCGCCCTGGAAAATCTTCAGCAGCACCTGTTCCTGGTTGTCGTGCAGGGTCTGCACGGTCTTGACCCGGCTCACCGGCACCACGCTGTTGCGCTCGATGATCGGCAGGTAGTGCCCGCCCTCGATCTGGTTGCCGTACTGCTGGGAGGTTTCGATGCCCAGGGTGTAGGAGCAGACGTCGGTCAGGACCACTTCCTCCAGAGCCGCGGAGCGGGCCTTGAGCGCCGCCTGGACCGCCGCGCCCTGGGCCACCACTTCGTCGGGGTCGAGGCTGATGGACGGAAAGCGCCCGAACAGCCCCGCCGCCAGCTTGCGCACCAGGGGCATGCGGGTGGCGCCGCCCACCAGGAGGATTTCATCCAGGTCGCTGACGCGGATCCGGGCATCGCGCAGGGCTCGCTCGATGGGTGCCCGTAGGCGTTCCAGCAGGGGCGTGTAGAGGTTGGCCAACTGCGCCTGGGTGATGGTCTGGGTCCATTGCCGGCCATCGACCCGCAGGCTGAACTCGGCGCTGGGTTCCTGGCCCAGGGCACGGCGCACCCGTTCAGCTTCACGGCGCAGGGCCTGGAGCACGCTCTGGCGCTCGGGAAAGTCCGCCGCCCGGCCTTGTTGCTCGATGAAGTGCTCCAGCAGCAGGCTGTCGAAATCTTCGCCGCCGAGGAAGTTGTCACCGGCGCTGGCGCGGACTTCCATGACCCCGTCGAACAGCTCCAGAATCGACACGTCGAAGGTGCCGCCACCGAGGTCGAAGACCAGGAACGAGGTTTCCTTGTCGCGCTGGTGCAGGCCGTAGGCCAGGGCCGCGGCGGTGGGTTCGTTGATCAGCTTTTCCACCTTGAGCCCGGCCAGTTCGCCGGCGATCCGCGTGGCCTTGCGCTGGGCGTCGCTGAAATAGGCCGGCACGCTGATCACCGCTTCGTCCACCGGCTCGCCGTAGGCGCGCTCGACATCCTCCTTGAGGCTCTTGAGCACCAGGGCCGAGAGTTCTTCCGGACGCAACAGCCGATCCCCCAGGCGCACTTCGGTGGCGCTGCCCATGTAGCGCTTGAACAGGGCCGTGGTCAGTTGCGGGTGGGTGTGCAGGCGCTCCTTGGCGGCCTGGCCCACCAGCACCCGGCCCTCATCGTCCAGGCCCACCACGCTGGGGGTGAGGAACTGGCCCAGGGCGTTGGGCACCAGCTCGCTGGCGGTGTCGCGCCAGACCGCCACCAGGCTGTTGGTGGTCCCCAGGTCGATGCCTACGATCATGACGACGAACTCCCTTTCCAATCGGAAAACTGATGAAACAAATAAGTGGCGCGCAGGATATTACCCGTCGGGTGGATGGGTAAAGTGCGTGATGTCACATGGCTATTATTGGCGCCGGTGCCGCAGTGCCGAAGCCGGTCTTGGGCTTCGGTTCTGCGGTGGCTGGCGGGCCCGTTGCGGGCCCGCCGGGGTCAGGCGCTGAAGTGCAGGGCGTTGGTCAGGTCGCCCATGGGTTTCTGGCCCCGGGCGATCATGGCCTCGTCACGTTCCTTGATGCCGTCCAGGGTTTCCAGCTGGAACACCCGGGTGATCAGCCGCAGGATCGAGGCGGTGTCATACACCGTGTGATCCACCGTGCCCTTGCGGGCGAACGGTGAAACCACCAGCGCTGGAATCCGCGTGCCCGGGCCCCAGCGATCGCCCTGGGGCGGCGCCACGTGGTCCCACCAGCCGCCGTTTTCGTCGACGGTGACGATCACCACCATGTTTTTCCATTGCGGGCTTTCCTGCAGCACTTTCAGAGCGCGGTCGATGTGCCGGTCGCCGGCGGCCACATCGGCATAGCCAGCGTGCAGGTTGAGGTTGCCCTGGGGCTTGTAGAAGGTCACCGCCGGCAGCTTGCCGGCCTCGGCGTCGGCGAAGAACTTGTTGGTGCTCGACTCATCCCCCAGGCCGCCGTCGCGCAGGCGCTTGGCACGCTCGGCCGGATTCTCCGGACCCTGACGCACGAAGTAGTTGAACGGCTGGTGGTGGTACTGGAAGTTGGGGATCTTGGGAATCCCGCCGGAATCCTTGAACTGCTCCAGGGTCGCCTGCCAGGCGCCGCCGTACCAGGCCCAGTCGACGTTCTTCTTCGACAGCTTGTCGCCGATGTGCTCGTGGGTCTGCGGCACCAGCACGCTGGGCAGGTCGGGCTTGGCGTAGTCCGGGCGCTCCGGGTCGCGGATCCAGGTCGGCCAGTAGGGCGGGGCCATGGTGTTGACCGCGTAGCCGTCCGGGGTCAGGGCGCTGGGTCCGAACTGTGGCGCACCGTCCATGGCACTGGCCGGGGACTTGTCCAGGGGCTTGAGGCGAGTGCCCTTGGGGTCGTCGCCCTGCAAGGTGGCGATCTGCGACTTGGCCACCGAGTTGGCGGCATCGGGGTAGAACGGCACCTTGGCGCTGATCAGGTACTGGTGGTTGAGGAACGAGCCGCCGAAGGCGCCCTGGAAGAAGTTGTCGCAGAGCACGAACTCCCGCGCCACATCCCACAGGCGCAGGGAGTAACGGGTCTGGGCGTAGTGGCCCATGGTCAGCGCGCCGGAGTCGGCCCAGGCGACGAAACCGTCGTTCTTGCCGCCGTTGATCTGCATCTGGTTCTGGTAGAACAGGTGCCACAGATCGCGGGTCACCAGGCCCAAGGGCAGGTCCTCGCCGCTGGGGCCCTTGAGGGCGAACGGCGCGTTGGGCAGGTTTTCCTGGAACTGGGTTTCCACCGGGTAGGTGACGCCGTCCAGGGTTTGCGGGCCGACCTGGAGAATGCCGCCCCAGACCGGTGGCAGTTTCGACAGCAGGCTGCCGTCGCGGTCGCGCTGCTGGAACGCCTCGGGCTTGAGCGCCGACAAGGGTTTCTCCACCCCGGGGAAATTGGCGAACAGGTTGTTGAAGCTGCGGTTCTCGGCGAACAGCACCACCACGTTCTTCACCTGCTCGCGCAGCGCCTTGTCCAGTTCCGCGGGAGACAGCGGCCGCTCCTGCGGTTTGTCCGCCGGCTCGTCGGACTTGGCGCAGGCGCTCAGGGTGGCGCCAACCCCCAGAACGGCAACGCCGCCAAGGAAGCGGCGGCGGCTGGTATCGGTGGGCTGGTCGGGGGTGGTTTCGGGGAGGTCGCGCTGATCGGTATCGTCGCTCATGTCGGGTCCTTGCTCGTCGCTCTGAGAATTCGTTACAAAGTATTTCGGTCGCACGGTAGCAATCGAATATGACGCAAAGACTACATGAATGCTTCAAGAGTCCACTGCGATCGCTGGGGAAACGTCTGAAATCTGCGTCGAAACAGGATTATCCACAGGCCCGCTGCGTTCGGCGGCAGCGGGCCTGTGGCGTCTTCAGGGATGCACCGGCGGCAGGTACGCCAGGCTGGTGCCCAGGGCCCAGAGCAGCACCAGCACCAAAGGCGCGTGCACCAGCAACTGGACGAAGGAGAAGCCGATCAGGTCGCGGGCCTTCAAGCCCAGCACCCCCAGCAGCGGCAGCATGTAGAAGGGGTTGATCAGGTTCGGCAAGGCCTCGGCGGCGTTGTAGATCTGCACGGCCCAACCCAAGTGGTATTGCAGGTCATTGGCCACCTGCATCACATAAGGCGCCTCGATGATCCACTTGCCGCCGCCCGACGGAATGAAGAAGCCCAGCACCGCCGAGTACAGGCCCATCAGCAGGGCGTAGGTGTCGTGGGAGGCGATCTGCACGAAGAAGGTCGAGATGTGGTGGGCCAGGGTCTGGCCGTCCACGCCCTTGACCACCGTCATCAGCGCGGCGATCGAGCCATACAGCGGGAACTGGATCAGCACCCCGGTGGTGGTGGGCACTGCCCGGGCCACGGCATCGAGAAAGCTGCGCGGGCGCCAATGCAGCAGGGCGCCGGTCATCAGGAACAGGAAGTTGTAGGTGTTGAGCCCGGAGATCGCGGTGATCGCCGGCTTGGTGGCGAACTCGTGATACAGCCAGCCGGCGGCCAGCAGCGCCAGGAGCAGGGTCAGCAGCGGGCTGTATTCCAGCCATTCGCCGGGGCGGGTCCGGGGTTGCGGCTTGGGCATGCTGAAGCTCGGGTCGACCCCGCAGGCCTGGGCATCCCGGGCGCTATTAGGGCCCGGGGCGGTGGCGTAGGCGACGATCAGCGAGACGACGATCAGCGCCAGCAGCAACACCCCCGACTGCCAGAGAAAGATGGTCTGGGTGAAGGGAATCACCCCGGTGATGGCCAGGATCGACGGCGGCAGGCTGCCCGGGTTGGCCTGCAACTGCGCGGCCGAGGACGACAGCCCCAGGGCCCACACCGCGCCCAGGCCCAGGTAGGCGGCCGCACCGGCGGCGCGATAGTCCATGCGCAGTTCGGTGCGCCGGGCCAGGGCCCGTACCAGCAGGCCGCCGAACACCAGGGACAGGCCCCAGTTGAGCAGGTACGCGACCATGGAAATCAGCGCCACCCAGGCCACCGCCGAGCGGCCGTTACTGGGAATGCGCGCCAGCTTGTCGATCAGCTTCACCGCTGGCGGCGAGCTGGCCACCACATAGCCGCCGATGACCACGAAGGCCATCTGCATGGTGAAGGGGATCAGGCTCCAGAAGCCGTCACCGAAGGCCATGGCGGCATCGGTGGGCTTGGCGCCCATGGCCAGGGTGGCCAGGGCGACGATGATCACCGCCAGCGCGGCGAACACCCAGGAGTCGGGAAACCAGCGTTCGGCCCAGTTCGAGCAGCGCAGGGCGAAACGGGCGGAGCGGCTATCTTGAATATCAGCGGCCACGTCAGTACCTCGGATTTCTTATGTTTATAAGGACGACGGCCGCCCCAGGCTGAGGCGGCCGAGAACTGTGCAAGAATGCGGCAATTGCCACGGACTGCAAAGGATTCAACGCACATGTCATTTTCCCCTGAAGAACGCGCCGCACTGCTCAAGGTCAAGGGTGTCGGCCCGACGGTGGTCGCTCGCCTGGAGCAACTGGGCATCACCTCCCTGGCCCAGCTGGCCGCCGTCGATGCCCTGGACATCGTCACCCAGGCCTCGGCTCTGGTGGGTTCCAGCTGCTGGAAAAACAGCCCCCAGGCTCGCGCCGCGATCCAGGCAGCGATTGCCCTGGCCAAAGGCAACTGACGCGGTGCAGCGCCAGCCTTCATTCGCCTATCAGGCGGTCTACCGCTACCTGTCGCAGTGGATCGACAATGCCGCCAGCGACCAGGAGCAACGCCTGCCCTCCCTGCGCGAACTGGCGCTGCGCCTGAAGGTTTCCCTGTCCACCACCAAGTACGCCTACGCCTTGCTGGAAGATGAAGGGCGCATCCACTCGCGGCCGCGCCAGGGCTACTTCACTCGAGCCGTCGCCGCGCCCTTGCCCACGGCCGGGGCGGACTTGCTCGACAACCTCTATGCCCAGGCGCGCCAGCCGGGACACCTGGCCTTGTGCAGCGATGCCCCGGCGATGCTGCTGTCCCTGGAGCAGCCGTTGCTGATGACCGAGCGCGAGCTGGCCCGCCAGTACCCGCGCAGCCAGGCGCCGCTGTACCAGCCCCTGGGCGAACAGGAACTGCGCAGCGAACTGGCCCGGCGCTACACCCGTTCCAGCGGCGACTACTGGCAGGCCGACCAGGTGTACCTGGGGCCCGATCTGCGCAGTGTGCTGGAGCTGGCGTTGCAGGCCCTGGACCTGGCCGGTGGCGTGGTGCTGGTGGAGTCCCCCTGTTCCTGGGCGATCCTGCGTCAGCTGCGGGCGGCGCGCCTGCGGATCATCGAACTGCCCCTGGACAGTGCCGGGCGCTTCGATCTGCAACAGGTGCAGGCGCTGCTCCAGCGTGAGCCGGTGCGCCTGGCGGTGTTCTCCTCGACGGTGAACATTCCCCACGGCAGCCTGATGCCCGCCGCCGACAAACAGCAACTGTGCCGCTGGTTCAGTGAGCGAGGGATCTGGCTGTTGGAGAACGACAGCTACGGTGAATTCAGCTTCGTGCCGGACGCCGCGCGCTATCGGGATTTTGCTGACCCCGAGCGGCTGTTGGTGTTTGCCAGCCTGGACAAGGCCATCGGTGCCGAGGCGCCTTTCAGCTACTTGCTGAGCCGCAGCCTGGGCCCGCGAATGCAGCGTCTGTTCCTCGAGCGTTCCTTGCGCCTATCGCCGATCCGCCAGAAGGCGGTGGCGCGGCTCTTCAGTTCCGGTCGGGTCGACCAGCACCTGGTGAAGCTGCGGGGCCTGCTGCGCCAGCGCATGCAACAGCTGCACCTGCTGCTGGAGCAGCAGGCCGGTGGGCAATTGCACGCGCCGCTGGCCGTCGGGGGCGCAACCTTGTGGGTCGAAGCCAGGCGCCCGGTACAGATGACCCGGGTCTATGAGCGCCTGCTGGCCGCCGGCATCGTCATTGCGCCGGGCACTGTCTTCAGTCAGCAGGGCCTGTGGCAGCAGCACCTGCGCCTGAGCTTCACCCTGGACTGGAGCAAGGACATCCAGGGCGCCCTGGGGCAACTGGCCCAGGCGCTGGATCAGGCGTCCTGAGCCACGCCGTAGCAATGCTGCAACTGCGGGAAGGCCTGCTCCCGCACTTCTGCGGCAAAGCGTTCGCAGGCCTGGCTGATCAGGGCGCCGGCATCGGCGTACTGCTTGACGAAACGTGGCACCTGCGGCCCGCCCAGCCCCAGCAGGTCCTCGGTCACCAGCACCTGGCCGTCGCAGGCCGGGGAGGCGCCGATGCCAATGGTCGGCATCGCTGAAAAGTCGCTGATGCGCCGCGCCAGGGGTTCCGCCACCCCTTCCAGCAACAGGCTGAAGGCACCGGCCTCAAGGTGGGCCCGGGCATCAGCCTCGATCTTGGCGGCGGCCTCGCTGTCGAGCCCCTGGGCCTTGAACCCGCCCATCTGGTTGACGAACTGCGGCATCAGGCCGATGTGGGCCATCACCGGAATGCCTCGCTGCACCAGGAACTCCACGGTGGGCGCCAGGGCCTGGCCGCCTTCCAGCTTGAGGGCGGCGCAGCCGGTGCGGGCCATGACTTCGGCGCCATTGCGGTAGGCCTGCTGCGGGGATTCCTGGTAGCTGCCGAAGGGCATGTCGGCGATCACGCAGGCCAGGCGGCTGCCGGCCACCACGGTGCGGGTGTGGGCGATGATTTCCGTCAGGCTCATGTCCAGGGTCGAGGTGCGGCCGTAGCCGACCATGGCGGTGGAATCGCCGATCAGAATGAAATCCACGAAGGGGTCCATCAGCCGTGCCATGTGGCTGGTATAGGCGGTGAGGGACACGATCTTCTGCCGGCCTTTCATGGCCACCAGTTGCGGGACGCTCAGGCGCTGGGTGCGGGTATGGCTGCTCATGACGACTTTCCTGATTCTGCTGGGGTGGGAAAGTGCCCGATTATTGGCCTGGCGCGCGGCCGTTCAAGGTACAGAAAACCGCGGAAAACCAACCCAGGGCAGGCGACGGGTTGTTCCCCGGATCGTTTGCGTAGACCATGAGCGCCTTCGCTTTGTGCTGCCATTGAGTTGCTTTCATGACCCCATCCACTGAGTCGTCGCCGGCGCGCTTTTCCCGCGCCGACTACAAGACCCTGGGCCTGGCCGCCCTGGGCGGCGCCCTGGAAATCTACGATTTCATCATCTTCGTATTTTTCGCCCTGACCCTGAGCCAGCTGTTCTTCCCCCCGGAAATGCCCGAGTGGCTGCGCCTGCTGCAAAGCTTCGGGATCTTCGTCACCGGCTACCTGGCCCGGCCCCTGGGCGGCATCCTCATGGCGCACTTCGCCGACCGCCTGGGGCGCAAGAAGGTCTTCAGCCTGAGCATCCTGATGATGGCGCTGCCCTGCCTGCTGATCGGGATCATGCCGACCTACGCCCAGATCGGTTATTTCGCGCCCTTGCTGTTGCTGGCGCTGCGGGTGCTGCAGGGCGCCGCGGTGGGCGGTGAGGTGCCCAGCGCCTGGGTGTTCGTCGCCGAGCACGCGCCACGGGCCCATCGCGGTTATGCCCTGGGTTTTCTCCAGGCCGGGCTGACCTTCGGCTACCTGTTGGGGGCGCTGACCGCGACCCTGCTGGCGCGGGTCTTCAGCCCCGATGACATCCTCGACCACGCCTGGCGCTATCCCTTCCTGCTGGGCGGGGTGTTTGGCGTGATCGGCGTCTGGTTGCGCCGCTGGCTGAGCGAAACCCCGGTGTTCGTGGCGTTGCAGGAGCAGCGCGAGAACGCCGCCGAACTGCCGCTGCGCACGGTGCTGCGCGAGCACCGGCTGGCGATCCTGCCAGCCTTGATCCTGACCTGCGTGCTGACCTCGGCGGTGGTGGTGTTCGTGGTCATCACCCCGACCATGATGCAGAAGAGCTTCGGCATGAGCGCCAGCCACACCTTTGCCCTGAGCAGCCTGGGCATCGTCTTCCTCAACATCGGCTGCGTGCTGGCGGGGCTGATCGTCGACCGCCTTGGCGCCTGGCGCACGGTGATGCTCTACAGCCTGCTGCTGCCCGTGGGCATCGCCGTGCTCTATGGCTGCCTGATCAGCGGCGGCGAGTGGATCGGCCTGGCCTACGCCATCGCCGGCCTGGGTTGCGGCGTGGTGGGTGCGGTGCCATCGGTGATGGTCAGCCTGTTTCCGCCGCGGATTCGCGTCTCGGGGATCTCCTTCACCTACAACATCGCCTACGCCCTCTGGGCCAGTACCACCCCGTTGCTGCTGATCGCCCTGATGCCCTGGAGCCCATGGATCTGCGTGATCTATTGCGCGCTGATGGGCGCGGTAGGGGTGATCAGTGCCGGTTACTTCGGCGGGCGCGTGGGCGAGGAGCGGTCGCTGGCGCCAGGACCCTGCGCCGTGGATCAGCGTTAGGAACTTTCTTCAAAGGCTCCTGATCAAGCGAAACAGCGAGCTAGAGCCTTCGCCAAAAGGCCGATGAATCCGCCCTGGAAACGGGCTGAAAAATGCCTTTCAGCCCCTGGTTTTTTCCCGCTAATCTCCCGGAATGCGCGGTCCGCGCTTGAGTTTCCGGGAGCTGTCTTGATTCGTTCGACGCTGTGTTCCTTGCGAAATTTCTCCACCCTCGCGCCACTGCTGCAAGTGGCGCTGGTGAGCTTTGTGCTGGGCCTGGTGTTTGTCCTGATCGAGGCCTGGACCAGTACCCTGGTGGACTATGGCCTGGAAGGCGCCAGCCCCGACAGCCTCAGTGCCCGGGTGGTTGCGGTGGAGGCGGGGGCGCTGCTGGTCGAGGACCTCGACAGCGGCGAACGCCAACGCTTGCGCCTGAGCCCCGAATTGACCCGGTTCCAGGTGCCACTCGAACAACTCCCGGGACAGCCCCTGGTGCTGAGCCACCTGCGGGGTTACCTGCTGGGCTGTACCCGCGACGATCAGCCCTGGTGCGTCGCCCGGTGTGACAGCGCCGAGCGGTGCCAGCAGCGCCTGCGCGAGCGTGAGTCCTGCCTGGGCATGCTGGGGTTTGCCTGGCTCGCCAGCCTGGTGTGCCTGCTGGTCCATGGCCTCAGTCTTCGTCGGTGCAGGCGGCGTGCGGGGCCTTGATGGCGCTTTCGCGGGCCAGCCCGCTGCTGCCGGCGCCGTCGTGGCGGAGCCGGCGAAGCGGCCGCCGGGCCTGGCCCCGTTGCGCATGACCCGGCAGGCGGCTATTGGGCCAGCAGTTGCTCCAGGTAGCGGGAGCGTTCGTTGCTCAGGCGGGTCACGCAACGGTTGATCAGGGTGACGTGGGCCGGTTTGCCCGGCGCCACTTCGAAGGCCTCCAGCACGCAGGTGCTGTCGCGGTACTTGATCCAGGCCCGCTGCGCGTTCTTCAACTTGCCGAGGTATTCCTGCTCTTGCAGCAGGCTGCTGGGATACAGGTTGTGAACCCGCTCCAAGAGCGCCTGATAGCTCTGATTGAGGGCGTCGTCGGCCCGTTCCTTGTCCTGCTGGGCGCAGCGATCGACCTGTTCGCTGACCTCGATGTGGCTGCAGTCCAGCGGGGCGGCCCGGGCGGTAGACGAGCCGCCGCCGACCCCGAGCAGCAGGGCCACGGCGAGGCCGAAGATCCAGGGCTGATGATGCATGGCGGTCCCTTCGCGCTGAGAATGAAGCGGGCATTCTACCGCGCCGCGGTCAATGCAGAAGGGGGGCGCCGCGGGCTCAGGGCGTGTGCTGCCAGCGCCGGGCCGCGTGGGGTGGAGCCTGGTCGGCTCGCTGGCGCCTCGCGCTTTAGTCGCGTTCTTCGAGCACGTAGCCCACGCCGCGCAAGGTGTGGATCAGCTTGCGTTCGAACGGGTCGTCGATCTTCGCTCGCAGGCGGCGGATCGAGACTTCCACCACATTGGTGTCGCAGTCGAAGTTCATGTCCCAGACAAAGGAAATGATCTGGGTGCGCGACAGCACCACGCCGCTCTGGCGCATCAGCAGGTGCAGCAGGGCGAACTCCTTGGTGGTCAGGTCGATGCGCTGTTTGCCGCGAAAGGCCCGGTGGCGGCTCTGATCCAGTTCCAGGTCGGCAACGCGCAACACATCCGGCACCGGCTTCTGTTCGCTGCGGCGCATCAGGGTGCGGACCCGGGCCAGCAACTCGGGAAACTCGAACGGCTTGACCAGGTAATCATCGGCGCCCAGGTCCAGGCCGCGAATCTTGTCCGCCAGTCGTCCCTGGGCGGTCAGCATCATGACCCGGGTGTTGCTGTTCTGGCGGATCTGCGACAGCACTCCCCAGCCATCGATCTGCGGCAGGTTGACGTCGAGGATCACCAGATCGTAGGCGTGCTGGCGGGTCAGGTGCAGGCCATCCGCACCGGTATTGGCGCAATCCACCACGTAACCGCTTTCGGTCAGTCCCTGATGCAGGTACTCGGCAGTTTTGAGTTCGTCTTCGATAACCAGGATTCGCATGCGGGTGAGGTTCTCGGTGAATAACGGGCAGTCGGGAAAGTTGCTGGAAACAGTGCTGAAGATGCGCGGCAAGTGTGCTCGGTCCAATCCACTTGAAACGATCTTAAAAGTTGAGCGGCGATTGTTTTAAAACCTGCGGTGCACTCGCTTTCAATGCCCGGATGTTAATACAGAACCTTGAGCCAGAGCCTTGGCTAACGGATTTGTAATCTTTGCGCCACCCTGCTGATAAGCGCTGAAAGTTACCCTGGGTTGAACTTTAAACTCTTTCTGCCAATGGGCGCAGTGTTGCAGTTTCATATCGGCCGGGGCCCTCTTTGTATATCCCTCGATATGTTTCGCGCCGCGTTGCAGACACTTTGCCTCACCAGGGGCCGGAACCTGTTATGCCGACTTTCCCGAGAACACCCGCCCGGGCTGCGCCGACCTGCCGCTGGATGCTGTGGCTGGTCCTGGCGGCGGCGCCGCTGAGCGTTGCCCAGGCCTCCGTCTTGAGCCTGGACAGTGCCCTGGCCAAGGCCTTTGCCAACAACCCCGAACTGGCCGCCGCGCGCTGGGAGATCGACATCGCCCAGGGCGCACGGCAGCAGGCCGGGTTGCTGCCCAACCCGGTGCTGTCGGTGGACGCCGAGGACACCCGCAGGGATTCGCGCACCACCGCGGTCAAGCTCAGCCAGGCGCTGGAGCTGGGAGGCAAGCGTGGCGCCCGGGTGCAGCTGGCCAGCCGTGGCCAGGAGCTGGCCGCCCTGGAGCTGGAGCGGCGCGGTATCGAGCTGCGGGCCGATGTTCTGCAGGCTTACTACGCCGCGCTGCGGGCCCAGGAGCGCACCCAACTGGCCGGGCGTTCGCTGGCCCTGGCCGAACGCGGGGTCAGCGTGGCCCAGGGACGGGTCAAGGCTGGCAAGGCCTCGCCGGTGGAAGCGACCCGGGCCCAGGTGCAACTGGCCGAGGTTCGGCTGGAGCTCAGCCGAGGGCAGATGGAGCAGGGCGATGCCTATCGGCAGTTGGCCAGGATCATTGGCAGCGCCGCCACGGAGTTCTCGGCGGTGCAGGAACCGTCCAGCGCGCTGAGCACGCTGCCGGCCTCGGCGCAGTTGTTGAGCCGCTTGCCGGAGACTGCGCAGTTGCGCCTGGCGGAGCAGGAAATCCTTCAGCGCGAGGCGTCCCTGGGGCTGGAGAAGGCCCAGCGCATTCCCGATCTGGATGTCAGCATCGGCAGCCAGTACGACGCCGGCGCCCGTGAGCGGGTCAATCTGCTGGGCCTGTCCATGCCGCTGCCGCTGTTCAACCGCAACCAGGGCAATGTGCTGTCCGCCGCCCGTCGCAGCGATCAGGCCCGGGACCTGCGCAATGCCACCGAGCTGCGCCTGCGCAGTGAAACCCGCCAGGCCCTGGAGCAATGGAGCACCGCCAGCGGCGAAGTGCAGGCCTTCAACCAGACCATCCTGCCCGCCGCCCAACGCGCGGTGGACAGCGCCACCCGGGGCTTCGAAATGGGCAAGTTCAGTTTCCTCGAAGTGCTGGACGCCCAACGCACGCTGATCGGCGCCCGCAGCCAGTACCTCGCCGCCGTGGCGCAAACCACCGATGCCCGGGTGCGGATCGAACGCATCTACGGCGACCTCAGCCGCTGGTGAAAACCGGGCTGCGGGGCCTGGTCTGTCTGCTCGCCATGCTGGTCAGCGATTGCAGCGCAGTACCCGGGACGCCACCTGAGGAGCCGCCCCGGCACTGGTGTGTCCATGAATGGCATCGGGCCCTCGACGACTTTTTCTTTTCGCCTACCTCGTAAGGCGCCTCGTGCGCTGCCGCACCTCGATTCTCAGGAGTACCCATGGATAAGAAACGCAGCCTGATGATGGCCATTGCCGCGGTATTTGGTCTGGGAGCGGCGGCCCTGCTGTTGCCGGGCCTGTCCGCCCCTGCGGCGCCTGCCGGCGCCAAGCTTCCTGATGTGGCCGAGCCGGTCGGGCACGGCGCCGAGGAGCCCGAGGGTCACCTGGAGCTCAGCGCCGAGCAGATCCAGGCCGCCGGGATCGAGCTGGCCGAGGCCGGTCCGCGGCAGCTCAAGCGAGTGCTGAGCCTGCCGGGAGAAATCCGTTTCGACGAGGATCGCACCTCCCACATCGTGCCCCGGGCCGCCGGGGTCGTGGAGTCGGTGCAGGTCAATCTGGGGCAGTCGGTCAAGCGCGGCGAGCTGCTGGCGGTGATCGCCAGCCCGCAGGTGTCCGACCAGCGCAGCGAGCTGGCGGCCGCCGGGCGGCGGGTGGAGCTGGCCCGTACCACCTTCGAGCGCGAGCGGCAGTTGTGGATCGACCAGATCTCCGCCGAACAGGATTACCTGCTGGCGCGCCAGAACCTGCAAGAAGCACAAATCGCCCTCAACAACGCCCGACAGAAGATCCAGGCCCTGAGTGGCAGCGCCCGGCTGGCGGGGGGCAACCGCTATGAAATGCGCGCGCCGTTCGACGCCGTGGTGGTGGAAAAGCACCTCAGCGTCGGCGAGGTGGTGAGCGAGAACAGCGCGGCCTTCACCCTCTCGGACCTGTCCCGGGTCTGGGCCACCTTTGGCGTGTTCCCCAAGGATCTGGACAAGGTCCGGGTCGGCCAGCCCGTGAGCGTCAGCTCCAGCGAACTGGGGACCCAGGTCCAGGGCCAGGTGGCCTATGTCGGCAGCCTTTTGGGGGAACAGACCCGAACCGCCACGGTGCGGGTGACCCTGGCCAACCCGAATGACGCCTGGCGTCCGGGGTTGTTCGTCGCGGTGCAGGTGGCCACCGAAACCTTCGAGGCGCCGGTCAGCGTGCCGCAGAGCGCGATCCAGACCGTGGAGGAACGGCCGTCGGTGTTTGTCCGGGTGGCCGAGGGCTTCCAGGCCACGCCGGTAGTCATCGGCGCCACCCAGGACGGTTTCGTCGAGGTCCGCGAAGGGCTGGCGGCCGGGGCCCAGGTGGCCACCCGCGGCAGTTTCACCCTCAAGTCCGAACTGGGCAAAGGCGCGGCCGACCACGGCCATTGATCGGTCACAGCAGAGAGTGCTTTCCCATGTTTGAACGCATCATTCAATTTGCCATCGAGCAGCGCATCATCGTTTTGTTGGTGGTGCTGCTGATGGCCGGCGTCGGCATCGCCAGCTACCAGAAACTGCCGATCGACGCGGTGCCGGACATCACCAACGTCCAGGTGCAGATCAACTCGGCGGCGCCGGGTTTTTCGCCTCTGGAAACCGAGCAGCGCATCACCTTTCCCATCGAAACCGCCATGGCCGGGTTGCCGGGCTTGCAGCAGACCCGTTCGCTGTCGCGCTCGGGCCTGTCCCAGGTCACGGTGATCTTCAAGGACGGCACCGACCTGTTCTTCGCTCGGCAACTGGTCAACGAGCGGCTGCAGGTGGCCCGCGAGCAATTGCCTGAAGGCGTGGAGGCGGTGATGGGGCCGATCTCCACCGGCCTCGGGGAAATCTTCCTGTGGACCGTGGAAGCCGAGGACGGCGCGCGCAAGGAGGACGGCACGCCCTACACCCCCACCGACCTGCGGGTGATCCAGGACTGGATCATCAAGCCGCAACTGCGCAACGTGCAGGGCGTGGCCGAGATCAACACCATCGGCGGCTTCGCCAAGGAGTACCAGATCGCCCCCGATCCCAAGCGCCTGGCCGCCTACAAGCTGACCTTGAATGATCTGGTGACGGCCCTGGAGCGCAACAACGCCAACGTCGGCGCCGGCTACATCGAGCGCAGCGGCGAGCAGTTGCTGATCCGCGCGCCGGGGCAACTGGCGTCCATCGAGGACATCGCCAACATCGTCATCAGCAGCAGCGACGGCACGCCGATCCGCGTGCGCAACGTCGCCGAAGTGCAGATCGGTCGCGAACTGCGTACCGGCGCGGCCACCGAAAATGGTCGCGAGGTGGTGCTGGGCACGGTGTTCATGCTGATCGGCGAGAACAGCCGCAGCGTGTCCCTGGCGGTGGCGAAAAAACTTGAAGAAATCAACCGCTCGCTGCCCGAAGGGGTGGTGGCGGTCACCGTGTACGACCGCACCAACCTGGTGGAAAAAGCCATCGCCACGGTGAAGAAGAACCTCTTCGAAGGCGCGCTGCTGGTGATCGTGATTCTGTTCCTGTTCCTCGGCAATATCCGCGCCGCGCTGATCACCGCCCTGGTGATCCCGCTGTCGATGCTGTTCACCTTTACCGGCATGTTCAGCAACAGGGTCAGTGCCAACCTGATGAGCCTCGGCGCTCTGGATTTCGGCATCATCGTCGACGGCGCGGTGGTCATCGTCGAGAACGCCATCCGCCGCCTGGCCCATGCCCAGCAGCACCACGGACGCATGCTGACTCGCTCCGAACGCCTGCATGAAGTCTTCGCCGCGGCCAAGGAGGCACGCCGCGCGCTGATCTTCGGCCAGCTGATCATCATGGTGGTGTACCTGCCGATCTTTGCCCTGACCGGGGTGGCCGGGAAGATGTTCCACCCCATGGCCTTCACCGTGGTCATGGCGTTGCTGGGGGCGATGATCCTGTCGGTGACCTTCGTCCCGGCGGCCATTGCGCTGTTCGTCACCGGCAAGGTCAAGGAAGAGGAAAACCTGCTGGTGCGCAGCGCCAAGCGTGGCTACGCCCCGGTGCTGGACTGGGTCATGGGCCATCGTACGCCGACCTTCGCCCTGGCGGCGGCGATCTTGCTGGGCAGCGCGGTGCTGGCCAGTCGCATGGGCAGCGAATTCATCCCCAGCCTCAGCGAAGGCGACTTCGCCCAACAGGCTTTGCGGGTGCCCGGCACCAGCCTCACGCAGTCGGTGGACATGCAACAGCGCCTGGAGAAAACCCTGCTGGCGCAGGTGCCGGAGATCGAGCGGGTGTTTGCCCGCACCGGCACCGCGGAGATTGCCTCGGACCCGATGCCGCCGAATATTTCCGACAGCTACCTGATGCTCAAGCCCAAGGCCCAGTGGCCCGACCCGGGCAAGTCCCGCGAGGCCCTGATCGCCGATATCCAGCGCGCCAGCGCCCGGGTGCCGGGCAGCGCGTATGAACTGTCGCAGCCGATCCAGCTGCGTTTCAACGAGCTGATTTCCGGGGTGCGCAGCGATGTCGCGGTCAAGGTATTCGGCGACGACATGACCGTGCTGAACAAGACCGCCAATGAAATCGCCACGGCCCTGCAGGGCTTGTCCGGCGCCTCGGAAGTCAAGGTCGAGCAGACCTCCGGCCTGCCGGTGCTGACCATCAATATCGACCGCGACAAGGCCCCGCGTTTCGGCCTCAACGTGGGCGATGTGCAAGACACCATCGCGGTGGCGGTGGGCGGGCGCCAGGCCGGCACCCTGTATGAAGGCGACCGGCGCTTCGACATGGTGGTGCGTCTGTCTGACCAGTTGCGCACCGACATCGACGGCCTGTCGCGGCTGCTGATCCCGATCCCGGCGACCGCGGGCACGGCCAACGGGCAGATCGGCTTTATCGCCCTGTCGGAAGTGGCCAGCCTCGACCTGGTCCTGGGACCCAATCAGGTCAGCCGCGAGAACGGCAAGCGCCTGGTGATCGTCAGCGCCAACGTGCGCGGTCGCGACATCGGCTCCTTTGTCGAAGAGGCCACCTCGCAGATTGCCGACAAGGTCAAGGTGCCTGCGGGGTACTGGACCACTTGGGGCGGCCAGTTCGAGCAGTTGCAGGAAGCGTTCCAGCGTCTGCAAGTGGTGGTGCCGGTGGCGCTGCTGCTGGTGTTCGGCTTGCTGTTCATGATGTTCAACAACCTCAAGGACGGCCTGCTGGTGTTCACCGGCATTCCCTTTGCCCTGACCGGCGGGATCATGGCCCTGTGGCTGCGGGACATTCCGTTGTCGATCTCGGCGGGGGTGGGGTTCATTGCCCTGTCCGGTGTCGCCGTACTCAACGGCCTGGTGATGATTGCCTTTATCCGCAACCTGCGCGAGGAAGGGCGCTCGCTGTCCGTGGCGATTCATGAAGGCGCCCTGACCCGTTTGCGCCCGGTGCTGATGACCGCCCTGGTGGCGTCCCTGGGCTTCATCCCCATGGCCCTGGCCACCGGCACCGGCGCCGAAGTGCAGCGGCCCCTGGCGACCGTGGTGATTGGCGGCATCCTGTCCTCCACCATCCTCACCCTTCTGGTCTTGCCGGCGCTGTATCAATGGGCGCACCGCAAGGAAGAGGACTAGCGCCTGTCGCCGCTGCCGCAGGCTGTGAGCGGGCTGGGCGGCACTCCGTTGAAGGGGCGCGGCGTTCTTGAGGCCGCTGCGGGGTTGGCGGGAGCTCGTCAGGCAAGGTCCTGCGGACCTTTGCGCAGCTTCGCCGTGGCTCAGCAGCGGCTACAGGGCCAGTGCCGATCCGAGATTTGTGTAGCCGCTGCCGCAGGCTGCGAACGGCACGAAGGGCCGCGGCGTTCTTGAGGCCGCTGCGGGGTTGGCGGGAGATCGTCAGGCAAGGTCCTGCGGACCTTTGCGCAGCTTCGCCGTGGCTCAGCAGCGGCTACAGGGCCAGTGCCGATCCGAGATTTGTGTGGCCGCTGCCGCAGGCTGCGAACGGCACGAAGGGCCGCGGCGTTCTTGAGGCCGCTGCGGGTTCGGCGGGGGATCGTCAGGCAAGGTCCTGCGGACCTTTGCTCAGCTTCGCCGTGGCTCAGCAGCGGCTACAGGGCCAGTGCCGATCCGAGATTTGTGTGGCCGCTGCCGCAGGCTGCGAACGGCACGAAGGGGCGCGGCGGTCTTGAGGCCGCTGCGGGTTCGGCGGGAGATCGTCAGGCAAGGTCCTGCGGACCTTTGCGCAGCTTCGCGGGCTCAGCAGCGGCTACAGGGCGTGTGGGTTAGAGCCAGGCGGCATCCCAGAGGGGATAGTCACCCACGCGCTGGACCAGTCCCGCTCGAACCGGGTTGTAGATGATGTAGCGGGCAAGCGCCTTGAGGTCTGCTTCGCGACGGATGGCCCGTTCGTAATACCCTTTTTGCCACAGTCGACCACGCTGGTTAAGGCGCTGGTTGATGTTGCGCCCGCTTCGTGACTTGAGCCGGCACAAGGACTCTTCCAGCGAGCATTTCTGCAGTTGGAACAACCAGTGAATGTGATCAGGCATGACCACCCAGGCCAGGGAGTGGATGAGTCCCGCTTCGTGTTGGGCCCTGATTTGTTCGACCACCAGCCGCCCCAGGTAGAAGTCGCTGAACATCGGGCGTCGCTGTTCGGTCACGGCGGTTATGGCGTAGATTCTACCGATCTGTGTGTGTCGTCCTTTGAGCAGGCGATAACCATTGGATCGGAATTGCATTACCCGGCTCTCCCTGTGCTGGAATGATCCCTTCAAGCTAGTCCTGGCTCGGCCTGTTAACAGATGTATCTCGTTAACACCCGTGTCTCTCTTGCATCCCTGTAGCCGCTGCTGAGCCAAGGCGAAGCTGCGCAAAGGTCCGCAGGACCTTCAGCGCGGTAAAGAACGGCGTCTCCTGCGCAGGTGTTCGCAGCCTGCGGCAGCGGCTGAAAAAGCCCAGCATGGCCGGTAATTCTCGGGCAAAAAAAAGCGCCCCATGCGGGACGCTAAAAATTCATCTCTTTCCAAAGGAGCATCCAAAAAACGCTTCAAGAGATGAATGTGCTCGGTGGGCAGGGGCCGTTAAATATCTTCCTCGGCCGCTGCTGTGGAAGCATCGCGAAGGGCTGTGCCGGTGTCGCCCGTGGCCGCGGTTTGCTGGTTGGCGTCGCCGTGAATCTGTTCCTGGCTGGCCAGGAAGGCGTCACGCATTTGCTGCGGCCGTTCGCTGCCGTCGTCGGCCAAGGTGGTGAAGCTGGTGCTGGCCAGAAGGCCGATCAACAACAGTTGGGTTGGGCGCATGAATGGACTCCCGAGAAGCTCTTGGACCGTGGTAAACACGGCGGATTTGAGTGTGCTCGGGAGTATAGGGAGGCCAACCTAACGAGAAGGTGAGGCCGATATTACAGTTCTGAAAGGCGTGAGTCTGTGAAGAAGTTTTAACACCGGGCAGGCCGCAACCTGCCCGGGCAGACGCTCTAGAGCAGGGCCAGCGGGTACTCGACGATCAGCCGGAATTCCTCCAGGTCGGATTCGAACTGGCTGGAACGGATGGTCGCCTGGCGGATGCGCAGGGACAGGTCCTTGAGCGTGCCGTCCTGGAACACGTACTTGGCTTCGATGTCCCGTTCCCAGCGACGTTGATCGGTCAGTGGATCACCGGCGGCGTCGCGGCGCATGTACACCGAGTTGGCGTGGCTGTAGTCGGCGCCGCTACCGCGGGCGTAACGGCTCATGAACGACAGACCGGGAATGCCGAAGGTCTGCATGTCGAGGTCGTAGCGGACCATCCACGAGCGTTCCTTGGGCGAGTTGAAGTCGCTGTACTGGATCGAGTTGTCGAGAAAGATCGAGTCCGACTGGCGCAGGTAGTCGAAGTCGTCATTGCCGTTGTTGCGCTGGTGCGACAGGGCCAGGGTGTGGGCGCCGTAGGTGGCGCCGACCTTGGCGCTCCAGATGTTGTTGTCGAACTCGCCCAGCAGTTTCTTGCCCTCGTCCACGGCCTTGTAATAGTTGAAGCCGCTGAACAGGGTCAGGTCGTCGGACACCGGGTAGTTCACCGCCGTGCCGAAGTAGTACTGATCCCAGGCGTCTTTCAGGCGGCTGCTGTAGAGGCTGAAACTGAGGTTGGGGTTGAGCTTGTAGTCGCCACCGAAGTAGCCGACCCAGGGCGAGTCGACCTTGCCGGCGTAGAAGGTGGCGAAGCCGTCGCGCATGCCGCTGCTGTCGGGCTGGCTCATGGCGTGCAGGCGCCCGCCCTGCAGGTTGAGGCCGTCGAGGCTGGTGTTTTCCAGGGTCACCCCGCGAAAGCTTTCCGGCAGCAGGCGCGAGTCGCCGTAGTGCACCACCGGGGTCTTGGGGAACACATCGCCGACTTTCACCACGGTGTCCAGGGCCCGCAGTTTCACCGCGCCGCCGGCCTTGCCGTAGCCGTCGGCGGGCGCGTTGTCGTGGTTCACCGGCAGCATGCCGAAGGAGCCACGGCCGCCGCTGCGCCCGCTGCCGGAGTCGAGCTTGAGGCCGTACATGGCAAAGGCGTCGATGCCGAAGCCGACCGTGCCCTGGGTGAAACCGGATTCGAACCGGCCGATCAGGCCCTGGGCCCAGGCTTCGGAATAGCCGTTGCCGGTGGGGCTGGACTGGCCTTTGCGGTCGTCGCGGTTGAAGTAGTAGTTGCGCAGCAGCAGGTCGAGGCGGCTGCCTTCGATAAAGCCTTCGGGGCGTTCCTCGGCGGCCACCGCGGCCACGGGACACAGTCCCAGGACCGCGGCGAGCACGGACAGGGACAAGGGGGGATTGATACGCATGGGGTCGCTCCTGAGTGTTGGCAGCTATCAACTTTTATATCGCCGGAGGCGTTCTTATTGGGCTCGACCAACAGGCGCGGTAACGCCCTGCAAGTCGGCGTCGATAGTTGCAAACGGCAGATAACGGCGCGGTGACCCGCTGATTACAATTGTGCAAGAAAGGCTCGTCGACAGAGGCCGGCGGCGTCCCTGAAACCCCGCTGAACCGGGGGTTGGATGGCGCACCGGGGCGGCGTGCGCAGGCGCATGACAGATAAGTAATGTGCCCGCGATCATTCTGAAAGGGTCGGTTGCTTATCCTCGCCGCTGTCAACTGGACGAGGAAACTGTCATGAACACCGTCAACCTGAGTATCGCCGCGCTGCTGCTGTCCCTCTCTTCCCTGGCCCTGGCCGAAGGCGGTGGTGATCGCACCTTTGCCCGGGCCATGGTGGAGAACCAGAAGGCCATGGAGCGCTATGCGGCGAGTCAGGGCAAGCCGGCGCCGGTGGTGCAGAACTACCGCTACGGCATGGACCTGGATATCGCCAGGGTGGTCAGCGTCACCCCGCCGATCAAGTCCTGCAAGGTGGTGCCCTCGCGCATGACCTACGAAGACTCCGCCGGCCAGCTCAAGACCATCGAGTATCAGGTCATGGGTCAGTGTCGCAACAACGGCAGCTGATCCCTGGGGGCTGGCGCAGCCTTCAGGCGTCGCCGGTTTCGGGGTGCAGGGCGACGATCATGTCGACTTCCACCGAGGCGTTTTTCGGTAACTGATAGACCCCCACCGATGTGCGCGTGTGCACCCCGGCTTCGGCGAAGATCGAATAGAGCACCCCTGAGGCGCCGTCCGCCACCTCGCTCTGCTGGGTAAAGTCCGCCGCGCTCTGCACGTAGACGTTGATCCGCAGGATGCGCTGGATCCGTTGCAGGTCGCCGAGCATCTGCTCAAGGATCGCCAGGGCCCGCAGGGTACAGATCTGTGCCCCGTGGCGGGCCTGCTCCAGGCTGGTTTCGGCGCCCACCCGGCCGACCACCATCACCCTGTCGTCGATACGCGGGATCTGTCCGCTGACATACACCTCATCGCCATTGCGCACCGCCGGCACATAGTTGCCGCCAATGCGCATCTCGCCCTCGAAACTGTGTCCGACTCGTGCAGCCTCTTGCTGAAAAAGCGCCTTGCGTGATGCGTCCATAGTCCAACTCCGTCGATCGCCTGAGATTTCCCGATGCCGACTATACGCGCTGCCGGGCGCCGGTAAATCTTCGGTGAAAGGCCCGCAGGCAGGGGCTTTGCCCGCGGTTGAATTATTTTTGTCAGACAAGTCCGGGTTGCTATTAAGAAAAGACTTTCAGGGCCGATGTTAGGCCCACAGCAGCCTATTTTTTTAAGTCCTCCCGGTGCCTCCCCATGTTCAATAAACGCTTGAAGCAAGAGCTGGCGGCTCTTCGTGAAGAACTCTCGAGCCTTCAGCAAGTGAAGGAAAGCCTTGAAAGCGAGATGCTCGTGATCAATTTGAGCGCCGATGGACGGATTCAATCGGTCAATCACAACTTCGCCCAGGAAATGCTCTACAAGAGCGGCGACCTGCTGGGGCGCTCCCTGGAAGACATCGTTCCGGCCCACGTCAAGCACGACGAGTTTCACCAGCGCTTCAAGGCGACCCTGGCCCGGGGCGAGCACTTTGCCGGAGCGGTGCGCCTGCTGCGGGGCAACGGCGAGGAGGCCTGGCTGCGCTCGATCTCCCAGCCGGTCCATGACTCCGAGGGGCGGATCAAGTACTTCGCGATCTTCTCCAGCGACCTGACCCGCACCATCGAGGCCTCCCGGGAGCACGAGAACCTGATCGGCGCCCTGATGCGCTCCACCGCGCTGATCGAGTTCGACCTCAATGGCCATGTGCTGATGGCCAATGAGCGCTTTCTTTCCGGCATGGGCTACAGCCTGGCGCAGATCAAGGGCAAGCATCACCGCATGTTCTGTGAGCCCGAGGAGTACAACAGCGCGGCCTATCAGGCGTTCTGGAAACGCCTGAATGCCGGGGAATTCATCGCCGACCGTTTCAAGCGCATCGATGCCCATGGCCGCACGGTCTGGCTGGAGGCGTCCTACAACCCGGTGCTGGACGCCAACAACAAGCTCTACAAGATTGTGAAGTTCGCCACCGTGATCACCGATCAGGTGAACCAGGAACTGGCCGTGGCCGAAGCGGCCAACATTGCCTACAGCACTTCGCTGCAGACCGACAACAGCGCCCAGCGCGGCACCACGGTGGTCACCGAGGCGGTGAACGTGATGCGCGATCTGGCCAGGCACATGCAGGACGCCGGCGAGGGCATCGGCGCCCTGAACGAGCAGTCCCTGGTGATTGGCAGCATCGTCAAGACCATCAGCGGGATTGCCGAGCAGACCAACCTGCTGGCCCTCAACGCGGCGATCGAGGCGGCCCGGGCCGGTGAGCAGGGCCGCGGTTTCGCCGTGGTCGCCGACGAGGTCCGGCAACTGGCCTCGCGTACCAGCAAGGCCACCGAGGAAATCGTCGGCGTGGTCCGGCAGAACCAGGACATGGCCCGTGAAGCCGTGGAACTGATGGCCGAAGGCAAGTTGCAGGCCGAGCAGGGCCTGGCGCTGGCGGCGGAAGCCGGCACGGTGATCGTCGAGATCCAGGACGGCGCACAGAAGGTGGTGAGCGCGGTGGGGCAGTTCGCCAATCAACTGTCCAGCTGAGTCCGGAGGCCCCGGTGACGGGGCACGCTCGCCGGTGCGGCGCTGCTCAGTGCCAGGAATTATCGGGATCTTTCCGAGATGGTCTTAGGATTATTCTGAAAGGTCGGGCAGGGCGTGGAGAATGGTCAGCCAGCGCCGATGGCTAGAGGGATCGTTGTATTCACTCTTAGTCTGTCGGTGTATCCATGTTCAATAAACGTCTGAAACAACAGCTTGCCTCACTGAGCGACGAGCTGGCCGCTCTGCAGCAATTCAAGGCCTGTCTGGAAACCCAGGTGCTCAGCATCGAACTGGACAGCGAAGGGGTGATCCGTCGGGTCAACCAGAACTTCACGCGGACCCTGGGCCTGGATGGCCAAGAGCTCTGTGGGCAACCCCTGGAGCAGATCGTGTCGAGCCATGCGCAGGCGGCGCAGTTGTATCGTTCCTTGAGGGCGGCCCTTGAGCGCAACGAAGGCTACATCGGTCAACTGCGCTTGCAGCGTGGCGACGGTCGCGACGTCTGGTTGCATACCTGTGTCCAGCCGATCCACGACCCAGCCGGCCATCTCGACCACTACTCGCTGATCTGCACCGACCAGACGGCGTCGGTGGAAAGCGCCTGCGAGCATGAAAACCTGATGGCGGCGTTGCTGCGTTCCACCGCGGTGATCGAGTTCGACCTGCAAGGCCGGGTGTTGACCGCCAACCCGCGGTTTCTGGCGTGCATGGGTTACCGCCTGGATGAAGTCCAGGGGCAGAACCACCGCCTGTTTTGCGATCCCCAGGAATACGAGGGGCCGTCGTACCAGGAGTTCTGGGCGCGCCTGAACGCTGGCGAGTATGTCGCCGACCGCTTCAAGCGGATCGACAGCCAGGGCCGGGTCGTGTGGCTCGATGCCTCTTACAACCCGGTGCTGGATGCCAACGGCCAGCTGTACAAAGTGGTGAAGTTCGCCACGGTGATCACCGACCAGGTGAACCAGGAACGCTCGGTGGCCGAAGCCGCCGACATTGCCTACAGCATCTCCCGGCAAACCGATACCAGCGCCCAGCGCGGCTCGGCGGTGGTCACCGAAACCCTGGACGTGATGCGTGACCTGGCCAAGTGCATGCAAGAGGCCGGTGACGGCATCGAGGCCCTGAACGAGCAGTCCCTGGTGATTGGCAGCATCGTCAAGACCATCAGCGGGATTGCCGAGCAGACCAACCTGCTGGCCCTCAACGCGGCGATCGAGGCGGCCCGGGCCGGTGAACAGGGCCGCGGTTTCGCCGTGGTCGCCGACGAGGTCCGGCAACTGGCCTCGCGTACCAGCAACGCCACCGACGAGATCGTCGGCGTGGTCCGGCACAACCAGGACATGGCCCGCTCAGCGGTGGAACTGATGGCCGAAGGTCGGCAACAGGCCGAACAGGGCCTGACCCTGGCGGCGGAGGCCGGTGCGGTGATCGTCGAGATCCAGGACGGTGCGCAGAAAGTGGTGGGTGCGGTGGGGCAGTTCGCCAGTCAACTGTCCACCTGAGTGGCGTGCCGCCGGTTCAGGCTCCGCGCCCGTGGGCGCGGATCGGCTCAGCGCGGCGAGGGGGCATGGCACTCGTAGTGCAGACGGTCGAACCACTGCCCGTGCAACAGGAAGCTGCGGCGTGAATGGCCGTAGCAGGAGAACCCGGAGGCCTCCAGGACCCTGACCGAACCGAGGTTTTCCGGGCGGGCGTTGGCTTCGACGCGGCTCAACTGCAACTCGCCGAAAGCCCGTTGCAGGACCTGCGCCACCGCCGCCCGGGCGATACCCCGGCCATTGAATCGGGCGCCCACGCGATAGCCCAGTTCGGCGCAATTGAAGTAGGGGCGCTGCACCCGGTGCAGGTTGATGCGCCCTACCAGCTGTGAGTCCTGTCGAATCAGAAACTGATAGCCGCGATCCGCCGCAGCGTCCTGTTGCGCCTGGACGATGGCCTCGGCGACCCCTTCGGCGCAGTAGTAGGCCGCGGGGCGGGCGTTGATCGAGGCTTCGAAAAAAGCCCGGTTTTCTTGTTCGAACGCCAGCAGTTCGTGCCGGTCGTCCAGTTGTGGTGCGCACAGGTGCAGGTGGCTCATGGTCCGGGGGATCTCAATCCGTTGAAGGCGCTTTCATCTCACGATTGGCTTGTGCGCATCAAGCCTGCAGATGCGGATCGATCAATTCGGCGAACCACTCGATGAACACGTTCAACCGGCGCGAGCGATGGCGGCGGTCGGGGTACAGCGCGCAGATGTCCATCGGCGCCACCGGCAACTGCTGGAGCACCTGCACCAGCTCGCCGCGATCGAGCAGGTGCTGCACGTCGAAACGCGGCACCTGGATCAGCCCCAGGCCCTGGCGACAGCAGGCGATGTAGTTCTCGACGTTGTTGACGATCACCCGGCTGGGCAGCCCCAGCAGATGCTCGCGTCCTTGCAGCAGGTACTCCCAGGGCTGTTCGCGACCGGTGTCCGGGGAGGCATATCCGATCATCCATTGGCCGTTCTGCAAGTCTTGGGGGGTGTGGGGCTCGCCGTGTTCGGCGAGGTAGGCGGGGCTGGCGCAATTGATCATGGCCAGTTGCCCCAGGGGCCGGGCGATCAGGCTGCTGTCGGCCAGGCTGCCGACGCGGATCGCGCAGTCGATGCCTTCCTGGACCAGATCGATGCTGCGGTCGCTGGCGCCCAGGGCCAGTTGCAGGTCGGGGTACTGCGTCAGCCACTGGGGCAGGGCGGGCACGATCAGGCGCCGGGCGATGCGGCTGGGCACGTCGATATTCAAGCGCCCGCTGACATCCACCAGGCGATGGTGGAACAACTGGTTGAGCTCCGAGGCATCCGCCAGCAGGCGCCGTGCCCGCTCCAGGAGGATGGTGCCATCGGCGGTCAACTGCACCTGGCGGGTGGTTCGGTGCAGCAGCCGGGTGCCGAGGCCGTTCTCCAGTTGCTGCACGGCGGAAGAGACGGTGGCCCGTGGCAGTTCCAGGGCATGGGCGGCCTTGATGAAGCTGCCCATGTCGGCCACCTGGATGAACACGCGGTATTGCTCAAGCTTATCCATCGTAGGAACGATCCTGGTTCGGGGGACGCCTGACGGCAATGGAACGCTGCATCGTCCGAGGCGATCGATGCAGCGTCCCGGCAGGCCAATTTACCCCTTGGGCGCCAGGATTACTTGGTGGTGTAGCCGCCGTTGATCAGTAAGGTCTGGCCGGTGATCCACCAGCCTTCGGTCACCAGGTGGCGAATGAAGGGCACCACGTCCTCGATATCGGTGAGCCCGGTCTTGCTCGACGGCGACAGGGCCGCTGCGCTCTTGTGGTAGGCCACGGCGTCGGCGCCTTCGGCGGGGTAGAAGAACGGCGTGTCCATCGGGCCCGGTCCGACGGCGGTCACCGAGATGCCCCGGGCGCCGAACTCCTTGGCCGCGGCCCGGGTGAAGTGTTCCACCGGTGCCTTGGAGCCGCCGTAGGCGGCATAGAACGGGGTGAAGGCTCCCAGCAGCGACGTCACCAGGGTCACCAGCTTGCCGTTGTCCTCCAGGTGCTTGCCGGCTTCCTTGATGAAGAAGAACGCGCTCTTGGCATTGACCGCGAACATCTGGTCGTACTCGTCTTCGCTGATCTCGATGATGGGTTTCTTCAGCACCTTGCCCACGGTGTTGATGGCGATGTCGATCTTGCCGAAGCGTGCCTTGACCTCGCTGAACAGACGTTCCACCGCACCGGCGCGGGTGAGGTCGGCCTGCCAGGCGTGGGCCTCGACCCCCAGGGCCTTGAGTGCCTCCAGGGTGCTCTGGGCGTCGGCCTGACTGGCATCGCTGTTGTAGTGCACGGCCACGGCCCTGGCACCGTGGCTGGCCAGATCGCGGGCAATCAGGCCACCGAGGTTTTTCACCCCGCCAGCGATCAGCACGACTTTGTTGTTAAGGGAATGATCGGCCATGGCATGGCTCCTTCGAGGTTTGCGGTGAAGGCTGAGTCTAGTGTCTGCCATGGCGTTGATCAGCCGTCGGCGGTTGGACGGACTGTCCAGAAAATCCACCCAATCAGTGTGGCTGCACAGGTCGCGGATAGGTCTACAATCGGTTTTTTTTCAGGAGCCTGCCATGCCTGCATTTCGTCGTCCGGTGCCATTGGAAAAAGCCTACCGCCTGCTCAACCACGGCCCTACCGTACTGGTCAGCGCCGCCCACGGCGGGCAGCGCAATATCATGGCGGCGGCCTGGGCCATGCCCCTGGATTTCGAACCGCCGAAAGTCGCGGTGGTGCTCGACAAGTCCACCTGGACCCGGCAACTGCTGGAAGCCTCGGGCAGCTTTGTCCTCAACGTGCCCTGCGCCGCCCAGGTGGACATCGTGCAGAGCCTGGGCAACAGCTCCGGACTGGAACTGCAGCAGGCCGGCAGCGACAAGTTCGCCGCCTATGGTTTGTCGACCTTCACCGGCCAGGCCCTTGAGGCGCCTCTGCTGCAAGGCTGCGTGGCCTGGCTGGAATGCCGGCTGCTGCCCGAGCCGCACAATCACCAACAGTACGACCTGTTCCTCGGTGAAGTGATCGCCGCCCAGGCCGACACGCGGGTGTTCAGCGAAGGGCGTTGGCACTTCGACGGACAGGACTTGCTGCGCACCCTGCACCATGTCGCGGGTGGGCATTTCCTGACCATTGGCGACGCCGTTGACGGTCGTCAGTTGCCCCAGGTCGGTGAGGCCTGAGGCGAGCGCAGCCACTCTTTCAAGGATTGAACATGCACGACGTTTTCCAGCATCTGGTTCACCTGTTGGACAGCCATCAGGCGCGCTACCGGCTGATCCGGCCCGGGCGCGCGTTCAGTGGGGCCGCGGCAGGTGGCGGCGCACGGCCCACAGCACCCCGGCGAGCAACAGCAGGGCCGCTGAGCTTTGCAGCAGGCTCGGCAGGTGCTGCAGGCTGATGAAGCCGTAGAGCAGGGCGAACAGGGTTTCGAAGACGATCAACTGGCCGCTCAGGGTCAGGGGCAAGCGCCGGGTCGAGGCATTCCACATGCGATTGCCGAACCAGGAGCCCAGCACCGCGCTGGACAGGCTCAGGCCCCAGAACAGCATCCAGCGTTGATCACTGGCCTCGGTCTGGGTACCCGGCAGTGAAAAGCCCTGGGCCAGCAGCCAGACCACAGCGCTCATCAGACCGGTGGTGATGCCCCACAGGGTCGACCACTGACCGCTGTTGAAGCGGCTGCTCTTCAGGTAACGGGCGTTGTCGGTGGCGAACCAGGTCCAGCAGAGCAGGGCGCCGAAGGCGCAGAGCAGGCCCAGGGCCCGTTGGCCCAGTTCCACGGAACCGCTGTCGGCGGTGAGCAGGGTGTCGAGGTTGATGCAGCAGATGCCGGCGAACACCAGCAGCAGCGGCCAGCGCAGGCGGCGCAGGGGCAGGGCGTCGGCGTCGCCGCGTCCGGCCAGGGTGATGGTCAGCGGCAACAGGCCGACGATCAGCGCGGTGCTGGCTACCCCGGCCCACTGGATGGCGCTGGCCAGCAGCATGAAGTAGATCAGGTTGCCGGTCAGCGCCAGCTTCACCAGTAGCGCCGCATCGCTCCAGGTCAGGCGCTGCAAGAGCTCCCGGGCCTGGGGTGCAGCCAGGAGCAGGGAGAATGCGCCATACAGGGTGAAACGGGCACAGCTGAGCATCAGCGGACTGAACTCCGGCAACAGGCTGGGCACCACAATGGCCAGGCCCCAGACCGCACCGGCCAAGGCTGCATAAGCAACTCCGCGTTTCATGCACACACTCGCAGCGATTCATCAAAGCGCGCAGCCTAGTCATTGCTGACCGGTTGGACAAAGGATATATAGGCACCTACCTATTCTCCTGGGGAATGCCTGATGAGTCGTTTCGCGCGTCATTTACCGCCGTTGGAAACCCTGGTGACCTTCGAGGCGGTGGGGCGCAACGCCAGCTTCACCCGCGCCGCCACCGAGCTGTGCCTGACCCAGAGCGCGGTGAGCAAGCAGATCCGTGCCCTGGAACTGTCGCTCAAGACCGAGTTGTTCGAGCGTCAGGCCCGGGGCGTGAAGCTCACCGCCAGCGGCGCGTCGCTGTTTGCCGAGGTCAGCACCCAGCTGGAAGCCTTGCTGCGCAGCGTCAGCCGCTTGCGGGCCGGGCGCGACGCCAACACCATCACCGTGCAATGCACCCACGCAGTGGCGCAGTTCTGGCTGTTTCCGCGTTTGCTGGCGTTCAACAAGCAGCACCCGGACATCACCGTGAGCATCCACGCCAACAACGACATGGACGAATCCAGCGTGGCCGAGCACGACTTGGCCATTCTGTATGGCGCCGGGCACTGGTCATCCCTGGTGGCCACGCCGCTGTTCGCCGAGATCGTCTACCCCATTGCCAGCCGACAGCTGGTGTTGCCGGCCATTGACGAGCTGGCGCAACTGGCCGAGCTGCCACTGATCCAGCTCGATGCCTCGGCCTGGAACTGCATCGACTGGCGCGACTGGTTCCGGCATTTCGGCCTGGATTACAGCGCACCGTCGGGCGCCATGGGGTTCAACCAGCTGACCCTGATGTTCAGTGCCGTGCAGCAGGGCATGGGGGTTGGCCTGGGCTGGGATTTCATGGCCAGCGAGTTGGTGGCCCAGGGCGAGTTGCAGCGGGTTGGCGAGTGGGCGTTTCGCACCGGTCAGGCGGATTTCCTGGTGCACCCTCGGCACAAGCGCCTATCCGCCAGCGGCCAGCTGTTTCGCGACTGGCTGGTGGCCCAGGCGCTTGAATGAGCGCCCCGGGGCTCGGCGGCCCCGGGGCCGGCTTCAGAGGCTGGCGCGGGGCACGCTGAAGCGGAACTCGCTGCCCTTGCCCGGCTCGCTGTGGGCCTCGATCTTGCCGCCGTGGGCCTGGATGATGCCCTGGGTGATGTACAGCCCCAGGCCGGTGCCGTTGGGGTTGCCTTCCTTCAGGGTCCAGTAGCGGTCGAAGATAAACGGCAACTGGTCGGCGGGAATGCCTTCCCCGCTGTCGCGGACGCTGAAGACGATCTGCTCGCCGTCGGACATCGCCACCACCCCGACCTTGCCCTGCATGGGGGTGAACTTGATGGCGTTGCCCACCAGGTTCGACAGCACCTGGAACAGGCGCTCGGGATCGGCATGGATGGTCAGCTCCGGCTCGGCGTGAAAGCTGATGTCGATGGCCTTGTCCTGGGCCAGGGGCGCCAGCAGCGAATAGGCCTCCTCAAAGATCTGGCTGACCTCCAGCGGCTGGGGCGCGATGCTGTAGCGCCCGGCCTCGATCTTCGAGGTGTCGAGCAAGTCCTCCAGCAGGTTGTTCATGCGACTGGCGGCCTGTTGCATGGTGTCGATGGCCGAGGAAATGCGTCGCGAAGTGTGCGGACCGTCGGAGCTGAAGGCCTTCTGCAGCATGCCGCAGAGCATGGAAATCACCGTCATCGGGTTGCGCAGGTCGTGGGACACCACCGCCACCAGCTCATCCCGGGCGCGCACCGCCTGTTGTTCCCGCAGGACCTGGCGCGCCAGGTCGTGTTCCAGGGCCGAGCGGCGCAGGTCGTTGGCGGCGAAGCGGTCGCCGTGGCTCCACTTGCTGGAGATCCCGGCCATTTCCACCTTCCAGATCTCGAACGAGGTGCGCGGCCGCAGGCGCAGGCCGGCCTCGGAGTTTTCCAGGTCCAGGGGCTTTTGCGGGTTGCCGCTCCAGTGGATGTTTTCCTTCACTTCCGGGCGGAACCACAGCACGCCGTTATCCACAGGCTTGGGCAGGCTCATGGCCAGGACGCCACTGGCGACCTGTTGATAACTCGCCGCCGGCGGATACACGCTGGCCAGGTGATGGCTGGCGAACACCGCTTCCCCGGTGCCTTGCAACCAGCGGTGCAGGGCGCGGATTTCGTCCCGGGGCGGGCACTGGCCGAAGCAGTGCAGCTGTTTGTCCTCGATGATCGCCACGCCGCCGGCTTGCGTCAGGTCCAGCAGTACCTGCGGCGCCTGGGTCAAACCGTCGAAAACGCTGCCGCAGGTGTCGCGCATGGCCTGGTCGAGGCTGGCCAGGGCCGCGACTTTCTCTTCCCGCTGGCGGCTCAGGTCCAGGGCTTCCATGGCGCTGATCTGCAACGACAGCACCTGGCCAATGGTCTGGCAGGCGATGCGCAGTTCGTGGGGCACCAGCAGCGGCTGGCGGTTGCCGCAACTGATCAGGCCCCAGAGCTGATCGTCCTTGAGCAGGGAAATGCTCATGGACGACAGCACGCCCATGTTCTTCATGTACTGGCAGTGAATCGGCGACACGCTGCGCAGGGTGGCGAAGCTCAGGTCCAGGGGCTGCCGGGTGTCCGGGCGCAGGGTCGGCAGCAGCGGCACCGGCTGGTAGTCGGCGTTGGGAATGATCCGCAGCCAGTTGCTGCGGTACAGCTCGCGGGCCTGCTGGGGAATGTCCGAGGCGGGGAAGAACAGGCCGTTGAACACCTCCATCTCGGGGCGAGTGGCTTCGGCGATCACCTGGCCGTGGCCTTCCTCCTCGAAGCGGTAGATCAGCACCCGGTCGTAGCCGGTCATGGCCTGGATCTCGCTGACGCTGATGGCGTACAGCTCGTGCAGGGTCCTGGCCGCTTGCAGGCGCCGCAGCAGGCGCCCGAGGTCGTCGTTCTGCCACGTGTGTGGCCGGGGCTGATCGGGCTGGATTTCCAGCTCCAGCATCAGCACCCCCTGGTGGCGATGCAGCAAGCCTTCGAAGCGTCGGCCGTTGAGCGACAGGTACAGCGCAGGGGCATCGGCCAGTTGCTGCAGTTGCAGCTCCTCACGGATGCGTTGGCCGTCCGCGGCCCCCAGCAACTGCTCCAGAGGCTGGCCCAGCAGCGATTCGGCGGGCTGGCCCAGCAGCGTCTCGACGTTGGCGCTGATCTGCTGGATGTGCAGTTGCGGTTCGCACAGGGTCAGCAACACACCATGGGGCTGGATCGCCCCCGGGGAGCGGATCGGCTCGTTGGCGCAGTTGGCCAGCAACTGTTCGAAGGTTTGGGAATCTTGGGGGGTCATAGCAGCACCTCGCGGCGGTCGAGCCAGCGTTCGAAACAGGCAAATGTGGATTGCGCGGCGCTGACCGCGTCTCGGCGCGTGCTCGCGTCTTCGGGCATGCGCCCCAGGTAGTCGAGAAAGTCCTTCCAGCGCCGCCCGGTGGCAGCGCCATAGACGTCGAGAAAGGCGCCGCCGTTGTTGGCGTCCAGATCCAGGCGTAGGGCCATTTCCCGGCGCAGGACCTGTCCGCCCAGGGTCGCGCCTTCCAGTACGTAGAGCACGCCCAGGCAGGCCCCGGCGCCAGTCAGGCACGGCAGCTGCTCACAGCGGGGCTGGGCCTGGATGCTGGCGGCATCCAGGCCCAGGGCACGCAGATCCCCGAACAGGGTCGGGGTTTTCAGGCGTTGGCTGGGGTCGTAGCCCGGCGGGATCAGGCCGCTGTCCTGCAGGGCCGCCTCCAGGGGCTGATAGAAACCGTAATAGGCCTGGATCAGGCGTCGATACCAGGGCGCATCAAGCTGCGCGCAGAAGAACGGCAGGCGTTTCTCCAGGGCTACGTGCAAGGTCGCGGTGCCGGTGCGCAGGTCTTGAAGCAGGGTGGGCGTGGTGCTGGCTTGGTGCGGTGTCGGCATGCAGGGATCAGGGGTCGCAACAGGTAGTGGACGCGCCATGGGCGTCATCAAAGGCCGGGACCAGGCTGGCATCCCCGCGATAGAGCCATCGCACAGAAAAAATCGAAGCGTCACTTTACCCGTGCTTTTTCCCCGACGTAGGGTTTTTGGCACTCCGTCGGTCGGTCAGCAGCGGTTATTGGAGTGGCATGTCAAAGCGTCTGACCCCGCCGGCGCGGTGGAAATTCCCTTTTCCACCTTGCAGATTCAGGCGGGGGTCAGATCCAGACGTCGTTCTGCGCCGTGCGTTCGCCGCCCTGGTCGCCGGTGTTGAGCACGCCCTTGGGCTCGATCAGCAGCAGCTTGACCTCCTGCTCGGCCCAGGGCTTGTGCTCGACGCCCTTGGGCACCACGAACATCTCGCCGCTGCCGATGGACACCCGGCCGTCGCGAAAGTCGATGTACAGCTGGCCGTCGAGGACGATGAAGGTTTCGTCGGTGTCGGCGTGGCTGTGCCAGACGAATTCCCCTTGCAGCTTGGAGATCTTGAACTGGTAGTCATTCATCTCGGCGATCACCTTGGGGGTCCAGTGTTCGCTGAACAGGCCGAGCTTGTGCTTGAAGTTGATGCTCTGGTAGGCGGTTTGCGCGGTTGGGTTGGGCATGTTGCGGTCCACATCAGTGATGAATGAGCACTGAGGGTAACCAGCCGGCGGCGGTGGTTTCTTGAACGATCGTGTGTGGCTCAGCGGCCGAGCATCTTCAGCCAGCGCGCCGGAGGCAGGCCGTAAGCCTGGCGGAACTGCCGGGTCATGTGGCTCTGGTCGGAAAACCCGGCGATCAGCGCCGCCTGGGTCAGGGACTGGCCCTGGACCAGCAGGGCGCGGACCAGGTCCAGGCGGCGCATGCTCAGGTAGCGATAGGGGCTGGTGCCGAACAGCAGGCGAAAGTCCCGGGACAGGCTCCAGCGGTCGCGTCCGCTGTGGGCCTCCAGTTCGTCCAGGGTCAGGGTCCGGTCCAGGGCACTGTGGATGTAGTCCCGGGCCCGTTGCGCGGCGGCATAGTCCAGGCGCTGGCGCGACCGGGTGATGCCGGACACGCTGTTCAGGGCGTGGGCCAGGTCGAACAGGGCGTCTTCCTGTTCCAGCGGATCCAGGGGGCTGTCGAGCCCGCGCAGCAAGGCGTCGGTGGCGGCGGACAGCCGCGGATCGTTGGACAGGCCACCGGCAATGAAGGGCAGGGGCTGGCCGCCGAGGATCCGCTGGATCAGCGCGGGTTCGACATACAGCATGCGGTAGTGGAAACCGTCGTGGGTGCCGGCCTCGCCATCGTGGGCTTCGTCGGGGTGCAGGACCATGGTTGCCCCCGGCAGGCTATGGCGCCAGCCGCCGCGGTACTGGAAGCTCTGCACCCCGCGCAGGGTCCGGCCGATGGCGTAGGTGTCGTGGCGGTGCATGTCATAGCCATGGCCGGCGAAATACGCCTCGATGCGCTCCAGGCCCCGGGTGGGCGGCGCGCGATGAACCCAGTCGGTGACAGCGGTGGGCTTGACCATGGGGCATTCCTGGTGGATTTTGCGAGAGCCGCACATTAACCCAGGGGCTTGGCGCTTGTCTGCAAGGCTGGGGCCGATGGCACAAGCCTCTGTGCGGCAACTGCCTCTTGCTATTGCCACGCGGGCGGGTGACTAATCTGCAGGCACGATTACCCCTCACAAGGACGTTATGTCCCCGTATCTGGAGACTGCACATGGCTGTTGCCTTTCGCCCGGCAGAAGACGCCGACATCCCGCGTATCTGCACTTTTGCGCGCAATCCCGAAGAGCTGTTTTTCTTCTTTCCCGCCGCCACCTGGCCGCTGACCCACGACCAGTTGCGCGACTCCATCGCCCAGCGCAGCGACTCGACGGTGATCGAGTTGGATGGGCAGGTGGTGGGTTTTGCCAATTTTTATCGTTGGGAAAAGGACGGCACCTGCACCATCGGCAACGTGATCGTCGACCCCGAAGCGCGCGGCCTCGGCCTGGGGGCGCAGTTGATCGGGCAGATGATCGAGATCGCCCGCAGCCAGCACCAGGCCAGCGAGGTGACCCTGTCCTGCTTCAACAGCAATGTGGCGGGTTTGCTGCTTTATCCGAAGCTGGGGTTTGTGCCTTTTGCCATTGAAGAGCGCAAGAACAAGCAGCAGGAAAGGTTGGCGCTGATCCACCTGCGCTACAGCCCGAGCTGAAGCCTGCGGCCGCTGCGGGATTGATGAGCGCAGATCATTCATGTACCGGTCTTGATCATCACCCGCCATTGCGGACCAGCATCGACCAGGGGCGTCGCGGATGAGCAGGGCAACACCCGCATCGGGGCTTTTCTGCGGCCCCCTGCAGGACAAGGCGCAGCAGTTGGCCAACTCCGACCGTGAGCTGCAGGGCCACCAGGAGGCGATGCTCGGTCACCAGCAGGGCTGGGTGCAGATCACCGATCAGGAGGTATTGGCCGCCAGTGGCAAGATCCGTCACCCGATCCTGCGCCCTGGGACGGCGAACAGCGCGCCGCTTGCCGGCACGGTGTTCGGTATCTCTCCCGAGGAACTGGCGGCTGCGCGTGACCCTGGCCTCCGGGATCCAGGCCTGGGTCTACGTCAGCGCCTGAGTTCCGGGGTCACTCCGGCGGCAGCATCACCCCGATGCAAGCCAGCACCAGCACCACGGCCCCAAGGGCGCAGAGCACATAGTTGAGCGGGGTGAAACGGGCATTGCTGCGGCCTTCGGGGTCGCCGGCGGCGGCATTCAGGCCGCGCTGGCCCAGCCAGGTGACCCACGCCAGCACCGGCAGCAACGCCAGGCTGGCGATGTCGATGAACGGGTAGCCCATGTGCTGGCGGGCCAGGCCATCCAGCACGGCATTGAGGATCACCCCACCGACAAAAAGGGTGGCCAGTTCGTCGTGCCGCCAGTCTTGGCTGCGGCCGTCGCGCTTGAGTATCGCGTCGGCTTCGCGGTACAGCGCATGGATGAAGAAAATCGAGAGAAAGGCACGGACCAGCGGCCACAATTCCTGGCCGCTGGCGTGCCTGAACTGATGCCAGTTCCTGTAGGCCCAATACAGCTGGTAGACACCGAAGGTGAGGATGTACAGGGTCAGGAACTTGGCCTTGGACACCACATAGAAAGGTTGCGCTGCTGCTTGCGCCGAAGGGGCGGCCAGATCCGCCTGGGGCGGGGCATAGAGATTGTCAGACACGGGCACTCCTTGGGTTGGGTCTGAGGGGAAGGGGGCAAGCCTACCGCAGTCGGGCGGCGCTGTTGATCATGAAGCGGCTGTCCGGCCGATCCAGGAGTACTGGAAGGCCTTGGCTTCACCCCGATGCAAGCGTCGGCGATAGCTGGCCAGGGTCGGGGTCGAGCAGTAGGTGCACAGCTCGCTGATTTCGATCTGCTCATCCTGGATGCCGGCGGCATGCAGCAGGTACACGGCGTAGCGACTCAGGTCGAACCACAGGGAGTCGGCCTGGGTCGGCTGTGGCGGGGGAATTTGCGGGGGCAGCAGCGGGGCCGGCTGTTGGCGACTCCAGGGGGCTTGCGCAGATGGCCACAGCGGATCATGAGCGGCGGACAGGGAGTCGATGAAATCGGCGCTGACTTCATAGCAGCAAGGCTTGATCGACGGGCCGATGGCCACGCGCAGTTGAGGCACGCCGACGCCGCGGGCGGCAAAGTGCTCCAGCACATGGGCGATGATCCCGTTGCGCAGGCCTTTCCAGCCACCGTGCACCGCTGCCACCCAGGCGCCATCGTGGCTGCTGATCAGCAGCGGCAGGCAATCGGCGGTGACCACCGCGATGGGCCGGGCGGAATGGGTCAGGACCGCGTCGCCACGAATGATCCCGCTGGGCAGGGTGGTACTGGCTTCCACCACTTCGCCGCTGTGGACCTGGGAGCAGAAGAACAGATTGGCCGGCATGGCAGCGCCTACGATGGAAAACTCATGACGGATGCCGGTTATCTGCTGCAACACACCTGCCTGGAAACTCATCGCGCCTTCGCTCGGTTGCCTGGGAATGGCTGCAGAGCATAACGGCATCCGCGGTACTTTTGCTGACAACGGCCGGCCCGGACAGGGTCCCAGACCAGCGGTCGTTCCATGGCCGGCCTCTGCGCCGGGCGTTTCACACGTTCAACGGGATATACAACTCCACCACGCTGTGGGGATTCAGCGGGCCGAGAAAGCGTTCGCCGCTGTACTCGAACTCCAGGGCTTCGATCGGCAGCAGCCCGGCCGCGGGCAGCCATTCGCTGTAGGCGGCGCGGAAGGTTTCCGGCAGGGTGTGCACGGTGCCGTGATGCTCAACCCGGGCGTAGTGGCGGCCGGGGATTTCCAGCTCCACCATGCCCGGCACCAAGGGCGCGTCGGCGGCCACCGGCAGGCCGGCGATGTAGCGCCAATGGCCGTCGTCCAGAGGTTGGCAGATACCGTAAGTGCCAACGGGGTCGGCCAGTCGCTGGATCTCCTGTTCACGGGGTTCGAAGCGCTGCCAGAGTTCGGCGATGGAGCCCGGATCCCCCTGCTGCCAGGCCATGCCGATGATCCGTAGCGGCGCCAGGAGCACTTTTTCCGGCGTTTGCGGCGCCGGAATCTGGCGTTGCGGTTGCGCCAGATAGCGTTGCAGGTGGTCGAGCACTTTCTGGCTGCGGGCAATCTCGCTTTCCAGCTGCCGGGCGTGGTCCTGCAGTGATTGCTGCATGTGCAGCACGCTGTCCAGGCCGCCCTGGTCCGCCAGCGTGCGGATGTCTTCCAGGGACATGCCCAGTTGCCGCAGCCAGACGATGCGCCCCAGGGTCACGATCTGTTCCGGGCTGTAGTAGCGGTAGCCGTTGTCGCGGCCGGTGAGGGCCGGGGTGAACAGGCCGATGCTGTCGTAGTGGCGCAGGGTCTTGGTAGTGAGGCTGTGGCAGCGAGCCATTTGGCCGATGGTGAGCATGGAACGTCCTTGGTGTGGTTGGGCTGCCAGGCAGGTTGAGCCTTTACCCAAGGGCAAGCTCAAGCCCGGCAGCGTGGCTCAGGACGATTTGCTCGGCTTGATCAGACTTTCGGCCGGGATGCCGAACAGCTGGTGCAGTTTCCAGATCATCGGCAGGGTCAGCGCGCGCTTGCCGTTGAGCACCTCGTAGACGCGATTGGTGCGGCCGATGGCCGGCGCCAGGTCGGCGGCGGACAAGCCGGATTGCTCCATGCGGAACTTGATCGCCTCGATCGGGTTGGGCAGGTCCAGGGGAAACTGCCTGGCTTCGTATGCCTCGATCAGGGTGATCATCACATCGAAGTAATCGCCTTCAGGCGTCCCGGGCTGCGGCTCATTGTCGAACAGGGGCGAGACGCTTTTGAGCGCGGCGCGGTAGTCCTGGTCGGTGTGGATGGGGCGGATGTTCATGTGGGTTACTCCCTGTCTACGCGGTCGGCATCAATGGCGGCGTACTGCTGGTGGGTACCTACGAACTTGATGTAGAGCGCGCCGAAACGATAGGCCACGGCAACGACCAGTCGATACTCGTTGCCCTTGATGTTGAAGACCACCCTGCGGCTTTTGAGAACGCTTGCACTGCGGTACTGGTCCTTGATCTGCGCGGGGTTGGTCCACTCGGCTTTCCTTGCTTCATCGATCCAGGCCAGCAAGGGCTGTTCTGCATCCGGGTACTGCTCCCAGAAGGCCTTCAACTGACTGACTGCAATAATTCTCATGGTGCGATCCTAGTCCCGTCCTGGGACTTAAACAAGTCGCTGAGTGCGTCAAGCGATGTACGGGCAGATCGCTGGATCTGCCCGCGCAGGCGACGTTGGTTCAGGGACGATCAGGTCATGCAGAGAGTGTGGCGTGCACGTCGTCCATCAGTGCCTTGCCCATCTCTGCCAGGTAGTGTGCCGCCCAAGCATAGCGGTCGCACCGTGGCTCCATGGCCGCCTCCAGGGTGAATTGCTTTGCCAGATGCAACAGCGCCGAGGCGTGTTCCAGGGCATCGCTGATCGGCACGTCGGCATTCACCCGAAACAGCGGATGCGGGTGCTCGCCGCACTGGGAAAAGCGGATTTCACCGAGGGTGGTCAGGGGCGATTGAGTGGTCATCGGGCACCTCCGGTTTTGTGTGACGGGAGGTGTGGGGAGGACGGATTTCGAGTGTGGTGCATGGTGACGACTCCTTTCGTATGGGGAACCACCACCGTCTGCCGCCAAGCAGATTGGGGTGGCGGATTGCACAAGGTTGGCGGACCGGCACGAAAGGAACCGGCACCCCCGAAGGGGTCCCTGCGCAATCCGCCATGACACAGAAATGCGGGCACAAAAAAAGCGCCTTCATTCGTGTTTGGGCGCTATTGCGCCTTTCGTGGTTCGGGCCGCCAAGCCCGTTCGCTGATGTTGCAGCGACGGGCGAAGAATAGCCGGGAGGGGAGGGCGTCGCAACGGCATTGCCGCGACATTTTATGACTATGAGATTGACCAACCCTGTAGCCGCTGCCGCAGGCTGCGAACGACCGGAACGGTCGCCGCGATCTCCCAGGCGCCGAAGGCCCTTCGGTCCTTATCGCAGCCTGCGGCAGCGGCTACAGAGGTTGTGCCAGCACCTCACGAAATACATCGGGCCTGAGCATCGCGATATGCAGCAATGAACGGGCCGCTCCGGAAGGGCTCTCACCGAGACGCCAAGCAGTTGGGCAAGTTTGGGTTCGACAACCCGGTTTTACCACGGGCTTCGGCGGCCTTGGTGATCGGAATGCTATGGCCCTGCCGGCCGGCTTTGACATCGATGATCGCGTCCAGAAGCTCCTGGCCGATATTGCGTTTGGCATCACGTGCCAACAGTTCTTCTTCAGTAAGGGGCATGATTCATCTCCTTCGCGATTCTGCGCAGAACGGGCGCTGGAATGTTTTCGGTAGCGCCTTGGAGATTAAGAACGTGGAGTTGCAACGCCAATGAGCGGAGTCCTGATTTCCAGTCAGCCCATTCGCTTTCTTGTGTGTGATCCATGTCTTCGATGTCACCTTTTGCATCACCTGAAACTCAGTCACTCACTCAACCTACCAGCACTTTCGCCATCTCACTGGTCGCCGCCCAACCCAGCCCCTGATACAGCGGCTTGCCGGCCTCGGTCGCATGCAGCACGGCAAAGCCCAGCCCGCGCTGGCTGAACTCGGCCTCCGCCAGTTTCATCAGCGCCGACGCGAGGCCGCGCCTCCGGTAGGCCGGTTCGACGTAGACGTTGAGCACGTAGCCGCGCTGATCCTGGGTCGGATGGGAAGGGTGGGGCGGCCAGTCGATGCTCATCAGGCCGATGCTGGCCACGCTCTGCTCGGCGTCCATCAGGGCGAAGCCGTAATAGCGGCCGTCCTCCAGGCGTTCGCGCAACCAGGGGCGAAAGTGCTCGGTCATCAGCTGCAAGGTGCAGAGGTCTTTGCCCGCATCGAGAAACATCGCCTGGCGATGACGGCAGATCACTTCAAGGTCCTGGGGCGTCAGGCGGCGTGGGCTCAGGCCCGGGAGATCAAGGTTGGCGGCAATTTCGTTCATCGTCGGTTCCTCGCTGGACTAGGACGATGCTAGGGCAGAACCCCTGGCTGGGTCAGACACAGACCGCCGCAAAATCTTGCATACAGCGCCCTGGGCCCCCGCCCACAAAAAAGGGCCAGCCTCACGGCCAGCCCTCGGGTTCAGCACAGGGCCTTCAATCCCCCAGCGCTTCCCCTTCGCGCCGTGGATCGGCGCCGCCGGCCCAGGAGGCTTTGCCCTGGGCATTACGCACGCGAACGATGGCCTGGGTACCGCTGGTCATGTCGATCTCGTTCAGTTCATGACCCTGGGCTTTCAGCGCCTGTTTCAGCGCCGGGCTGAATTGGCCGGTCTCCAGTTCGGTGGGGCCGTTGCGGCTGCCGAAGTTGGGCAGGCCGACGGCGGCTTGCGGGTCGAGGTTCCAGTCGAGCATGCCCACCAGCGACTTGGCCACGTACTCGATGATCTGCGAGCCGCCGGGGGAACCGACGCTGGCCAGCAGTTCGCCGCTGGCGCGGTCGAAGACCAGGGTCGGCGCCATGGACGAGCGCGGGCGCTTGCCCGGTTCGACGCGGTTGGCCACCTTCTGGCCATTTTCCTCGGGGATGAAGGAGAAGTCGGTCAGCTGGTTGTTGAGCATGAAGCCCTGGACCATCAGGTGCGAACCAAAGGCCGCTTCCACCGTGGTGGTCATGGACACCGCGCCGCCCTGGTCATCCATCGCCACCACTTGCGAGGTGGAGATGCGCATTGGCGAGCGATCCGGTGCGTAAGCCACCTGGATGCCCTGGGGCTTGCCCGGCTCGGCCTTGCCCAGGCTGCGCTCGCCGATCAGCGCGGCGCGTTTGGCCAGGTAGCTCGGGGCGATCAGGCCGGCCACGGGCACCGGTACGAAGTCGCTGTCGGCCACGTACAGGCCGCGGTCGGCATAGGCCAGGCGCTCGGCTTCGGCGATCAGGTGCACCGCTTGCGGCGCGGGCTCAAGGCCGGCGGGCAGTTTGGTTTTCTGCGGCTTGAGCTGGGCCAGGGCGTAGCGCGGGTCGCGTTGTTCCAGAGCCTGCAGGGTGCCGAGGATCTGCGCCACCGCCACACCGCCCGATGAAGGCGGCGGCATGCCGCACACCTGCCAGCGCTTGTAGTCGCTGCACAGCGGCGCGCGTTCCTTGGCGCGGTAGCCTTGCAGGTCGTTGAGCGACAGGCTGCCGGGGTTGGCGTGGCCCTGGACCTTGGCGACTATTTCCGCAGCCACCGGGCCTGTGTACAGGGCGTCCGGGCCTTCCAGGGCGATGCGCTTGAGCACGGCGGCCAGCTGTGGATTTTTCAGCAAGGTGCCCACGGCTTTCGGCGTGCCGTCGGCATTCAGGAAGTACGCGGCCATGTCCGGCGAGCGGGCCAGGAACGGATCGGCGCTGATCATGCTGTGCAGGCGTGGCGAGATAGCGAAACCTTGCTCGGCCAGGCGGATTGCCGGTTCGAACAATTGCGCCCAAGGCAGGCGCCCGTGTTTCTGGTGGGCCATTTCCAGGGCGCGCAATACGCCCGGGGTGCCCACCGAGCGGCCGCCGATCTGTGCCTGGGGGAAGGGCATCGGCTTGCCGTCCGCCTGCAGGAAGAGCTTTTCGGTGGCGCCCGCCGGCGCGGTTTCCCGGCCGTCATAAGTGCGCACGGCCTTGCCGTCCCAGAGCACGATCATCGCGCCGCCGCCAATCCCCGAGGACTGCGGCTCCACCAGGGTCAGCACCGCCTGCATGGCAATCGCCGCATCGATGGCCGAGCCGCCTTTGCGCAGCATCTCGCGTCCGGCCTCGGCGGCCAGCGGGTTGGCGGCGGCGGCCATGTGTTTGTCGGCGTGCCGGGTCTGCATGTCGGTGCGGTAGCCCGAGGCGATTTCCGGGGCGGCGGGCAGGGCGGTGGAAGAAGGCGGGTTGTGGCAGGCGCTGAGGCTGAGGGCGGCGGCCAGCAGGCCGAGGCTGAGGAGTGAGGGGTGACGGGGAGGGAAGATCGAGAACACGCGTTGAGCTCCGTTCACTGGGAAATGAGGTGTCGTCCGTGGAGGGCAATGTACAGCAGTGGCGCCGCCAGCAGGGCCGGCAGGTGGCCATGACCCTGCGCTCGGCCAGTGGCAAGGCGCTGTTCAGCAGCCCTGTACATAGGGTCGCAGGCAGGCGTGCACCCGGCCACCGATTGATCTGAGTCAGGGCGGCAGGGGGAGGTTGGGCACAGGGTGCAGCAAACCATAAGCCTGATGAGAGGACGCCATGCACGCTTGTAAGTGGTTACTTGTGTTCGGATTGCTGCTGGGGAGCGAGGTGCGGGGAGAGACGCCGAGCGAGCCGATCCTGCCGGTGCAGCCGGCGAAGATCAGCGATGTGGCCAAGGTGGAGTTGGGCAAGCAATTGTTCTTCGATCCACGGTTATCCAAGTCCGGTTTCATTTCCTGCAACTCCTGCCACAACCTGAGCATGGGCGGCAGCGACAACCTGCCTACCTCCATCGGCCACAACTGGCACCAGGGGCCGATCAACTCGCCGACGGTGCTCAACTCCGGGTTGAGCTTTGCCCAGTACTGGGATGGCCGTGCGGCCACGCTGCAGGAGCAGGCCAGCGGCCCGATCACCAACCCGGGGGAAATGGGCTTTACCCATGAACTGGCGGTGGAGGTGCTGCGTTCCATTCCGCAGTACCGGGCTTCGTTCAAGCGCGTGTATGGCAACGATGAGATCAGGTTCGAAGACGCCACCAACGCCATTGCCGCCTTCGAAGACACCCTGGTGACGCCCAATGCGCCGTTCGACCGCTGGCTCAAGGGCGACAAGGCGGCCATCAGCCCGACTGCGCTCAAGGGTTATCAACTGTTCAAGTCCATCGGCTGCGTGGCCTGCCACAACGGCGAGGCGGTGGGCGGCGGCTCGTTCCAGAAAATGGGCATGATCGAGCCCTACGTCACCCAGAACCCGGCCCAGGGCGTGGCCGGGCTGACCGGCAAGGACGCCGACCGCATGCTGTTCAAGGTGCCGACCCTGCGCAACGTGGCGCTGACCTATCCCTACTTCCACGACGGCGCGTACTGGAAGCTGGAAGAGGCGGTGGACGTGATGGCCCGCCTGCAATTGGGGCGCAAGCTGGGCACCGAGGAGGTCGGCCAGATCGTGGCCTTCCTTGAGACCCTGACCGGCGATCAACCGGACTTCAAGTTGCCGATCCTGCCGCCGTCCTCGGCGCAGACACCGCGTCCACAACCCTTCAACTGACCTGGGTGGAAAAACCGCAGCGTGCTGCGGTTTTTCCGGAAAGGCCTGGCATGCGGCATTCAGGTCTGCCGAGAAGGGCGCTCTGTTGTCATGAAAAAACGGCTGGATAATAATGAGAGATATTATCATTAGCGACGGTCAATCATGGACGCAGGGGTCAAGGCTTCAATATCGCTGGAGATCGAAGATCTGTATGGCGCCCACCACGGCTGGTTGAAGGGCTGGTTGCGCAGCCGCACCGGCAACTGTGCCGATGCCGCAGACCTGGCCCAGGACACCTTCGTGCGGATGCTGTCGCTGCGCCAGTTGCCGGCACTGCGAGAGCCCCGTCATTACCTGGCGACCATCGCCCGCGGCCTGCTGATCGACAAGGCGCGCCGCAGAGTTCTGGAACAGGCCTATCTGGAGGCTTTGGCGGCACGTCCGGAGCCCCAGGACATTTCACCTGAAACCCATCATCTGATCATCGAGTCATTGCTGGCCATCGATGCCTTGCTCGATGGACTGGGCACGCGCACCCGGCAGATTTTCCTCATGGTGCAGCTGGACGGCCTGAGCTATGTGCAGGTCGGGCGGCAGTTGGGGGTGTCGGTGACCACCGTCAAGAATCATCTGGGCAAGGCACTGCTGCAATGCATACAACTGATGGACGATTGAACGTGCCGTCGCCTCCTCCCCTGGACAAGGCCCACCTGCAGGCAGCGGTGGACTGGTACCTGGTCCTCAACGATCAACAGGTCAGCGCGGCGCAGCAACAGGCCTGGCAGCAGTGGCTTGGCGCCGATGCGCAACATGCGCGAGCCTGGGCCCGGGTGCAAAGGCTGCAACAGCAGTTGCGTGGGGTCCCGCAGGATATTGCCTTGCCGGTCTTGTCGGAAATGGGCATCCAGCGCCGCCAGGGCCTCAAGGTACTGCTGCTGATGGCTGGCGGCTCGGCGTTGCTGGGCGGCTATCGGCTGTCTCCCTACAGCGCCGACTTCGCCACGCGCACCGGCCAGCGCCGGGAAGAGCTGCTGGCCGACGGCACGCGGCTGCACCTCAATACCGATACCCGGGTCGACGTTGCCTACAGCCATGAAGAACGGCTGATCTTCCTGCGTCAGGGCGAGATCCAGGTCACCACGGCCGCAGACCGGGCCCCGGCGCGTCCTTTGCTGGTGGTAACTGCCCATGGCCGCATCCGGGCCCTGGGCACCCGTTTCGATGTGCGCCTGGAGCCGACCTTCAGCCAAGTATCGGTTCAGCAACATGCGGTGGAGGTGCGCCTGAACGATGATCCGCAACATGCCCGGAGGGTCGCCGAAGGCCAGGCGCTGACCTTCGGCTCCGGGCAGATGGGTGCCCTGCGGGTGGCGGACAATGCCGAGAGTGCCTGGGTCCGGGGCCAGTTGGTGGCGCTTGACTGGCGACTGGCGGATTTCATCCGTGAGCTGGGTCGTTACCGCCCTGGCTACCTGGGGTGTGCGGATGAAGTTGCGCAACTGCGCATCAGCGGGGCCTTCCGCCTGGATGATATCGATGGGGTGCTGGCCAACCTGCCATTGTCGTTGCCGGTGAGGGTGCGCCGGTTTTCCAGGTACTGGGTGCGTGTGCAAGCGTGACGGGCGAATGGTCGCTTGAAGAAAAATCGTCAATGCGCCTTGCCGATTCCGCCTGGCGTTCGGCTCATCAGTAGAGCGGTCAATCAGCCGCCTTTACTGCTATGGCATAGGACGCGTACATGAGCCACCGGAGTCGTTTCACCCAGGCCGCCTTGCGGCGCAGTTTCAATCGCAAGGCGTTGAGCATCACCCTTGGCACGCTGCTGGCGGCCACCTGTGTTGCGCCGTTGGCCCTGGCCCAGGAGGCGGTGGGCGAAGCGCAGGAATTCAACATTGCGCCAGGAGCACTGGGTACTGCACTCAGTGAGTTTGCCGCGGCCAGCGGAGTTACCCTGTCCTTTGGCTCCAGCCAGACCCAGGGGCTCGTTACCCAGGGGCTCAAGGGCCATTATTCCTTCAGTCAGGGCGTGGCGCAGCTGCTGGCCGGCAGTGGCTTGCAGCTGCGCCAGGAAGGCCCGGCGCGCTATACCCTGGTCAAGTTGCCGACGGGGGCGGCGCTGCATCTGGGGCCGACCCAGATCACCGGCGTGTCTCTGGGTACCACCACCGAAGACACCGGTTCCTACACCACCGGTGCCATGCAGACGGCCACCAAGCTGGCCCTGTCGATTCGCGAGACTCCACAGTCGGTGACCGTGGTCACCCGCCAGCGCATGGACGATCAGAACATGCAAAGCCTGGAGGATGTGCTCAAGAGCACCCCGGGCATTTCCATCACCAAGGACGGACCCCAGCGGCCGATTTTCTATTCGCGGGGTTTTGAAGTACAGAACCTCATGGTCGATGGCCTGGCCAACGACATGTCGCATTACCTGAGCCGGGACATGAGCACTGCGGCCGACACTGCGATCTTCGATCGGGTCGAAGTCATGCGTGGCGCCGCTGGCCTGATGCAGGGGACGGGCAGCCCCTCGGCGGCGATCAACATGGTGCGCAAGCGGCCCACTGCCGCACCGCGTCTGAGCATCACTGCCAGTGCCGGCAGTTGGGACAATTACCGCAGCGAAATCGATGCCTCCAGTGCCCTCAATGACAGTGGCACGTTGCGCGGGCGCCTGGTGACTGCCTACCAGAGCAAGAACAGTTTCCAGGACGTGGCCGATGCCGAGCGTTCGGTGTTCTACGGCATTGTCGAGGCCGACTTGAATGACAACACCACGCTGACCGTGGGCGCTACCAATCAGGCGTCGCACACGACCACGACCTGGGGCGGGCTGCCTGCGGCGATTGACGGCCGGCACCTGCCCCTGTCGCGCTCGGCCTACCTGGGCAGTGACTGGGAGTACTGGGATCAGAACAACGTCACGGCCTTTGGTCGCCTGGAGTACCGCTTCGACAACGCCTGGAAATTGTTGCTGTCGGCCAGCAAGTCCTGGTCCGACTTGCAGATGCTCGGTTCGATGACCGAGCGTTTCGGCGCCGATTTCGACGAGTTCGGCCAGTACGTCGGTCAGTACCACTACAAGGATCAGCAAGGCAGCTACGACCTCTTCGCTTCCGGGCCGTTTGCCCTGTTCGGGCGTGAGCATGAGCTGGTGGTGGGGGCCAGTCAGCGTGAGCTGGCCTTTCGCGGCAAGGGCAATTTCCAGGACAACGAGACGCGGACCAACATCTACCGTCCCGATCCCCATAGCGTGCCCAAGCCGCAGATGGACCTGGATTACTGGCGCCAGGAGCGCAACTCCGAGCTGAAAAGCTTCTACCTCACCTCACGTTTCAGCCTCGCCGAGCCCCTGACCCTGATTCTGGGCGGGCGCCTGGACTGGTACGACTACGATGTGGATACGCGCTTTGCCGGGGTGCGCACCGCCTCCAGCACCGACTACAAGGTCACCCGCAACCTCACCCGCTATGCCGGCATGGTCTACGACCTTGACGCCCATCACTCGGTGTATGTCAGCTACACCGATGTCTTTAGCCCACAAGCGGAAGTGGACAGCTCCGGTGGCTTGATCAAGCCCGTAGTCGGCAAGAACTACGAGACGGGCATCAAGGGCGAATACTTCGAGGGGGCCCTGACCGCCAGCGCTGCGGTGTTCAGGATCGACCAGGTCAATCGCGCCAAGCAGGTGGTCAGCGCTCAGTGCTCCAGCCTGCAGTGCTACGAAGCCAGCGGCGAGGTGCGCAGCGAAGGTATCGAGCTTGAGGTCAACGGTAAGCTGGCGCCGGGTTGGGAGTTGGGGGCGGGCTACACCTATGCCCAGGCCAAGTATCGCAAGGACAGCAACGAGGACAATGTTGGCCGCCTGTTCGACACCGATATTCCACGTCACGTGTTCAAGGCCTTTACCACTTACCAACTGCCGGGAGACTTGCATCGTTGGACTGTGGGCGGGGGGCTCTATAGCCAGAACCGGATCTACAACAAGGATGTGAATTTCTACGACTCGGGCACGCCGATGTACGTCGAACAGAAAGGCTATGCCCTGGTGGACCTGATGACTCGCTATCGGGCGTCCGAACACCTTGAGTTTCGGCTTAACCTGAACAACGTCTTCGACAAGAAGTACTACCAGAGCATCAGCACCAATACCTACTACGGCAATGACATCTATGGTGAACCGCGCAATGCCATGGTGACGGTGCGATGGTCGCTGTAGCGGGTCATGGCTCGAAGGGAGCCATGACCACCCCTGTGCGGGGGCTGTGGTGTTGCGTGGTTAGTCTTTCACCTGCCAGGCGTTAGCTCCGGCCGCCGCCTTGAACTTGGCGCGGTTTTCCGGCGTGGCCGGCGGTTCGGAATCACCGAAGATTGCTTTCAACCAATGGCCGTCGGTGGGGTTGGGGAAGAGGATGAACTTGCGCCCGAACTGCTGCTTGTCCTCGGTCATCAGGCTGCTGCGCTGCTTGACGTCGGCCACGTAGTACTTGCGTTTGAAGTCGTTGAGGTTGTCGCCCAGCATCAGCACCACGTTGTGGTCCTTGGCGATTTCCTGCTGCCGTGGCTCCTTGTTGGAGCTGTCGCGGTACACCGTCAGGTGCTGTTCATCGGCGTAGGGCAACTGGTTCTTGCGCAGGTTGGACAGGGCGTGGTCGTAGGTCTTTTCGCCCTGGTCGCGGCTGGTGACGTAGAACACCTCGACGCCTTTGGACTGGGCGTACTTGAGGAATTCCACGGCGCCCGGAGTGGCCACCGGGCCATTGTCCGCGACCCACTTGTCCCAGGCCTCGTCGTCGAAGAACTCTTTCCCCGAATTGATCATGTAGCCCCAGTAGCTGTTGCTGCTGAGCACGGTGTCGTCGACGTCGCTGATGATCGCCAGCGGCCGGTCGCCGGCCTTGTGCTCCTGCAGGGCACGGTCCAGTTGCAGGCGGGCGATGTTGAAGCCCTGGTAGTACAGCGCCTCGAATTCGGCGGCGGTCTGCTTCCAGGCCACGGCGGCGGTCAACAGGTTGGAGGGCGGGGTGGGAACCTGCTCGGCGAAGGTCGGGGTACAGCCGATTGCCAGAAGCGAGAACAGCCAGGGAGCGACCGCGGGTCCGGTAGTTTTTATTTTCATTTTCGAGCCCTTGAAGTGAGGATGGCGCAGCTCTCACAAACACTGCCGCCGTGTTCTATCCCAGGCAGTGGCGGTGCTCAATGCGGGTGTCGCGTTTGTGGATCAATGCGGCGTAATTCCCGGTACTTTTTCGCGGGCATAAAAAAACGGCCTACCTTGCGGTAAGCCGTTTTTAGTACTTGGTGGCTACACAGGGACTTGAACCCCGGACCCCAGCATTATGAATGCTATGCTCTAACCAACTGAGCTATGTAGCCAAGTGGCGCGCATTATTCGCTCGGAACGACAATGCGTCAAGCGTTTTTATAAAAAAATTATCTACGCTATCAACCGTTTATCCCTTCCCCCCCGAAATCAGTGGCGATGGGCAGCGCTGGAACCAGCGGCTGGCCTGTTCGTAGGCGTGGGCCAGTTGCAGGACGGCGAAGTCGGCCTGGTGTTTGCCGATGATCTGCAAGCCCATGGGCAGGCCGTCGGCGTTGAAGCCGGCCTGCACGCTGGCCACCGGGCAGCCGGACAAGGTGCCGGGAATCACCACCTCCATCCAGCGGTGATAGGTGTCCATGGCCACGCCTGCGATGCTGCGCGGCCAGGGGATGTTCTTGTCGAAGGGGAAGACCTGGGCGCTGGGCAGCAGCAGGTAATCGAAGCGTTGGAACAGCTTTGAAATGGCGCGGTACCAGTCGCTGCGAATCACCGAGGCGTCGAAGACCTGGCTGGCGGACAGCTTGAGGCCGTTTTCCACTTCCCAGATGGCTTCTGCCTTGAGCTGTGAACGCTTGTGCGGGTCGGCATAGGCGTTGCCCAGGGAGCCGGCGACCATCCAGTGGCGCAAGGTGCGCCAACTGCTCCACAGGCGCTCGGGGGCAAACTCTGGGCGGGCCGGCTCGACGCTGCAGCCCAGGCTGCGGAAATCGCCCAAGGCCTTTTCGCAGAGCGCCATTACTCCTTTCTCCATCGGCAGGTAACCGTCGAAGTCCCCCAGCCAACCCAGGCGCGTGCCCTTGAAGTCGCGCTCCAGTGGCGCGGCGAAGCCCTGGCCGGACTCACTGATGGACAGCGGCGCCCGCGCATCGCCACCGGCTTGCACCGACAGCAGCAGCGCTGCATCGCGCACGCTGCGGGCCATGGGGCCTTCGTAGCCGAGCTGGTCGATGAACAGGTCGCTGCTGTCGTCGAACGGCACCCGGCCCTGGGACGGGCGGAAGCCGAAGATGTTGTTGAAGGCCGCCGGGTTGCGCAGCGAGCCCATCATGTCGCTGCCGTCGGCCACCGGCACCAAGTGCAGGGCCAGGGCCGCGGCGGCACCGCCACTGCTGCCACCGGCGGTCTTGCTTGGGTCATAGGCGCAGCCGGTGGCGCCGAACAGCGGGTTGTAGGTCTGCGAGCCGAGGCCGAACTCCGGGGTGTTGCTCTTGCCGATGATGATTGCCCCGGCGGCCTTGATCCGTTCCACCATGATGCCGTCGCGCTCGGGGATGAAATCCCGGTACAGCGGCGAGCCCAGGGTGGTGCGGATGCCCTGGGTCAGCGACAGGTCCTTGATCGCGTGGGGCAGGCCGTGCATCCAGCCACGGTACTCGCCACGGGCCAGTTCGGCATCGCGCTGCTCGGCCTGGGCCAGCAGGCTGTCGGCCGGTTGCAGGCTGACCAGGGCATTGACCAGGGGGTTGTAGCCTTCGATGTGGGCAAGGTAGGTCTGCATCACTTCCCGGCAGGAAACCTGACGCAGGCGGATACGCTCGGCGAGTTCATGGGCCTGGAGCAGGACCAGTTCGCTGGGGGGATTGGCAGTCATGGCAGGGGGCCTTTCAACGGCTGGAAAAACGCCCCGGCCTCCTGGCCGGGGCGGCAGAAATCGATGCCGATCAGCGCATCAGGTTGGTCCACAGGCGGTCGGCGAGGCGGATCGCGCCTTCGCCGCAGGTCTGGCTGAAAACCACCTTGGTGCCCTCGGGAATGTGCAGCTCGGGGGCATCCTTGAGCCCCGCGTCGAGGAAGGGTTCGACGCCCTTGATCGGGCTCTGGTGCTTGAGGAAGTTCTGGGTCATGGCGGCATTCTCAGGCTGGCTGAGGAAGGCGATGAAGGCCTTGGCGTTCGCCGGGTGCTTGCTGCCCTTGGGGATGACCATGTTGTCCACCCAGGCCAGCACGCCCTCTTTGGGGTAGAGGTATTTCAGGCTGGGCTTCATCTCCCGGGCACGCATCGACGAGCCGCCCCAGAACATCGACATGTCGATTTCCCCGGCCGCCAGGTTCTCGCGGATCGCCCCGGCCTTGGAGCTGTAGGTCTTGACGAAGGGCTTCTGCGCCTTGAGCAGGCCAAGGATCTGCTGCATCTGCTTGGGGTCTTCGCTGCACAGCGGAATGTTCAGGTACAGGCTGGCCATGTCGATCACTTCGCTCACCGAGTCGAACATGTTGATCCGCCCCTGCAGCTCCGCTGGCGGTTCGTAGAGCACCTTGTAGCTGTCGCTCGGGCCTGTGTAGCGTTCGCCGTTGAGCACCACGCTGGTGGTGCCCCAGATGAAGGGCACCGAGTAGGCGCCTTCAGGGTCCCAGGTCGGCTTTTTCAGGTTGTCGACCACACCGGCGTAGTAGGGCTGCTGGGCCGGATCGAAGCGTTCCAGCAACTGCTCCTTGATCAGGATCGGGATGAACTGGTGGGAGGGGATCGCCACGTCATATCCAGTGCCGCCCTGTTTCAGTTTGGCCAGCAGGGTTTCATTGGAATCGTAGGAATCCACCGTGACCTCGATGCCGGTCTGCTTCTGGAACTTGGCGAGAATTTCCGGCGAAAAGTAGCCGCTCCAGCTCACGACGTTGAGTTTTTCGGCGGCCTGCACCGCCAGTGGCAGGCTCAGCAGCAGCGAGGTTCCCAGACTTGCGATCAACTTGCTCATGGCATTTCCCCAAGGTCAGTGGACGGTTCAAGGGTGTTTCTTGCTCAACAGGTAAGAGAGGCTGACGAACAGCACCGAGACGCCGAGGATCAGCGTCGACACGGCGTTGACGTCGGGTGTCACGCCCATGCGCAACAGGCCGAAGATGAAGATCGGCAGGGTGGTGGTGCCGGCCTGGGACACCATCATCGAGATCACGAAGTTATCCAGGGAGACGATGAAGGCCAGCATCAGCCCGGAGACGATCCCCGGCATCAGCAGCGGCAGGGTCACCTTGCGAAAGGTCCGCCAGGGGCCGGCGTACAGGTCCGCCGCGGCGTGTTCCAGGGACAGGTCCATGTCGTTGAGGCGGGCGCGGATCGGCAAGTAGGCGAAGGGGATGCAGAACACCGTGTGGGCGATGATCAGGTTGCCGTAGCCCAGGGACAGCCCCAGCGTGGAGAACAGCGCCAGGGTCGCCACGCCGACGACGATTTCCGGCAACACCAGGGGCAGCATGATGGCGCCCATGGACAGTTGCAGGCCCTTGAACCTGGCCCCGCGCGAGGTGCCCAGGGCGGCCAGGGTGGCGATGGCGGTGGCCGCCATGCTGGCGCACACGGCGATCAGCAGGCTGTTGCCCGCCGCCTGGCGCAGGGCCTGGTTGGCGAACGCCGCGCGGTACCAGTCGAGGCTGAAGCCGCTCCACACCGTGGCCGACTGGTTGGCGTTGAAGGAGAACACCACCAGCACCAGGATCGGCGCGTAGAGGTACAGGTAGAACAGGAAGCTGAAACCGCCGAAGCCGGGAAAGTCCTGAACACCGAGGCCGTTGCGTTTGAACAGGCAGATCATCATGCACCCTCCTGAAGGGTTCGCTGGCGCTGGGCGCGCAGGGCGTAGACGGTCAGTACCAGCATCACCGCGGCCATCAGCACCAGGGACAGGGCGGCGCCGAAGGGCCAGTTACGGGCGTCGCTGAACTGCCGGAAGATCAGGTTGCCGAGCATCATTCGAGTGCCGCCGCCCAGCAGTTCCGGGGCGATCATGGCCCCCAGGCAGGGCACGAAGGTGAGGATCGCCCCGGCGAAAATCCCCGGCTTGGCGATTGGCAGCACCACCTTGCGCAAGGTTCGCCAGCGTCCGGCGTAGAGGTCCTGGGCGGCTTCCAGCAGGCGGATGTCCATCTTTTCCAGGGTGGCGTAGATCGGCAGTACCACGAAGGGCGCGTAGGTGTAGACCAGCCCCAGCAGCACCGCGCCGTCGGTGTACAGCAGTTGCAGCGGTTCGTGGATCAGCCCCAGGTCCATCAGGCTGTTGTTGATCACCCCGGTGTTGCGCAGCAGCAGGATCCAGGCGTAGGTGCGGATCAGCAGGTTGGCCCAGAACGGTACGGTGATCAGGAAGATCAGCAGGCCGCGGCGCTGCACCGGCTGCATGGCCAGCCACACCGCCACCGGAAAACCGATCAGCAGGGTGATCACCGTGGTCAGCCCGGCGATGCCGATGGAGCGCAGGGCGATCAGCAGGTAGGAGTCGGTGAAGGCCAGGCTGTCATCCAGTTGCCGCTCGAACAGCAGGGCGGTGTAGGCGTCGCTGCTGAAAACCTTGTTCACCCCGCCGTAGGGGTTGGCTTCCATCAGCGAGTAACCGATGACGATGAGGATTGGCACGATCAGGAACAGGCCGATGGCGATCAGCGCCGGGCTGACCCCGAGAAAACTGCGCAGGGCCTTGCGCCGTTCCAGGTGCTGGGAAATCGATGAGGCGTGCATGGCGAATCCTCGTGGTCAATCCAGCAGGACGCTGGCGCTGCCGCGCTCGAACACCAGCCCGGCGTGGCTGCCCACGCTCAGGCGCGGATGGTGTTCGAGGCTGTTGGGCGCACGCACGGTGAGGCGCGTGCCGTCGCCAAGGCTGACCTGGTATTGCAGGTCGGTGCCCAGGTAGATCTGCGCCTCGATGCGGCACGCCAGGGCGCCTTCCGCGGCCTCGCTACGCAGGTGCAGGCGCTCCGGGCGCACGGACAGGGTGACCTGCTGGCCGACTTTGACTGTGTTGCAGGGTTGCGCCGGCAGTGCCTCTCCGGCGGGTCCGCTGAACCAGGCCAGCCCGGCCTCGATGCGGCTGACCTGGGCCTGGATGAAGTTGGTTTCACCGATGAAGTCGGCGACGAAGCGATTGCGCGGTTGTTCGTAGATCTCTTCCGGGCGGCCCACTTGCTGCACTTCGCCTTCGGAGAGCACGGCGATGCGGTCGGACAGGGTCAGGGCTTCTTCCTGGTCGTGGGTGACGAAGATGAAGGTGATGCCGGTCTTGGCCTGGATCGCCTTGAGTTCTTCGCGCATGGCCTGGCGCAGCTTGAGGTCCAGGGCCGACAGCGGTTCGTCCAGCAACAGCACCTTGGGATGGGGCGCCAGGGCCCGGGCCAGGGCGATGCGTTGCTGCTGGCCGCCGGACAGTTGGTTGGGCTTGCGCCCGGCGAAGCGTTCCATCTGCACCAGGGCCAGCATCTCGCGCACCCGCTCGGCGATCTGCGCCTTGCTCAGCACCTGGCCCATGGGCCGGGATTCCAGGCCAAAGGCCAGGTTCTCGGCCAGGGTCATGTGGGGGAACAGCGCGTAATGCTGGAACACGGTGTTTACCGGACGCTCGAAGGGCGGCCGCTCGGCGATGTTCTCGCCGTAGAGGAGGATCTCGCCCTGGGTCGGAAATTCGAAGCCGGCGATCATCCGCAACAAGGTGGTCTTGCCGCAGCCGGAAGGCCCCAGGAGGGTGAAGAATTCGTTGTCGCGGATGTCCAGGTCGATGTGCTTCAGGGCCACCGGGCCGCTGTGTGGATCGCCGTAGACCTTGCGCACCGAGCGGATCGACACCGCCAGTGTTTGCAGCGAATGCAGGGCATTCATGCCTTACCTCCGATTCCCCCATGGGCTGTCGTGCAGGCCATGGATATTGTTTTTCTTAGGGCAGGATCGAGATGTGTTCGGATGCGTGCAAAGCCTGTTTTTAAAGGCTTTGCGCGGGTTCTTATTGTTCTGCTGGGGCTGATTATCAGTGAGGGGTTGCGGGGGCGAAACATCAATTTTAACATACCAGCTGTTAAATAATTTAATAGCAAGGGGCGGGCAAAATCATGGTCGAGCAGCGTTTGCCACCGTTGAATGCGGTGCGGGCTTTTGATGCCGCGGCCCGCCTGGGCAGTTATGTCGAAGCCTCCAAGTCGCTGCATGTCACCCAGCCGGCCATCGGCCGTCATGTGAAGCTGCTGGAGGACTGGCTCGGAGTGCAGCTGTTCGAGCGCACCTCGCGCGGGGTGATCCTGACTCCGGCAGGGGAGAAGTACCACCGCAAGATCGCCGCCGCCCTGCAACTGATCATCGAGGCCGGGCGCGAAGCCCAGCCCAAGGCCGCCGAGCGCTGGCTGCGGATCATGGTGGTGCCGGGGTTTGCCAAGCGCTGGCTGACCCCGCGCCTGGAGGCGCTGCGCCATGTGCGCCCGGGCCTGAAGTTCGCCATCGAACCGAACTCGACCTTCACCGAAGTGGACGCCAAGACCAGCGACCTGGGGATCGCCTACGGCCTGGACGGGCAGTACCCCGAGTCGCGGGTCAGCCTGATCTGCCCCCGGGTGTTTCCCATCTGCACCCCGGCCTACCTGGCCGGTATCGAGCCGATCAAGGGCCCGGCGGACCTGGCCCGCCACGAGTTGATCCATTTCGATGACGGCGAGTGGTGGAACCTGTGGTTCGCCGCCAATGGCCTGGATATCCACCTCACCTCCGACCTGATCTACGTGAACAACGATCATGCCCTGTCGGTGGCCGAAAGCGGCGGCGGGATTGCCCTGGCCAATGAAGTGCTGGTGCGCGAGGAGCTCAAGGCCGGGACCCTGGTGCGGGTGCTGGAAGATCAGGTGAAGCTGGAAAGCTACCGCGTACTGACCCCGGATGCTGAATGGTCCGAGGACGTGGAATGGTTTATCCAATGGCTCAAGGCCGAGCTCGAAGCGGACTTCCCCGAGGCTCGGCTGAGGGCTTGAGGGCCGTCGGCTTCAGGCCAAGCGGAAGCGCCCGGTGTTGACGCTCAGGGCCCGACTGCCCTGGTTCAGGCTGTCTGCCGCCAGGTTCACCGCCCGGGCCCCCTCCAGCAGACGCACCGCCGCCTGATCCACGTGCTGGATGTTGCTGCTGACTTCATCGGCGGTGCAGGCCTGTTCCTCCACGGCGGTGGCGATCTGCGCCAGGGTGTCGCTGACCCCTTGCACCGCATCGGCGATCTGCGCCAGGCGCAGGCCCAAGCCGGTCACCGACTGGGCATCGTTCTGGGCTTGGTCACAAGCGGCCTGCATCAGGCTCACCGCTTCATTCACCGTGCTGCGCAGGCTGTCCACGGTGGCGGCGATCTGCGCCGTGGACGACTGGGTGCGCTGGGACAGGCTGCGCACTTCGTCGGCGACCACGGCAAAGCCCCGGCCCTGATCTCCGGCGCGGGCCGCTTCGATGGCGGCGTTCAGCGCCAGCAGGTTGGTCTGCTCGGCCACGCCGCGAATGGTGTCCACCACCAGCTGGATCTGCTGCCCTTGCTCGCTGACCCGGCCCAGGGCGGCCGCGGTGTCGTTCAGGCGCTGGTTGAGTTGCTGGATGCTGGCGGTGGTGCGCTGGCTGTCGCGGCTGCTGTCGCTGGCGATGCTTCGGGTCTGCTGGGCACTGCCGGAGGCCTGTTCGCAGCTCTGTGCGACCCCTTGGGACGTGGCAGCCAGTTGTGTGGCGGCTGCGGCAATCTGGCTGATCTGCTGTTGCTGGGCCTCGACTTCGCTCAAGGCACCACTGGCGTGCTGGTTGAGGCTGCGCACCGCGTCTCCCAGTTGCAGGGTTTCGTGATCCACCCCTTGCAGGCTGCCACGCAGTTGCACCACGGCCACGTTCAGCGCGGTGCTGATCAGTGCCAGCTCATCGCGGCCCTGTACCGGCACTTGCAGGCACAGATTGCCGTCGCGCAGGGCTTCGGCCAGCAGGGTGATGCCGCTGGCGCTGCGGCGGATCGAGGCTTGCAGGCAGACGAACAGGTACAGCGCTGCCAGCACCAGGCAACCGAGCACCGTAGCCACCAGGATCAGCTGGCGCAGGGCTGAACCCTGGTAGTGATCCAGACGGCTGTCGAGGGCGGCCAGGGAGTCCTGGCGCAAGTTCGCCAGCTGGCCCAACAGGGTATCGAGGCCTTGTTCGAAGGCTTGCGGCTTGAGGATGATGCTGCCGGCGAACAGCCCGTCATCCAGCACTTTCAACTGCTCGTCCAGCTGCTTCAGGCTGTCCTGATAGCGCCCGGCCCAGGCCTGCAGTTCGCTGGGCAGGCGGGCTTCCAGCAGGCTGCCGGTCTTGCTCAATTGTTCGCGGGCATCGCCGATGCGGCTGCGCAAGTCCCGCAGTTGCAGACGGCTTTGCAGAGTGAACTGGCCCGATACCACCGAGGCTTGGCCAACGGCTGCCAGGCGTCCGACCCGCTCGATCAGGTCCGGGGCATGCTGGGTGGCAATCTGCGTCAACAGGTAGGTTTCCAGCCAGGGAGCCAGGGTCAGGCGGGTGTCCATGGCGATCTGCTCACGCAGCGCCTGCAGGGCGCCGAGGGCTGAAGTGAAGCGTTCGTAGCCGTCCGGCCACCAGCCGACACTGGCCAGGCTTTTCGAGTCCAACCCTTGCAGGCTGCCTTGCAGCGCCCGGTAGCGAGCGAGGGTGTCGTCCTCGGCGCCGGCCTGGTGCAGGGCATTGCCCAGCTCTTCGCTGGCCTGGAGCAGGCCGGGCTGGACCGCATCGAACGCCGCCACCGCGGCGAGGGTCGCCGGCGTCGGCTGGCGGTTGGTCTCGGTGGCGCGCCAGCGGGCGGCACGATCACGCTGTGCGGTCAGCAGGTTGTCCAGAGTATCCAGGGCTTGCAGTTGGCGGATCCCGGAGCGTTCGGTGGCCATCAGGCCAAGCCTGTCGCGGTAGTCCTGGCCGATCATCCACAGACTGCCCAGCAGCGGCAGGATGAACAGCAGAAACAACAGCTGGAATTTGCGAGCGAAGCCAAAACGCCCCAACAACGCCATGCCCGGTGCCAGAAATAGATGCATGCACTACTGCTCCTTTGGGCACCACGCACCATTGGCGTGCGGTCGAGGCGGCTGGCCCGGACCCTGTGCCCTCGTAAAAACGCCTCGGAAAGTGTGCAACCGGCGCCAGGATCATGCCGGCGCTGTAGCGTTACTTCCCATTTTCGCCACCCTGGGTAAGGGCGTCGGGTTGGTGTGGCGGCAGGAGCAAGATTCAGACCATGGCGATGGGCTATCAGTCGGCTGGCTGAAGTCGTTAGCAAGCTAATGGGATGGCGCGGGCGCACTGAAAAATGGCACATTGGCGCACCTGCCCCTGTGCACCCACCCGTTGTACGGAAAATCCTATGGCTAGCAGCAACCCTCAGACCGTCGCAACGACGACTTCTTCTGCTTCGCAAAGCAGCCCACTGGTCCTGCGCATCATTGGTGCCGTGGCCCTGGCCCATTTGATCAATGACCTGATCCAGGCGGTGTTGCCGGCGATCTACCCGATGCTCAAGAGCAACTACGGCCTGAGCTTTACCCAGGTCGGGCTGATCACCCTGACCTTTCAGCTCACCGCATCGCTGTTGCAGCCCTGGGTCGGTTTCTACACCGATCGGCGGCCTCTGCCGTTCCTGCTGCCGGCGGGCATGGTCTGCACCCTGATCGGCATTCTGATGATGTCTCAGGTGGGCAGTTTTGCCCTGATCCTGTTGGCCGCGGCCTTGATCGGCATCGGCTCCTCGACCTTCCACCCGGAAGCCTCGCGGGTCGCCCGGCTGGCTTCCGGCGGGCGCTATGGCCTGGCGCAGTCGAGCTTCCAGGTCGGTGGCAATGCCGGCACCGCGTTCGGCCCCTTGCTGGCCGCGGCGATCATCATTCCCTACGGCCAGGGCAATGTGGCCTGGTTCGGCCTGTTCGCGCTGTTTGCCCTGGTGGTGCTCTACGGCATCAGCCGCTGGTACGCCAACCACCTGCGCCTGCACAAGCTCAAGCAGGGCCAGGCGGCGACCCACGGGCTGTCGAGGAATCGGGTGATCAGCGCCCTGGTGGTCCTCGGGCTGCTGGTGTTCTCCAAGTACTTCTACATGGCCAGCTTCACCAGTTACTTCACCTTCTACCTGATCGAGAAATTCGACCTGTCGGTGGCCAGCTCGCAACTGCACCTGTTCCTGTTCCTCGGCGCGGTGGCGGCGGGAACCTTCTTCGGCGGGCCGATCGGCGACAAGATCGGGCGCAAGGCGGTGATCTGGTTCTCGATCCTCGGGGTGGCGCCGTTCACCCTGTTGCTGCCCCATGTCGACCTGTTCTGGACCAGCGTCCTCAGCGTGGTGATCGGCTTCATCCTGGCCTCGGCGTTCTCCGCCATCGTGGTCTACGCCCAGGAACTGGTGCCGGGCAACGTCGGCATGATCGCCGGGGTGTTCTTCGGCCTGATGTTCGGTTTTGGCGGGATCGGCGCGGCGCTGCTGGGGCACCTGGCGGACATCCATGGCATCGAGTACGTGTACTTCCTGTGCTCGTTCCTGCCGCTGTTCGGGGTGCTGGCGATCTTCCTGCCGCGTACTCGCAAAGCCTGACGGGCGTTGTTGGGCGGGTCAGAAAACGCCCGGGGCCAGGCTCCGGGCGTTGTCGTTTCAGCGTTGGCGCAGCTGCGACGGCGCGGCCTGTGCCGTCAATGCAGGCTTTTCAGGTAGGCAATCAGGTGCTGCCGGCTCTGCGGGTCGGGCTGGCCGGGAAACATCATGTTGTTGCCCGGCACCAGGGTCGCCGGGTTGCTCAACCAGCGCTCCAGGGTGGCGTCGTTCCATTGCAGGCCGGCGCCTTGCAGGGCACTGGAGTAGCTGAAGCCCTGGGCCTGGGCGCTGGCCCGTCCGAAGACTTGGTGCAGGCTGGGGCCCATCAGGTGTTTGCCGTTCTCGGCACTGTGGCAAAAGCCGCATTGGGCGCTGAACAGGGCCTTGCCGAGGACCGCGTCGCCGTCGGCCAGGGCCAGTGGCGCGGCCAGCAGCAGCGCTTGGGCTGCGAGCAGTTGGGTGTATTTCATGGATTTTCCTGTGGCTCAAAGGGCCCCGTGGCGTGCTGCCGACGGGGCGTGTACGCGGCTTAGAAAGGGTTGGCCAGGTCGATCCCGGATTTGCCCGGGGCGAGGATGTTGTTCGGGTCCAGGGCGCGCTTGATGGCGTGCTCGACCTTGCGCTTGACCGGGCCATAGCTCTGCGCCACCCGCTCCTGGAAGGCGGTGTTGACCCGGTACACGGCATAGCCTTGCTGTTCGAACGCATCCAGCAGTTCGGCGAAGCAGGCGTTGGCGCGGCGGGTTTCCTCCGGGTTGCTGCGGTCATACAGCACGTCGATCACGTGGTGCATGTCGCGCCAGCCGACGATGAATTCGCCCACATAGTCCAGGCCGTGTTTGTTGAGGATTCGCTTGGCCAGGGCCTGCTGCTTGTTGCACTCGCTGCCGCGGGCCTGGCTCACCGGCGCGAACCACATCGAGCCACCGCCGCCGCGCCAGTTGTACAGGCCGAACTCTTGCAGGTTGGGCACCCCGGACATCAGTTGCGAGCGGTACAGGAAGGGTTGGGTGGTGCCGGCCTCCTCCTGGGTGACGAGGCGTCCCTTGCCCAGGGCCTTGAGGGCCTGATTGACGATCTTCCAGTTGACGTCCACCTGCTCCTGAGTGCCGTACAGGGCGGCGTAGACGTTCCAGGCGCCGAGGTTCTTGTCCTTCTGGATCTGCTTGAGGATGGCCTCGGAGGTGGCGCCCGGCTCGCTGGTGTAATCGGCGCGGCGGGTGTTGCAGGTGGCGGCCTCCCACAGCACGCCGGCGATCACCACCGAGTTGGGAATCACCTGGGCGATGCGCAGCGGGCGGATGAATTCGACGATCTCGGCGATGTCCGACTCGTTCTCGAACTTGATCTCGAACGGCTTGAACACCGGCGGCTTGGGCATCAGCCAGAAGCCCATCTTGGTGCAGATGCCGTAGTTGGCCTGGGTGAACATGCCGTCCAGGGTCGGGCCGTAGCCCCACTTGAACACCTGCCAGGCGTTGTCGCCTTTGACCCCGCCCATGCCGGTGCGATAGACGTCGCCGTTGGCCAGCACCACCTCCATGCCGCATTGCATGAGGAAGTGTTCGCCGTAGGGGGTGTAGCCGACGCCGCGGTCCATGGTGTTGCCCAGGGGGCCGGCGATGGCCGAAGGCGCCGAGAAGGACAGCATCAGCGGCAGGTTGTGTTCCTGGATGTAGTCGTAGAGCTGCTGGTAGGTGACCCCGGGCTCCACCAGCGCGGTGCACAATTCCGGGTCGACATGAAGGATCTTGTTCATCTTCTTCAGGTCGAGAATCACCTGGCCGCGCTGGCCGGGCGCTGCCGAGCCGTAGCCGAAGTTGCGTCCGGTGGAGATGGTCCAGACCGGAATCTTGTGCTCGTTGCAGATCTTCACCACTCCTTGCACCTGCTCGACACTGGTGGCGGTGACGGCGGCCGAGGGCATGTGCTCGGCGGTGTCCACCGCCATCATGATCTTGGTGTAGGGCACCAGCTGGTCGTCCTTGACCAATACGTTCTCGTCCCCCAGCAGGGCACGGAACTGGGCGATGGCCTGGTTGAAGTGGGCTGCATTCACGCCCCGTGGCAACAGTGGCTTCTGGGTTTGCTCAGTCATTGGATCAGCTCCTTCAAGCCTCAATCGAGAACGAAACGAAATGGCCGCTCAATGGCACGGCCCGGGGGCTGGCCAATGGCGCCTGGCCGAGACGGCCGCTGGCCAGTTCGGCCAGGCTGTAGCCGAGGGTGGCGGCCCACTGTTCGGCGCTGCGCGGGTCGCGAGCGCGGGCGCCGGCCTGGAATGCCGGTTGTGCCAGCAGGCGCTGTTCGCTGAGGCTGAAACCGGCGCCACAGGCGTTCAATTGCAGGCCCAGTTGCAAGGCGCAGCCATCGGCGGCCGTGGTGCCCAGCAGTTGGTGACGCGAGGTCCGCGCATCGCTGTGGTGCTGGCCGAGCCAGTGCACTCGGGCCCCGGCGCTGCGGGCCTGGTCGAGCACCAGGGCGGCGCTGGCATCGTCCAGCAGGCCGATGATGCGTTGTGGCTGGCCACTGCCCAGGCGTTGTTGCAGCGCCAGGATCGACGCCAGGCTGGCTTCCCAGCGTTGCACGCTGACCTGGCGCGCCGCCGGGCTGGCGTTGATGCCCTGGACGAAAGCCGAGTCGGCGACGGCGGCGCTGACCAGGGCCAGGGTGGGCAGGCGCTTGCCCGTGGACGGGCCCAGCACGCTGTTGGCCAGGCTCAGGCCGGGGCCGGTCACTGCGACGCTGGCCAGACCGCCCAGGGCCATGCCCTTGAGCAACGAGCGACGTTCAATGTTCATGGGCGCCTCCTCAGGGTTGGGCGGCCGTGGCCGGGGCTTTGGAGATGTAGTCGGCGACCTGCTGCAAGGCGTTGTCGTCGATGAACGACGCCGGGAATGCCGGCATCGCGCGAAAGCCGTTGCGCACCACCGCGGTGATGTAGGGCGTTGGCAGTTGGCGTCCCTTGATCTGCGGGCCGACGTGCTTTTCGTGGCAGTGGCCGCAGACCTTGGCGTAGACGTTTTCACCGTTTTTCCAGACGCCATCGCCATCGGCGGCGGCCGTAGTGGCCAGCACCGCCAGGGGCAGGCTCAGGCACAGGGCAAGGCTGCGTTTCACAGCTGGGCTGTTGAGGAGCGAGGACATGGCGTACTCCGTATTGTTATGGGGTGATTCGGTGGATAGGCGCCCTGCTCAGAACGGATAGGGGCGCGGTGTGTGTTGCAGGGTGATCCAGTGGTCGGTGGTGAATTCATCGATGGCCCAGTCGCCGTTGAAGCGGCCCAGGCCCGAGTTCTTTTCACCGCCAAAGGGTGCGTTGGGTTCATCGTTGACCGGCATGTCGTTGACGTGGCTCATGCCCGCGTGCAGGCGTTGGGCGAACTGCACGCCACGCTCCGGGCTGGCGCTGAACACGGCGCTGGACAGGCCGTACTCGCTGGCATTGGCCAGCTCCAGGGCGTGCTCGGCATCCCGTGCGCCCTGGATGCCGACCAAGGGGCCGAAGATTTCCTCGCGGGCAATCTCCATGTCGGCGCTGACGTCGCCGAACACGTGGGGTGGCAGCACGTTACCCGAAGCCGGGCCGCCCACCAGCAAGGTCGCCCCCTCGCTCAGGGCCAGGTTGATCTTGTCTTGCAGGCCGGCCAGCTGTTTGTGGTTGATCACCGGGCCGACCACCGTGGCCGCCAGGTTCGGGTCGCCGTAGGGCAGGGCCTTGACCCGTTCGACAAAGCGTTGGGTAAAGGCTTGCAGCACTGGTTGTTCGACGATGATGCGGTTGATCGCCATGCAGATCTGCCCCTGGTGCAGGAACTTGCCCACCACCGCGGCGTTCACCGCCTGTTCCAGGTCGGCATCGGCCAGGACCACGAAGGGGCTGTTGCCACCCAGCTCCAGGGCCACGTGCTTGAGGTGCTCGCCGCCACTGGCGATGCGCCCGATATTGCGGCCGACCTGGGTCGAGCCGGTGAAGGAGATGAACGCCGGCACCGGGTGCTCGACAAAGGCATCGCCGATTTCCGCCCCGGTGCCGACCACCACGCTGAGCACCCCGGCGGGCAGGCCGGCTTCCTCGAAGATCCGTGCCAGCAGCAGGCCGCCGGTCACCGGGGTGTCGCTGGCGGGCTTGATCACCACCGCGTTGCCCAGGGCCAGGGCCGGCGCCAGGGAGCGGGCGCTCAGGTGCAGGGGGAAGTTCCAGGGGCTGATCACCCCGATCACCCCCAGCGGCTTGCGGTAGACGCGGCTTTCCTTGCCGGGGACGTTGGAGGCGACGATCCGCCCATGGACCCGGCTGGGCAGGCTGGCCGCCTCGACGATGATGGCGCGGGCCGCGCCCCATTCGATCTGCGCCTTGATCCGGGTACTGCCGGACTCGCGGACCAGCCAGCCGATGATTTCCTCGCGGCGTTCATCGAAGATCCGCGCGGCGTTGAGCAGCACTTCGCTGCGTTGCGCTGGCGCGCTGGCGGCCCATTGCGCCTGGGTCTGGCGGGCCTTGGCATAGGCCTGGTCGAGGTCCTGGCGGTTGGCCAGGCTGATCTGCAGCAGGCATTGCTCGGTGAACGGGTCGAGGACGGCCAGCGCTTGGCCGCTGCTGCCGGCGCGCCATTGTCCGGCGATGGGTTGCAGTTCCAGATGTTGATAGGCAGGTCGAGTCGCAGTCATGGGGTGCTCTCTTGTTCGTGGCCATGGCCCGGCTGTCAGCAATCAAGCCGATGGCGTTTGAGTGTAGGGATGGGTGCCCGGTACGGCGGCGTTTCAGCCGAGACGGGCTGCGTTGCGCAATGGGCCGTGGCGCAGGCGTGAGGGGTAGGGCGGGGGAGGCGTGAGGAAGGCAGAAAGCATGGCAAGGTCACCTGTTGTCTTGTTATGGATGAGCGTCTGCCTGTGCATAACAACTATCGTGCCACGGTCGTTTTTCGTGAAAATATTGTTTTAAAACAATTGGTTAGATGATTGACCTGGTTGCCGGGAGGACCGTCGTGCGGGGCGCACTGCGGAAATTTATGCAGAGAAGTCGCAAGGGCGTCGAAAGCTCGGCACTGCCGGGGCGCTTGCGGAAACTGTGCGGTTACCGGCCAGAATCTGCGCATCGCTCTTAGCAAGCAGGGACGGCGATTGACCTGGCAAAGCGCCGGGGCATACTGCAAGGCCCCTGAGCTGCCTGTTGATTGCCCATGACTCGTTCTCCTTCCAGCCAGCCCGGCCGTCCTGCGGATGAAGATTTCCTCAAGCAGATGCTGGGGCGGCAAAAGCGCTTGATCGTCGATCGCACCAGTCAATTCGAGGCCAGCGGCCTGCCTTCGGCCGAGCAACTGGCCGAGACCGTGGCCTTCGCCCCCCAGGACGGCAGCATCTGGCTGTGCGGGCAGCGGATGATGCTGATGCAGGGTTCGGCGTTCGGCTCCATCCGTCGTGAATTGATCGAGGCCCTGGGCTTCGACAAGGCCCGTGGCCTGATCACCCGCATCGGCTGGCAGGCCGGCGCCCGGGACGCGGCACAGGTCAGCGAACAGTGGCCGGAAGGCGATCACGCCAGCCTCTACAGCGCCGGGCCGCGCCTGCACATGCTCGAAGGCATGGTCAATGTCGAGGTGGTGCGCTTCGAGATCGACTCCAGCATCGGCCATTTCTATTCGGAATTTCTCTGGCACAACTCCTTGGAGGACGACGAGCACATCGCCGCCTATGGCCTGGGCGGCGAGCCGGCGTGCTGGATGGAGATCGGCTATGCCAGTGGCTACGCCTCGTCGCTGCTGGGGCGGCTGGTGGTGTTTCGCGAGCTGGAATGCCGGTCGATGGGGCAGCCGGCCTGTCGGATTGTCGGCAAGCCGGCGCAGCTGTGGGACGACATCGATGTCGACCTGATGTACCTCGACCCGGGGGATTTTCTCAGCCGCAGCGCCTATGCCTCGGGGGTGCAGACCCAGGTCGCCGAGCTGCCGGTAGCGCCCGGTGAACAGCAATTGGTCGGCATCTCGGCGGCCTTTGTGGCCGCCAGCCAGTTGTTGCAGCGGGTGGCGCCGACCCAGGCCACGGTGCTGCTGACCGGGGAGTCGGGGGTGGGCAAGGAGTTGTTCGCGCGCCATCTGCATCAGGCCAGCAGTCGTCGGCAGCAGCCGCTGGTGGCGCTGAACTGCGCGACCCTGCCGGAAAACCTGGTGGAGGCCGAACTGTTCGGCGTGGAGCGGGGGGCCTTTACCGGCGCCGATCGCTCGCGCCCGGGGCGCTTCGAGCGGGCTCATGGCGGCACCTTGTTTCTCGATGAAATTGCCACCCTCAGCCTTTCGGCCCAGAGCAAGATCCTGCGAGCCTTGCAGGAAGGCGAGATCGAGCGGGTGGGGGGCACCGAGCCGCTGCGGGTGGATGTGCGAGTGATCGCGGCGACCAACCTCGACCTGCGACGCGAAGTGGAGGCCGGGCGCTTTCGCGAGGACCTGTTCTACCGCCTGAATGTGTTTCCCATTCATCTGCCGCCCCTGCGTGAGCGCCGCGAAGACATTCCCCTGCTGATGAGTTACTTCCTGCACCGCTTCAGCCAGCGCCACGGGCGCCAGCTGGCGGGTTGCAGCACGCGGTTGGTGAATGCCCTGCTGACCTACCGCTTCCCCGGCAATATCCGCGAGTTGCAGAACCTCATCGAGCGCGGCGTGATTGCCGCCGGCGACGGCGAAATCATTGATGTGGTGCACCTGAGCGAGGCGGGGACGCCGCTGGCGGGTGTCGCCATTGGCTTGAATGCCGACGGGCGCCTGGTGCCACCGACGGTGCGCGAGCCTGCGCCCTTGTCAGCGACGGCCAGGGCGGATGAGCCTCCGCTCGAGGAGCCGGAGCTGGCCAGCCTGCAGGCGTTTCTCTCCGGGCGGGCACCGGCCTTGAGCACGTCCCTGGAAGAGATCGAATTGCGCCTGGTGCATCTGGCCCTGGAGCGCTCCGGAGGCAACATTACCGCGGCGGCGCAGATGCTCGGCATGAGCCGGGCTCAGGTCAGCTATCGGCTCAAGGGCCGTTGAGCCGGCCCGCTACTGCGTTTCGGCAGCAGAGGGCGCGGCGTTCGACGCTTCAGAGTGCGCTGATTCAGAGTGTGTTGACTCAGAGCGCGGTGGTGAACTTCAGCCAGTAGGTCTGGCCCTCGGCGCGGTTGCGCACCGCCGACTCGTCCTGCCATTTGGCGCTCAGCGACCAGCCGCTCTTGCTCTGAAATCGCACCGCTGGGCCGATGGAGAACGAGCGTCCGCGATTGCCATCGCTGGCTTGCACCTGGGCCGCGGCGGCGCAATCGGTGACGCTGCACTTGTCGTCGCTGATCTGCTGATAGGCGTGCCCGCCGACGCCGATCACCCAGCCATTGCCCAGCCCCCAGCCGAGGCTGTAGTCGGCGTGCAGCTCGCGTCCGGACTGATAGTGGGTGGCGCGGTTTTCGAAGTTGTAGTCGTGCATCAGGCGCACATCGGCGTTGAAGCCCTGCGGATCGGTGTAGGTCATCGCATACACCGCTTGCACGGTGTAGTAGTGGTTGCCCAGGTTGATCAGGTCGTCCTTGTCGTATTCGCCGCCGCTGGGCAGGACGAAATCGACCCCCAGGGCACTGTGCAACTTGTCGCTGTGATGAAAGCCCAGCACCGGGCCGAGGTGGGCGTCGCCAATCCCGCGCTTGTGATCGTGAGGGCCGTTCTTGATGTTCAGGCGCATGTCGTTGAGGGGCAGCAGGGCATGGAAACCGAGATGGCCCCCCAGCACCTCTTGCTCGGTGACCCAGACAAAACGTGGCACCACGCTGGTGACTCGCAAGTCGATGCTGGCCGCGCGGTGGCCGGCGTTGTCCCGCAGGCTGTCGGCCAGGTAGTTGCCGGCGAAAACCTGGGCATAGGTGCCGGGCGGCGGCAGGATGCCCATGCCGTAGAGTTCGATGCCCAGGGGCCAGGAGGACACGCCGCCTTCGCTGGCCTGCACCCATGAAGTGTGGGCGCAAAACAGCAGGCTGGAGGTGAGTGCAAGGACGCGCAGGCGCGAGGAGGTCTGATGCATGAGAAGGTCTGCCTTATTGTTATGGGAGCGCTGGCAGGAGTAGGGCTCCTGACGCGCCGGCAGAGCGTCTCAACTAGCGTGCCAATCCTTATATCTTTAATTTATCGTTTTAAATCAATTGGATAGGTTGTTTTTCGTTGCAGTGGGCGAGCGCCTTCGGCGTCTTGTGGCGAGATTTGTTAAGAGAAATCGGCGACCTGCACAAAACTCGCGCCGGCTCAGCGACTGCCGGGGTCTTGCCCGGCACTCTGGCGAAAGGCGTTGGGCGTCTGCCCGCTGAGGCGCTTGAAGAAACGCGAGAAGTAGGTCGGGTCGCTGAACCCCAGGTTGTCCGATAGCTGGCTGATGCTGATGTTGGTGTAGATCAGGCCGCGCTTGGCTTCCAGCATCAGGCGCTGGTGCAGCATCTGCAGCGCGCTCTGCCCGGCCAGTTCCCGGCACAGGGTATTGAGGTGGACGCTGGACAGGCCGATGCGATGGGCCAGGGATTCCACCGTGGGGTGTTGCTGATAGTGGCGCTCCACCAGCTTGATGAAATGCCCCAGCAGCTGCTGATTGCGCTCGCCGCGGTTGCTCGGTGGGGTGTTCTGCTGGCCACGGCGACTGATCCACACCACCAGCACGTTGACCAGCGAATGCAGCAACAGGTCGCGGGCGGCGGCGCTGCCTTCGTATTCATCCATCAGCGCCTTGAACAGGGTGTTGAGGCTGTGGCGGTCACGGCCCACCGGGTAGCAGCCGGCGCTGGCCAGCACCGCCAGCGGCGCCCCCAGTTGCGCTTCCAGCTGGGCCACCAGCGGCGCGCCCAGGGTCAGCACATAACCCTGGATGTTTTCCGAGAACTGAAAGCCGTGGACCATCAGCGGTGGCACCACCTGGATCGATGCTTGGCGCACGTCCTGGCGCCGCCCCTCGACTTCCACCAGGGCCTGACCGCGCTGCACGTAGAGCAACTGGTAGAGGTCGGCGTGACGGTGCGGCTTGATCTCCCAATGGTGCAGGCTGCTGCGCTTGGGGATGGATTCACAGTGCAGCAGGTCCGGGGTCGGCCAGGCCTGGTTTTCCCCATAGAGCTTGAACACCGGGATGCTGGAACGGCTGGCTTTCATCGAAGGCGACCTGTCGAGACGGGTGGCTGGAGTGCTCGATAATCGAACGCTGTTTGCAAAAGTGCATTTTTACCTGGGTTTATCACCATTTTTTGCGATTTTTGTCGGCAAAAATGCAGGGGTACAACAATAACCATAAATTCCGGATTTCGCCTGCACGGTGACTGGAATGCCCTTGAGAGATGACAACAATGAAAACTCAGGTTGCGATTATCGGCGCCGGTCCCTCCGGCCTTCTGCTGGGCCAACTGCTGCACAAGGCCGGCATCGACACGGTGATTGTCGAGCGCCAGACCCCGGAATATGTGCTCGGCCGCATCCGCGCCGGGGTGCTCGAACAGGGCACCGTGGACATGCTGCGCGAGGCTGGTGTGGCCCAGCGTATGGACGCTGAGGGCCTGGTTCATGAAGGGGTGGAGCTGTTGATGGGCGGCAAGCGCGTGCGCATCGACCTCAAGGCCCTGACCGGCGGCAAGACGGTGATGGTCTATGGCCAGACCGAAGTCACCCGCGACCTGATGCAGGCCCGCGCGGCCAGTGGGGCGCCGATCATCTACTCGGCGGACCAGGTGCAGCCCCACGACATGAAGGGTGCGCAGCCCTACATCACCTACGAAAAGGATGGCCGGCAGCACCGCATCGACTGCGATTACATCGCCGGCTGCGACGGTTTCCATGGCGTGGCGCGCAAGAGCATTCCCGAAGAGGTGCTGACTCACTACGAGCGCGAGTACCCCTTCGGCTGGCTGGGGCTGCTGTCCGACACCCCGCCGGTGAATCATGAATTGATCTACGGCCAGCACGAGCGTGGTTTCGTGCTGTGCAGCCAGCGCTCCCTGACCCGCAGCCGTTACTACCTGCAAGTGCCGCTGAGCGACAAGGTCGAGGACTGGTCCGACGAGCGCTTCTGGGACGAACTCAAGGCCCGTCTGCCAGAAGACGTGGCGGCGGATCTGGTCACCGGGCCAGCGCTGGAGAAAAGCATCGCGCCGCTGCGCAGCTATGTGGTCGAGCCGATGCAGTACGGCAAGCTGTTCCTGGTCGGCGACGCCGCGCACATCGTCCCGCCCACCGGGGCCAAGGGCCTGAACCTGGCGGCTTCCGACGTGTGCTACCTGTACCGGATCCTGGTCAAGGTCTACCGCGAGGGGCGTACCGAGCTGCTGGACAAGTACTCCGAGCTGGCCTTGCGCCGGGTGTGGAAGGGCGAGCGTTTCAGCTGGTTCATGACCAACCTGCTGCACGATTTCGGCGAGCACCATGACGCCTGGGAGCACAAGATGCAGCAGGCCGACCGCGAGTATTTCCTCAACTCCCACGCGGGCCTGGTGAACATTGCCGAGAACTATGTGGGCCTGCCTTACGAAGACATCTGCTGAGCCTTCGGCCTTGGAAGCATCGGCCTTGGAACCGCTTGCAAACGGGGGTGGTTGCGAGGCCGTGTTTGCACATGGGCACGGGTCGAAAGGTATCGGTCAAGAAACATTCCTATTTCTAAATGATATTTATTAGCATTACACTTCGATCCTCTCTCCCTTGATGCACCACCAAGGTGCATTGAATCGACAAGGATCGTTTGTCATGAAAGTCAGCTCCTGCCTGCTCAATTCGCTTCTGCTCAGCGCCGGTGTCGGCCTGCTGGCTCCGCTGGCGCAGGCCGGCGAGGCCTCAGAAGAGGTCAAGCCGGCGCCGTTGGAACTGGACACCGCGTTTGTCACCGCCACCGGCGGCGCCACGGATCTCAAGGATGCTCCGGCCAGCGTCAGCGTCATCACCCGTGAGGAAATCGAACGCCAGCCGGTCTATGACCTCAATACGCTGTTGCGCCGGGTGCCGGGAGTGACCGGTGGTTTCGGCCCGGTGGGCGAGCAGTCGAAGATCAAGCTGCGGGGCCTGGACGACAAGTACACGTTGATCCTGGTGGACGGCAAGCGCGTCGGTAGCTCCGCCGACCTGAGCTATCGTCGCGACCTGGCGCGCCAGGACCTGAACTGGATCTCGCCGAACATGATCGAGCGCATCGAGATCGTCCGTGGGCCGATGTCGTCGCTCTACGGCTCGGACGCCATGGGCGGGGTGATCAACATCATCACCCGCAAGGTCTCGCGGACCTGGACCGGTTCGGCCAGCACCCACATCACCGTGCCCAAGGACTCCGATCGCGGCCAGACCACCCAGTACAGCGTGAATGCGTCGGGACCATTGACCGAGTCCCTGGGCCTGCGCCTGGGCGCCAACGTCACGCGGCGGGCAGCGGATGAAGTCGAGGCGCGGCGCGATGCCCAAGGCGACTTCATGTACGACGACGGCGCTGGCGGCTCCAAGGACCAGAGCGTGAATGCCCTGCTGGACTGGCAGATCAACGAGGAGCAGAGCCTGTCCTTCGAGGCGGTGCATGGCGTCGAGCATTCCTGGTCATCGAAGAAGACTTTTGGTGATTGGGACGAAACCATTGGTGGCGCCTTCGGCCCCAGCCGCCTGACCCGCGACAGCTACATCCTGTCCCACAACGGTGACTGGAGCTTTGGCACGACGAAGCTCGATGCCTACCTGAACCAGTACCGCAACGATCTGGATAGGGGCAAAGCCAACTCCGAGGAGAAGATCGTCGAAGGCAGCCTCAACCTGCCCTTCGAGCTGCTGGTGGACCAGCGCCTGACGCTGGGCGGGCAATGGAAGCGCGAGGAGCTGACCAACACCAACACCCTGGGCACCGTGCCCGTGGATTACCAGGGCACGCCGGTCAATGGCTCGACCTTGAAGGGCGATTATTCGGCAGCCTTTATCGAGGATGAACTGTTCCTGCTGGACAACCTGTCCCTGACCCTGGGCAACCGTTTCGACCACAGCGACAAGTACGGCAACCACAACAGTCCGCGGGCTTATGTGGTCTATCACCCGCACCCGGACTGGACCGTGCGTGGGGGTGTTTCCAAGGGCTTTCGTGCGCCGAGCCTGAAGGAAGGCAGTGCGGGAGCGGCGACCGAGTCCGGTGGCCGGGGCTGTGGTTCGTTGCGTCCGCTAGGTTATGGCGGCGGCAGTTGCTGGATGGCGGGTAACCCGAACCTGACACCGGAAACCAGCACCAACAAGGAAATTGGCCTGTCGTTCGATCATGACGGCTGGGAAGCCAGCCTGACCTACTTCCATACCGATTTCACCGACAAGATCGAGTACGGTCCCCTGGGCCAGTACCAGGGCCGTTGGTGGACCCTGCTGGAAAACGTCGACAAGGCCCGCACTCGTGGTTGGGAAGGCACCGCCCGGGTGCCGCTGGGTGATTCGGTGACGTGGCGCACCAACGCCACCTACATGCTGGAAAGCCGGAACCTGAGCACCGGCGAAGATCTGATCAGCTCGCCCAAGCTGTCGGCATTCAGCGCGTTGGACTGGCAGATCAATGACCGTTTGAGCACCGAACTGTCGGCGCAACACGTCGGCAAGCAGCGCGGCATGGGCAATGATTTCGTGCAGTCCTACACCACCTATGACCTGACGGCGAACCTGGCATTGACCAAATGGCTGACGTTGAACGGTGGGGTACAGAACCTGATGGACAAGGACCTGCGGGACGGATCGACCAACTTCTATGTGCCCGGACGGGCGTTCTTCGCGGGGGCGACCACCTATTTCTAGGGGCGCTGGATAGAGCGGGGGAGGTCAGCCCCATTGCGTGGCAATGGGGCTGAAGAGGCTTACACGTTGAAGCGGAAGTGCATTACGTCGCCATCTTTGACGATGTATTCCTTGCCTTCCAGGCGCCATTTGCCGGCTTCCTTGGCTCCGGCTTCACCCTTGAACTGGATGAAGTCGTTGTAGGCGATGACCTCGGCACGGATGAAGCCTTTCTCGAAGTCGGTGTGGATCACCGCGGCCGCTTGTGGCGCGGTGGCGCCGACGCGCACCGTCCAGGCGCGAACTTCCTTCACCCCGGCGGTGAAGTAGGTCTGCAGGTTGAGCATTTCGTAGCCAGCGCGGATCACCCGGTTCAGGCCAGGCTCTTCCAGGCCCAGGGCCTCAAGGAACATGTCCTTTTCTTCGCCGTCTTCAAGCTCGGCGATTTCCGCTTCGATCTTGTTGCACACCGGCACCACCATGGCGCCTTCTTCTTCGGCGATGGCCTTGACCACGTCCAGCAGCGGGTTGTTCTCGAAGCCGTCTTCGGCCACGTTGGCGATGTACATCACCGGCTTGGTGGTCAGCAGGTGGAAGCCGCGGATGATCAGCTTTTCGTCGCTGCTCATGTCCTTCATCAGGCTGCGGGCCGGCTTGCCTTCGGTGAAGTGGGCAATCAGCTGCTCCAGCAGGGCTTTCTGGGCCACCGCATCCTTGTCACCGCCCTTGGCGTTGCGGGCGACTTTCTGCAGCTGTTTCTCGCAGCTGTCGAGGTCGGCGAAGATCAGTTCCAGGTCGATGATCTCGATGTCGCGCTTGGGGTCGACGCTGTTGGACACGTGGATCACGTTGTCGTCTTCGAAGCAGCGGACCACGTGGGCGATGGCATCGGTTTCGCGGATGTTGGCCAGGAACTTGTTACCCAGGCCTTCACCTTTCGAGGCACCGGCCACCAGGCCGGCGATGTCGACGAACTCCATGGTGGTCGGCAGCACGCGCTCCGGCACGACGATCGCCGCCAGGGCGTCCAGGCGCGGGTCGGGCATCGGCACGATGCCGCTGTTGGGCTCGATGGTGCAGAAGGGGAAGTTCTCGGCCGCGATCCCGGATTTGGTCAGGGCGTTGAACAGGGTGGACTTGCCGACGTTAGGCAGGCCGACGATGCCGCAATTGAATCCCATGGTGTATTCCCCGAGGAGTAGAGTCAGGCCTTCTGGCTGTGCAGGTTTTTCATCGCGCGGTTCCATTCACCGGCGAAGATATCCGGCAGCACGCCGAGGGCAAAATCGATGCTGGCATCGAGTTTTTCCTGTTCGGCGCGTGGCGCACGACCCAGGACAAAGTTTGAAACCATACTGGCAACACCCGGGTGGCCAATGCCGAGCCGCAGGCGGTGAAAGGTATTCTGATTGCCGAGCTGCGCGATGATGTCCCGCAGTCCGTTGTGCCCGCCATGCCCGCCGCCGGTCTTGAGCTTGGCGACGCCGGGTGGCAAGTCGAGTTCGTCGTGGGCCACCAGGATCTCTTCCGGCTTGATGCGGAAGAAGCCGGCAAGCGCCGCCACGGCCTGGCCGCTACGGTTCATGTAGGTGGTGGGAATCAACAGACGAATGTCCTGACCCTGGTGACTGAAGCGCCCGGTCAGGCCGAAATATTTGCGATCGGCGACAAGGCTGACACCTTGTTTTTCGGCGACGCGCTCAACAAAAAGGGCCCCTGCGTTATGCCGGGTCTGTTCGTATTCGGCGCCTGGATTACCCAGGCCAACGATCAGTTTGATGGCAGTCACGATAGGGGCCCTTCTTTGGAGTGGTGAATAACATCGCCGCAACCGGTGCTACGGCGAAAGTGGACGACAAGAGCTTGGTTGCCTTGCGGCAAACTTCGCGTTCTCGCCCGCTTTCTCGCTACGTTCCAGTCCGCGATGTGTTCCGCTCAACTCCGGCGTCAGAGTGAATTACTCTGCTGCGCCTTCTTCTTTCTCAGAAGCAACACGTGGTGCGTAGACGTTGGCGACTGCCAGGTCGTTGCCGTGTGCCAGAGCAACAAACTCAACGCCTTTAGGAGCGGTGAGGTTGGACAGGTGGATCACGGTGCCGATGTCGGTCTCAGCCATGTCGACTTCGATGAATTCAGGCAGGTCTTTCGGCAGGCAGGAAACTTCGATCTCGGTGGCTGCGCGGAAGATCTCGCCGCCTTTCTTGATCGGGGCAGCTTCGTTGATCAGGTGCACTGGAACCATGGCGGTCAGTTTCTGACCGGCAACTACGCGAACGAAGTCAGCGTGCAGCACGTGGCCTTTGGCTGGGTGACGTTGCAGGGCCTTGATCACGACGTTCTGCTTGGTACCACCTACGTTCAGCTCGATGATGTGGCTGTAGGCAGCTTCGTTTTCCAGCAGCTTGGCGACTTCTTTGGCCAGCATGCTGATGGATTCAGGGGCTTTGTCGCCACCGTAAACTACAGCTGGAACCAGGCTTGCGAGACGACGCAGGCGGCGGCTCGCACCTTTCCCCAGGTCGGAACGCAGTTCAGCATTCAGAGTAAAATCGTTCATGTTGTATCTCCAAAATAACCACACTCGCCCCAGCGTTTGCGACCAGCGCTAAAGGCGATATGGGCAAAAAAGCCCCGTCCCAACACAGGTTGGGACGGGGCGCTTTTCGTCATCGGGATGTTTTGCCAGGGACGAGCCCTAGCGGAACATCGCGCTGATCGATTCTTCGTTGCTAATACGGCGAACCGCTTCGGCAACAACCGGTGCGATATCCAGTTGACGGATACGCGCACAGGCTTGTGCTGCAGCGGACAGCGGGATGGTGTTGGTCACCACCAGCTCGTCCAGCACGGAATTTTCAATGTTTTCGATGGCCCGACCCGACAGCACAGGGTGTGTGCAGTAGGCAAAGACCTTGGCTGCGCCATGCTCTTTCAGGGCCTTGGCCGCGTGGCACAGGGTGCCGGCGGTATCGACCATGTCATCGACCAGAATGCAGGTGCGTCCTTCGACGTCGCCGATGATATGCATCACTTCGGAGTGATTGGCTTTCTCACGACGCTTGTCGATGATCCCGAGATCCACGCCCAGGGACTTGGCCACGGCACGTGCACGCACGACGCCGCCAATGTCCGGGGACACGATCATCAGGTTTTCGAAACGCTGGTCTTCGATGTCATCCACCAGAACCGGGGAGCCGTAGATGTTATCTACCGGAATATCGAAGAAGCCCTGAATCTGGTCAGCATGCAGATCAACCGTGAGAACACGGTCGATGCCGACTACGGTAAGCATGTCAGCGACGACTTTCGCGCTGATGGCCACACGTGCGGAACGCGGACGGCGATCCTGACGGGCATAACCAAAATAAGGAATAACAGCAGTGATACGAGTCGCTGAGGAGCGGCGGAAGGCATCAGCCATCACGACGAGTTCCATCAGGTTATCGTTGGTCGGAGCGCAAGTCGGCTGAATAATGAAGACGTCTTTACCGCGGACATTTTCATTGATCTCGGCAGTAATTTCGCCGTCGGAGAATTTTCCAACAGAGATGTCACCGAGAGGGATATGCAGCTGACGTACTACACGCCGAGCCAGATCGGGGTTAGCGTTCCCCGTAAAGACCATCATCTTGGACACGCGCAGTACCTGAAGGCTGAGGGTATACCTGGATGAGTATAAGGAAAATGGCAGGGGCGGCTGGATTCGAACCAACGCATGGCAGGATCAAAACCTGCTGCCTTACCGCTTGGCGACGCCCCTGTATCTGTTGCTTTCGAGTACCTGATACTCGATTCCTTTAGAGCAGACCTTGCAGCTTGCGATGCAACATCGAAACGTTGCTTCCTTTTGCCACAAACCCTGTAAGGGTCTCTGTAAGAAGGGCCGAGACTTTATCAGCTTCAGCTTTGCTTGGGAAGCCCCCAAACACACAACTTCCAGTTCCAGTCAGTTTTGCTTCGGTAAATTTACCTAGCAAATTCAATGCGTTACGTACTTCTGGATAACGCCTTGCGACTACCGGAAGGCAGTCATTTCTGCTGTTTCCCTTGGGAACGGGGCGCACTTTAATGGGCGGAGTGTCACGTGTCAACAGCGGATCTGAAAAAATTTCTGCTGTACTTACAGACACTTGCGGGACCAGTACCAGATACCAGGGTTCTTCGGGATATTCAGGGCTGAGTTTTTCCCCAACGCCTTCAGCGAACGCCGCGCGGCCGCGTACAAAAACCGGAACGTCGGCCCCCAGGGTCAAGCCCAGTGCCGCCAGGCGGTCTTCATCCCAGCCCAGTTGCCAGAGATGATTGAGACCCAGCAGGGTCGTGGCGGCATTGGAACTGCCGCCGCCGATGCCGCCGCCCATGGGCAGGATCTTGTCGATCCAGATATCGATGCCCTGGGTACAGCCGGATTGTTCCTGCAGTTTTTTGGCCGCCTTGACGATCAGGTTGCTGTCGTGGGGCACCCCCGGGAAGTCGGTGTGCAGGCGAATGACACCGTCATCACGCAGGGCGAAGGTGATTTCATCGCCGTAGTCGAGGAACTGAAACAGGGTCTGCAACTCGTGATAACCGTCTTCACGGCGACCGAGGATGTGCAGCATCAGATTGAGCTTGGCCGGGGAGGGCAGGGTCAGTTTTTCCATGGTCGGTCACTGCCCCAGCTTGCGTGGCAGCCATTCCTTGATCACCAGGGTGACGTCAAGGTCGCTGCCATGCAGCTTGATGCGCTCGGGCAGCCAGTAGCCGTTCTGCTCGGAATAGCTGCTGTATTCCACTTGCCAGCCATCCTGTTCCAGGCTCGCCAGGTGGCTGTCGCCGTCCAGGGTCAGGCGGCTCTTGCTGTCGGGGGCGGGCAGGCCGCGAACCCACCAGGCCAGGTGGGAAACCGGCAGTTTCCAGCCGAGCTGTTCTTCAAGCAGGGTTTCCGGGCTGGTGGCTTCATAGCGGCCCTGGTTGGCCACTTCCAGGCTGACCTGGCCGGGGCGGCCGGTCAGGCGCGCGGCGCCGCGACCCAGTGGGCCCGACAGGCGGATGTCGTAATAGTCCTGGCGTTGCAGCCAGAACAGCGTGCCGCTACCGGAGTCCTTGGGCGCGCGGATGCCGATCTTGCCGTTGATCTGCCAGCCATCGAGGCCGGTCAGTTGATCCTTGTGCAGGCGCCATTGGGCGGGGTTGCCCTGGCCCTGGACCGATTCACGGGCGCCAAAGCCGGCGCAGCCGGCCAGCAGGGCGATAAAGCTGAAAACAATGAAGTGGCGCAAAAACATGGTCTTAAAGAGTCTCTGATCCGGTCAGGCGTTTGATGGTGTCGCGCAATACAGGGCTGTCTGGCTGCTCCTTGATGAACTTACTCCAGATTTGCTTGGCCTCGCGCTGCTTGCCGTTGTTCCACAGTACTTCGCCCAGATGCGCCGCGACTTCCTGGTCGGGGAAGCGCTCAAGGGCCTGGCGCAGCAGGCGCTCGGCCTCGTCGAGGTTGCCCAGGCGGAAGTTCACCCAGCCCAGGCTGTCCATGACCGCCGGGTCTTCCGGGGTCAATTGGTGAGCCTGTTCGATCAGCGCCTTGGCTTCGGCGTAACGAGTGGTGCGGTCCGACAAGGTGTAGCCCAGGGCGTTCAAGGCCATGGCGTTGTCCGGCTCGCGTTGGATGATCAGGCGCAGGTCTTTCTCCAGTTGCGCCAGATCGTTGCGTTTTTCCGCCTGCATGGCGCGGGTGTAGAGCAGGTTCACGTCATCGGGATATTGCTGCAGGGCTTGCTGGATGACTTTCCAGGCGCGGTCCCCCTGATTGTTCGCCGACAGGGTTTCGACTTCGACCAGGTACAGCTGGATGGCGTAGTCGGGCTGGGCATCGCGGGCGGCTACCAGGCGTTTTTGCGCCTCGTCGGTGCGACCGTTGCTCATCAGGATGTCGGCCTGACGCAGTTGTGCCGGCAGGTAATCGTTGCCCGGGCCGACCTGAGCGTATTCGATCAGCGCCCCTTGCGGGTCGTTCAGCTCTTCGGCGATCCGTCCCAGGTTCAGGTGGGCGGAGTCTTCGTGGCTTTCCCGGGCAATCAGGTCTTCCAGGTAGCCCTTGGCTTCTTCCCAGGCCTTGGCTTCCAGGCACACCAGCGCCAGGGAATAACGCAGTTCGTCATCTTCCGGATACTGCTGGACCAGGCTGGAGAACTGAGTCTTGGCGTCTTCCATGCGGTCCTGCTCCACCAGCATGCGGGCGTAGGTCAGGCGCAGGCGCTTGTCGTCCGGGTACTTGCGGATGCTTTTTTCCAGCAGCGGCAGGGCTTCCTTGCCGCGGTTCAGGCTTTGCAGGAGACGGGCGCGCAACAGCAGTGGAGCGACTTCGCCGTCTTCCGGCGGGTTCTGCTCCAGCAGAGCCAGGGCGTCCTTGGCGTCGCCGTCCTGTTGCATCAGCAGGGCCTTGCCGAAGATCAGTTGGCTGTTGTGCGGGTGTTTCTGCAACAGCCGGTCGAAGCTTTTCATCAGGCCGTTGCGGGTGTCCTGATCGGTGTCGGCCGCCGACAGCGCAAGAAAGTCGAAATGGGTGTCGCCCTTGCCCTGCAGGACCTTCTCCATATAAAGCAAGGAGTCGTCATAACGACCCGCGCGGGCCAGCTGGATGGCGGCAGCCCGTTGTGCTTCCAGGTCGTCGGGGGCGTTCTTGGCCCAGATCAGCGACGTGTCCAGGGCCGCCTGATCGGCGCCCAGGTATTCGGCGATGCGAAAGGCCCGCTCGGAAATACCCGGATCCTGGGTGTTGATGGCCTGGGTCACGTAATTGTCCAGGGCAATGTCGAAACGATTGCGCTGACCCGCCAGTTCAGCGCTCAGCAGGCTGAAGATGGTGTCTTCACTGAACGAGGAATAAACCTTGGGCTTTTCAGGGGCGGGGGTGCTGTCTTCCACCGGCGACGTAGCGTCCGATGAAACGGGGGCCAGTGACTGGCAACCGCTGAGGAAGACAAAGGCGAGGAGCAACGCGGAGGATCTATTCATATAGGAAGAGGGCGACTAACCTGCGGTCGGATCATCATGACACAAGCCTTCGGTCAAACATAACCGAGACTCAACGGGATGCCAGAACAGAGGCAGTCTATTAGGACAATAGTCGGCGGTAGTTGTTCTGCGTCGGTCGAAGTAGGACAATTGTCGGCTTCTCGACATCATCAGCGACCTTGAATGGCCTTCCTTGCACTCGGTATTAACCACAAGACTGCTTCTGTAGACGTCCGCGAGCGCGTGGCCTTTACCCCTGAGCAGTTGGTTGAGGCCTTGCAGCAGCTCTGCCGACTCACCGACAGCCGCGAAGCTGCGATCCTCTCCACCTGCAATCGCAGTGAGCTCTATGTAGAACAGGATCATCTTTCTGCGGATGTGGTACTGCGCTGGCTGGCGGACTATCACCACCTGAGCCTAGACGAGCTTCGCGCCAGTGCCTATGTGCATGAAGACGATGCGGCAGTTCGTCACATGATGCGGGTGGCCTCGGGGCTCGATTCGCTGGTGCTGGGCGAGCCGCAGATCCTCGGACAGATGAAGTCCGCCTACGCCGTGGCCCGTGAGGCCGGCACCGTCGGCCCGCTGCTGGGCCGGTTGTTCCAGGCGACCTTCAGCGCCGCCAAGCAAGTACGCACCAATACCGCCATCGGCGAGAACCCGGTGTCCGTGGCCTTTGCCGCGGTGAGCCTGGCGAAACAGATTTTCAGCGATCTGCAGCGCAGCCAGGCGTTGCTGATCGGCGCGGGCGAGACCATTACCCTGGTGGCCCGGCACCTGCACGACCTGGGGGTCAAGCGCATCGTCGTGGCCAACCGCACCCTGGAACGCGCCAGCCTCCTGGCCGAGCAGTTCGGCGCTCACGCGGTGTTGCTATCGGACATTCCCCAGGAGCTGGTGCACAGCGATATCGTCATCAGTTCCACCGCCAGCCAGTTGCCGATCCTTGGCAAGGGCGCGGTAGAAAGCGCGCTGAAGCTGCGCAAGCACAAGCCGATTTTCATGGTGGATATCGCCGTTCCCCGGGATATCGAACCTGAAGTCGGCGAGTTGGACGACGTTTACCTCTACACCGTCGATGACCTGCACGAAGTGGTCGCGGAAAACCTCAAGAGCCGTCAGGGCGCGGCCCAGGCCGCCGAGGAGCTGGTGAACATTGGCGCCGAGGATTTCATGGTGCGCCTGCGCGAACTGGCGGCGGTGGATGTACTCAAGGCCTATCGTCAACAAAGCGAGCGCCTGCGCGACGAAGAACTGCAAAAAGCCCTGCGCCTGCTGAGCAACGGCTCCAGCGCCGAGGACGTGCTGGCCCAACTGGCCCGCGGCCTGACCAACAAACTGCTGCACGCGCCGAGCGTGCAACTGAAAAAGCTGTCTGCCGAAGGCCGCCTCGATGCGCTGGCCATGGCCCAAGAACTCTTTGCCCTCGGTGAGGGCTCATCGGATAAAACCCCGTAATGAAAGCGTCACTGCTCAGTAAGCTGGACATTCTCCAGGATCGTTTCGAGGAACTGACCGCCTTGCTCGGCGATGCTGAGGTCATTTCCGATCAGGCCAAGTTCCGCGCCTATTCCAAGGAATACGCGGAAGTCGAGCCGATCGTCGCCTCCTACAAACAGGTGCTCAAGGTCCAGGCCGATCTCGAAGGCGCCCAGGCGCTGCTCAAGGACAACGACCCGGACCTGCGGGAAATGGCCGCCGAGGAAGTGCGCGAGGCCAAGGAGCAATTGGTCGAACTGGAAAGCGTGTTGCAACGCATGCTGTTGCCCAAGGACCCCAACGACGGGCGCAACGTATTCCTGGAAATCCGCGCCGGCACCGGCGGTGACGAGGCGGCGATCTTTTCCGGCGACCTGTTTCGCATGTATTCGCGCTACGCCGAACGGCGCGGCTGGCGGCTGGAGATCCTCTCGGAAAACGAGGGTGAGCACGGCGGCTATAAAGAAGTCATTGCCCGGGTCGAAGGCGAGAACGTCTACGGCAAGCTCAAGTTCGAATCCGGCGCGCACCGCGTGCAGCGGGTGCCGGCCACCGAATCCCAGGGCCGCATCCACACCTCGGCCTGCACCGTGGCGGTGCTGCCCGAGCCGGACGAGCAGGAAGCCATCGAGATCAACCCGGCGGACCTGCGCATCGATACCTATCGCTCCTCGGGCGCCGGTGGTCAGCACGTGAACAAGACCGACTCGGCGATCCGCATCACCCACATTCCTTCGGGGATCGTGGTCGAGTGCCAGGAAGAGCGTTCCCAGCACAAGAACCGGGCCCGGGCCATGTCCTGGCTGTCGGCCAAGCTCAACGACCAGCAGACCAGCGCCGCGGCCAATGCCATCGCCAGCGAGCGCAAGCTGCTGGTGGGCTCGGGGGATCGCTCCGAGCGCATTCGCACCTACAACTTCCCCCAGGGCCGGGTCACCGATCACCGGATCAACCTGACCCTGTATTCCCTGGACGAAATCCTTGCCGGGGGCGTCGAGGCCGTGATTGAACCGCTGCTGGCCGAATATCAGGCCGATCAACTTGCGGCATTGGGTGAGTAAATGACCATCATCGCCAGCCTGCTGCGCGCAGCTCAATTACCTGATTCGCCGACGCCGCGCCTGGACGCCGAACTGCTCCTGGCCGCGGCCCTGGGCAAGCCCCGCAGCTTCCTGCACACCTGGCCGGAACGCATCGTGCCCAGCGAGGCCGCTTTGCTGTTCGCCGAATACCTGCAACGACGCCGTGCCGGCGAGCCGGTGGCCTACATCCTCGGCCAGCAGGGGTTCTGGAAGCTGGATCTGGAAGTGGCCCCCCATACCCTGATCCCGCGCCCCGATACCGAATTGCTGGTGGAGGCGGCGCTGGAGCTGCTGCCCGCGACCCCGGCCCAGGTCCTCGACCTGGGCACCGGCAGCGGCGCGATAGCCCTGGCCCTGGCCAGCGAGCGCCCGGCCTGGAAGGTCACGGCCGTGGATCGGGTGCTGGAAGCCGTGGCCCTGGCCGAACGCAACCGCCAGCGCCTGCAACTGGACAACGTCACCGTGCTCAGCAGCCACTGGTTCAGCGCGGTCGAGTCCCAGCGCTTTCATTTGATCGTCAGTAATCCCCCCTACATCGCCGAGGCCGACCCCCATCTGGCGGCCGGCGATGTGCGTTTCGAACCCGAAAGCGCCCTGGTGGCGGGCAAGGACGGTCTGGACGATGTGCGCCTGATCGTCAACCAGGCCCCGCAACATTTGCATGCCGGTGGCTGGCTGATGCTGGAACACGGTTACGACCAGGCGGCGGCGGTTCGCGAGTTGCTGACTGCGCAAGGCTTCATTGAAGTCCACAGCCGGGTCGATCTGGGCGGTCATGAACGCATCAGCCTTGGGTGCCTGCCGTGCTGACCGATCAGGAGCTGTTGCGCTATAGCCGGCAGATTCTGTTGCAGCACATCGACATCGACGGCCAGTTGCGCCTCAAGCAGAGCCGGGTACTGATTGTCGGCCTCGGCGGCCTCGGTGCCCCGGCGGCGCTGTACCTGGCAGCGGCCGGGGTCGGCGAGCTGCACCTGGCCGACTTCGACAGCGTCGACCTGACCAACCTGCAACGTCAGATCATCCACGACAGCCAGAGTGTCGGGGTCGGCAAGGTGGATTCGGCCATCAGCCGGCTGTCCGCCCTCAACCCGGAAATCCGCCTGGTGCCCCATCGCCAGGCACTGGACGTCGACAGCCTGGCCGCTGCCGTGGCCGCGGTGGATCTGGTGCTTGATTGCTCCGACAACTTCAGCACCCGCGAGGCGGTGAACGCCGCTTGCGTGGCGGCCGCCAAGCCCCTGGTCAGTGGCGCGGCGATTCGCCTGGAAGGGCAGTTGTCGGTGTTCGATTCGCGCCGCCCGGAAAGCCCTTGCTACCACTGCCTGTACGGGCACGGCAGCGAAGCCGAACTGACCTGCAGCGAGGCCGGGGTGCTCGGTCCGCTGGTGGGCACCGTGGGCAGTTTGCAGGCGCTGGAAGCCCTGAAGCTGCTGGCCGGGTTTGGCGAGCCTCTGGTGGGCCGACTGTTATTGATCGATGCCCTGGGTACGCGTTTTCGTGAACTGCGCGTCAAGCGTGATCCCGGTTGCAGCGTCTGCGGAGTTCAGCATGAGTGAAGCGCCCATTGCGGTGTTCGATTCCGGTGTCGGCGGCCTGTCGGTACTGGCGGAAATACAGCAACGGCTGCCCAACGAATCGCTGCTGTACCTGGGTGATTGCGGGCATATTCCCTATGGCGAAAAGACCCCGGAGTTCATTCGTCAGCGTTGTGCGCTGATGGCGCGGTACTTTCGCGAACTGGGCGCCAAGGCTCTGGTCCTGGCCTGCAACACCGCCACCGTGGCCGGAGTGGCCGACCTGCGCCGCGATTACCCGGACTGGCCCATCGTCGGCATGGAGCCTGCGGTCAAGCCTGCGGCGGCGGCGACCCGCAGCGGGGTGGTCGGGGTGCTGGCCACCACCGGCACCTTGCAGAGTGCCAAGTTCGCCGCCTTGCTCGATCGCTTCGCCGCGGATGTGAAAGTGGTCACCCAGCCCTGTCCCGGTCTGGTGGAAATGATCGAAAACGGCGACCTCGACAGCGACGCCCTGCGGCAACTGTTGCAGGGCTATGTTGAACCGCTGCTGGCGGCCGGTTGCGACACCATCATCCTGGGGTGCACCCACTATCCATTTCTCAAGCCGGTGCTGCTGCAGATGCTGCCGGCCCATATCAGCCTGATCGACACCGGCGGCGCCGTTGCCCGGCAGTTGCAACGCCTGCTGGATGAGGGCGAGCTGCGGGCCCGGGGCCCGGCCCGCGAGACGCGTTTCTGGACCAGCGGCGACGTCCCGCACTTTGTCCAGGTGCTGCCGCTGCTGTGGAAAGGTCCCGGTAGCGTTGAGCGTTTCCAGTGGTGAAAAAACTGAAAAACGCTCTGCCGCGGCTGAACTTCTGAGCGCGCGCGAGCTTCTATAACCTTTCCAGAAGGTTGTACAAGACCATACGTAACCGTTGAAAAAGGACGTTCCTGATGAAGCGACTGTTGTGTTTGGCCGCGCTGGCGGCCGGGTTGTTGGGGCACAGTTTTTCCGCGCAAGCGGCCGGAGTCGAGTTCTCCGTGGGACAAACCAGCGATTCGACCCAGGCCTACCGGTTGGGTATGCAATGGGACTGGGACAAGAGCTGGCTGCAAAGTGATGTCGGTCGACTGACCGGTTACTGGAGCGGCGCCTACACCTATTGGGATGGCGACAAGACGTCGAGCAATCACAGCCTGTCGTTCTCCCCGGTGCTGGTCTATGAATTCGCCGGGGCCAGCGTCAAGCCGTACATCGAGGCGGGGATCGGGGTAGCGGCCTTTGCCCACACCGAGGTCGAGGACAACAAGCTCGGGTCATCCTTCCAGTTCGAAGACCGTATCGGTTTCGGCCTGCGTTTCGCCGGTGGGCATGAAGTCGGTGTCCGCGCCACCCATTACTCCAACGCCGGCATTCAAACCCCCAACGACGGTATCGAAAGCTACGCGCTGCATTACACGATGCCGCTCTGAGGCCGCTATCAGCGATACGCCGTGGCGATTCCCCGGCGTTCGCTCAAGCAATCGGCTTCCCCCAGCTCGAATTCGCGACAGATCAATGGCCGCAGCTCATAGATGCTGCAGCGCATGCTGTCGCGGTCCAGGGCCGCGCACCAGCCGTCGTCCAGGCGGCGCATGACTTCCCCGCCCCAGTCATCGGTATCGATAAAGCGTTCGGGCACCCCGGTGTCGGTGATCAGCATCACTTCCAGCTGGCAGCAGCAGGCGGCGCAGGTCGAGCAACTGATGGCGGGTTCGGGGACGGGGACAACGGGAATGGTGATCATAGGCACGCAGTGTAAGGCAGTCGGCCCCTGCTGTGGGAAAGCCCGGACGGACGCTCAGTCCGGGATGGCCGCCTGTGATTCTTCCGCGGTGGGCCGTGCGAGCACGTGCAGCAGCGGCAGTAGCAAGCTCCAGAGCAGCCCCAGCCCCAGCAGGGTCGGCCACAGGCCATAGGCAAAGGTCACCCCGGCCAGGCGGCCCCCGGCGTAATAGGACAGCGGCCCGCACAGCGCGCCGACCAGGCAGGTCAGCCACCAGGGCCGGGCGGTCCACGCCAGGCAGTGGCGCAGCGTGGTGCCCAGCAAGGCCCAGAGCACGATCAGCCACAGGGGAATCAACAGGCTCACTTGCTGGAACTGGAACACCCCCAGCCAGTGCAGGAAGCTGTCCAGGGTAATGCCGGTCAGGGCGACCCCGAAAATCATCCGGCCTTCCGCTGCCCAACTGCCGATCCAGCGAAAATGCGCCAGCAGGATCGCCACCCCCAGCAGCAGCCAGGCGCTGTCGCCGGACAGCACACAGATGAACCAGCCCAGCTGGAACAGCAGGGCGTTGGCCAGTTGCTTACGCATCGAAACGTCCCAGCAGGGGTTGCGGCACCGCCGAAGGTTTGGCCAGGAGCATCTGCGCGGTGCCGATGCTGCGTTCCAGGAAGCCGCCTTCGCAGTAGCACAGGTAGAACTCCCACAGACGCAGGAAGTACGCGTCATAGCCCAGCTCGCTCAGACGGCCGTGGGCGCGGCGGAAGTTCTCGTGCCACAGGCGCAGGGTGCGGGCGTAGTGCAGGCCGAAATCCTCCATGTGCAACAGGTTCATGTCGGTGTCGCGGCTGACCACTTCGAGCATCTTCTGCACGCTGGGCAGGGCGCCGCCGGGGAAGATGTAGCGCTGGATGAAGTCCACGCCCTTCTTCGCCTGTTCATAGCGCTGGTCACGGATGGTGATGGCTTGCAGCAGCATCAGGCCGTTGCTTTTGAGCAATCTTGCGCACTGCTTGAAGTAGGTGGGCAGGAAACGGTGGCCCACGGCTTCGATCATTTCGATGGACACCAGCTTGTCGTACTGACCGTCCAGATCGCGATAGTCCTCCAGCAACAGGGTGACCCGGTCCTGCAGGCCGGCGGCGTCGATGCGCTGCCGGGTAAAGGCGAACTGTTCCTTGGACAAGGTGGTGGTGGTGACTCGGCATCCGTAATTCTGCGCCGCATACAGCGCCATGCTGCCCCAGCCGGTGCCGATCTCCAGCAGGTGGTCTTCGGGCTTGAGCGCGAGTTTCTGGCAGATGCGCTCCAGTTTGTTCAACTGGGCCTGCTCCAGGCTGTCGTTCTCGCTGCGAAATTGCGCCGCGGAATACATCATCGTGGGGTCGAGAAACTGCTCGAACAGCTCATTGCCGAGGTCGTAGTGGGCGGCGATGTTTTTCTGCGAGCCCTTGCGCGTGTTGCGATTGAGCCAGTGCAGGCCACGTACCAGCGGCCGCCCCAGACGCGCCAGGCCGCCTTCCATGGCATCCAGCACCTCCAGGTTGCTGACGAAGACGCGGATCACCGCCGTCAGGTCCGGGGTGCTCCAGTAGCCATGGATGAACGCCTCGCCGGCACCGATCGAGCCACTGCTGGCCACTAGCCCCCAGGCGCTGCTGTCGTGGATATGGATTTCACCAAGCAAGGCCGCGCTGCGGTCGCCGAAGACCAGGCGCTCGGCGTTTTCGATGACCAGCAGTTGTCCGTGCTTGAGTTGCGCCAGTTGCCGCAGCACGCCGCGACGCAACAGGTTGGCGGTCAGGCTGTGGGTGCTGAACAGGGTATTTCTGGCCGATACGCTAGAGGATTTCATGGCGGCGATCCTTGGGTTGTACAGCGGCTGTGCGATAGGCGCCGTCGGCGGCCTCATGGGGAAAAAACGTGATGCCCTTGGCGGCCAGGCGCAGGGCCTGCCAGTAGATGGCCAGGCAGGTCTTGGCGGTCATCCATGGAAAACTGCGCAGGTACTGGTGCAGGCTGCGGCGATCCAGGGCCTGGCGCTGCAGGCTGAGGGTGGCGTCGAACACCTTGAGATCACCCTGCCAGTCGGCCATGTGCACGCCCAGGCGGTCGGCCGGCGGGCTGAAGCTCATGCGGTATTCAAGGTCGCGGGGCAAAAACGGCGAGACGTGAAAGGCCTTGGCCACGGCGAAGTGCTGGTGCTCGGGCGCGCTGGCACTGTCCGGGCGGGCCGGCAGCACATAGTGATAGCGCTCGCGCCACGGGGTGTTGGTGACTTCGCAGAGAATCGCCGCCAGTTGCCCGTCGGCCTCGAAGCAGTAGAAGAAGCTCACCGGGTTGAACGCCAGGCCCCAGCTGCGCACCTGGGTCAGCAGGCGCACCGCGCCGCCCGGTGCATGGCCGATGGCCGCGGCCACTTGCTGGCGTACCGCGTCGATCAGGCGCATGCCCTGGCCGGTGAAGTCTTTCAGGTAGTCGCTTTCGCGGAAGGCGAAGGCGGCGAAACGGCTGCGGCCCGCCAGGGGCGAGAGCCCCAGCACCGCGTCCTGCTCGTCCAGGTCCAGGTACAGAAGGCCGATCCGGTAGCGGAAGGCATGGTCCTTGGGGGCGAAGCGCCGGTGGCTGATCCAGCCGCTGTACAGGGCACTGTTCACAGTTGTTCACCAAAGGCCTGGGCCACGCGCAAGGCACTGACCACGCCGTCTTCGTGAAAGCCGTTGGCCCAGTAGGCGCCGCAGTAGAAGCTGTGCTGGGCGCCTTGCAGTTCGCTCCAGCGGGCCTGGGCCGCCACCGCTTCGAGGCTGTACTGCGGATGGGCATAGGTGAAGCGGGCCAGGATCTGCGTCGGGTCGATGACCGCGGTCTGGTTGAGGCTGACGCAGAAAGTGGTGTCGCTCTTCAGGCCTTGGAGGATGTTCATGTCGTAGGTCACGGCGGCGGCTTTGTCGCCGCTGGCGTCCAGGCGGTAGTTCCAGCTGGCCCAGGCCAGGCGCCGGCGCGGCAGCAGCCGGGTATCGGTGTGCAGCACCACGTCGTTGTCGGCGTAGGGCAGGGCCTGGAGAATCTCCCGCTCGGCCCGGCTGGGGCTGGCCAGCAGTTGCAGGGCTTGGTCGCTGTGACAGGCGAACACCACCTTGTCGAAGCGCTCGCTGCCGGCGGCGCTGTGGATCAGCACGCCGGTTTCGTCGCGCTCGACCCGTTGCACCGGGCAGTCGAGGCGGATGTGCTCGCGGAACGAAGCGGTCAGGGGTTCGATGTAGCGGCTTGAGCCGCCTTCGATCACGCACCACTGCGGACGGTTGTTCACCGACAGCAAGCCGTGGTTCTTGAAGAAGCGCACAAAGAACTGCAAGGGGAAACCGAGCATCTGCACCCGTGACATGGACCAGATCGCCGAGCCCATGGGCACGATGTAGTGCTGGATGAAACGCTCGCCGTAGCCCTGGTCTTTCAGGTATTGGCCCAGGGTGGTGTCGGCGGCGATCCGCTGTTGCTGCAGATCGAGCAAGGCGGCTTTGTTGAAGCGCAGGATGTCCCGCAGCATGCCCCAGAACCCGGGCGACAGCAGGTTGCGCCGCTGGGCGAACAGGCTGTTGAGGTTGTTGCCGTTGTACTCCAGGCCCGAGGCCGGATCGCACACCGAGAAGCTCATTTCGGTGGGTTTGAACTTGACCCCGATCTGGCCCAGCAGGCGGATGAAGTTGGGGTAGGTCCAGTCGTTGAAGACGATGAAGCCGGTGTCTACGGACTGGGTTTCGCCGTTGTGGCTGACCTCCACGGTGTGGGTGTGACCGCCGATCCAGCTGCTGGCCTCGAAGACCCGGATGTCATGGCGACGGTTGAGAACGTAGGCACAGGTCAGCCCTGCGATGCCGCTACCGATAATGGCGATTTTCACGATGCACTCCCCGTGCGGGCCAGGCGTTTGGCGATGGCCAGTTGCAGGCGGCCGGGCAGCCAGGACAGCAGCTTGAGGCCGAAGATGAACGGGGCGGGGAAAGCGATCTCCAGATCCCGGTGTGACAGACGCTTGTGGATATGCCGGGCGGCCTTGGCGGCGGGCCAGCTCATGGGCATGGCAAAGTCGTTGCGCGCGGTCAGCGGGGTATCGACGAACCCCGGGCTGACCACGGTGACGTCGATGCCCTCGGCGGCCAGGTCGATGCGCAAGGATTGCAGCAGGTAACGCAGGGCGGCCTTGGAGGCGCCGTAGGCACCGGCCCGGGGCAGCGGCAGATAAGTCACGGAACTGGCCACGCCCACCAGATGGGGGCGATTGCCGGCGCGCAGCAAGGGCAGCGCGGCCTCGATGCAATAGCCGGCGGACAGCAGGTTGCTGCTCAGCACACGCTCGATCAGCGCCGCGTCGAATTGCTGCACGTCGATGTATTCACAGGTCCCGGCATTGACAATCGCCGTGTCCAGGGCGCCCCAGGCCTGGGCGATGCGCTTGCCGATCTCGCGCACCTGCAGGGCGTCGGTGAGATCGCCGGGCACCACCAGCACCCGCCCCGGATAACGCTGGGCCAGGGCCTCCAGGGGCTCGCGCGAACGGGCGCTGACGGCCACCTGGGCGCCGGCCTTGAGCAGTTCTTCGGCCAGCGCCGCACCGATGCCGCTGCTGGCACCGGTGAGCCAGATCCGCCGTGGCATTGCTGGGTTCATCCGAGTCTCCTTTTCAACCAGGCGATCACCGCGCCCAGTAGCGGCAGGTGTTCGTAGAGCAGCGCGCCGGCGTCGAAATAGTCGCGATGCCGATAGACCTTGGCGTCGCGCCAGTGCAGGTGCGAGCAACCGGCGACCCGGATCAGTTGGCCCCCGCGCAGGCGCGGGTGGCGGTAGCTCATGGTCCAGCGCAAGTAGCCCTGGCCTTCGTCGCAGCTGTCGATGCCGTGGAAGTCGAAGCGTAGCTCGCTGACATTGGCGTACAGCTCGGCGAAATAGTGCCGCAGGCGCGGCAAGCCATTGACCTCGTGCAGCGGGTCGGTGAACTGGATGTCCTCGCTGTAGAGCTGATCCAGGCGCTGCAGGTTGTGCTTGTCGAGGCTGGCGAAGTCTCGGGCAAAGCGCTCAAGGAAATCACTCATGGGGCATCTCCCACGTCCGGCCGCGACGGCAGGGCCTTGAAGGCGGCCAAGGCACGATCTCGTGACATCGACAGGTCGACCATGGGCGCCGGATAGCCGGCGACCGCGAACAGGCCGCCCATGGCGCCGGGGTTGTGGATATCCCTTTTGTTCAACCCCGCCAGTTGCGGCAGCCAGTGCTTGATGAAGCGCCCCTCGGGGTCGAAGCGTTCCGATTGGCTGATCGGGTTGAAAATGCGGAAGTACGGTGCGGCGTCGGTGCCGGTGGAGGAACTCCATTGCCAGCCGCCGTTGTTCGCCGCCAGGTCGCCGTCGATCAGGTGACGCATGAAGAAACGCTCGCCTTCGCGCCAGTCGATCAGCAGGTTCTTGGTCAGGAACATCGCCACCACCATTCGCAGGCGGTTGTGCATCCAGCCCGTCTCCAGCAGTTGGCGCATGGCGGCGTCGATCAGCGGCAGGCCGGTGCGCCCCTCTTGCCAGGCCGCCAGGTCTTCGGGGGCGTCGCGCCAGGCCACGGCTTCGGTTTCCGGACGGAAGGCACGGTGCCGGGAAACCCGTGGGTAACCCACCAGGATGTGTTTGTAGAACTCGCGCCACAGCAGCTCGTTGATCCAGGTGACGGCGCCGGGGTTGCCGCTCTCGAACTCTCCCTGATTGCAGCGCAAGGCCGCGTGCAGGCACTGCCGCGGCGAGATCACCCCGGCGGCGAGGTACGGCGAAAGCTGGCTGGTGCCGGGCTTGGCCGGGAAGTCGCGTTCGCTCTGGTAGTAGTTGATCTGCTCGTCGGTGAACCGTTCCAGGCGGCCCAGGGCTTGGTCTTCACCAGCCGGCCAGAGGTCGCGCAGTGTCTGGCTGGGGCGCGGGAAGCCGTCGATATGCTGGGGCACGGGATCGGCCTGGATCGACAGCGGCAATTGCGCCTTGGGGAGGTCGATCAGGGCCGGCAGCGCGCTGTGCAGGCGGCTGTAGCAGACCTTGCGGAACTGGCTGAAGACCTGGAAGTAGCCGCCGCTCTTGGTCAGCACGCTACCGGGCTGGAACAGCAGTTGATCGAGGTAGCCCTGGACGCTGATATCGGCTTCTTCCAGGACCCGGGTCACCGCGGCATCGCGTCGGCTCTCGTGGATCCCGTATTCCTGGTTGAAGTGCAGCATGCGTACCTGCAGTTGCCGGCACAGTTCCAGCAGGACTTGGGGCGCCTGGTCCCAGGTGGTGGCGCTGCGGATCAGCAGGGGGATGTTCAGGCGGCCCAGGGCCGTGCTCAATTGCTGCAGATTGCGCAGCCAGAAGTCGACCTTGCACGGTGCGTCGTCGTGGGCCTGCCACTGCTCCGGGCTCAGCAGGTACACCGCCACGGTCGGGCCACGCCGGGCGGCGGCGCAGAGGGCGGTGTTGTCATGTAGGCGCAGGTCGCTGCGCAGCCAGATCAATTGCATGCTGATTCCCGGTTCAGAAGAGTCCTCGCTCAAGCAGCGCCTGGCAGGCCGTTATCGGGTCCTGGGCCAGGTGCAGATCGGCGATTTCAGAAAGACATACGGACCACTCGGCGGGGTGGATGCACACCGCGGGTCCGGCGATGAATTTTTTACAGGCAATGCCGTTGAGCAGCCTGGGCAACTGCGCAGGGTTCAGGGCCTTGCTCGAATACAGCAGCAGGCCCCGGGCCTGCAGGCGTTCGACGGCCAGGGCCAGTTCGGCGCCGGGCAGCGGCCAGTCGAAGACTTCCACCGGACAGTCGGCGCTGCTGGCCAGCCAGGCGGTCAGCCACAGGTGGGGTTCCAGTGCCAGGTCCGACTGGTTGACCAGCAGCAGAGGTGGATCTTGCAGTTGCCGGTTGTTGTGGTAGATCCGTGCCCCCAGCTTGCTGCGCAGCCAGGAATAGAAAAACACCTGCTCCATCTGGCTGCCGAACTGGCCTTGCCAGCGCTGCTCCAGTTCCGCCAGCAAGGGCATCAGCAGGTGCTCGCACAGGGTGCGCGGCGGATACAGGGCCATGGCCTGGTTGAAGGTGTCATCGACCTTGCGCTCGGCCAGTTGGCTGATCGCCAGACTCAGGGTCTGGCGCAGCCGCTGCCAGTCATTCTCGGCCGGCGTACTGGTGCTCGGGGCGCTGTCCAGCAGGTGCTTGACCTGGCTGACCGCTACCCCACGATTGAGCCAGGTGAGGATGGTGAGGATTTCCTGCACTTGCTCCCGGGAGTACAGGCGGTGGCCCTTGGGGGTGCGCAGGGGCACGATCAGCCCGTAACGGCGCTCCCAGGCGCGCAGGGTGACGGCGTTGACCCCGGTCTGGCGCGCCACTTCACGAATCGGCAGCCAGCCTTCATCCAGGGCACGCCGGTAGTGGGCGCTGTTGTCTTCGGCCTGTTGATCGAGTCCTTTCATGGCTCAGATCGCGTTGCGCAGGCTGAGGTTTTCCGGGTGCGGCTGCAGATACAGCTGCTGGGCGATGTAGGGGTCGGGGTGCTGGCGGAAGTGGTGCTTGAGCAGGGTCAGGGGCACCACCAGTGGCACGATGCCGTGACGATACTGACCAATGACATGCTGCACTTCCTGCTTGTCCGCGCTGCTGATGGCTTGCTTGAGGTAGCCACTCAGGTGCAGCAGCACATTGCTGTGGGTGCCGCGGGTCGCGCATTTGCTCAGCGCTGCCATCAGTTCGCTGAAATAGCGCGGGCCGATCAGGTTCGGGTCGCTCTTGCCCATGCTGCCCAGCAGATTGCCCAGGGTCTTGTACTGCACCGGGTGATGGGCCATCAGCAGGTATTTGCAGCGCGAGTGGAAGTCGGTGAGGGCGCGGCGAGTCAGGCCCTGCTTGAGCAGCGCCTGCCAGTCGCGATAGACGTAGACCCGGGTCAGGAAGTTTTCCCGCAGCACTGGATCGTTCAGGCGCCCGGCTTCCTCCACTGGCAGATCAGGGTGTTTCTGACAGAACGCCTGGGCGTAGATGCCGCGGCCGCCGTTGCGATGGGGAATACCGTTGGCCTGATACACCTTGACCCGCTCCAGACCGCAGGAGGGCGAGTTCTGCATGAAGATGTAGCCGCAGATGTCACCGACCTCGGCCGCCATGCGTTGGCCATATTCGGCCAGGGGCAGGGTGACATCCAGGCTGGCGTCCACGGTGCCTACGGCTCTTGGTTGCTCGGGGTCGCCGACCAGGCGGATAGGTTCGCGGGGGGTGCCCATGCCGATGGCGACTTCCGGGCACAGGGGCACGAAGTCGAAGTGCTCGCTGAGGACTCGGCTGCATAGGCGGGACTCTTTGTGTCCACCGTTGTAGCGGACTTCCACGCCCATCAGGCAGGCGCTGATGGCAATTTTCGGCTTGGCGGACATGGTGCAACCTCCAGGGCTTACCTGTACAAAAACGTAGCGTTGTACAACTTGTCTTCATCATAGAATTAAAGTTGTACAAGTCAAATTATTTGTACAGGTATTGCCCGGTGGTTGGGCCGGTTACCGCCAGCCCATTTGCCACTCGCTGTCGTTCTGCAGGGTTTGCCAGTTCAATCGCTGGCAGCGTCGGGTGAGCACCGCTTGCAGTTCGATGTCCAGCACGGTGCCTTCTTCATCGCAGAAAAGTTCGGTGACCAGAAAGTGCTTTTCGCGGCGTTGCGGGTGGGCTGCCGTCCACTTCGACAGCAGCAGCTTGCGTGGGTTGAGGCGATTCACTGCAGGCTCTCGTGCAGCCGGCGTGCGGCCTCCTGGCCACTGAGCCAGGCGCCTTCGACCCGACCGGAGAGGCACCAGTCGCCACAGGCATACAGGCCCAGGTCGGCGTCGGCCAGGGCGCCCCATTCATGGCTGGTGGCCGGGCGGGCATAGAGCCAGCGGTGGGCCAGGCTGAAGGTCGGGGCGGGCATGACGCTGTGCAGCAGCTCGGCGAAGGCCCCGTGCAATTGTTCGATCACTGCCTCTTTGGAGAGGTCGATGTGCTGCCGGCTCCAGGCGCTGGTGGCATGCAGGATCCAGGTGTCGAGGTGGCTGTCGCGTCCGGGTTTGCTGCGGTTGCGGGCCAGCCAGTCCAGCGGGCTGTCCTGGACGAAGCAGCCTTGCATCGGGGTTTCCAGGGGGGTATCGAAGGCCAGGGCCACGGCCCAGGTGGGGTCCATTTTTACCCCGGCAGCCACCCCGGCGAGCTTCGGCGCGGCGGCCAGCAAAGCAGTGGCTTGCGGCGCCGGCGTGGCAATCACCACGTGGCTGAAGGGGCCGTGGGTAAAGCCTTCGGCGTCCTGCAGGTGCCAGTGCTGTTCGCCACGGAAGACCTCGGTGATGCGGCAGGCGAAGTGCACTTCGAGGTCACCGATCAGGGCGCGGGTGATGGCACTCATGCGCGGCGTGCCGACCCAGCGGGTCTGCTCATCGGGTGAGGGGCTGAGCTGGCCACCTTGGGAGTTGTAGAGTTGCGGTGCCCACTCGGCGACCCAGCCCTTGGCTTGCCAGCGCTGGACTTCGGTGACGAAACGACGGTCGCGGGCGGTAAAGTACTGGGCCCCCAGATCCAGGCTGCCGGCATCACTGCGTTTGCTCGACATGCGCCCGCCGCTGCCGCGGCTCTTGTCGAAGAGTTGGATGCTGTGCCCGGCATCTCGAAGTGCCTGGGCGGCGGAGAGTCCGGCGATGCCGGTACCAATGATTGCGATGGGTACTGTCATAGGGGCCTCGTTTACCAGTCTGTACAGATTACGCCGCTACTAAAACCTGTACAATATTGTTTTTTGGTATAGCTTTCGGCGTCATCGGTTGTGCAGGTTGTCTATCGTTAAGTCACAGCCTGTCCGATTGAAAAGATCCCTGCTTATAAAAATAGACTAGTGATTCGGGTAAAACGCCACGCGAGGAAGATGTCATGCATATATTGCTGACCGGCGGTACTGGGTTGATCGGGCGTGCGCTGTGTCGTTACTGGCAGGCCCAGGGTCACCAATTGAGTGTATGGACGCGCCATCCCGAAAAAGTGGCCGCTCTGTGTGGTCCCCAAGTGCGGGCCATCAGAACTTTGCAAGAGCTGGACCAGACGCCGCTGGATGCGGTGATCAATCTGGCCGGCGCCCCGATCGCCGACCGGCCCTGGACCCACAAGCGCAAGGCGCTGCTGTGGAGCAGCCGTATTGCCCTCACCGAAACCCTGCTGGCCTGGCTCGAAAGTCGCGAGCACAAGCCCAGGGTCCTGGTTTCGGGATCGGCGGTAGGTTGGTACGGCGATGGCGGGGAACGGGAACTGAGCGAGGATTCGCCTCCGGTCAATGAAGACTTTGCCAGCCAGCTGTGCATTGCCTGGGAAGAAACGGCCCAGCGTGCCGAGGCCATGGGGGTGCGTGTGGCGTTGGTGCGCACCGGTTTGGTGCTGTCTGCCGAGGGCGGTTTTTTGTCGCGCCTGCTGCTGCCGTTCAAGCTGGGACTGGGCGGGCCGATCGGTAGCGGTCGGCAGTGGATGCCGTGGATTCATATCGACGACCAAATTGCCCTGATTGATTTTCTTGTGCATCAGGATGAGGCACGGGGTCCTTATAATGCCTGCGCGCCGAAGCCGGTGCGCAACCGCGAATTCGCCAAAAGCCTGGGGCGGGTGCTGCACCGGCCAGCGCTGATGCCGCTGCCGGCCTTTGTCTTGCGCCTGGCCCTGGGTGAGTTGTCGTTGCTGTTGCTGGGTGGCCAGCGTGCCGTTCCCGCGCGTTTGCTGGAGGCGGGATTCACTTTCCAGTTCACTGATTTGTCCGCGGCCCTGGACGATATTGCCAGCCGCCTCTGAAATAGGACGTTGCATGACCGATCACGCGTTGCTCCTGGTCAATCTCGGTTCGCCGGCCTCCACTTCGGTGGCGGATGTGCGCCGCTACCTCAACCAGTTCCTCATGGACCCCTATGTCATCGACCTGCCCTGGCCGGTGCGGCGGCTATTGGTGTCGCTGATCCTGATCAAGCGTCCGGAACAGTCGGCCCATGCCTACGCCTCGATCTGGTGGGAGGACGGTTCGCCGCTGGTGGTGCTCAGCCGGCGCCTGCAGCAGGTGATGAGCGAGCAGTGGAAGCAGGGCCCGGTAGAGCTGGCCATGCGTTACGGCGAGCCTTCGATCGAATCGGCGCTGCTCAAGCTGGTGGCCCAGGGGCAGAAAAAAATCACCCTGGCGCCGCTCTATCCTCAGTTCGCCGACAGCACCGTGACCACGGTGATCGAAGAGGCCAGGCGTGTGGTGCGCGAGCGCCAGCTGGATGTGCAGTTCAGCGTGCTGCAACCCTTCTACGATCAGCCCGAGTACATCGAGGCCCTGGCGGCCAGCGCCAGACCCTACCTGGCCCAGGAGCATGATCATCTGCTGCTGAGCTTTCACGGTCTGCCGGAGCGGCACCTGACCAAGCTCGACCCTACCGGCCAGCATTGCTTCAAGGATGCCGACTGTTGCCGCAACGCTTCTCCCGCGGTGTTGGCCACCTGTTATCGCGCACAGTGCCTGCGAACGGCATCGGCCTTGGCCGAGCACCTGGGGTTAGCGGACGGCACTTGGTCAGTGTCGTTCCAGTCGCGCTTGGGCCGGGCCAAATGGATCGAGCCCTACACCGAGACGCGCCTTGACGAGCTGGCCAAGCAGGGCGTGAAAAAGCTCATGGTGATGTGCCCGGCGTTCGTCGCCGATTGCATCGAGACACTGGAAGAGATCGGTGATCGCGGACGCGAGCAGTTCCGCGAGGCGGGAGGCGAGGATCTGCGGTTGATCCCGTGCCTGAATGACGACCCGCAATGGGCGCAGGCCTTGAACACCTTGTGCGCGCGGGCGCCGTTGGCGTTGTAAGCGGCTTCGCCGGCAAGCCGGCTCCTGCGAGAGGGGGACGGCTTGGCGGCGAAGGGTTCTTCAGATCAGAGGCTCGTCGGCCTTCTTGTTCTTCCAGCCGTCATTACCCGGCAGCACCAGATTCAGCACGATGGCGACGATGGCGCACAGGGCGATGCCCTTGAGGCCGAAGTCGTCCGGACCGGTACCGGTGCCTACCAGCACGCCGCCAATGCCGAACACCAGGGTCACCGAGACGATCACCAGGTTGCGGGCTTCGCCCAGGTCGATCTTGTGGCGGATCAGGGTGTTCATGCCCACCGCGGCAATCGAACCGAACAGCAGGCAGAGAATCCCGCCCATGACTGGCACCGGGATGCTTTGCAGCAGGGCGCCGAACTTGCCGATAAAGGCCAGGGTGATGGCGAAGACCGCCGCCCAGGTCATGATTTTCGGGTTGTAGTTCTTGGTCAGCATCACCGCGCCAGTGACTTCGGCGTAGGTGGTGTTGGGCGGGCCGCCGAACAGGCCGGCCGCGGTGGTGGCGATGCCGTCACCGAACAGGGTGCGATGCAGGCCTGGCTTCTTCAGGTAGTCGCGACCGGTCACGCTGCCGACGGCAATCACCCCGCCGATGTGTTCGATGGCCGGGGCCAGGGCGACCGGGACAATGAACAGGATCGCCTGCCAGTTGAACTCCGGTGCGGTGAAGTGCGGCAGGGCCAGCCAGGGCGCGGCGGCGATCTTCGCGGTGTCCACCACGCCGAAGTAGAAGGACAGGGCAAAGCCCACCAGCACCCCGGAAATGATTGGCACCAGGCGGAAGATGCCTTTGCCGAACACCGCGACAATCAGCGTGGTCAGCAGCGCCGGCATCGAGATCATCATCGCCGTCTGGTAATGGATCAGCTCGCTGCCGTCACCGGCCTTGCCCATGGCCATGTTGGCGGCGATCGGGGCCATGGCCAGGCCGATGGAGATGATCACCGGGCCGATGACCACCGGCGGCAGCAGACGGTCGATGAAACCGGTGCCCTTGATCTTCACCGCCAGGCCGAGAAAGGTGTAGACGAAGCCCGCCGCCATCACCCCGCCCATGGTCGCCGCCAGGCCGAACTGGCCCTTGGCGAGAATGATCGGGGTGATGAAGGCAAAGCTCGACGCCAGGAACACCGGCACCTGGCGCCCGGTCACTACCTGGAACAACAGAGTCCCGAGACCCGCCGTGAACAGCGCCACGTTCGGGTCGAGACCGGTAATCAGCGGCATCAACACCAGGGCACCGAAGGCCACGAAAAGCATCTGCGCGCCAGACAGCACCTGGCGCCAGAGCGGATCGTTGAACTCATCCTGCATGATCAGGAGTCCTTCTGCTTGGTGCCGAAGATCTTGTCACCGGCATCACCCAGGCCTGGAATGATGTAGCCATGCTCGTTGAGCTTCTGATCGATGGACGCGGTGTAGATCGTCACGTCCGGGTGCGCCTGCTCGACGGCGGCGATGCCTTCCGGGGCGGCCACCAGGACCATGGCGCGGATGTCACGGCAGCCGGCTTTTTTCAGCAGGTCGATGGTGGCGACCATGGAGCTGCCGGTGGCCAGCATCGGGTCGATGATCATCGCCAGGCGCTCGTCGATCTCCGGAACCAGTTTTTCCAGGTAGGTGTGGGCCTGCAGGGTTTCTTCGTTGCGGGCCACGCCCACGGCGCTGACCTTGGCGCCCGGGATCAGGCTCAGCACGCCTTCGAGCATGCCGATACCGGCACGCAGGATCGGTACCACGGTAATCTTCTTGCCGGCGATCTTCTCGACCTGGACAGGGCCGCACCAGCCTGGAATCTCATAGCTTTCCAGGGGCAGGTCTTTGGTGGCTTCGTACGTCAGCAGGGCACCGACTTCCTGAGCGAGCTCGCGAAAGTTCTTCGTGCTAATGTCTGCGCGGCGCATAAGGCCAAGTTTGTGTCGGATCAGCGGATGGCGGATCTCACGGATGGGCATAGGGAAAGGCTCCGGCGGCGGGCAAAAAAAACGGCCTAGATTAATCTATCCGGGGTGGTTGTCCTATAGACATAAAGTACGTTAGTCCAGAAACGCTTGATCTGATCGGGCCGGATGCGTACCTTTGCTCGCTTTTCCGAAACTGCCACCCCCTTGGAGAGCGCCATGTCCGCTGATCTCGAGCATATCCGTCAAATCATGCGCGAGGCTGACTGCCTGTACACCGAAGCTGAAGTCGAGGCGGCCATCGCCCGTGTCGGTGCACAAATCACTGAAGAACTGGCTGAGCGCAATCCGGTGGTGTTCTGCGTCATGAACGGCGGCCTGATCTTCGCCGGCAAGCTGCTGACTCACCTGCAGTTCCCCCTGGAAGCCTCCTACCTGCACGCCACTCGCTACCGCAACGAAACCAGCGGCGGCGAGCTGTTCTGGAAGTCCAAGCCGGAAGTCTCCTTTATTGACCGCGACGTGCTGATCATCGACGACATCCTCGATGAAGGGCACACCCTGGGCGCGATCATCGACTTCTGCAAACACGCCGGTGCCCGTGCTGTGCACACCGCGGTGCTGATCGACAAGGAGCACGATCGCAAGGCCCGTCCGGACCTGAAGGCCGATTACATGGGCCTGCCTTGCGTCGACCGTTACGTCTTCGGCTACGGCATGGACTACAAAGGCTACTGGCGCAACGCCGCCGGCATCTATGCCGTGAAAGGGATGTAAGACATGACCGGGCCGAGCTTTCTCGATCAAGCGTTGTTCAGCGACCTGGCTGAGAAGGCTGCGGCCAATCCCCGTGGTCGTCAGCATCACAACTTCCACGCCATGGAGGAGCCTTGTCATCGCATGGCGGTGGCGCTGCAACCCTCGACCTATGTTCCGCCGCACCGGCACCTGAGCGCCGACAAGGCCGAGACTCTGCTGGTGCTCAAGGGGCGACTGGGCGTGCTGATTTTCGATGAGGCGGGCCAGGTCAAGGGCAAGCGTATCTTGCAGGCCGGTGGTGACTGTGTCGGTGTTGATCTGCCGGCCGGAGTCTTCCATGGCCTGGTGGCGCTTGAAGCCGACAGTCTGATGTTCGAATGCAAGGCCGGTCCTTATCGTCCGGTGGGCGAGGGCGAACAGGCCAGTTGGGCGCCTCGGGAAGGTGAGCCTGGCGTGGCCGAATACCAGGCCTGGATGCGCGCTCAATTCGACTGACGGCGTACCCCTAGCCTGGGGCAACTGTCACAGGCTGTGAGGATTTGCAGCAAAAACCCGTGCTAGAGTGCTCAGCCCTTGATTGGAGCCTGTCATGAGCCTGTTGATTCGCACTAGCGCGGCCCTTCTTCTGAGCTTGAGCCTGCCCCTGGCAGCTGCCCCGGCGCCCTTGCACGGGCAATTTCTGCCGCCTGATGACCTGACTCTGCGCGACTCGGTCCCTGAACAGCAGCAGCTGTTGCAGGTCACCGAGTACTCGGTGGTGATCGGCAGCCAGCGACAATCCAATCAGCAGCCGATTCCGGTGACATCGCCGGTGTGGGTGCGGCTCAAGGGCAAGCCGCTGAACAAGGGCGCCACCATCAGCCAGGTGCTGGTGAATTTCGACGGTGAGAGCAAAAGCCTGAAAAAGCCCCAGTACGACGCCAAGACACGGACCCTGACACTCTATTACCCCCTGGCCCAGTATCGGGCGGTGATGGACCTGTTGCGTAACGACACTGTGTATTGTCAGTTCCTCAGCTACGCCAATGGCCATATCTGGGCCGACTTGCACACCGGCAGCGTGCGTCCGCGTTGAGGCCCGAGGCGGGCTGAGGGTAAACTGCCGGCCCCGTGTAATGTCTGCGAGCTGGAGTCGGCGATGCGTAAAGATAAGAAACAAGTGATTGGTGACGAGATCAGCGACGAGCAGATCAAATTGTTCCTCGATTTCGAGCCGGTCGACGCCACTTCGCCGTCCCTGCACAAGCTGATCAAGGCCTATCGTGGTCTGCGCATCGACGACTTCGAGCGCTTCCTGGTGTTCTTCCTCGAAGCCGGCCTGGATCTGGACGGCAAGGATGAGCGCGGCCAGACCTTCGTCGACCTGATCAAGGATCAGCGCAACGCCGCCGACTACATCGAGCTGATGAACAACGCCCGCGGCTGAGTCGTTCAAGACCCATAAAAAAACGCCCCGTCCTGCAAAGGACGGGGCGTTTTTTATGGGCGGCGGATCAGGCGCAGCTTTCGGTTTCCTTGTTGGGCTCGACCAGCTCCAGGCTCAGGTTATTTTCGCTGTTGATCTTGTGATACAGCGCCGCGTCGGTTTCCAGGGCCTTCTCCCGCGCCGGGAAAATCTCCTTGAGCTTGGCGGCCCATTCGCCGCTGGCCTTGGCCGGGAAGCAGCGTTCGATCAGTTCCAGCATGATCGACACGGTCACCGAAGCGCCCGGAGAGGCGCCGAGCAGGGCGGCCAGGGAGCCGTCCTTGGCCGCCACCAGTTCGGTGCCGAACTGCAGGATGCCGCCTTTTTTCGGGTCTTTCTTGATGATCTGCACCCGTTGCCCGGCCACTTCCAGGCGCCAGTCTTCGGCCTTGGCCTGCGGATAGAAGCGGCGCAGGGACTCCAGGCGCTGCTCCATGGACTGCATGACTTCACTGACCAGGTACTTGGTCAGGTCCATGTTGTCCCGGGCCACGGCCAGCATCGGGCCGATATTGCCAGCGCGAACCGACATCGGCAGGTCAAGGAACGAGCCGTGCTTGAGGAACTTGGTGGTGAAGCCGGCATAAGGTCCGAACAGCAGGGACTTCTTGCCGTCGACCACGCGGGTGTCCAGGTGCGGCACCGACATCGGTGGCGAACCCACGGCGGCCTGGCTGTAGACCTTGGCCTGGTGCTGCTTGACCACTTCCGGGTTGTCGCAACGCAGCCACTGGCCGCTTACCGGGAAGCCGCCAAAGCCCTTGCTTTCTTCAATGCCGGAAGCCTGCAGCAGCGGCAGCGCCGCGCCACCGGCGCCGAGGAACACGAACTTGGCGTCGACTTCGCGGCTGTTGCCGCTGTTGACGTCCTTGATGCTCACGGTCCAGCCGTTGTCCTTGTTGCGCTTGAGGCCGGTCACGCGCTTGCAGTACTTGACCTGGGCATCGGGGGCGCTGGTCAGGTGCTTGAGCAGCTGGTTGGTCAGGGCGCCGAAGTTGACGTCGGTGCCGTTGATCACCCGGGTCGCGGCGATGGTTTCGTCCGCCGGGCGGCCCGGCATCATCAGCGGCATCCACTCGGCCATCTTGGCCTTGTCTTCGGTGTATTCCATGTCCGCGAAGGCATGGTGCTGGCTCAGCACTTCAAAGCGCTTCTTGAGGAAGGACACACCCTTGTCGCCCTGCACGAAGCTCAGGTGCGGCACCGGGCTGATGAAGGACTTGGACGAGCCGAAGGTGCCTTTCTTGGTCAGGTAGGACCAGAACTGTTTCGACACTTCGAACTGGGTATTGATGTGCACGGCTTTCTTGATGTCGATGCTGCCATCGGCGGCCTGTGGCGTGTAGTTCAGCTCACAGAGGCCAGCGTGGCCGGTACCGGCGTTGTTCCACGGGTTGGAACTCTCCGCGGCACCCGAATCCATCAGCTCGACGACTTCCAGCTTGATTGCGGGGTCGAGCTCTTTGAGCAGTACAGCGAGGGTGGCACTCATGATGCCGGCCCCAACCAATACGACGTCTACTGCTTCGTTATGCGCCATTAACGCGTCTCCAAAATCTGCAGCACCAAATTGACGGCATGGCTGCCAGGAGTGACGGGGCGGTTCACGTAATGCCCCAGGTTACCCATGGCCAGGATCGCCATGTCCGAATCTTCGCAATTCTTTGCAACTACTGCGGACGCTGCCAACCGGGCCTCAAGGTGCATATGAACGCATCTCGGGGCGCCTCGGGCAATTCGACTTATGGTCGATACATCCGCTCGTGCAACCAAATCCGTCAGCGGACAGGCTTCAAGCACCAGTTCTTGAGGAGTGCTCGGTCCTGTGTAATCGGGCTGTTGTAGAGGCCAATGGTGCCAGTTCAGACGCAAAACTATTCATTTGCTCGCCACACTCTTGTGAAGTTGTGAAAACCCGTTTTTTCACGCTCTTTTGAAGACGTGAACCTCAAAAAAGGGCTGCCTCAGCCTGGCACCTGGCCCGAGCGGTGATGCCGGCACAAGGTGCAGGCACAACGGGCAAACAGCTTTAAGTGGCCGAGCAACGGCAGCTCTGCAGATTCGCGAAAAGTGGAGGTTTGCAAGGTGGTACAGCAAGCACGCCAGCTTCACTCGATCTGTGTGGGCGGCTCTCTGTGGGCGGTGCGGGGTGCCAATGCAGTGGCGTTGGCGGTACTGCGAGGCCCGATCAGGAGACGTCCTTATAATCGGGGGGAGATTGTAACGAAGAAATGCGCAGAAATGATCCTGTTTCGTGACTTTTATTAGGCTGTTGGTCAGGTGGCCAGTATCGGTTGCACCACGGGGCCTGTGCTGCGTGGGCTGATCCGGGCGCTGGCGGGCAATGGCTGGTGCAACCAGTTCAGGCGAACCTCCTGGATTTCCACCCAGCCGTCGCCCACCGGGACGGCGAGACAATGCTTGAAGGCCTGGCAGCGTCCCTGGCTGTCCAGCAAGGCGAAGCTGCGAAATGACTGACGCGGGGCGAACAGGGAGCGAAGGAAGTTCATGACCAGGCACCTGATTGTGTCATTGACGATAAGAATGTCCTTGAACCGTTACATCATGATGTATGGCGGGTGAAAGGCAGGTTACAGGAACCCGCTTGTACGGCACCTGTCTGAGTCCTGACTAACTCATGCCCGACGCTGGTTCGTCGCGGTTGTGCACCGCTATACTGCGGGCCTGTTTGTGCCTGATTCCTGGAGAGATGAGCATGTTGCAACGCCTGTTGTTCGGTTTGATCACTGTGACCAGCCTGTCGCTGGTGGGTTGCGCCCACAGCCCGCAACAACTGAGCCCGGAGCCTAAGCTCACCACTCAGCTGGCGCCTGTCGGCCACGGTCAGCCGGTGGTGGTGAGGGTGGTCGATGGACGTCCGTCGCCGACCCTGGGCACCCGTGGCGGCCTGTATCCGGAAACCAGCGCCATTACCGTGCAGAGCGCGCAGATCCTGCCGAAGCTGCAGGCCCAGGCCGAAGCGGCGGTGCGTCTGCTGGGCTTCACCCCGACAGCCGCTGGCAGCAATGCTCCGCAGTTGACCGTGACCCTGGCCGAGCTCAAGTACCAGTCGCCTAAAGAAGGCCTGTACGTGACCGAGGCCACCATTGGCGCGACCTTCCGTTCCGATGTGCAAAACGCCAACCGCCGCTACAGCGGTCGCTATGGCGCGTCCCTGGACCAGCGTTTTGGCATGGCGCCGAACCAGGACACCAACACCAAGCTGGTGGGCGATGTGTTGAGCGATGCGCTGACCCGCCTGTTCAAGGACCCGACCATCGGTCAGATCCTCGGCGAATAAGACGCCGCAACGGACCTGGATCCGTTGCCACCCGGTCGACAGAAGCCCGGTTGCCCTTCAGGCAGCCGGGCTTTTTGCTGGTCGTGTCTCAGGCCGCTTCGACGTAGAAGTCGAGCATGCTGATGCCCGTCAGCAGGTCGGTTTCCGGGAGATCCGCGTGCTGATGCCCACCCAGTGCGCAATACACCAGCCAGTGCCGGTCCTGAACATTGAAGGCCAGGGCGCCCACCAGCGCCTGCTGTTCTTCGCTGGGGGTGATCAGGTAGAGGCGATCCTGGTTTTCGGCGTGCAGCATGACAAGCTCCGTGGGTTTCGAGGGGCGACAGACTGGCTTGTTTGGATGACGAAAAGATGACGCTTTAAATTAATTGCCCCGTGCCTCGTTACTGGTCGGAAAGGCCCCCGCGATTCGATGGGGATTGAGTAGAATCCGCGCGCGGGTGCACTCGGCGACCCGAATACGCTATTCCTTCGAGGTTCATGATGTCGCTGCAACTGATCTGGTCGATGTTCAACGCCCACCCCGCCAAATTGATCAATCTGCTGGCCCTGTTGTTCGCCTGTCCGGGCAGCTGGTTGCTGCATGCCACCCGCCGCCGCGAGCAGCGAGCCCTGGCCAACCTGGCCACCCAGAGTGAAGACCGGGCCGTGGATCAGCCGCTGCTGATGCTGGACCCCGCCACTTTGCGCATCAATCGCTTCTTCTATCGTTTCGGCTTCGCCTGCCTGGGGCTGGCACTGCTGGTGTCCTGGATCAGCACGCGTTTCTGATCCAGCCCGCAGCTGCAGAGACGACAACGGCGCCCATGGGCGCCGTTGTGCATTGCGGGGCCGCGCTTACAGCGGCAGGCCGGCCTTGACCCGGTACTGGTTGCGTACCGGATTGGCGTATTGCAGCACCAGATAAGGGCGGTGCTCCGGCGGGCAGGCGTCCAGTCGGCGCTGCCATTCTTCCTTGGCCTTGGCCAGTTCCTGCGCCGGGAACACCTCGGCGGCGGCCGGAACCTGCAGTTGCGGATCGGCGTCGCTCCACTGGGCGTAGGCTAGGTAGTGCACCGGAAACAGGCGGTAGCCGCCGAGAATCTGCCGGTCCATTTCCACCGCCAGTTGCTTGGTGTCGTCGAACAGGGCGCTGATGGGGGCGGCGAAGTTTACGTGGACCCGACCCTTGTAGCCGGTGATGCCCTTGGCGATGCTCACATCGTCCTCGCCGGGGGCCTTGGTGTAGCTGCCGGTGGTGGCGCGGATATACAGCTCGCGAGCCTTGGCCTGATCGCAAGGGTCGTATTCGTAGCTGATGGACACCGGGGTCAGGTTCAGCGAGCGGATCACCTCGGCAAACGGCTCGTCCTTGCGGCTCATGTGGAACATCTTGAGGATGGCCGACTCGGTGCGGTCATCGCCATCCTTGGCCCGGCCTTCGGCCTGGGCGATCCAGATCGACTGGCCGTCGTTGCGGATCGAGTGGTTGATATAGGCCGAGAGCAATTGATAGGCCGCGAGTTTTTCCCGACGACCGCTGATGGAGCGGTGCACGATGAAGCTCTTGTTCAGGCGCATCAGGTCGCTGACAAACGGCTTCTGCAGCAGGTTGTCGCCAATGGCGATGCGTGGCGTCGGCAGGCCGGCGTGGTACACCGCGTAGTTGACGAAGGCCGGGTCCATGACGATGTCGCGATGGTTGGCCAGGAATACGTAGGCGGTGCCCGACTTGAGCTGCTCGACGCCGGTGTAGGTCACGCCGTCGGTAGCGCGTTCGATGGTGTGGTCGACATAGAACTCGACCTTGTCCTGCAGCGTGGCCACCGAAGTGACTCCGGCGAACTCGCGGCGCAGGCGATGGGCGATCAGGGGTTTTAGCAGCCAGCCGAACGTGTTGGCAAAACGCGGGAAGCGAAAGTGGGTGAGGATATCTAGAAACGCCTTGTCGCTGAGCAGCCGGGCCAGCACCGCTGGTACTTCGCTGTCGTGGTAAGGTCGGATGGCATCGAATTCGCCCATCATGCTCTCTTGTTAGAAACGGCTAGGGTAAGTAAAGGTTCGGATCGAAAAAAGGCCGGGCGCGGTCTGAAAACTCGGCTCAGACAAAAAAAGCCCTGCAAATAGACCGGCGATTATACGCATAAGTCACTCTGGAGACGGCGATGCTGGAAACCGACCATTATCAGTGCCCTTACTGTGGCGAACAGGCGGAAGCGGTTCTGGACCTGTCCGCTGGCGATCAAACCTATATAGAAGACTGCCCGGTCTGCTGCCGGCCGATAGTCTTTACGCTGCAGACCGATGGCCGGGAATGGATGCTCGACGTGCACAGTGAAAACGACTGACGGGGAGAGGCTCTCATGCAGCGCATCTACGAGCCGGAAAACCTGATGGAAGGCGAGTTGCTCCAGGGCATGCTGGCCAGCGAGGGCATCGAGTCCCACCTCCAGGGGCGCGACCTGCTCGGCGGGGCCGGGGAGCTGCCGTTGTTCGGGTTGCTGGGGCTGTCGGTACACGACCATCAGGCGCAGCAGGCGCGGGCGCTGATCGCTGCGTACAATGCGGCCCTGCCATTGCCCTTTGACGAACCGGACAATTTTGCCGGGGTGCTGGTCTGTTAGGCTGAGCGCCGATTTGCCGAGAGTTGTATTGCCCCATGTGTGGACGTTATGCCCTGTTTCGCTGGAACCCCGCCTTTGCCGCCTTGCCGGGATTTCCCGAGGATCAGCGCGCGCAGTGGAATATTTCGCCCAATGATTCGGTGCTGATCCAGCGCGCGGAAAACGGCCAGCGCACCCTGGCCCGGGCCCGTTGGGGGCTGACCCCGGCCTGGCTGACCGACCTGTCGCGTACCCCGGCCCATGCCCGGGCGGAAACCCTGGCCGAGCAGCCGATGTTTCGCCAGGCGTTTCGCGAGCGGCGTTGCCTGCTGCCGGCCAACGGTTTCTATGAGTGGCGGGGTGGCAGCCGCAAGCGGCCTTACTGGCTGACGCCGGGGGAGGGTTCGTCGATCTTCTTTGCTGCGATCTGGGAGGCCTACCCGGTGCAGGAGCAGGTCTGGCTGAGCACCGCGGTGGTGACCCAGGCGGCGGCCAATCTGCGCCGCCCGCTGATCCTAGATGCCGCCGGCCAGGACGCCTGGCTCGATCCCGAAACCCCATTGCATGCCCTGCAAGCCTTGCTCGCCAGCCCGCCCGCTGCCTTGCGCGAGCGGGTCCTGGCCAATCTGGTCAACGACCCCAAGCTCAACGGCCCCGAGTGCCTGACCCCCGCCTGACTGACCGGCCAAGGGCGCTGATTGCAGGAGCTGGCTGTAGGGGCTGGCTGTAGGAGCGGGCAGGCCAGCGAAGAGGCCCTTGAGAGCGTCTTCGCCGAGCGGCCAGATCCTGCGCGGGGAGGCGTGTCGCCGGGTTACACCTTGAACTGATTGATCAGGCGCCGTTGCTGTTCCGCCAGCTTGGTCAGCCCGGCGCTGGCTGCGCTGGACTCGTCGGCACCGCCGGCCACTTCATTGGCCACCTGGCCGATGTTGATCACATTGCGGTTGATGTCTTCGGCCACGGCGCTCTGCTCCTCGGCGGCGCTGGCGATCTGGGTGTTCATGTCGTTGATCACCGACACGGCCTGAGTGATGGTTTCCAGGGCCTGGGCAGCCTTGGCCGCATGCTCCACGCTCTGGTCGGTCTTGTGCTGGCTGTCCTCCATGACCCGCACCACTTCCCGGGTGCCCTGCTGCAGTTGCTGGATCATCGACTGGATTTCTTCCGTGGCCTGCTGGGTCTTCTGCGCCAGGTTGCGCACCTCGTCGGCGACCACGGCAAAGCCGCGACCCTGTTCGCCGGCCCGGGCTGCCTCGATCGCTGCGTTGAGGGCCAGCAGATTGGTCTGTTCGGCGATGCCGCGAATGGCGATGAGGATGGCGTTGATGTTTTCGCTGTCCTTGGCCAGGGTCTGCACCACGCCCACCGCGCGGCCGATTTCTTCGGCCAGGGCGCCAATGGCACTGGAGGTGTCGCGCACGATCTGCATGCCCTGGCTGGCGGCCTGGTCGGCATGGCTGGCGGCTTGCGCGGCTTGGGTCGCATTGCGTGCGACGTCCTGGGCGGTGGCGGTCATTTCATGTACCGCGGTGGCCACCTGATCGATTTCCACCATTTGCTTGTGCACGCCCTGGTTGGTGCGAATGGCAATGTCGGCGGTGTGTTCCGAGGAGTCGCTGACGCTCTGCACCGAGGTCACCACCTGGCTGATCATCGCCTGCAGCTTGGCCAGGAAGGTATTGAAGCCCTTGGCGATCGAACCCAGCTCGTCGGCGCGGTCGCTGGTCAGGCGCCGGGTCAGGTCGCCTTCGCCCTGGGCGATGTCGTCGAGCATGGCCACCATCTGCCGCAGCGGCCGGGCGATGCCATGGCCCACCAGCCAGATCACCAGCAGGCCGAGGCCGGCAATCAGCAGGCCGACCATGGCCATGCCGAACGTATCGGCCTTGCGCTGTTGCGCCAGATCGTTCTGCAGGGCGTTCAGATCGGCCATCACCGCCCCCAGGGGCAGTTGCAGCATCAGGGTCCAGTTGGCGTCGGTCTGGCCGATGCCGAACGGCAGGTACAGGGCGATCTTGCCGTTGGCCTGGTCGACGTTATAGGTCACTTCGCCGCGCTTGAGGCTGGACAGCCTGGCCACCGCGTCTGGGGGCAGTACATCGCTGACCTTCTCGCCGAACTTGCTCGAATCCTTGGTGTAGGCCACCAAGCGAGCGTTGCCGCCGATCAGTGCCATCTCACCGGCACCGCTGTAGAGCTTTTGATTGGCGCCCACCAGCATGTCCTGGATGAAGTTCACCGACAGGTCGGCGCCGACAATGCCCTGGAACTTGCCGTTGAGCAGAATCGGCTGAATAAAGGAGGCGAGCATCACCACCTTGTCGCCGACCTTGTACGGGGCGGGGTCGATGACGCACGGCTTGAGGCTGTCCTGGGAGCACAGGTAGTACTCGCTGGTGCGCACGCCGGTGGAGAGCAGGGTCCGATCGTTGACGTCGGCCAGTTTGTCCAGGCCCAGGCTGCCGTCTTCGTTGCGGAACCACCAAGGCAGGAAGCGGCCATTGGCCGCGTCGATGCCCACCACCGAGGTGCCGACATAGGCCGCGTCGTTGTGGTCGATGGCGTTGGGCTCCCAGCCGATGTAGGCGCCGAGGATCTTCGGGTTCTGGGTGACGTTTTCCTTGACCAGTGCGATCAGTTGTTCGCGGCTCAGGCTGAGGCCGGCGTGGCCTTGCGCATCCGCAGTGCCCAGCAGGGCATTGACCCGCACCAGGCCGCCGGCAATCAGCAGTGGCGCTTCGAGTTCGCGCTGGATCTGGCTGACCTGGGTCTGGGCCAGGCCGCTCAGGCGCTGTTCGATCACTTGCTCGAACTGGGTCTGGGTGCGTTCTTGCACCATGTGCTGGGTCCTGGCCCCGGAGAACAGGGCGTACAGCACCAGGGCTGCAACCACACTGAGGACGATGGCTCCGGCCAGGGCGGCCACGGAAAACTGGATCGACTTGAACTTCATAGAGGCTCCGGGCGCAGGAATTGAGGTCTGCCATGCTGTATCGGCCGCAGCCTCACCGGTCATTAGCCTGGAGAGGAGAAAGGACTGTTTCAGAGGGTTAAAGGTCGTTATTGACGGGGGTGTGTCGCAGGCCGTTGGCGGCCTCGGGCGAAATGTGAAGTTTTTTCGTCAGGCTCTGGATGTATCTGAATTGCGACTGAATGCGTGTTTTGCATCTGGCGCGGATACAGTTCCGCCCTTAGGATACGCGCCATGTTTTCAGGGAGGTTTCATGATGAAGAAGTCGTTACTGGTGTGTGCGCTGAGCGCTGCCGTTCTCCTGACCGGTTGTGAAACGGTCAATACCACCAGCGGTGGCGTGGTGGGTGTGGATCGCAAGCAGTCCATGTTCAGCATGGTGTCCAGTGCTGAAGTCAACCAGTCCTATGCCCAGTCCTATCAACAGACTCTGGGTGAGGCCAGCAGCCAGGGCGTGCTGGACAAGACCAGTGCCAATGCCAAGCGCCTGCAGGTCATTGCCAACCGCCTGATCGCTCAGGCGCCGACCTTTCGCCCCGACTGCGCGCAGTGGAAGTGGGAGGTCAACCTGATCAAGAGCGATGAGCTCAACGCCAACTGCGGTCCTGGCGGCAAGATCATTTTCTACTCCGGCCTGATCGAAAAACTGAAGCTGACCGACGATGAAATCGCCGCGGTCATGGGCCATGAGATCGCCCACGCCCTGCGCGAGCACGGTCGTGAAGCGATGTCCAAGCAGTACGCAGTGGGTGCTGGCAAGCAGATCGCAACCCTGTTCGGTGTCTCGCAGGAAACCGTGGCCCTGGGTGACAACGGGGTGAACCTGCTGATGACCCTGCCCAACAGTCGCGAGAATGAAAACGAGGCGGACCTGATCGGCCTGGAGCTGGCCGCTCGTGCCGGCTACAACCCGAACGCGGCCATCAGCCTGTGGAACAAGATGGGCCAGGCTGCCGGTGGTTCCGCGCCGCCCGAGTTCATGAGCACTCACCCGGCTTCCACCAGCCGAATCGCTTCCTTGCAGGCGGCGATTCCGAAGGTGATGCCGCTGTATGAGCAGGCCAAGAAGTCCTGATCCATCGCTGCATTTTCGCTGACGCTTTCGCCGGCAAGCCGGCTCCTACAGGTTGTGTAGGAGTCGGTTTGCCGGCGATTTCGTTTATAGCCAGCCGCTGATCTGCATGGCCTTGTACACCGCCACCACGGCGAGGATGAAGAAGGCCGACGCCGCCAGGCGACGAATCAGGGTCAGGGGCAGTTTGTCCGCGGCGAAGTTGCCCGCCAGCACCACCGGTACGTTGGCAATCAGCATGCCCAGGGTGGTGCCGATGATCACCAGCCACAGGTCCGGATACTGCGCCGCCAGCATGACGGTAGCGACCTGGGTCTTGTCGCCGATTTCCGCCAGGAAGAAGGCGATCAGGGTCGTGAGGAAAGGCCCGAACTTGCGTGCGGTTGTGGCTTCATCGTCATCCATCTTGTCTGGAACCAGGGTCCACAGGGCCGTGGCGGTGAAGCTGGCGGCCAGGATCCAGTGCAGGGTCGCATCCGAGAAGAAGCTGCCGAACCAGGCACCTACCGCGCCGGCGGCCGCGTGGTTGGCCAGGGTCGCGGCGACGATGCCGGCGATGATCGGCCAGGGTTTGCGAAAGCGCGCGGCAAGAATCAGGGCGAGCAGTTGCGTCTTGTCGCCGATTTCGGCCAAGGCAACGATTGCGGTGGGAACGAGGAGAGAATCCAGCATCATCAGGGTTTTCCTAAGGGGCGGGTCGACACGGCTATGACACGTACAGCCTTCCCGCCCCGGGTAAGGTGTGCGTGTCATAGGTCTTGTCAAACCCTGCGGTCCGTCTGTGCGGACTCTTGGGTCGCATGCGCCATGGTCTGAGGACCAAGTATGTTGACGCATGCCGGACGAGCGTGGCGCTCGTGGGAGACTACTCCCCTAGGACGGAGCGGATTCTGCCTAGGCAAAATCCATTCGGCAAGCCTTGTTTGCGAAAAACCATCTCAGCCGCGCTTGGCCCGGTAAATCCGGAAACCCTGGCCTTCGGCTTTGATCGCGCACGGCCCCAGGTGCTCTTCGATCAGCGGCTGGTAGCGCAGGAAGCTGTTGGCCACTACCCGTAGTTCGCCACCTTTTTGCAGGTGTTTGGCCGCTTTTCGCAGCAGGTTTTCTGTGGCTTGGTAATCGGTGTGGACCCCGGTATGGAAGGGCGGATTGGTCAGGATGCCGTTCAGTTCCATGGGCGCGGCGTCGATGCCATCACCGGTCAGAACCTCGGCCTGCAGACCGTTGGCGGCCAGGGTCAGGCGGCTGCTGGCGGCGGCAAAGGCGTCCACATCCAGCAGGGTCACGCGGCTGTCCGGGTAACGGCGTTTGACGGTGGCGCCCAGCACCCCGGCGCCACAACCGAAGTCCAGCAGATGACCGGCGGGCAGGTGATCCAGATGCTCCAGCAGCAACGCGGTGCCGCGATCCAGGCGTCCATGGCTGAACACGCCCGGCAGGCTGACGACTGTCAACGGACCTTCGGCCAGGGGCAGTTCGTATTCCTGGGCCAGGCTATCCAGCGCCACCGGTTCGGGAGCGTTGGCAACCGTGACCTGCCACAGTTGGCAGTGGCGCGCGCTGTCGAGCTTGCGCGGCTTGCCGAAGGGGTTGAGTTGCTTGGCGGCGCTTTCCACGCCGCTGCGTTTCTCGCCCACCAGGTACAACTCGCGCCCGGCCAGGCGTGAGGCCAGGGCATTGAGCAGGTAGTCGGTCAGGTCCTTGGACTTGGGCAGGAACAGTACCGCGCTGTCGAAGGGCTCGGCCGGTGCTTCTACACCAAAGTGACTGCGGCCTGGAAAACGCGCCTCCAGGGCTGCCTGATCGCCGGCGTGCCAGCTCCAGCCCCGGGCGTTGGGCAGGCGGCCCAGCAGGTCGTCGGCGGCCAGGCCGGCCAGCAGCAGTGAGCCTTGAAACAATTCAGCCTGACGCAACAGTACTTCACTGCGTGTGTCCATGATCCGCCCCCGAAAAAAGTGGCGAAGTTTATCAACTCACGACCCGCAGCGGGGCGCCGCTGAAGAAGGCGCGGGCGTTTTCCGTCAGTTGGCCGACGATTCGCTGGCGCGCCTCGCGGCTGCCCCAGGCGTTGTGCGGGGTGACGATCAGGCGCGGGATATCACCGGCCAGCAGTGGATTGCCGTTCACCGGCGGCTCGACGCTCAGCACGTCGGTGGCCGCGCCGCCCAGATGGCCGCTGCGCAGTGCGTCGGCCAGGGCCTGTTCGTCGATCAGGCCACCGCGGGCGGTATTGACCACCAGGGCGCCGGGCTTGAGCAGGGCCAGTTCCCGGGCACCGATGAAGTGGCGGGTGTGTTCGTTGAGTGGGCAGTGCAGGGTCAGGGCATCCACCTGTGGCAGCAATTCCTCCAGCGGCAGGCGATCCGGTCGAGCCGGGCGTCCGGGGATCTGCCCCAATACCACACGCATGCCAAAGGCTTCGGCCAGGCGCGCCACGGCGCTGCCCAGTTCACCATTGCCCAGCAGGCCGAGGGTCTTGCCCGCCAGTTCGATGATGGGGAAGTCCAGCAGGCAGAACTGCTTGGCTTGCTGCCAGCGGCCGGCGGCCACGGCTTGTTGGTAGTCGGCAACCCGAGTGGCGAGATTGAGCAGCAGCATCAGGGTGTGCTGGGCCACCGATGGCGTGCCGTAGCCCTGGCAGTTGCTGACACAGATGCCTTGCTGGCGGGCCGCGCTCAGATCGACATTGTTGGTGCCGGTGGCAGCCACCAGGATCAGTCGCAGATCGGGGCAGGCCGCCAGGGTTTCGGCGCTCAGGGCGACCTTGTTGCTGATGACCACCTGGGCGCCTTGCAGGCGCTCGATCACCTGCTCCGCGGGGGTGTGGGCATGCAGTTGCAGGGGGCTGAAGCAGTGGTGCAGCGCACTCAGGTCCAGGTCGCCCAGGTCCAGCGAGCTGTGATCGAGGAAGACGGCGCGGCGATTGTTGATCATGAACTGTACCTTTTGCACGGGGGATCTAAGGCGTAATCTGCCGAGCCTAACAGATGAAATAATTAGACATACACAGGAGCCTGCATGTACCTCACCGAGTTCTTGACCGTTGCCCTGATCCACTTGCTGGCGGTGGCCAGCCCCGGCCCGGATTTCGCCGTGGTGGTGCGCGAAAGCGTGACCCACGGCCGTCGCGCCGGCACCTGGACCGCCCTGGGCGTGGGCTGCGCGATCTTCCTGCACGTGGGTTATTCACTGCTGGGAATCGGCCTGATCGTTTCCCAATCCATCGTGCTGTTCAACGCCCTGAAGTGGCTGGCGGCCGCCTACTTGCTGTACATCGGCTTCAAGGCCCTGCGCGCCCAACCGGCCAAGCCGGCGGCGGATGATCTGCACCAGGAGGCGGGCATTCGTACCGCTCGCGGGGCCTTTACTTCAGGCTTCGTGACCAATGGCCTGAACCCCAAGGCAACGCTGTTCTTTCTCTCGCTGTTCACCGTGGTGATCAACCCGCACACACCGCTGGCGATCCAGGCCGGTTACGGGGTGTACCTGGCGGCGGCTACTGCGCTCTGGTTCTGCCTGGTGGCGCTGCTGTTCAGCCAGCAGCGGGTGCGTGCCGGCTTCGCCCGCATGGGCCACTGGTTCGACCGCACCATGGGCGCGGTGCTGATCGCCATCGGCGTGAAACTGGCCTTCACCGAGATGCATTGAGTGCGCTGAGCTGGTTCAGGGTCGCCACGTAATGCCGTGGCGTATCCCCCAGCAAGCGGTAGAACATCGCGCTGAAGGCCCGGGCACTGCCATATCCCAATGAGTCGGCCACGCTGTGCACGCTTTCCCCGGCGAGCAGGCGTGGCAGGGCTTCCATCAGGCGCAGTTGCTGGCGCCAGGCATTGAAGTTCATCTGCACCTGCTGTTGAAACAGCCGCGCCAGGGTCCGCGAGCTGGCGCCGACCTGCTGTGCCCAGTCTTCCAGGGTGTGGGGATGGTCTGAGGTCTGCAGCAGGGTGCGGCAGATGCTCTGCAGGCGCCGGTCCTGGGGCATGGGAATGTGCAGGGGCAGGTTTTCCAGGCCGGCGATCTCTTCCAGCATCAGTTGCTGGATCAGCGGATTTTCCGCCTGCTCCGGTCCTTGCACCGCCCGCAGGATCAGCTCCCGCAGCAAGGGTGTCACCGCCAGTACACAGCACTGTTGCAAGGACGGTGGAGACAGATGGGCAGCAATGAACAAGGAGCGCATGCGGACCTCGCCGACCATGAAGATCTCATGCTCCACCAGGGGCGGAATCCACACCGCGCGGGTTGGCGGAATTACCCAGGCGCCTTGGGCGGTGACCACGCGCATGGTGCCGCAGGCGGCGTAGAGAAACTGCGCTTCGCGATGGCGATGGGAGGGCTGGTGGGCGGCATCGGGATAGTCGCGGGGATAGGCGCTCACCGGGCCGTGGTGGAAGTGGCTGATTAACATGTCCGATCCAATGACTTTGTTGTCAGGAATGCTGTAAACAGCCAACTTAGCATAGGCGACACAACAACCAACCTTGTGTGCCGCCATGAATCAAGCTCGAAACGTTATCCGCTACGTCAATGCTGCCCATGTCATCGATCACATGTTCATGCTGATCTTTCCCGCCGCCGTGCTGGGCATGACCCAGGCCTTTGCCCTGGACTATGCGGCGCTGATTGGCCTGTCCCTGGGCGGATTCATCGCCTTTGGCGCCTGTTCGCTACCCGCCGGTTGGCTGGGGGACCATTGGAGCCGACGACAGATGATGTTGCTGTTCTTCTTCGGCATTGGCGCGGCGTCGATCCTTACCGGCCTGAGCAACAGCCCGACCCTGTTGGTGATCGGCCTGACCCTGATGGGGGTGTTCGCTGCGATCTACCACCCGGTGGGTACGGCCATGCTGGTGGCGTATGCCCAGAATCGTGGACGGGAGATTGGCATCAACGGCATGTGGGGCAATCTCGGCGTGGCTTTTTCGGCGCTGATCAGCGGTTTTCTGGTGGCCCGGTTCGGCTGGCGTTCGGCCTTTATCCTGCCGGGGGCGGTGGCGATCCTGCTGGGAATCGGTTTTGCCTTGCAGGTGCGTGAGGAGCCGGTGCCGGTTCGGCCCCACGTCGGCTTGAAGGGCAAGGGCGGGCAGCAGATCTCCATGTTCCTGGTGTTCGGTGTATTGGCCCTGGCCACGGCCACCGGCGGGGTGGTGTTCAACGCCACCACCATGACCTACCCCAAGCTGTTCCAGGAACGCCTGCACGCACTGTTCACCTCGCCGCAGGCCCTGGGCCTGGTGGTCAGCCTGGCCTATGCCTTCGGTGCGGTGGCGCAGTTGACCATTGGCCGGGTGTTGCATCGCTTCAGCCTGAAGTGGCCATTCATCGTCTTGACCCTGTTCCAGGCGCCGCTGCTGCTGGCCATGGCCCACAGCGAGGGCTGGAGTGTGATCCTGCTGGGGGCGGCCTTCATGTTCGTGGTGTTTGGCCAGGTCACGGTGAATGACGCCATGGTCGCCAACTTCGTCGCGCCGCAGTGGCAGTCGCGGGTCTTCGCCTTGCGTTACTGCTTGTCGTTCGGTGCCAGCGCCACGGCCATTCCGTTGATTGCCCTGGTGGAGCCGCGCCAGGGGTTGAGCGGCCTGTACCTGATCCTCGCCGGGTTTGCCGCGCTGACCTTTGCCGCCGCGCTGGCGTTTCCCCGGACTCCGGCCGAGGCGGCGGTGGGACAGAACGCTTGAACTCACGCGGAGCCGCACCAATGCTGGCTTGGAGCTAGTATTTGTACGGCTCTGCAAATCATCCCTTTGGCTGATTTAGCAGGCGCACAGGCACTCTAGAGTGAGTATTCTCCAGCTACGACCGAGCCGTCAGAAAAGGGATTCTTATGTTGCAGACTCGTGTTATCCCCCCCGCCGAAGGCGCCTATCAATACCCGCTCTTGATCAAGCGGCTGCTGATGTCCGGCAGTCGTTACGAGAAAACCCGCGAGATCATCTACCGCGACCAGTTGCGCTACACCTATCCGACCCTGATCGAGCGCGTGGCGCGCCTGGCCAACGTACTGACCGCCGCCGGGGTCAAGGCTGGCGACACCGTGGCCGTCATGGACTGGGACAGCCATCGCTACCTGGAGTGCATGTTCGCCATCCCGATGATTGGCGCAGTGATCCACACCATCAACGTGCGTCTGTCGCCGGAGCAGATCCTCTACACCATGAACCACGCCGAAGACCGCTTCGTGCTGGTCAACAGCGAGTTTGTCGGTCTGTACCAAGCCATCGCCGGGCACCTGACCACGGTGGAGAAAACCCTGCTGCTCACCGATGCGCCGGAGAAAACCGCCGAGCTGCCGAACCTGGTGGGGGAGTACGAGACGTTGCTGGCCGCCGCCAGCCCCCAGTACAGCTTCGAGGATTTCGACGAGAACTCGGTGGCCACCACCTTCTACACCACCGGCACCACCGGCAATCCCAAGGGCGTGTATTTCACCCACCGGCAACTGGTGCTGCACACCCTGGGGGTGTCCACCATCATGGGCTGCATCGACAGTGTGCGGCTGCTGGGCACCAACGACGTGTACATGCCCATCACCCCGATGTTCCACGTGCATGCCTGGGGCCTGCCCTACGTGGCCACCATGCTCGGGCTCAAGCAGGTCTACCCGGGACGCTACGACCCTGAGTACCTGGTGGAGTTGTGGCGCCGGGAAAAGGTCACCTTCTCCCACTGTGTACCGACCATCCTGCAGATGGTGCTCAACGCCAAGGCGGCCCAGGGCACCGATTTCGGCGGCTGGAAGATCGTCATCGGCGGCAGCGCGCTGAACCGAGCGCTATATGAGGCAGCCAAGGCCCGGGGCATTCAACTGACTGCCGCTTACGGCATGTCGGAGACCGGCCCGCTGGTGTCCTGCGCCCATCTCAATGACGAACTGATGGCGAGCAGCGAAGACGAGCGCACCACCTACCGGATCAAGGCCGGGGTGCCGGGCCCGCTGGTGGAAGCGGCGATCATCGATGCCGAGGGCAAGTTCCTGCCGGCGGACGGCGAGTCCCAGGGCGAGTTGGTGCTGCGCGCGCCCTGGCTGACCGAAGGCTATTTCAACGAGCCGCAGAAGGGCGCCGAGCTGTGGGAAGGCGGCTGGCTGCACACCGGCGACGTGGCGACCCTGGACAGCATGGGGGTGATCGACATCCGCGACCGGATCAAGGACGTGATCAAGACCGGCGGCGAGTGGATCTCCTCCCTGGACCTGGAAGACCTCATCAGTCGCCACGCGGCGGTACGTGAAGTAGCAGTGGTGGGCATTGCCGATCCGCAGTGGGGCGAGCGCCCGTTCGCCTTGCTGGTGATCCGCGAAGGTCATGCCATTGGTGCCCGCGAGCTCAAGGAACACCTCAAGCCATTCGTGGAGTTGGGCCACTTGAGCAAGTGGGCGATCCCCAGTCAGATTGCCCTTGTTACTGAAATTCCCAAGACCAGCGTTGGCAAGTTGGACAAGAAGCGCATTCGCATCGACATCAGCGAATGGCAAGCCAGTAACAGCACCTTCCTCTCCACGCTTTGAGCGTCTGTTGCCGTGCCCGCCCGGGCACGGCATGCCCACCCGGCAAGCCTTTGCCTTGTGCTCACGAGATTTTCAGCCATTCTTAGCGCGCCGTCTTTCAACGGCTGTGGCAAAGGGTTGTTCCAGCGCGGTGGGTGGCTACAAATCACACTTTAGAGGGATCAAGCAGTAATCCCCGCTGGATATAGTCCGTTCACGGATTTTTCTGAAGTACGGAGCATTGTGGGGTGCTCGCGCCACGCAACTTCGGGCCTGGGGCGGTGTTGCTCGACCCGGTATCCGCAGCGTCTTCAGAAGAGCGTACTGCCATAACAATAATGCACATGGAGTAGCGTCGATGACATCAGCAAACCAGTTCTGGCGCCGGGCGAAACTGCCCCTGGCCGTCGGTCTCGCCTCCACGCTCGCCGGGCCGGCATTCGGCGTCAGCTTCAATATTGGTGAAATCGAAGGCAGCTTCGATTCGTCCCTTTCCCTGGGAGCCAGTTGGTCCACCGCCGAGCGCAACAAGAACCTGATCGGGGTCAACAACGGCGGCAAGGGCCTGTCCCAGACCTCTGACGATGGTCACTTGAACTTCAACAAGGGCCAGACCTTCTCGAAGATCTTCAAGGGTATCCATGACCTGGAGTTGAAGTACGGCGATACCGGTGTGTTTGTCCGTGGCAAGTACTGGTATGACTTCAAGCTCAAAGACGAAGACCTGGACTTCAAGAACATCAGTGACAACAACCGCAAGGAAGGCGCCAAGTCTTCCGGCGGGCAGATCCTCGATGCCTTCATCTACCACAACTACTCCATTGCCGATGAGCCGGGTTCGGTGCGTTTCGGCAAGCAAGTCGTGAGCTGGGGTGAAAGTACCTTTATCGGTGGCGGTATCAACTCGATCAACCCGATCGATGTGTCGGCGTTCCGCCGTCCTGGCGCGGAGGTCAAGGAAGGCCTGATTCCGGTCAACATGTTCTACATCTCCCAGGCCCTCACCGAGAACCTCTCGGCCGAAGCCTTCTACCAGCTGGAGTGGGACCAGACCGTTACCGATAACTGCGGCACTTTCTTCTCGCAGCCGGACATCATTTCCGATGGTTGCGACAATAACCTGCGGGTGCTGAACAAGCGTTCGACCATCAACCCGGCAGCGTTCCCGACCCTGAACGCCCTAGGGGTGGACGTTAACAACGAAGGTGTTCTGGTTCGTCGTGGCGCAGATCGTGATGCCCGCGACAGTGGCCAGTTCGGCGTGGCCTTTCGCTACAACTACGAGCCGCTGGATACCGAGTTCGGCGCCTACTTCATGAATTACCACAGTCGCGCGCCGATCTTCAGTGCTCAGGGCGCTGCGTCGCGCTACTACACGATGCCGTTGGGGCCGTTGGCTAGCGCCAGGCCGCTGATCGTGGCCGGCAACTCCAACTACTTCGTCGAGTATCCGGAAGATATCCGCCTGTATGGCCTTAGCTTCTCCACCACCTTGCCTACCGGCACGGCCTGGAGCGGCGAACTGAGCTACCGCCCCAATGCGCCGGTCCAGCTGAACTCCACCGACATCCTGTTTGCCGGTGTGACGCCCATTGCCGGCTTTGGCAACGCCTCTGTCTTGAAAGGCACTCCCGGGCAGGACCTGCACGGCTATAACCGCAAGGAAATTACCCAGCTGCAGACCACCTTTACCCACTTCTTCGATCAGGTCATGGGCGCCAGCCGCCTGACTCTGGTGGGTGAAGTCGGCATGACTTATGTCGGAGGCCTGGAGAGCAAGACTAAAGCTCGTTATGGCCGCGATCCGGTCTTTGGGCCAGGCACATTGCCGAACGGTTTCTGCGCCACCCTCAACAGCAGCACCATCGCCGGAGCCGGTGCGGGTACTGACGCCAGCAACCGCACCACCAACTGCAACAACGACGGCTTCACCACCGCCACTTCCTGGGGCTACCGCGGTCGTGCCATCTGGGAATATCCGGATGTGTTCGCCGGTGTGAACCTCAAGCCCAACGTGGCCTGGTCCCATGACGTCAAGGGTTACTCGCCAGGCCCTGGCGGCAACTTCGAAGAAGGCCGCAAGGCCATCAGCCTGGGACTGGATGCCGAGTACCAGAACACCTACACCGCGAGCCTGGCCTACACCAACTTCTTTGGTGGCGACTTCAGCACCGTGGATGACCGGGACTTCCTCGCCTTGAGCGTTGGCGTGAACTTCTAAGCACACTGCATTTTCAGGAAGAACAACACTATGAAAATCACCAAGAGTCTGTTGCACATCGGTGTGCTGGGACTGTCACTGCTGGCCACCGGGGTCATGGCCGCGGTTTCGGCCGATGAAGCCGCCAAGCTGGGCACCAGCCTGACGCCGATGGGCGCGGAAATGGCCGGTAACGCCGCCGGCACCATCCCGGCCTGGAAGCCCATGGCGACCAACGCCGGCACCGTGGACAGCAAGGGCTTCCTGTCCAACCCTTACGGCAGCGAGCAACCGCTGTTCACCATCACCGCGCAGAACGTCGAGCAGTACAAGGACAAGCTGGCGCCGGGGCAGTACGCGATGTTCAAGCGCTACCCGGAAACCTTCAAGATGCCGGTCTACCCGTCCCACCGTGGGGCCACGGTGCCGGCTGACGTGTTCGCCGCCATCAAGCGCAACGCCACCAAAACCAATCTGGTGTCCGGCGGCAACGGCCTGGAGAACTTCGAAACCGCGATTCCGTTCCCGATCCCGAAAAGCGGCGTGGAAGTCATCTGGAACCACATCACCCGCTACCGCGGTGGCAGCGTGACCCGTCTGGTGACCCAGGCCACGCCACAGGCCAACGGCTCCTACAGCCTGGTGTACTTCCAGGACCAGTTCGTGTTCCGCGACAAGATGAAGGATTACGACCCGAAGAACCCGGGCAATATCCTGTTCTACTTCAAGCAGAAAGTGACCGCCCCGGCGCGCCTGGCCGGTGGTGTGCTGCTGGTTCACGAAACCCTCGACCAAGTGAAGGAGCCGCGTTCGGCCTGGGTCTACAACGCCGGCCAGCGGCGTGTGCGCCGTGCCCCGCAAGTGTCCTATGACGGCCCGGGTACCGCCGCCGACGGCCTGCGTACCTCGGACAACCTGGACATGTACAACGGTGCGCCGGATCGCTACGACTGGAAGCTGGAAGGCAAGAAGGAGATGTACATCGCCTCCGACAGCTACAAGCTCGATTCGCCGAGCCTGAAGTACGCCGACATCATCAAGGCCGGGCACATCAACCAGGATCTGGCTCGCTACGAGCTGCGCCGGGTCTGGCATGTGGTCGCGACCCTGAAGGAAGGCCAGCGTCACATCTACGCCAAGCGTGACTTCTATATCGACGAGGACACCTGGCAGGCGGCGGTGATCGACCATTACGACGGGCGTGGCCAACTGTGGCGCGTGGCCGAAGCCCATGCCGAGAACTACTACGACAAGCAAGTGCCGTGGTACGCCCTGGAAACCCTCTACGACCTGCAGTCCGGCCGCTATCTGGCGCTGGGCATGAAGAACGAAGAGAAGCAGGCGTATGACTTTGGCTTCACCGCAACCACCAGCGATTTCACTCCTGCCGCTTTGCGTCAGGACGGAGTTCGCTGATCCGCTTTGAATAGAGGCCGCATCCTCGGAAATTGCCCCGACTGGTTCGGGGCTTTTTTTTGCCTGAACAATCCTGCACTCGGGGAAGTGCACAACAATCCAGGTGGGCTAGGCTGGTTTTCTCCAAGTGAATGAGTAAGTTGCCTAATAAATAACTGAAATATCGACTGATCAGTCAGATATATCCGACCCATTTGGACATAGTCTTTTTTACCTGAATGGTCGCAAAAATCTTCAACAGGTCGCTTTTTACCGCTAGTCTGCGGGCATCTGCTACGCCGACAACCCTACATCAATAAGAGTTGGCCATGACTGAGCTGTCCTCCCTTCAACGGTCTGCCAGCGCGGTGATTCCCGCGTTGGAAGGGCGTTTCTATCGACCCCCCCTGCCCGACGGATACGTGCAGCGGCCGCGTCTTTGCGAACGCTTGAGCGCCGGGTTGAAGGGCAGGCTGTTGCTGGTCAGCGCGCCGGCCGGATTCGGCAAGAGCTCGCTGGCGGTGGAGTTCTGTCAGGGTTTGCCGGGGAACTGGCAGAGCCTGTGGCTGGGGTTGAGCCGCCGGGACAGCGATCCCGGGCGCTTCCTGGAGCGTCTGCTGGCAGGCTTGCAGCAGTACTTTCCCCAACTGGGCCGGCAGTCTCTCGGGCTGTTGAAAATGCGCCAGCGCCATCAGCCCTTCGCCTTTGAAGAGTGGCTCGACGGCCTGCTGGACGAGCTGGCACAGCATCTGTGCGGCAGTAAACCGCTGCTGCTGGTGCTTGATGACTATCACCTGGCCCAGGGCCCGGTGCTGGACCGCTGCTTGCAGTTCTTTCTCAATCACCTGCCCGATGGCCTGGTGGTGCTGGTCACCAGTCGCCAGCGTCCGGACTGGCATCTGGCGCGGCTGCGGCTGTCGCGACAGTTGCTGGAACTCAATGAACAGGACCTGCGCCTGACCCATGACGAATCCCTGAGCCTGTTGGATCGGCACAGCAGCGCCTTGCGTGGCGAGGCCCTGGAAAGCCTGATCCAGCGTAGCGAGGGCTGGGTGGCGGGGTTGCGTTTCTGGCTGCTGGCGGCGTCCGAGGCCGGTGCGCTGGGCACCTTGCCCCAGAGGCTGCATGGCGGCGAAGGGCTGATCCGCGATTACCTACTGGAGGAGGTCATCGATTGTCTGCCCGCCGAGGTCCAGGCGTTCCTCTATGACACGGCGCCCCAGGAGCGTTTTTGCGCCGAACTCTGCGACGCCCTGCGCGAGGCCCATGACAGTGCCGACATCCTCGGGTTTCTGCAGGCCCACCAGGTGTTTCTGGTGCCGCTGGACGAACACGGGCACTGGTATCGCTATCACCACCTGTTTTCCGATCTGTTGCGCACCCGCCCCACGGCCAATGCCCTGGTGCCGGCCGCCACTCTGCATCTGCGGGCCTGTCGCTGGTTCAATGCCCAGGGGCTGCTGGATGAAGCGGTGGAACAGGCGCTGCGCGCCGGGCACCTGGATGTGGCGGCCAACCTGGTGCAGAACCTGTCGGAGGAGCAACTGCTGGCGGAGCAGAATGTCGGCATGCTGCTGCGCTGGAAGATGGACCTGCCCGACAGCCTGTTGATCAGCACGCCGCGCCTGATCGTGCTTTACAGCTGGGCCCTGGGCCTGGCCTGCCAGCTGGATGCCGCGGAAGAGCTGGCCGATCACTTGAGTCGTTTCTTGCCGGCGCCTTCGGCCACCGCGCAGAAGTCGATGCTGGCGCAATGGCTGGCCCTGAGCGGGATCATCGCCCGTGGTCGCGGGCAGCGGGAAAGAACCCTGGCCTATTGCGGTGAAGCTCTGGAGAGCCTGCCGCACAAGCGTTACGGGCAACGCCTGATGTGCCTGTCGACCCTGTCCAATCTGGCGATTACCGACGCCGACCTGTGGCGCGCCCGCAGTCTCAATCGCGAATCCCTGGAGCTGGCGCAACGGGTTGGCAATCCGCTGTTCGAGGCCCTGGCCCATTACGATCGGGCCCGGGTCCTGCAGGCGCGGGGCGAGGTGCTCAGAGCCCTGGAGGAGGTGCACCAGGGGCTGCGACGGTTGCAGGGGCTGTCGGCTCAACGGCTGTACGCGGTGCGGGCCCGGCTGACCCTGTATGAAGGTTATCTGTTGACGCTGCGGGCTCAGCCGGAAACCGGTCTGCTGCGACTTCAGGCCGGGCTGGTGGAGGCCCGGGCCTGTCGTGATATCAGCGTGCTGATCGCCCACTGCGTGATCGCCAAGCAGGAGGGCTTGCGAGGCGAGTTTGCCCGGGCCTTTGCCGAGCTCGCCGAAGCCGAGCGCCTGATGCACATCTGGGACGTGCCGCCGATCTACTATCTGGCAATGATTACCCTGGTCAAATGCGAGCTCTGGCTGACTCAGGGACGCACCGACCTGGCCGAAGCCTGGCTGGGCCGCCTGGGCCAGACCTACACCGGCGAACAGGCGGCGGCACCGCCTGAGTTTCACCCGCAACTGCCGTTGCATATCGAGCTGCAGCAGGCCCGGCTGGACGCCATCAAGGGCGACGTCGCCAGGGCCGAACAACGTTTGCGGCGGCTGGAGGAGCATGGTCGGCAGAGCGGTCGGCAGCTGTTGAGCGTGATGGCCCTGACCCAGAAGGCTCAGTTGCTGTTGGTGCTCGGGCGTGGTCCCGAGGCCCGCCAGGATTTGCTCCAGGCTCTGGAAGCGGCGGTGGGTGGCGCGTTGCAGCCTTTCGAGGGGCTGATTGCCGAGCATCCCGGTTGGATGCGCGAGCAGTTGCAGCATGGCGTGCCGACTGCCTTGACCCAGGCGCTGTTGGAGCGGTTGCCCGCCGCTCCTCGGGAGCTTGCCGAAGTGGCGGTGCCCAGCGAATCCTTGAGCTCCAGGGAGTTGTCGGTGCTGCAGTTGATCGCTCAGGGCTGCTCCAACCAGGAGATCAGTGAGCGACTGTTCATCTCCCTGCATACGGTCAAGACCCACGCCAGCCATATCAACAGCAAGCTGGGGGTGGAGCGCCGCACCCAGGCGGTGGCCCGGGCCCAGGAACTGGGGCTGCTGGGCTAGGCGCCCGGATGCGGGGCAAGTTGGCCGCAAGGTGCGTTCAACGAGCCAGGTGTTCCTTGCAATAGTCGGCAAACAGGCGCGCCGGCTTGGTCAACTGGCCACGCTTGAGCCAGGCGGCGACCAGGCCGGAGCCGGTCACGTCCTCGACGATATCCACGCACACCACCGGCTTGCCGTCGTAGGAGCACTGGGAGTGGGGGCGGGTCACCAGGATCGAAAAGCCGAAGCCCTGGCCCACCATGCCCCGCACCATCTCGATGGAAGGCGAGCTGAAGGCGATCTGCGGTGTCAGCCCCAACTCCTCGAACAGGCTGACAAAGTAGGTCCGGCTGGGTTGCACATCCAGCAGGATCATCGGCTCCAGGCTCAGGTCCCGCAGCGAAACCTGGGCCTGTTGGGCGTAGCGATGATCGGCCGGCAACAGCGCATAGGGGCGTTGCGGCGGCATCAGCGGTTCGGTCTCGATGGTGCCGTCCAATTCATGTTCATACAGGATCACCAGATCGAAGGCGCCGCCGGTCAGGCCTTGCACCAGTTCCTGTTGCTCACCGTCGCGGATGCGGATCTCCACGCCGGGATAGAGCGCGCTGAAACCGGCGATCAACTGCGGCAGGTACAGCGGCGCCACGGTTTCAAAGCAGCCGATGTCGATCTGTCCGGACACCACATCATTGTCGGCCAGGGCGTTCTGTTCGAACTCCTTGGCCATGCGCAGCAGTTCCTGGGCCTTGCGATAGAAGCGTGCACCGCTTGGGGTCAGGGACACCCCCAGGGCGTGATGACGAATCAGCAACTGCACACCGAAGCTGTCCTCCAGGCCCTTGATGGCGGTGGAGATCGACGGCTGGGCGATATACAGCTTGCGCGACGCCTCGGCGACGCTGCCGCACTCGACGGTGGTGATGAAGTACTTGAGTTGACGCAGATTGTAGGTGGCCACAGCGAACCTCGTTCTTTGCCTTGGCGCGGGGGTATTGGCCCTGTTCCGAGCCTGACTAGAGTCTCTACCAACTGAAAGTAAGCAACTTATGCACTGACTTTCTCCGGATATGAGTTTTTCTTGTCTTGCAACAATACCCACAAGCTCTGGCGCAGGGGGCAGGAGCTAGCCAGGTTTTTCGTCGGTAGAGAGCATCTTTTTCTTTGCTTCTTTGGCTTGGGTCTACCCAACCGATGCTTTCGCCAAGGTGCAATGGGATGTTCGAACTTGAATCGACTTGGTTGAGTGGACAGGGTTAGAGGGAGCGCGTCATGACAAGGCAAGCGCCCCAACGGGTGTCGGGGCATTGTTTATTGGGGAACCCTCAACCTTCTCAGGATTGTGCGTCAGATTCAGGCCACCAGATCATTGGCACTGAAGCTGTTAACTCCCAGCAGTTGGATCTCGAAATCCGCGTCCAAGTTACCGTTGATGTTGCCGTACAGCACGTGATCGACAAAGCGTAGTTGGCCGGCGGCGGTAAAGTCGTTGGTGTCGATAAAAGTGAACTTGTTGACTCCAGCGACAAGCACATTGGCATCCAATTGCGACAGGTCGATTTTGTCACCTTGGGCGCTGCTGAAATCAGTGATCACATCGCGAGCATTGCCTTTACCCAGCTCGCTCAACAAGTTAAATACAAAGCGATCGGCACCGGCTCCACCCGTTAAGGTATCGCTGCCCTGTCCTCCAATCAGCACATCATCACCAGCGCCCCCATCGAGCTGGTCATTGCCGCTACCGCCGTTGAGGAGGTTGTTGCCATCGTTACCGATCAGTACGTTGTTCAAGGCGTTGCCGGTGCCGTTGAGGTTGGTGCTGCCGGTCAGGGTGAGGTTTTCCAGGTTGGCGCCCAGGGTCCAGCTGACCGAGGAGCGAACCGTATCGATCTCGCTGGCCAGGGTGCTGGTTTCGATGATGACGTCACGCACGTCGTCGACTACATAGGTGTCGTTGCCGGTACCGCCGATCAGGGTATCGATGCCTGCGCCGCCATCCAGGAAGTTGTCGCCTGCGTTGCCGGTGATGCGGTTGTTCAAGCCATTGCCGGTGCCGCTGAGGCTGGCGTTGCCCAGCAGGGTGAGGTTCTCCAGGTTATCGCCCAGGGTCCAGTTCACCGTGGAGAAGACGTTGTCGATCTCGCTCAGTGAGGTACCGCGCTCGATGATGGTGTCGCCGCTGTCATCGACATAATAAGTGTCGTTGCCGGCACCGCCGTCGAGGATGTCGGCACCGCCTTTGCCGTCGAGGATGTTGGCGGCACTGTTGCCGACCAAAGTGTTGTTGGAGTCGTTGCCGGTCAGATTGATTGCGCCGGTGCCCATCAGCTGGCCGTCTTCGATATTGGCGCTCAAGGTGTAGCTGACCGAGGTTTGCACCCGGTCGTAGCCTTCGCCCTCGAGTTCGATAATCTTGTCGGCGAGGTTGTCGACGATATAGGTGTCATCGCCCGTACCGCCGATCAGGGTATCGATGCCGGCACCGCCGTCGAGGTAGTCGTTGCCGGCACCGCCCTGGAGCGTGTTGTTGTAGGCATTACCGATCAGGCGGTTATCCAAATCGTTGCCAACCAGGCTGAAGGTGCCAGCTCCTATGAGTGTGGCGTTCTCCACGTTCCGCAGGTTGCTCAGGCTCAGGTCAACAGTGCTGTTTTGCGCGGTCGCGGCGTAGGTGATGTTCAGCGTATCGAGGCCTTCATCCGCGAGTTCTTGCAGCAGGTTCAATTCAGCGGCCTGATCGAGGAT
>NZ_JAACFX010000013.1:0-152787 GCF_029237275.1 Pseudomonas sp. 3MA1 | reverse complement strand
CAGGCAACCGTTCGGACTAATTTAGGAAGGAACCTGCCTCGACCCATGCTCACTCACGATCTCGAAATCCGAGGGCACCGCGATCTGAGGCAGGTAGAAATTAGCTTACAAGGGCATGCCGAGCCTAGGCGAGGCACCGAGTGGAGGGGCAGGAGCCTTTGGTTACTTTGGGCTCTTCAAAGTGACTCGCTGTAAGAGCGAAACCCTAAGCGGCCGTAACCGCAGCAACGGATATGTACCCAGAACTCGCGGTAAGGGCGAATCACTTTGGCAAAGCCGGAATGCCGGTCCTGCCCAAAATAACCAAAGGGTTCCTGCTCCGGTTTCCGGCGCCTCGTTCCGCGCTCCTGAAGTGGGAGTGAGAGCAAGTGCAAAGCCCTCAAACGCCCTGCAAGACCCTCAACGCAGCTTGAGCCAAAAAGCCCGATCGGCTTTTCTGTTCCGGATGATGTTTCACATATTCATCAATTCGATTCAGCAAATAGCCCGGCAGCGTGATGTTGAGTTTTTCCGCCTTGCCCATGTAGCGAGTGATGTCGATATCAATCACGGCCCAAGTGCAGCCTTGATACTGGGGATTGGCGGCGTGGAGGGTCACTGTGCGCGCGGTGGGAATGGCTGCTCCTTCTTCGGCCAGTAATTCCAGGTGGCCTTCGATGGCTTCGCGGGCCATGGCCATGGCGTCGTCGAGGTCGTCGCCGGCGGAGAAGCAGCCAGGAATATCGGGTACTTCCACACCCCAGGCGTGTTGGTCGTCACCGGGGAGAATGGCAATGGGATAGAGCATGGACTGATCCTCCTTCGGACCTGGGAGCGTCGAGCCTGGGTGGTTAGAGCCGGGCTTGTTTCAATATGCTGCTTACCGTTTTGGCCAGTAGATCTTTTTTGGGATGGGGAATGGTGACCAGGCCTGGCTTGGTTGGGTGTTTGAAGTGGTGGTGACTGCCCTTGACCCTGACCAGATACCAACCATCTGCTTCGATCTGGGCGATGAGTTGCCGGCTGTTCACATCGCTTTCAACTCCCTGTCGTTGCGGTGGGTATGATAACTACTTTTTTGCCGCTCAACACTATCAGCAACGGTTGGCGACGCATAGGGCGAGGCGGCAAACCTCAAGCTTTCAGCTTGCCGCTTGCCGCTACAAACTTGCCGCTGACTCTCCTCCACCCAACGCCACCAGCAACCCCACACTCGCCTGCAACTCCCTGGTCTGCACCGCCTGCAACCCCCGTTGTGCCTGCAAGGCTGCAGTCTGTGCTGTCACTACATCCAGATAGCTGACGGCCCCCGCCTGATAGCTGTTCATCGCCAAGGTCTGGGTATGCAGCGCCGCATTCACCGCCGCCTGCTGATCCAGCGCCTCCTGACGCAAATCCCGCAGTTGTCCCAGGTTGTCCTCCACCTCCCGCACCGCCCGCAGCACCTGTCCACGGTAATGGGCGGCGGCCTCTTCGAACTCGGCATGGGCCTGGCGCTCATTGGCGCTCAGCCGTCCGCCGTCAAAAATCGGCAGGTTCACCAAAGGCCCCAGGGCCCAGTAGCGATTGCCCGCCGCCAGCAGATTGCCCACGCCCTGGGTCTGGCCACCGAGCATGCCGGTCAGGCTGAAATCCGGATACCAGGCGGCGCGGGCGATGCCGATGCCGGCATTGGCGGCATACACACGGCGTTCAGCGGCGGCAATATCGGGCCGGCGTTGCAGCAGGGTGCTGGGCAGTTGCTGGGGAATGCTCGGCAGGCTCAAGAGTTGCGCAGAAGGCGCCAGGTGGAATTGGCTGGCCGGTTCGCCCACCAGTTCGCCGATGGCGTGTTCGGTGAGGTTGCGCTGGGCGCGCACTTCGTCCAGTTCGGCTTCGGCGCTGGCCAGTTGGCTCTGGGCCCGGGTCAGGTCCAGTTCCGAGGCGATTTGCCCTTGATAACGGTCGCGGGTTAGTTGCAGGGCCTGGGCGTAATCCTCCAGGGAGTGGCTGAGGATGCGGCTCTGGGCGTCCAGGCCATTGAGTTGCACGTACAGGCTCGCCAGTTGCTTTTGCAGGCTCAGGCGCGCGGCTGCCAGGTCGTCGCCGGAGGCTTGGGCCTGGGCATCTCCGGCAGCCGCTTGATTGCGAAGCCGCCCCCACAGGTCGAGGTCGAAGCCCAGGGCAAAACCGGCGGTGTTGCTGTTGTAGATCGACGGTTGCGTGCTGCCGCGCAGGGGGCGGCTGTCCGACTGGCGTTGGCGCAGCGGTTGGGCGCTGGCGCTGATCTGCGGGAACAGCCCGGCATGCAGTTGGCTGGCGTAGGCCTGGGCAGCGTCGTAGTGGGCCAGGGCCGCCGCCAGATCCGGGTTGGCTCGGAGCAGGCGTTGTTGCAGGTCATCCAGCTGCGGGTCCTGGTACAGCCGCCACCAGTGCTCGGCGATCCCCTGGGGCGTGGCGGCCGGGTGCCAGGGGCCGTCGGCGTTCTGTTCGCGATACTGCGCCGGCAGGTCGATGGCCGGCACCTGGTAGTGGGGCGCCAGGGAGCAGCCGTGCAGGGCCAGCAACAGCAGGGCGGCGAGGGGCTTAAGCCTTGGGCGCATGTTCGCCTCCCGCGTCCGCCAGTTGCACCAGGTCGCCTTCGCGCAGGGCGTCCGGCGGGTTGTCGATGACTTGATCCGTGGCTTGCAGGCCCTGGTCGATCACCAGCCGCTCGCCCAGGTCGAGGCCGATATGGATGCTGCGCAGGTGCACGCGCTTGGCACTGTCGATCAGCGCCACCTGGGTGCCCTGGGCGCGGAAGATCAGGGCGCTGGCGGGGATGCTCACGCCGTGGGTGTCGGCGGGAATCGCCAGGGTCGCCTCGGCATAGTCGCCGGGCATCAGCGCGCCGTCCGGGTTGGCGGCGACGAACTGTGCCAGCAGGGTGCCGGAGCGTGGGTCGATGGCGGTGGAGTCGCCCAGCAGTTGCGCGCTGAAGTGCTGGCCGGGATGTTCCGGCACGCTCAACTGCGCCACCAGTCCAGGGCGGATCACGCTGGCGTAGTTCTGCGGAATCGGCACGTAGAGCCGCAGTTTGTGGGTGTCCGCCAGGTCGAACAGTTCCGGGTCGCTGTCGTTGTCGGCCTTGATCAACTGGCCGATGTCGGTGTGGCGGGCGGTGAGGGTGCCGGCGAATGGTGCGCGAATGGTCTTGTAGTCTTCCAGCGCCGAGAGCCGTGCGTAGTCGGCGGCGGCCGCCTCGGCGTTGGCTTTGGCGGCAGCTGCGTTGGAGGTCTTTTCATCGGCTTCCTGGCGCGATACCGAGTGGCTGGCCAAGAGGTTCTGCCAGCGCGCGGCGGTGGTCTGCGCCAGCCGGGCATTGGCTTGCTGCTGGATCATCCGCGCCCGGGCCTGGGCCACTTGCTGGTCCAGGTCGGGGCTGTCGATATGGGCCAGCACTTGCCCGGCGGCCACCTTGGCGCCGATGTCTTGGGTCCAGTCCTTGAGGTAGCCGCTGACCCGGGCATGGATCGGCGCCTTGCTCCAGGCTTCCAGGTGCGCCGGCAGGCGCAGGGTGTCGCCCAGCACATTGGGTTGCGGCTGGAGCACCAGCACTTGCGGCACGGCGGCGGTTTCGGTCCAGGCGGCCACGGCCCGTTCATGCCGGGTGCGCGCGGCCAGGCCGTTGGCCACCAGCAGCGCGGCCAGGCTCAGGCTGCCGATGCCCAGCAGCATCAGGCGTTTTCGCGAAGGGGTGTGATCAGGCGACATGGGTGTTTTCTCCAGCAACAGCGGATTGGGGACGACGGCCGTGGACCAGGCTGAAGACCACGGGGACAAAGATCAGGGTGGCCACGGTGGCGAGGAGCAGCCCGCCGATCACCGCACGGCCCAGAGGGGCGTTCTGTTCCTCGGACAGGGCCAGGGGCAGCATGCCGATGATCATCGCCAGGGCGGTCATGCACACCGGGCGAAAGCGCGTGTAGCCGGCTTCCAGGGCGGCCTTGAGGGCATCGCCATGTGCCGCCAGGCGCTCGCGGCAAAAACTCACCACCAGGATCGAGTTGGCGGTGGCCACCCCCATGCACAGGATGGCCCCGGTCAGCGCCGGCACCGACAGCGAGGTGCCGCTCAAGAACAGCATCCAGACGATTCCGGCCAGGGCCGCTGGCAACGCGGTGATGATCACGAACGGATCGACCCAGGACTGGAAGTTGACCACGATCAGCATGTAGATCAGCACCACCGCCCCCAGCAGGCCCAGGCTCAGGCCGCTGAAGGCCTCGTGCAGGGCATCGATCTGCCCGTGCAGGTTGACCGTGGCGCCCTTGGGCCGCAGGGCCGCGGCGTCGTCCAGGACCTTTTGCATGTCGTGGGCCACGGCGCCCAGGTCGCGGCCCTGGACGTTGGCGTACAGGTCCAGTGTGGGCTGGATGTTGTAGTGGCTGACCACCGCCGGGCTCTCGACCCGGGAGATATCCGCCAGGCCGCCGAGGATCTGCGACTGGCCGTTGCTGCCGGTGACCGGCAGCGCCTCTAGGGCCGGCAGGCTGTCCAGGCGGTACTGCGGGGTGGCGGCGACGATGGAATAGGACACGCCGTTCTTCGGGTTGAGCCAGAAGGTCGGCGCCACCTGGGAGCTGCCGGCCAAGGACGCCACCATGCTGTTGGTCACATCACGCTCGGTGATCCCCAGGCCGTTGGCCTGCAGGCGGTCGACCTTGACCTGCAGTGACGGGTAGCCGGTGGACTGCTGGATCCGTAGGTCGGCAATGCCCGGTACATGCTGCAGGCGCCGTTGCAGTTCCAGGGCGAAGGCGCGGTTGGCCGCGTCATCGGGCCCGGAGATTTTCACGTCCAGCGGGGCCGGTGCGCCGAAGTTGAGAATCTGGCTGCTGATGTCCGCCGGCAGGAAGGCGAACTGGCTGCCGGGGAAGCTTTCCGGCAGGGCTTCACGCAGTTTTTTCACGTAGTCGGCGCTGGGGGCGTGGCCGGGCTTGAGGGTGACCTGGATGTCACCGTCCTGGGGGCCGATGGTGCCGCTGTTGCTGTAGGCCATGTCGATGCCGCTCAGGGGGATGCCGATGTTGTCGATGATGCTGTCCAGTTGCTCGGCCGGGATCACTTCGCGAATCCGCGCTTCGATACGGTCGAAGGCCGCCGCGCTTTCCTCGATCCGCGTGCCCAGGGGCAGGCGCACGTGCAGGGCCAGAGCGCCGGCGTCGGTGGCGGGGAAGAAGTCCTGGCCCAGGCTCGGCAGCAGGGCGAAGGAGGCCAGCACACAGGCAAGAAAGCCGAGGATGAAGCTCTTGCGCCGGCCCAGGGCCAGGTGCAGCAGGCCGTGGTAGGTGTCGCGCACATTGGAGAAACGCGCCTCGAAACCCTGCTGGAAGGCCAGTAGTCCGCGTACCAGGGCATTGCGCGGCTTGGCGTGCTGTTCGCCCTCGTGGTGGTTGATGAAGGCATCTTCCGGGTGATGCCCGGGGCCGGCTTCTGGCGTGTGCGGCTTGAGCAGGTACATGGCCAGGGTCGGCACCAGGGTCCGCGAGAGGATGAACGAGCTGGCCATGGCGAAGATCACCGCCAGGGCCATGGGCCGGAACAGGTAGCCGGCGATGCCCTGCAACAGGAACATCGGCACGAAGACGATGCAGATGCACAGCAGCGAGACGAAGGCCGGGCCGACGATCTGCCTGGCGCCGTCGAGGATGGCGTCCTTGACCGCCTTGCCCTGTTCCAGGTGCCAGTTGATGTTCTCGATGGTCACCGTGGCGTCGTCCACCAGGATCCCCACCGCCAGGGCCAGGCCGCCCAGGGTCATCACATTCAGGGTCTGGCCGCTGAGCGCCAGCAGGGCAATGGCCGAGAGCACCGCCAGGGGAATCGAGGCGGCGATGATCAGGGTGGAGCGCCAGCTGCCGAGGAACAGCAGGATCATCGCGCTGGTCAGCAGGGCGGCGATGATGCCTTCCTGGGCCACGCTGCCCACCGATTGCTTGACGAACACCGAGGCGTCCCCCAGCAGCGAGGTCTTCAGCGCCGGCGGCAGGGTTTCGTTGATCCGCGGCAGCATCTGGCGGATGCCGTCGACGATGGACAGGGTGGAGATATTGCCGTTCTTCAGCGCCGGCATCAGCACCGCGCGGCGTCCGTCGACCCGCACGATATTGGTCTGCGGCGGCGAGCCATCGCGCACGTGGGCCACCTGGCCGATGGTGATCAGCGCGCCGTCCACGGTCTTGATCGGCAGGTCGTTGAGCTCCTCGATGGCGCTCGGGCTGTTGTTCAGCAGCACCGTGTATTCATCGCCGCCCAGCTTGGCGGTGCCCACCGGGATGATCTGGTTCTGCGCCGCCAGGGCATTGCCTACGTCTTGCGCCGACAGGCCTTTGGCGGCCAGGGCTTGCGGGTCCAGGTCGAGGGTGATCTGCCGTTGCTTGCCGCCCATGGGCGTGGGCATGGCCAGCCCCGGCAGGGCGCTCAGGGGCAGGCGGATATTGTTCTGCACCAGGTCGCGGATCTTCGCCTCCGACAGGGTCGGGCTGGAAAAGGCCATTTGCAGGATCGGCACCGTCGAGGCGCTGTAGTTGAGAATCAGCGGCGGGGTGATGCCCGGCGGCATCTGCTTGAGCACGGTTTGCGACACCGCCGTCACCTGGGCGTTGGCGGTGCGGATATCGACCCCGGGCTGGAAGAAGATCTTGACGATGCCTATACCCGGCAGCGACTGCGACTCGATGTGCTGGATGTCATTGACCGTGGTGCTCAGGGAGCGCTCGTAGGTGTAGATCACCCGCCCGGCCATGGCGTCCGGCGACAGGCCGTTGTATTGCCAGACCACCGCCACCACCGGGATGCCGATATCCGGGAACACGTCGGTGGGGGTACGCAGGGCCGCCAGGGGCCCGATGATGCAGATGAATATCGCCAGCACGATGAACGTGTAGGGCTTGAGCAGTGCGGTCTTGACCAGCCCGAGCATGCCGAAAACCTCCGAGGGAGTGGGATTGCAAACCTCGGCAGCCTGCAGCGACCCACCTAACACGCGGCTTTCAGCCAGGTGAAGGAAGTTTTAGGTAAGGCCTGAAATTCCTTTCATGGGGATTCATTTGTTCTCGCATCGCAGCCTCGACAAGCTTGATGGCCATCGACACAGCCGACAGTTGCCGGCCGGCGTCGCCCTCATTTCTGTCACTTGCGAGGTTGTTCCCATGTCCCTCAAACCGCTGTCGCTGCTGCCGGGCCTGGGCCTGGCGTGCCTGCTCTCGGCCTGTGCCGGGCCCGTGCCCAAGGCCGATCCGCAGCAGGCCTGGATCGATCTTTCCGCGGAGTCGCCCAACGACCTGCTGGCCGACAGCGTCGACGGCCAGCGCCTGAACGACGGCCGCTATTTCCAGGTCAGCCCCGGCCAGCACCGCTTGCAGATGGCCCTGCTGCAAGGCGCCAACGGCAACTCGGCGCAGCCTGAATGCCTGGGGCGCCTGGACTATGCCGGGTTCCAGGCGGGGGGCCATTACCGACTGCTGGAGTCCAGCGAAGGCCAGGACGTCAGCGCCGCGCTGCTGGACGCCCAGGGCCGGCAGGTGGCCCAGAGTCGGCCGTTCAGTTGCCTGTAGGGCTTCTTTTTCCAATGCCAAGGTAGATATTCATGACACTCAAACCGCTATTGCTGATTCCCGCCCTGGGCCTCGCGTGCCTGCTCTCTGCCTGCGCTGGCCCCATGCCCCAGCCCGATCCCAGCGAGGCCTGGATCGGTTTGCAGGAAGAGGGCTCCAACGACCTGATGGCCGAACGGGTGGATGGCCGCAAGGTCGACGATGGGCGTTATTTTCAGGTCAAGCCCGGCGCGCATCGCCTGGACGTGACCCTGTTTGACGAGAGCGTCGGTGATGCCAACCAGCAAGACTGCAATGGTCATCTCAGCTACAGCGGCTTCAAGGCCGGTGAGCATTACAAGCTGGTGGAGTCGAGCCTGGGCAACGAGGTGTCGGCGCGCTTGTATGACGCCCAGGGCAAGCAACTGGCCAGTACCCAGGACTTCAATTGCATGCCCGGCTGACAGGTCTGTTTGTGTCGTGGAAATAAGGACATTTCGCTCAAGCTAAAGAGACCGGGCCGACTACAGCGCCATGGCGAGCCACGGGATGATAGAGGTCTTTATCCTGGCAAGCGGGCGTGCGTCATGAAGCAAGAGGCTGAAACGGCAATCACCGCCACCGATGTGGCATTTGGCGAAGTGGCGCAAATGATCACCGCCGCGCGGCAACGGGCGGTGCGGGCGGTGAACACTGAACTGGTGGAACTGTACTGGCAGGTCGGGGCCTACATCAGCCGCAAGATCCAGGCGGCGGAATGGGGCGATGGCGTGGTCCAGCAACTGGCGGACTACCTGGCGCGGCAGCAGCCGGGGCTGCGGGGGTTTACCCGGGCCAACCTGTTTCGCATGCGCCAGTTTTATGAGGCCTATCGCGGTGACGAGAAAGTCGCACCACTGGTGCGACAATTGTCCTGGAGCCACCATCTGGTGGTGATGGGGCAGAGCAAAGGGCCCAGCGAACGTGAGTTCTACCTGCGTCTGGCGATCCAGGAGCAATGGTCGCGTAGAGAACTGGAACGGCAGATCAAATCCGCCCTGTTCGAACGCACGCTGACCCGACCGGCAAACGCCTCGGCCACCTTGAGACAGGACCGTCCCGAGGCCCTGAAGGTGTTCAAGGATGCCTACATGGTGGAGTTTCTCGACCTGGCCCAGGGGCATGGCGAAGCCGACCTGCACCAGGGGCTGGTGCGCCAACTCAAGGATTTCCTGGTCGAGATGGGGCGCGACTTCTGCTTTGTCGCTTCGGGCTTTCCCCTGCAGGTTGGCGGGCGCGATTTCGCCCTGGACCTGCTGCTGTTTCATCGTGGGTTGAATTGCCTGGTGGCCGTTGAACTCAAGGTCGGGCGTTTCGAGCCGGAGTACCTGGGCAAGCTGGACTTCTACCTGGAGGCCTTGGACCGTCAGGTGCGCAAACCCCATGAAAACCCGGCCCTGGGCGTGTTGCTCTGTGCCAGCAAGGAGGACGAGGTGGTGGAATATGCCCTCAACCGTTCCCTGTCGCCGGCGCTGATCGCCGAGTACCGGACCCAACTGCCGGACAAGAAGCTGCTGCAGGCCAAGCTGCAGGAGTTCTATGCCCTGGACACCCAGGCGCGGTGAGCCGGGCGGCCATGGTGCCCCGGGGTTTTGCAGGGCCTTGTTGAGTCGTATGCGCCCCCCTGACGCCGACCTGCGGCTTATTCCGGCTCGCTGCCGAACCAGTCAGCCAGGCGCGCGCTGGCTTGCTCCCGGACCTCGGCGTTGATGTGGGCGGCCACCGTCACCACGGAGCCGGTCAACAGGCCGAGGTCGTCCACGTACCCGGCCCCGGGAATCAGGTCGGGGATCAGGTCCAGCGGCAGCACGAAGTAACCCAGGGCAGCGTAGATGGTGGTCTTGGCCCAGATCGGGGTTTGCGGTCGTTGCGCGGCGTAGTAGAGCCACAGGGCTTTCTGGATCAAGGCCCGGCCGATGCGCGAGGCGTAGCGGCCGATCTTGCGCCAGAAACAGAGTTCAAGGGACTGGGCGGTGGACATGGCGCACTCCTGGAGGACATGGGGCCAGGTCATGGTCGCCACCCGGGCGCTGGACCGGCAGAGGCCAATATTTCCCCGGTGGTTGCCCAGGTAGGAGCCGGCTTGCTGGCGAAGAGGCCGCCCCTGGCGCCGTGAATCCTGGGTCAGGTCGGCGGTGCCTGTCAGGACGCCTTCGCTGGCAAGCCAGCTGCCACAGTGCCGCAGGGAGTACGGGTCAGGGCTGGCGACGGGCCTCCAGGCGCTGGAACAGCAGCATGCCCAGGAGCATGGCCAGGACGAACACCCAGGCTTGCCAGTGGCCGCCCGGCAACAGCACCAGGGCCGGTCCCGGGCAGATCCCGGCGATGCCCCAACCGACGCCGAACAGCAGGCTGCCGCCGATCAGGCGCCGATCCACGCTGCGTTTGGCCGGGATCTGCATGGGCGCCCCGAGCAGCGAGCGCGAGCGGCCCATGGCCCAATGGAAAGGCCACCAGGCCACTGCGATGGCGCCGAGCATCACCAGGGCCAGGGAGGGGTCCCAGTTGCCGGCCAGATCGAGAAAGCCCAGGACCTTGGCCGGGTTGGCCATGCCCGCCAGCAGCAGGCCGATACCGAACAGCAGGCCGGCGACAAATGCGCTGAGCTTTCTCATGGCAATAGCCCCAGCAGATGCCGCAGTACCCAGACTGTGGCGAAACCGGTGCCCATGAAGCACAGGGTGGCGACGATCGAGCGCGGCGACAGTCGGGAGATCCCGCAGACGCCGTGGCCGCTGGTGCAACCGGCGCCGTAGCGGGTGCCGAGGCCCACCAGCAGGCCGGCGCTGATCAGGCCGAGCAGGCCGCCCTGGAACTCGGCGACGGGCAGGGCGTGAAACAGGCCCCAGAGCAGCGGCGCCAGCAACAGCCCGAGGATGAACAGGGCTTTCTCGCCCCAACCGTCGCTGCCGGGTTGCAGCAGGCTGCCGAGCAGGCCGCTGATTCCGGCGATGCGCCCGTTGGCGACGATCAACAGCCCGGCGGCCAGGCCGATCAACGCGCCCCCGGCCAGGGCCGACCACGGTGTGAAATGCAGATAGTCCAAAAGCATATCGAGTTCCCTGCAGGAGCCGGCTGGCCGGCGAAAGGGCCAGTCCGGGCGCCATGAGTATTGCGTTGGACAGCGGCGTCGGCGCGGCCGCCTTTGCTGGCAAGCCAGCTCCTACGCGGTGTATGGGTTCAATGGGGCAGCCAGCCCAGGGCGCCGCCCGCCAGCAGCAGCGCCGCCAGCAGGCCAGTGACGGCGAACAGTTGTTGCAGGCGCGGACCGGCCAGGTGGCTGGCCACTTGCCGTCCCAGCACCAGTCCCGCTACCGCGCCCAGGGCAAAGGGCGCGCCCACCGCCCAGTGCATCACCCCGCTGAGGCTGGCGGTGATCACGCTACCCAGGGACACCAGGGCAATCACCGCCAATGAGGTGGCGACGATGCTCTTGCTGTCCAGGTTGGTGTAGCGGCTCAGGGCCGGAATGATCACGAAGCCGCCGCCCACGCCGAGCAACCCCGACAGCAGGCCCGAGAGCATGCCGGTGAAGGTCAGTGCCCGGGCGCAGGGCAGGGTCCAGCGCAGGCGACCCTGGGCCGGGTTGAGCACGCAGGGCAGGAACGCCGGACGCGGCGCCGCCCGGCCCTGTTTCAATTCCAGGCTGGCCTTGCGCAGGATGCGTCCGCAGGCATACAGCAGCACCAGGGAAAACAGCAGCGCCAGGGGCAGGTTGGGCAAGCGGTGGGCCAGCCACAGCCCCAGTGGCGCCATGAGGATGCCGATGCTGGCGACAAACCCCGCCGCGCGGTAACGCACGATGCCCTGGCGCAAGCCCAGCACCGCGCCGACGCTGGCGGCCAGGCCCACCGCCAACAGGCCGATGGGCGCGGCTTCGACCATGCTCAGGCCCAGGCCGAACACCAGCAGCGGCACCGCGAGAATGCCGCCGCCGGCCCCGGTCAGGGCCAGGATCGCGCCAATGATCGCCCCCAGCCCGGCGCCCAAAAGACTGTGTTCGTTCATGCTTGCGGGGTGTCCGTGTCCAGGTTCGGTTGCGCCAGCCATTCATGGCCCTTGAGCATGCCGCGCCAGTACAGCGGTGGCAGGATCCGTTCCTTCAGCCACCAGGCGCGGCGGGTCGGCTGGCGGCCGTCCAGCAGCCAGCGGGGGAAGCTCGGCGCCAGCTTGCCGCCGTAGGTGAATTCGGCGAGGACGATCTTGCCCCGTTCCACGGTCAACGGGCAGGAACCGTAGCCGTCATAGCTGGCCAGCCGGGTCAGGCGCTTGAGGGCCACCAGCACGTTGTTGGCCACCACCGGCGCCTGCTTGCGCGCCGCCGCGGCGGTCTTGGCATTGCTGGTGTTGGTCGCATCCCCCAGGCCGTGGATGTTGACGAAACGCTTGTGGCGCAGGCTATGGGGGTCGACATCGATCCAGCCGGCGGCGTCCGCCAGCGGGCTGTGGCGAATGAAGTCCGGGGCGCATTGCGGCGGCACCACGTGCAGCAGGTCGAAGGCGCGCTCCAGGGTCTGCTGGCTGCCGTCGGCCAGGGTGCGGACGAAGGTCGCGCGCTTGGCCGGGCCGTTCACCGCCACCAGGTTATGGCCGAAATCCAGTTCGATGGCGTACTTCTTCACGTATTCCATCAGCGCCGGCACATAGTCGGCGACGCCGAACAGCACGCCGCCGGCATTCAGGAAGCGCGGCTTGATCGCCCCCAGGCGCCCGTGGCGCAGCCAGTGGTCGCAGGACAGGTACAGGGCCTTCTGCGGCGCCCCGGCGCACTTGATCGGCATCGGCGGCTGGCTGAACAGCGCCTCGCCCTGTTGCAGCTGCTGCACCTGTTGCCAGGTATAGGGCGCCAGGTCGTAGCGGTAGTTGGAGGTCACGCCGTGGTTGCCCAGGGCCTGGGGCAGGCCGTCGATGGCCGCCCAGTCGAGCTTGAGCCCGGGGCAGACGACCAACTGGTCGTAGGCCAGCACGTGGCCGTTGTCCAGTACCAGGGCATTGTGTTGCGGCTCGAACTGGCTGACCGCGCGCTGGATCCATTTGACCCCCTGGGGGATCAGTTCGGCCAGGGTCCGTTCGGTGGACGCGGCGCTGAACACCCCGGCGCCCACCAGGGTCCAGCCGGGTTGGTAGTAGTGGTGCTTGGCGGGGTCGATGAGCGCCACGTCCAGGTGCGGATCGCGGGTCAAGAGGCTGGCGGCAACGGCGATGCCGGCGGCACCGCCGCCGACGATCAGCACCTGGTGGCTGCCGTCGACGGGGCGCAGGGCCGGGTTGAAGGGACGCATGGCAAGGTCTCCGTGTGGAGTCGGTAATAGTTATAGGGTGTTCAGGGGAATCTTCAGGTAGCTCACGCCGTTGTCTTCAGGCTCGGGGAAGTGCCCGCTGCGCATGTTGACCTGCACCGAGGGCAGGATCAGCACCGGCATGTCCAGGGTTGCGTCGCGGGCTTCGCGCATCTTCACGAAGCTGTCTTCGTCGACGCCCTGGTGGATATGGATGTTGTTGGCGCGCTGCTCGGCGACGGTGGTCATGTATTGCAGTTCGCGGCCGTTGGGCAGGTAGTCGTGGCACATGAACAGCCGGGTCTCTGGGGGCAGGGCGAGGATCTTGCCGATGGAGCGGTACAGGGTTCGCGCATCGGCCCCGGGGAAGTCGCAGCGGGCGGTGCCGTAGTCGGGCATGAACAGGGTGTCACCGACAAAGGCCACGCACTCATCGCCCACTTGCACCAGGTAGGTCATGCAGGCCGGGGTGTGCCCCGGGGTGTGCAGGGCTCGGGCGCTGAGGCCGCCGATGCTGAATTCGGCGCCGTCTTCCAGCAGCACGTCGAACTGGCTGCCGTCGCGGGCAAAGGCCGGGGCCTCGTTGAACAGCGCGCCGAAGACTTTCTGCACCCGGGTGATCTGATTGCCGATGGCCACCCGGGCTCCCAGCTGGTCCTTGAGGTAGGCCGCGGCGGACAGGTGGTCGGCGTGCACGTGGGTTTCCAGAATCCAGTCGACCCGGGCGTCCAGCTCGCGCACCCGGGCGATCAGGCGGTCGGCGGACTCGGTGCGGGTGCGGCCGGATTTCGGGTCGTAGTCCAGCACGCTGTCGATCAGCGCGCAGCGGCGGCTGGCCTGGTCCATCACCAGGTAGCTGATGGTCCAGGTCTGAGGGTCGAAAAAGGCTTCTACACGCAGGGTGTCGCGGATGATCATGGGGCACTCCAGGCAATGAAGGTGAGGGCAGTCTGCGCTGTCGCTCGTCCCTTGGACTGTCAATAAACGTGCCAACCTCAAACATTCGGATTGGCCACCTGTTCATTGCAGTAGAAGGTTGCAGAGGCTGCCATCAGGCGTTTTTCGCCGCGACTGCCAGCGGCATTTGGCAGTGATATGGCAGTTAGTGGCAGAAAATGGCAGAAAGCCGCGCCGTGCTTTAAGCTGCCGCCACTGCCCCGGAGTCGCCCCATGTCCCTGATCGCCACCGACCGTGCCCAGCCGTCCATGTCTGCCCTGGTGTCCTACCTCGAACACGATCCGCAACCGACCATCGTGCTCGACACCGACTACAACATCATCGCCGCCAACACTGCCTACCAGCGCCAGTTCGGCGTGGCCGGCAAGCCCCATGTCGGCGCCAAGTGCTACCGCGTATCCCACCAGTTCGCCGTGCCCTGCGATCAGGCCGGGGAGCATTGCCCGATGCGCAAGGCCCATGACAGCCGGGTACCGGAGCGCATGCTGCACATCCACCACACGCCGCGCGGCCCGGAGCACGTGGACGTGGAATTGCGGCCGATCATCGGCGAGGCCGGAACCGTGGTGGCCTATGTCGAACGCCTCAGTTCAGTGGCGGTGGCGTCGGTGCAGCCCCAGCAGAAGGGCCTGGTGGGGCGCTCGCCGGCCTTCAACGAAGCCTTGAGCGCCTTGCAGCGGGCGGCCCCGGCGCCGATTCCGGTGCTGCTGCAGGGCGAATCCGGCACTGGCAAGGAGTTGTTCGCCCGTGCCCTGCACGACGGCAGCCCCCGGGCCAGCGGGCCGCTGGTGGTGGTGGACTGCACCGGGCTCACCGAAACCCTGCTGGAAAGCGAACTGTTCGGCTACGAGAAGGGCGCCTTCACCGGCGCCCTGCAACGCAAGATCGGCCTGGCGGAAGCGGCCCACGGCGGCACCCTGTTTCTCGACGAGATCGGCGAGGTGCCGCTGGCCATGCAGGTCAAATTGCTGCGCCTGATCGAGTCCGGCAGCTTCCGCCCGGTGGGCAGCCTGCGCACCGTGCACTCGGATTTTCGCCTGGTGGCGGCGACCCACAAGCCGCTCAAGGAAATGGTCGCCGCCGGCAGCTTCCGCCAGGACCTGTACTACCGCATCAGCGCCTTCCCGATCCGCCTGCCGGCCCTGCGCGAACGCAGCGACGACCTGCCGCTGCTGATCGACAGCCTGCTGCGCCGCCTCGATCCCGGGGCGGTGCCGCGGGTCGACCCCCAGGCCCTGGAACAACTCCAGCTGTACACCTACCCGGGGAACATCCGCGAGCTGCGCAACATCCTCGAACGGGCGCGGTTGTTCAGCGACGACGGGGTGATCCGCCTGCAGGACCTGCCGGCGGAACTGCGCAGTCCCCAGCCCCAGGCCCCGGTGACCCGCCGTCGCGCCAGCAAGGACCTGGAGCAACTGGCCCATGCCCTGGAGGTCTTCGATGGCTCGCGCAGCGAGTTGGCCAAGGCCCTGGGGCTGAGCGAGCGGACTCTGTACCGGCGGCTCAAGGCCCTGGGCTTGTAGTGGCGGGCAGGGCGCGGGGAATGCAGCCTCAGCCCTGGGCGGAGGGCCCCTTGAGGGGCAGGTCGCAAGCCATCACCCACATGCCGATCTGTTCCAGGTCGGTGCTGAACGGCACTTCGCCGATCTGCCGCAGCCCGGCGCTTTCATAAAAGCGCCGGGCGCCGCTGTTGCTCTTGAGCACGTCCAGCCACAGGCAGCTTTCGCCGGCGCCAGCGGCGCGCTGCATCACTTGCTCCAGCAGGCGCCGGCCATGGCCCTGGCCAGCCTGGTACTTGAGCAGGTAGATCTTCTGCAGTTCGGCCCCGCAGCGCTCGCTACCCGGAACCGGCCGGGCCCAGTTGAGCTTGGCAAAGCCGATGGGCTGTTGCTGGCGGTCCAGGGCCAGCAACCACAGGTGCCGGTCCCGGGCCGCTACGGAGGCTTCGAGGCTGGCGGGGGCGAAGTCCTGGTCGAGAAACCGCTGCATGCCGTCAGGCGTCCAGATCGCCGCGAAGTGTTCGCGGTAGGTGGCGCAGCCTATGGCCTGCAGGGCATCGATATCGCGGCTGTCGGCTTCACGGATGCTGATCATGCTTCACTCCTTGAGGGCGGTCGGACCGGGCGCAGCAGCTTAACCCCTGGCGCGGGGCGGCTCCAGTGCGTGGCGGTGAAGGCGCAGGGCACGATGGCGAGCGCTCGTGGTCGTAGTCTTCAGCCCCCTTTTTTCCGGCGCACAGCTATGGGCTGTCGCGCCGGACCTGACTGGAGATGCCATGAGCCAGGCCGTACTTGCCACCGAAACCAATCGCCGCCAATTGCAGCAGATCATCGCCGGCCTGTCCGACGGGGTGATCCTGATCGAAACCGACCAGGCCCGCAGCCTGCTCTGGGCCAACGAGGCGGCGCTGGCCATGCACGGGGTGAGCGAGGTCGGTGAGCTGGGGGCCAATGTCGGCGAGTACGCCCGGCGCTATGCCTTGCGCTACCGCAACAACCATCCCCTGGCCCTGGACGCCTACCCGATCAACCGGGTGGCCGCCGGGGAAACCTTCAGCGACGTGGTGGTCGAGGTACAGGCCGAGATCGACGGCGAGCAGCGGCACTGGGTGCACCGGGTGCGCAGCATGATCCTCACCGATCGCAGCGGCGCTCCGGAGTCCCTGGTGCTGATCCTCAGCGACGCCAGCGACTGGGCCGGCGCCGAGCAGCGCTTCGAGAAGACCTTCAATGCCAACCCGGCGCCGGCGGTGATCTGCCGCCTCAGCGACCTGCGTTACATCAAGGTCAACCAGGGCTTCCTGGAAATGACCGGCTATGCCCGGGATCAGGTGATCGGCCGTTCGGTGTACGAGCTGGATGTGCTGGAGGATGCCGAGCACAGGGACCTGGCCATCGAGCGCCTGGGGCAGGGCGCGACCATCCCGCAGATGCAGGCCGAGCTGCGCCTGCCGGACGGCGGCAGCAAGCTGGTGATCGTCGCCGGCCAGCCCCTGGACATCAACGATGAAGACGGCATGCTGTTTTCCTTCATGGACCTGGAGCCGCGGCGCAAGATCGAGATTGCCCTGCGCCAGAGCGAGGAGCGCTTTGCCAAGTCGTTCCGCCTGACTCCGGTGCCGACCCTGGTGTGCAGCGCCGAGCAGCAGATCGTCGATGTCAACGATGCCTTTCTCAACACCTTTGGCTACAGCAGCGAAGAACTGCTGGGCAAGACCATCGACGCCACCGGCTGCATGGCCGATGCGGCGAGCGGGCAACTGTTCAGCCGCCTGGAGAAGGACGGCAAGGTCGACGCTCTGGACCTCAAGGTCCGCAAGAAGGGCGGCGAGCTGCTCGACTGCGCGGCCTATGCCGACACCCTGGTCATCCAGGACAGCCCCTGCTACCTGCTGGTGCTGATGGACATCAGCGAGCGCAAGCGCTCGGAACTGGAACTGGTGAGCGCCATCGAGGAAGTGATGCGCGACGCCTCCTGGTTCAGCCAGACGCTGATCGAGAGGCTGGCCAACGTCAGACGTCCGAAAACCCTGGACAGCCCTGGCGTGTCCTCCGCCGACCTGACGGCTCGCGAGCGCGACGTGCTCGGGCTGATCTACCAGGGACTGGCGGACAAGGAGATTGCCGCGCGCTTGCAACTGGCGCCCAACACCGTGCGCAACCATGTCGCCACCCTGTATTCCAAGCTCGGCGTGCACAGCCGCGGCGAGGCCATCGTCTGGGCCCGGGAGCGCGGGCTGTTCGTCGGTACGGCCGGCAACCGGGGACGCTGAACCGGTGCAAATGCACCAGGGCAACCCGTGCAAATGCGCCTTCTTTGCCTGGTGGGGGTTTTCTACCCTGTGAGCCGCCACAGGTCCGGTCAATGGGGCTGTGGCAGAGCACAACCACAGCACAAGGACAGCCCGCATGGGTGATGAACAGAGCAAGGGCACCGCGACCGACCAGGCACCGGCGGTGCTCACCCAGGCCCAATGGCGCGCCTGCATCGAACAGCGCCTGGCGCCCCTGGCCTGCAGTTTCAGCCATGCCGGCGACGGCACCCTGACCCTGCGGGTGTTCGAGCCCGACAGCGGCCGGGTCGACCTGGTGGTCAGCGGGTTGCGCATCAAGTCCTTGCAGAGCGAGGCCGACGTATTGCGGCTTATCGACGAGTTGCTCTACGAGCTGGACAGCAACTCCCTGGGCCAGCCGTAGCCGCTGCCGCAGGAGGCGCTGCTTTTGAGGCTGCCTGAAGGCCCTGCGGTTCTTTTCGCAGCTTCGCAGGCTCAGCAGCGGCTACCGGGATGGGCTGGGTGGGTCAGTTGTCGGCGATCAGGCTTGGCCGGCAATCCAGGCTCAGGCGTGCGCCGCCCCGTTCACTGCTGCCCACTTCGAGCTTGAAGCCGTGCAGGCTGACAATCGCCGCGACGATCGACAGGCCGAGGCCGAAGCCGCCCTGGGCGTTGTTTTCGTCGACCCGGTAGAAGCGTCGGAACACCGCCGCCCGTTCCGCCGGGGGAATGCCGGGGCCTGAGTCCAGCACTTCCAGGCGCGGGCTGCCGCCATCGTCAAGGCCGCGCAGTATCACTTCGCCGCCCGGCGGGGTGAACTTGATCGAATTGCTCAGCAGGTTGGCCAGGGCCTCGAACAGCAGGGCGCGGTCGCCGGTCAGCCGCGGCAGGCTCGGCGGCACGTCGAGCAGCAGGGTCAGGCGGCCTTCTTCGGCCAGGGGCAGGTAGAAGTCGTACAGCTCTTGCAGCAGCGGCAGGGGATCGAGTTCGAGAAACCCCGAGCGCCGTTGCCGGTCCTCCAGTTCGGAGATGCGCAGCAAGCCGCGAAAACGCGCCATCAGGGTGTCGGCCTCGGCCAGCAGCTGGTCCATTTGCAGGGCCTGGGGCGAACCGTCCTCGGCCTGTTGTTGCAGGCGGTAGAGCTGGGCCCGCAGGCGGGTCAGCGGGGTGCGCAGGTCGTGGGCGATGTTGTCGCACACGCCCTTGACCTCGTGCATCAGCCGCTCGATACGTTCGAGCATGGCGTTGACGATGGCCGCCAGCATGTCCAGTTCGTCGCGCCGGTCCGACAGCGGCAGGCGCCGGGTCAGGTCGCCGGCGACGATGGCTTCGGCGCTGGCCTGGATCTGGCGGATGCGCCGCAACGGCCGGCGGCGCAGCAGGTGCCAGCCGGCGACCCCGGGAATGATGGTCAGGGAGATGCCCCACAGCAGCGCATGGAGAATGATCCGGGTCACCGCGAACAGCGAGCCGTTGTCGCGCACCAGTACCAGCCAGCGGCCGTCGCGGGTGTGGGTGGCCACCGCGTCGCAGCTGTCCCGGGGCAGGCTCGGGTCGTCGGAGTCGATGCAGTTCTTCAATTCGTGGATCTGCCCGTCCAGGGGCAGGTCGTCGGGGATCTGCCGGATCGGCCCGCTCAAGGGCCGGCGCTGTTCGTCGAACAGGCCGTAGGCGTCGATGGCGCGCATGTCGAAGGTCATGCTGGTGGCCAGGGCTTCCACCAGCTGTTCGCCCTCGAAGCGGGCGAACAGGTGCTGGCGCTGCATCAGCGAGTGCTTGGCCAGGCTGTCCAGGTAGGTCGAGACTTCGTAGTACAGCACCCCCATGAGGATGCAGCTCCAGGCCACGAACAGCGTGCTGTACAGCGCCAGCAGGCGGCTGCTGGAGGAACGCCAGCCCTTAGAGGGGTTCAGCAATGACATAACCCGAGCCTCGCACGGTGCGGATCAACGGGGTCATGCCGGGCGGGTCGATCTTCTTGCGCAGGCGGCCGATGTGCACGTCGATCAGGTTGGTCCCCGGGTCGAAGTGATAGCCCCAGACCTCTTCGAAGATCATCATCCGCGAGAGGATCTGCCCGGTGTTGCGCATGAGGAATTCCAGCAGCTTGTATTCGGTGGGCAGCAGGCTCAGCAACTGGTCGGCGCGGGTCGCCTCGCGGCTGATCAGGTTCAGCTCCAGGTCGGCCACCCGCAGGCTGGTGGCGAAATCCTTGACCGTGTCCTTGCGCCGCAGCAGCACCTCGACCCGGGCCGCCATCTCGTCGGAGGCGAAGGGCTTGGTCAGGTAGTCGTCGCCGCCGGCACGCAGGCCGCGCACCCGTTCGTCGACATCGGAGAGGGCGCTGATCATCAGGATCGGCGTCGACACGCCAATGGTGCGCAGGGTGGTGACGATGGCCAGGCCGTCCAGCTCCGGCAGCATGCGGTCCAGGGTGATCAGGTCGTAGTCGCCGCTCACGGCGCGCACCAGGCCTTCGCGGCCATTGTCCACCCAGTCCACGTCGAGGCCGTGGCTGCTCAGTTCGGCGACGATTTCCCGGGCCGTCACGGCATCGTCTTCGATGGTCAGAATGCGGGTCATAGGCGTTACCTGCTTAGCGGTTCGTGACACAGGCGGGCATTTTGCCAAGAAACCAGCGGCGGGATTCTAAAAAAACTTTCATCTGGCCGGTCGTCTGGTCCGCGCAGTTGGAGTCAGCAGCGTTGAAGCTTGATATCATCCGGCCACTTTTTTGCCAGGAGGCGTCACCATGAGTGCCCTGACTCGGGTCGGCTGGAAGCCCTTTGTCACTGTGTGCCTGATGCTGCTGTGCAGCGCGGCGGCCCAGGCGGCCAATCAACCCTGTTCCGGAAAGAAAGGCGGCATCGACCGCTGCGATGGCGAGCTGTTCCTGTGCAACGACGGCTCCATCAGCGCCTCGAAGAAAAACTGCGCGCTGATGTTCGGCCAGCCAGCCTCCACCCCCCGCGCCGAACCGCTGCTGCGCGACGCCCAGGGCTGCACCTGCGGCAGCGGCAGTTTCTGCACCGGGCCGCGGGGCGGGGTCTACTGCCTGACCCCCAGCGGCAATAAAAGCTACAAGCGGCGTTGAAGCCCCCGATTGAGCTTCTCTGGATCAAGGTGTCATGCAATGAAATACGCATCACGTTTCAAGGGGCTGCTGTGGTTGCTGGTGGGCAGCCTGCTGTTGAGTCTGGCCATGGATCTGGCCTTGCGCCTGCCGGGCTATCTGGAGGCCTATGCCGCCGATCCCCGCTATGCGCGCTGGATGCTGGGGTATCGCGGGCTGGACGTGCTGGTCATCGCGCTGATCGCGGTGATCGTGCCGGGTATCATGCGCCTGCTGGATTTTCGCCGTTCGGCCTGGCTGGCGTTGCCGATCTTTATCTTGTGGGGGCAGGGCATCGCGCCATTGACCCTGGCGGGCCACCTGCTGCTGGCGCTGTGGGGCCTTGGGCTGCTGCTGCACTGGTGCTACACCCGGGGCCGGGAGCTTTACCTGAGCAAGCGTGCCTGAAGGGACCCCGTGCAGAACGCCCGCTACAAAACCCCCAGGTCGGCAAATTGCACGAGCCTGGCCTATGAGTTGATCGCAAGTCATTGAAATACATCGAGTTATAAAGTTCGTGCAACTGGCACGCTGACTGCACTGGTCCCCTGGAGACGTGCAACAGCCTTTTTCATGCCTGGAGCAGAACAACAATGAACAGACCCTCTGAACACCTGCTGGCCACCGCGGACGCTTCGAGTCATCACTCGGGCGTGTCCTGGGCGGCGATCTTCGCCGGCGCCGCGGCGGCCGCTGCCTTGTCCTTGATCCTCTTGCTGCTGGGCTTCGGCCTGGGCTTTTCCGCGGTGTCGCCCTGGGCCGGCAACGGCATCAGCGCCAAGGGCCTGGGAATCTCCAGCATCCTCTGGCTGGCCCTGACGCAGATTCTGGCCGCCGGCCTGGGTGGCTACATCGCCGGACGCCTGCGGGTGAAGTGGGCCAACCTGCACGGCGATGAAGTGTATTTCCGCGACACCGCCCACGGTTTCCTGGCTTGGGCGGTGGCGACCCTGGTCACCGCGACCCTGGTGGTGGGCTCGGTCAGCAGCGTCATTGGCGGTGGTGTGCGGGCCGGGGCCCAGGTTGCTTCCGCGGCCGCCGGCGCCGCCACCCAGGTGGCCGGCCACGCCGCTGCCCAGGGCGCCCCGGACGACTACGGCTATTTCGTCGACAGCCTGTTGCGTGACGATCGCCCGGTGGCGGTCAGTGAGGATGCGGCGCGGGGCACGGTGTCGCGGATCTTCGTGCGCAGCTTGAGCAACGGCGGTCAGCTCCTGCCTGAGGACCGCCGTTACCTGGCGCAAGTGGTGGCCCAGCGCACCAACCTCAGCCAGGCCGAAGCCGAGCAGCGGGTGGACGAGGTGTTCGCCAAGACCCAGCAAGCCGTGAATGAAGCCAAGCAAGCCGCCAGGGAGGCCGCCGACAGCGCCGCCAAGCTGGCCGCCTGGTCGTCCTTGTGGATGTTCATCGCGCTGCTGTGCGGGGCGTTCTTCGCCAGCCTGGCGGCGACCTTCGGTGGCCGTCGCCGGGACGCCGTGATCAGCCTTGAAACCGACCTGCAGCCGCGCACCGTGGCCCCGACCCCCGTTCACTGATCCAGGAGATTTCCCATGCGCTCATTACTGTTGTGGTTCCTTGGTGTGCCGATCCCGGTGATTATCCTGATCGCCCTTTTCGTGCACTAAGCACTCTTGATCCACTTAGCACCCTGGCGACACGGCTTGCCCGTTGTCCATGCGCCGCTGCCGGCTTGTGCCGGCCGCGGCTTTTTTGTGGCTTGTGTCGCAAGTCTGGGAGAGGGGGACAGTGCCGGGATGCGCGCCGGCCTTTTGCTTGGCCCAGATCAATATTCCTGTCGGACAAAAGCACTAGATTGGCCCGCGCTCGGTTCTGACAGAGTTTTCGGAACCGCGGTGTTGCCACGTCCTCGCGCCAGGACTCTGAGCGGCAGGATGCCGGCAACTCCACTCACTTCTCACGGATGAACCGCAATGCGTCAGATAGACCGCAATTTTGATATTCAGCCGCTGCAGCATGCGGACATGACCATCAGCCTCAATGGCCAGCCGGTCACTGCCGCCCTGGGTGAAACAGTTCTCAGCGTGATCCAGGCCACCGGCCTGCGCCAGGTGGCGCGCAACGATCACGGGCAGCTGGTCGGTGCCTACTGCGGCATGGGCGTGTGCCATTGCTGCCTGGTGCAGATCGACGGTCGCCACAAGCGCCGCGCCTGCCAGACCCTGGTCAAGCCCGGGATGCAGGTGCAGACCCTGAGCAACCGCATCGCTGAAACGGAGCCCAGCCTATGAGCCAGAACCCGGTGATCGTCGGCGGTGGGCCGGCGGGCATGGCGGCGGCCATCGAACTGGCCGAGCACGGCGTGCGCAGCACCCTGATCGAAGAAGCCTCGCGCCTGGGCGGGGTGGTCTATCGCGGGCCGCTGCGCGATGGCGTGCAACTGGATTACCTGGGGCCGCGCTACTGCGAAATGCTGGCCAAGCTGCACGGTGATTTTTCCGACCACGAACACATGATCGAGGTGCGCCTCAACAGCCGGGTGATCGGCGCCGAAGGCCAGCACAGCCTGATGCTGCTGGACGCCGACGAGCAGGTGCAGCAGGTCGATTACGCGCAATTGCTCCTGGCCGCCGGTTGCCATGAGCGCAGCGTGCCGTTTCCCGGCTGGACCCTGCCGGGGGTCAAGTTGCTGGGCGGCCTGCAATTGCAGATCAAGAGCGGGGTGGTCAAGCCTCAGGGGCCGGTGGTGATCGCCGGCACCGGGCCGCTGCTGCCACTGGTGGCCTGCCAGCTGCATGCCTCGGGCGTGCGCGTGGCCGGGGTCTTTGAAGCCAGCGCCCTGAGCAAGATCGCCAAGCAGAGCCTGGCCCTGCTGAACAAGCCGCAACTGTTCCTCGACGGCCTGAGCATGCTGGCCTACCTCAAGCTGCATAGCATCAGCCTGCGCTATGGCTGGGGCGTGGTGGAGGCCCAGGGGCAGGACGAACTGAGCGTGGTCACCGTGGCGCCGTACTCCAGCGACTGGCAGCCGGACATGTCCAAGGCCCAGCGCATAGCCGCCCAGACCCTGGCGCTGGGCTACGGTTTCATTCCGCGCACCCAGCTGAGCCAGCAGATGGGCCTGGACCACGGTTTCAGCGACGACGGCTACCTGCGGGCCAACGCCAATGTCTGGCAGCAAAGCAGCGAGCCGCACATCCATCTGGCCGGCGACATGGGCGGGATCCGCGGCGGTGAAGCGGCGATGCTCAGCGGCCGTATCGCCGCGCTGTCGATCCTCATGCAGCGCAACGTCCTGAGCAACGAGGCCGCCCTGCAGCGGCGCGAGGGCTACGAGCGCAAGCTGGCCTCGATCCTGCGCTTTCGCGGTGCGGTGGACCGCTATACCGCGCGTGGCACCGGGCAGATAGAACTGCCCAAGGGCGACACGGTGATCTGCCGTTGCGAACACACCACCCGTAACGATATCGAGCGCGCCCTGGCCCAGGGCGTGCAGGACATGGCCAGCCTGAAAATGCGCACCCGGGTGAGCATGGGCGACTGCCAGGGGCGCATGTGCGTGGGCTATTGCAGCGACCGCCTGCGCCAGGCCACCGGGCGCAAGGACGTGGGCTGGATTCGCCCGCGCTTCCCGCTGGACCCGATTCCGTTTTCCGCCTTTGTCGCACCCGACCAGGAGGTCCCCGAACATGAGTAAGTATTACGACGTGGTGATCGCCGGTGGCGGCGTGATTGGGGCGTCCTGCGCCTACCAGCTGTCCAAGCGCAAAGGCCTCAAGGTGGCGCTGATCGACGCCAAGCGTCCGGGCAACGCCAGCCGCGCCTCGGCCGGCGGCCTGTGGGCCATCGGCGAGTCGGTGGGCCTGGGCTGTGGGGTGATCTTCTTTCGCATGATGTCGGCCAACCGCAAGCGCGAGGCCCAGGGCTCGGCCGTGGTGGTCGACTCCAGCACCCCGCATATCCTGCCGCAGTCGTTCTTCGACTTCGCCCTGCAGTCCAACGAGATCTACCCGCGCCTGCACCGCGAGCTGATCGGCCTGCACGGCATGGATTTCAAGTTCGAACAGACCGGGCTCAAGTTCGTCATCTATGACGACGAGGACCGCCTGTACGCCGAACACATTGTCGGTTGCATCCCGCACCTGTCCGATCAAGTGCGCTGGCTCGACCAGGCGGCCCTGCGCGCCGCCGAACCCAAGGTCAGCCACGAGGCCCAGGGCGCCCTGGAGTTCCTCTGCGATCACCAGGTCAACCCGTTCCGCCTGACCGATGCCTACACCGAAGGGGCGCGGCAGAACGGCGTGGATGTGTACTTCAACACCAACGTCACCGGGGTCTTGCACCAGGGCAACCGGGTCAGCGGGGTGCAGACCGCTGAGGCCGGGCTGTTCCATTGCTCGACCCTGATCAACGCCGCCGGTGCCTGGGCGGCGGAGCTGAGCCTGCAGGCCACCGGGGTGGAGATTCCGGTCAAGCCGGTGAAGGGCCAGATCCTCCTCACCGAACGCATGCCCAAGCTGCTCAATGGCTGCCTGACCACCAGCGACTGCTACATGGCGCAGAAGGACAACGGCGAGATCCTGATTGGCAGCACCACCGAGGACAAGGGCTTCGACGTCAGCACCACCTACCCGGAAATCAACGGCCTGGTGCAGGGCGCGGTGCGCTGCATTCCCGAGCTGGCCCAGGTCAACCTCAAGCGCTGCTGGGCCGGCCTGCGCCCGGGCTCGCCGGACGAGCTGCCGATTCTTGGGCCGATGGACGGGGTCGAGGGTTACCTCAATGCCTGCGGGCACTTCCGCACCGGCATCCTGACCTCGGCGATCACCGGCGTGTTGCTCGACAAACTGGTGAACGAGGAAGCCCTGCCGCTGGACATCACCCCGTTCCTGGCCCGGCGTTTCGCCACCGCCCCGGTGAAGAAACAGCCCGAACCGGCCTGACAGATCCCCACGGGGATCGGTCGGACTGGCGTAGGAGCTGGCTCGCCAGCGAAGGCGGCCTCAAGGGCGCCGCAAGGCTCACGGGCCTGTTCGCCGGCAAGCCGGCTCCTACGGTGAGGGCGGTGTGGAGGTCAGGCGGCGGGGGTGTCGAGGAACACCGGCAGCTGTTCGGCGTATTCGGCAAAACCGCGCACCGCCGGGAATGACTCGGGACCGAACTGGTCCGCCACCATCATCTGGCTGAAGCTCCAGGCCACCGCCAGGCTGATGCCGGCCTGGCTCAGGGTTCCATCCCGGGGCAGGGGCTGTTTCTGCAACTCGCGCTCCAGCTCGGTATAGGCGGCCTGCAATTGGCCGCCGACCCGCTCCAGCCAGGGGCCGTGCTGTTTCTCCGCCGGGCGCAAGTTGCGTTCATAGACGATCTGTACCGACTTCTCACAGGCCGCCAGGGCCAGACCGATCAGGCGCAATTCGTGCAGCCGATGGGGCAGGGCGCTGGGAATCAGGCTGCGCTCCGGGCCGGCCAGGGCCTCCAGGTAGTCGAGGATCAGGCTCGAATCCATCAGCACTTCACCGCCGTCGCAGACCAGGGTCGGGGCCTTGACCACCGGGTTGATGGCCTTGAACTGCTCGAAGGTGCTGAACACCGAGACCGAGTGGTGCTCGAAGGGCAGGCCCAGGCTCTTGAGGCTGATGGCGACGCGGCGCACATAGGGTGAATCGAGCATTCCAATAAGCTTCATCACGTATTTCCTTGTCTTGAACGGCACAACGGATGGGAACGGCGCGGCCAATTTAGCGGTATTGAAGCGGCCTTGCACAGTGCAAGCCTGTAGCCGCTGCCGCAGGCTGCGAACGGCTCCGAAGGAGACGCGGGGCGCTTGAGGGCGCCAGAGGTTCGGCAGGAGGCCGCCAAGCAAGGCCCTGCGGGCCTTTTCGCAGCTTCGCAGGCTCAGCAGCGGCTACAGGCGTGCAGGAAGGCGTTCTGCGCCGACGCCTAGCGCTGCCGTGGTCGCAGGCCCCACCAGACCAGGCTCAGGGCGAGGCTGAACAGGCCGGTCAGGGCCTGCAGCGAGCCGGCCAGGCTGTCCGCCAGCAGGCTGGCGAGCAACCCGCAGCCGGCGGTCAGGGCCATCTGGATAAAGAAGAACAGCCCCGAGGCGCTGCCCGCCACCGCCGCATAGGGTTGCAGGATCGCCAGCTGGCAGGCGGGTATCGCCAGGCCCACCGAGAACATCAGCGCCAGCATCGGCAGGACGATCGCCCACAGGCTGTCGGGCCACAGGCTGCGAGCCAGCAGCAACAGGCCGGCGCCGGCCAGGTTCAACAGGCAGGCCCGGGCTATCAGGCGGTCGGCGCCGTGGCGGGCCCCCAGGCGCTGGAACAGCCGCGAACCCAGCAGGTAGCCGGCGACGGTGGCGGCGAATACCAGGGCGTAGGCCGTGGGTGACAGCCCCAGTTGGCGCTGCAACAGCGCCGACGATTGCAGGATGAAGGGGAAATAGGTGCAGTACAGGCAGCCGATGGCCAGGGAATAACGCATGAAGTAGCGCTCGCCCAGCAGGCGCAGGTACAGGCGTGGCAGGTGTTTGCCAAGCAGGGGGGCGAGCTGCGGCGGACGGGTTTCGGCCAGCCGTTTGTACATCAGCAACCAGGCCGCCGCGGCCACCAGGCTCAGGCACAGAAACAACCCGCGCCAGCCCAGCAGGTGGTCGATCAGGCTGCCCAGTGGCGGCGCCAGCATCGGCGACAGGGCGATGCCCATGGACAGCAGCCCGAGCAGGCGCGGCTGCTCCTCGGGTGCGCAGCGGTCGCGGACCATGACCCGGCCGACCAGGGTGCCGCAGCAACCGCCCAACGCTTGCAGCAGGCGCGCGGCCATCAGCATTTCGACATTGGTGGCGAGCATGCAAGCCAGGCTGGCTACAAGGAACAGCGCGGTGCCCGCCAGCAGCACCGGGCGCCGGCCATAGCGGTCGCACAGCGGCCCGCCCAGCAGCATCGACAGGGCATAGCCGAGCATGTACAGGCTCAGGGTCAGTTGCAGCTGGGCGTCGCTGGCGCCCAGGTCGTCGGCCATGGCCGGCAGCGCCGGCAGGTACAGGTCGATGCTGATCCGCGGCAGGCAGACCACCACCAGCAGCAACAGGGTCCAGAGCCAGGGGGCGAGGGCGGGTTCAATCGCGATGGAACGGGTGGTGGAGGGGGCAACGGGTGGCATGTCAGGCTCGGCGCAAGGGGGGACGGCGCTGAAATTAAGGTCTTTATGGTTTAATGCCGAGCACCGTTTAGAGCGCTTTTGACTGGACCACTATGAGTCGTGGAAAACAATGAGCCGTGGAAAACACCCCGTGCCCCTCGACCTGCCGCTGCCGGAGCGCATGGATGAAACCCTGGGCAAGCAGGACAGCGCCTACGCTGCCTTGCGCCAGGCGATCCTGGAAAAACGCCTGCCGGCCGGCTGCCGCTTGCCCTCGACCCGCACCCTGGCCCAGCGCTGGGGCCTGTCCCGGGGCACCCTGGAGGTGGTTTTTGACCGCCTGCGCAGCGAAGGCTATGTGAGCCGGGCCAGCGGTTCCGGAACCCGGGTCTGCGCCGTGGTGCCGGACCTCTACCTGAGCGCCCCGGCACAGGGGCTAGCGCCCGCCGTCAGTGAGAGCGAGCCGCCGTACCCAGCGCTCAGCGTGCGCGCCGGCCAGCCCTTTGTCGCGCGGCTGGCCGACCCGGCGCTGTTTCCCCTGCAGCGCTGGACCCGTTCCCTGACCCGAGCCCTGGGCAGTGCCACGGCGCAATCGCTGTGCGATGCCGACCCCGCGGGCCTGCCAGCCCTGCGCCAGCAGATCGCCGAGTACCTGGGGCAGCACCGGGGCATCGCCTGCCATGCCGGGCAAGTGATGATCACCACCGGCATCCGCCATGGCCTCGACCTGCTGGCCCGCAGCCTGCTCAAAGCGGGGGACAAGATCTGTATCGAAGACCCCGGCTACCTCTCGGCCCAGAGCCTGTTTGCCCTGGCCGGGGCGCACCTGGTGCCGATCCCGATGGATGACCAGGGCATCGACGTGGCGCAACTGCAAGAGCACCGCGATGCACGCATGGTCTACGTGACCCCGGCCCATCAGGCGCCCCTGGGCATGACCATGCCGGTGTCGCGGCGCCTGGCGCTGCTGGAGTGGGCGCGGCACAGCCAGGCCTGGGTGGTGGAAGACGACTACGACAGCGAGTTCAACTACCAGAGCGCGCCCCTGGCGGCCCTCAAGTCGCTGGATCGGGATGACCGGGTGATCTACTGCGGCAGTTTCAACAAGACCCTGTTCGCCGGTTTGCGGGTGGGCTTCATGCTGCTGCCCGAGGCGCTGCGTGCCCGGCTGCTGGCCACCTTGCAGAACACCGGGCGCTCGGTGGGGGTGATCGAGCAACTGGCCCTGGCCGACTACATCGCCAGCGGCGCCTTCCTGCGCAACCTGCGGGCGGCGCGCCAGGCTTATCAGGAGCGCCGCGACCTGCTGCTGTCGATTCTCGCGCGGGAGGCGCCCGGCTGTTACCGCATCAGTGGCCAGCAGGCCGGGCTGCATCTGCTCCTGGAGCTGCCGCCGGGCAGCGACGAGGCGGGCTTTCGCCAGCGCGCGGCAGAGCAGGGGCTGCTGCTGCAAGGGGTGATTGAACATTGCCAGGACGTGCGCCGGCCACCAGCGGTGATCATCGGCTACGCGGCCCTGAGCCTGGCGCAGATCCGTTTCAGTGGATCGCGGCTGGCGGCGCTGCTGGTGGCCGAGGCGCGGCAGGGGCAAGAACCCTGAGCAGGGGCTGTCATCTGCCTGTCATGTCGCTGGGGCACTCTCGCCGCCCCGGCCCCTGGCCTTTGTGGATTACACGGACGTCATGCTCATTGTCACTTCCGGCGCGGCCTATCTGGATATCGACGCCTACGCCGGCTGCATCGCCTACGCCGAATTGCTCAACCTCAGCGGCCGCCCGGCCCGGGCCCTGAGCAGCGCGCCGCTCAACGAGAGCATTCCCCAGCGTTTCAGGGACACCCTCAAGGGCCTGGACAGCCACGTCCCGGAGGGCGCCGATCAGTTCGTGCTGGTGGACATTTCCAACCACCTGCACCTGGACCCGCTGGTGGACCTCGCGCGGGTGGTGGAGGTCATCGACCATCACCCGGGGTTCGAGGCCTTCTGGGACGAGCGCCTGGGCAAATACGCCGATATCCGCCCGATCGGCGCCGCCTGCACCCAGGTCTATGAGCGCTGGCGCGATTCCGGGCTGCTGCCCAGGATCAGCCGCGACAGCGCGCAATTGCTGGCGGCGGGGATTCTCGACAACACCCTGAACTTCACCGATCAGGGATGCACCGCAGCGGACCGCCAGGCCTATGCCGCCCTGGCCGCCCATGCCGGCCTGGGGCCGCAGTGGCCCGAGGCGTATTTCCAGCAATGCCAGCAACAGATCGAAGCGCAACTGGCGCAAGCACTGCTCAAGGACCTGAAGGTTCTTGAACCTTCCAGCAACCTGCCACGGCGCTTTGCCCAGCTGACCCTGTGGAATGGCGAGGACCTGCTGGCGCGCCAGCGCAGCCTGATCGAGCAGGTGCTGGGGCAGTGGGGCGATGACTGGCTGCTGAACCTGATCAGCCTCAGCGAGGGCAAAAGCTACCTGCTGACCGGCAGCCCGGGCAGTGCCCGCAAGCTTGAGCGGCTGCTGGAGTGCAGCACCCTGGACGGCGTGCATTGCCTGGCCCGGCCGATCCTGCGCAAGGAACTGCTGCGCAAGGGCCTGGCTTTGCAGGCAACGCCCTGAACCGGGCCGAAGCCACCGGCATGGGCGCCACCCAGGGCCTGGCACAGGCCTCGCCCTGACAGCGTTTCGCTGTGTTCCTCTACTGCGGCAAGATCTACCAATAGCGCCGCTGGGGCGAGTTGACGGGCGACTATGCTGAGCTTCTAGAGCGTCGATAACGGCGCGGGAGATCAGCCATGAGTCAGGACACAACCGCGCTGGTGCTTTCCGGAGGCGGCAGTCTCGGGGCGGTCCAGGTCGGCATGTTGCAAGCCCTGGTGGAACTGGGACTGGAATTCGATCTGGTGGTGGGGGCCTCGGTGGGCGCCATCAATGGCGCCTATTTCGCCGCGCGGCCCGATGCCCGGGGCGTGGCCGAGCTGGCGGACTTCTGGCGCGGCCTGCGCAAGGGCGACGTGTTTCCGTTTTCCTGGTTCGACAGTCTGACCGGCCTGCTACGCCATCGCGGCTGCCTGCTGCCGTCCACGGCCCTGTCCCGGCTGGTGCGCCGGGCGTTGCCGGTCAAGCGCATCGAAGACAGCCGGCTGCCCCTGCATATCGTCACCACCAACCTGCTGACCGGCGCCCAGGAAGTGCTCTCCAGTGGCGACACCGAACAGGCGCTGCTGGCCAGCGCGGCGATTCCCCTGGTGTTTCCCTGGGTGCGCATCGGCGACAAGCTGCTGGTGGATGGCGGGGTCGCGAGCAATACGCCGATTGCCGCCGCGGTGGGCCTGGGGGCCACTCGGGTGATTGTCCTGCCCACCGGTTTCGGCTGCGCCTGCCCGGCGCCGCCGTCGGGGATGCTGGCCCTGGCCCTGCACACCCTGAACCTGTTGAGCATGCGCCAGCTGGTGCGCGACATCGAACTCTACGCGTCGCGGGTGGCGATCCATGTGGTCGACCCCCTGTGTCCGCTGGGGGTATCGGTGTTCGACTTCAACCAGACCGAAGCGCTGCTGCAGCGGGCGTACCGCCAGACCCTGGACTGGGTCGAGCAGGGCGGCCTGCAGCGCCGGGGCGTGCCCGATGCCCTGCAGGCCCATAGTCATGGGCCGGCGTCCGGCTAGTCGTCGAAGCCGCCCTGTTCGTGAATCTCGTCCATCTTCAGTTCCAGGCGGTAGGCCACGGCGATAAACAGCGCCTGGCACAGGCACAGGGTGGCGCTCAGTGAGCGGAAGGCGAAGGAGCTGCCTTCATTGACCAGCAGCACGCTGTTGGCGCGCTTGGCCAGGGGCGACAGGGTGCTGTCGGTGATGATCAGGGTCTGGGCCTGGTTGTGCTGGGCGATGCGCAGGCAGTGCTGGGTTTCCTTGGCGTAGGGGGTGAAGCTGATGGCGATCACCAGGTCGTTGGGGCGGATGCTGCGCATCTGCTCGCGGTAGCTGCCGCCCAGGCCCGAGACCAGGTGAATGCGCTTGTTGGTGTGCTGCAGGTTGTACACCAGGTAGTCGGCCACGGCGAAGGAGCGGCGCACCCCGACCACGTAGATGTTGTCGGCATTGACCACCAGCTCCACCGCCTGTTCGAAGGCGGCGTCGTCCAGTTCCAGGCCCAGGCGCTCGATCCCCGACAGGGTGGCATTGATGCATTCGCGCGCCAGGTCGCCGCCGCTGGCCTTCTGCGACTTGTTGGCGATCATGCTGCGGATGCGCTGCTGGTAGTTCTGCACCGGCGTGGCCTTGTGGGTGTAGGCCTGGCGGAACAGCGCCTGCATTTCACTGAAGCCGCTGAAGCCGAAACGCTGGGAGAAACGCACGATGGCCGAAGGATGGACCTCGCACTCCCGGGCGATGTCGCTGATGCGGTCGACCATGATCCGGTCGCTCTGCTGGCTCATGTAGCTGGCGATGCGCTTGAGCTGGCGCGGCAGGCCTTCGTATTCCTCGGTGATCAACTGCAGCAGCCGCTCGGCATTCGCCGGAGGGCTGGCGAGGTCGCGCTCGGGCGTGCTCTCGGACAAGGCCGGCTGATCGGTGCGGGACATAGACAATCCTTCTGGCTTGTACGGGTGGGGCAGGCTGTGGGGCCGTCCCCTGACAATAGGTGGGCAGCCGGCAGTCTACAGGGTAGGGGCCGATAAAATCTTCGGGCCCCTGCCGGCCGCGGCGTTGCTGAAACGATGCAGGGCGTCTGGCTCAGGCTTGAAAAAAGTTTAATGGAAAATATATTCCATGTAAAAAATATATAGAAAAAATATTGATTGAGGCTGGGAGACGTTTTAGTCTGGGCCGACCAAGAGTGCTCGGCACCTGACCACGGCGACGAGCGCAGGCTGATAAAAATAACAGGAGCCAGCATGGGCCAGACTCGTTTTGCCAGTGGGCGTCAATTGGATCTGATTTGCCTCGGACGCCTGGGCGTCGATCTCTACGCGCAGCAGGTCGGGGCGCGGCTGGAGGACGTCGCAAGCTTTGCCAAGTACCTGGGCGGCTCGTCGGCGAACATCGCCTTCGGCACCGCGCGCCTGGGCCTCAGGTCGGCGATGCTGAGCCGGGTCGGCGACGATCACATGGGGCGCTTCCTGGTGGAATCGCTGGCGCGCGAAGGCTGTGACGTCAGCGCGGTCAAGGTCGATCCGCAGCGCCTCACCGCCCTGGTCCTGCTGGGCCTCAAGGACCGCGAAACCTTCCCTTTGGTGTTCTACCGCGAGAACTGCGCGGACATGGCGCTGTGCGCCGCCGACATCGACGAAACCTTTATTGCCTCCAGCAAGGCCCTGCTGATCACTGGCACCCATTTCTCCACCGACGGCGTCTACCGTGCCAGCCTGCAGGCCCTGGACTACGCCGAAAAGCACGGGGTCCGGCGGGTCCTGGACATCGACTACCGGCCGGTGCTCTGGGGCCTGGCGGGCAAGGCCGACGGCGAGACCCGGTTCGTCGCCGACTCGCAGGTCAGCCAGCATGTGCAGAGCATCCTCGGGCGTTTTGACCTGATCGTCGGCACCGAAGAGGAATTCCTGATTGCCGGTGGCAGCGACGACCTGCTGACGGCCCTGCGCACCGTGCGCTCCCTGAGCGCCGCGACCCTGGTGGTCAAGCTCGGCCCGCAGGGCTGCACGGTGATCCACGGCGCGATTCCGCCGCGCCTGGAAGATGCGGCGCTCTACCCCGGCGTGCGCGTGGAAGTGCTCAACGTACTGGGCGCCGGCGATGCCTTTATGTCCGGCTTCCTCAGTGGCTGGCTGGAAGAGGCCAGCGATGAGCGCTGCTGCCAGCTGGCCAACGCCTGCGGCGGCCTGGTGGTGTCGCGCCATGCCTGCGCCCCGGCGATGCCGACCCGGGCCGAACTGGACTACCTGTTCAGCAGCCCGGTGCCGATCACCCGTCCCGACCAGGACCCGGTGCTGCAACGCCTGCATCAGGTCAGCGTGCCGCGCAAGGCCTGGAAGCCACTGTTCGTCTTTGCCTTCGATCATCGTGGGCAACTGGTGGAACTGGCCCAGCAGGGCGGTCGCGAGCTTGCGGCCATTCCCCAGCTCAAGCAGCTCTTTATAGAAGCGGTGCAGCGGGTCGAGGCCGACCTGCGGCGCCGGGGCATCGAGGCCGATGTCGGTCTGCTGGCCGACCAGCGCTTCGGCCAGGACGCGCTGAACGCCGCCACCGGGCGCGGCTGGTGGGTGGCGCGGCCGGTGGAAGTCCAGGGCTCGCGGCCCTTGGCCTTCGAACACGGGCGCTCGGTGGGCAGCAACCTGATCGCCTGGCCCCAGGAGCAGATCATCAAGTGCCTGGTGCAATTTCACCCGGACGACGAGCCCTTGCTGCGCCTGGAACAGGAAGCGCAGATCCGTGGCCTGTACCAGGCGTCCCAGGTCAGCGGGCATGAGTTGCTGCTGGAGATCATCCCGCCCAAGGACCTGCCCGGCGCTCATCCCGAGGTGCTCTACCGCAGCCTCAAGCGCCTGTACAACCTGGGCATCTACCCCGCGTGGTGGAAGATCGAGGCGCAGTCGGCCGAGGAATGGAAAAAGCTCGATGAGCTGATCCAGGAGCGTGATCCGTATTGCCGTGGCGTGGTGCTGCTGGGCCTGAACGCCTCGGCCGAAGCCCTCGCCGAGGGCTTCCGGCAAGCGGCCGCCAGCCGCACCTGCCGGGGGTTTGCCGTGGGCCGGACGATTTTCCAGGAACCCAGCCGAGCGTGGCTGGCGCGGGAGATCGACGACCAAACCCTGATCCGGCAGGTGCAGGGCACCTTCGAACAACTGATCAACGCCTGGCGCAGCGCCCGTGGCTAATCGCCGCCGACTGTGTGGCGAGGGCGCTGGCTCCCGCTGGGGCGCACAGCGGCCCCAACCCGGCCGACCCGTCGCAACAGATACACCGCGCCAGGCGATTTGCGGGGGCTGAGCCCCCGAACGGGAGCAAGCTCCCTCGCCACGGGAAGCCCCTGCCGGCAGGGGCCGTTTTCACCATTGCTTGGAACAACAATAAAAGGTGCAGCCATGCCCGCGATCCGAATTGGCATCAACCCGATCTCCTGGAGCAACGACGACCTGCCGGCCCTGGGCGGTGAAACACCCCTGGACACCGCCCTCAGCGAAGGGCGTGAGATCGGTTACGCAGGCTTTGAACTCAACGGCAAGTTCCCCAAGGACGCCCAGGGCGTGGGCGATGTGTTGCGCCCTTATGAGCTGGCGCTGGTATCGGGCTGGTATTCCGGGCGTCTGGCCCGGCGCTCGGCGGCCGAGGAAATCGACGCCATCGCCAGCCATGTCGAGTTGCTCAAGCACAACGGTGCCTCGGTGCTGGTCTACGGCGAAGTGGCCGACTCGATCCAGGGCTCACCGGTGCGCCTGATCGAGCGCCCGCGCTTCCACAGCGCACAGGCCTGGCAGGACTACGCCGACAAACTCACGGAACTGGCGCGCTTTACCCTGTCCCAGGGCGTGCGCCTGGCCTATCACCACCACATGGGGGCCTACGTCGAGTCCCCGGCGGACATCGACACGCTGATGCGCCTGACGGGGGAGGAAGTCGGCCTGCTGTTCGATTCCGGCCATTGCTACATGGGCGGCGGCGAGCCCCTGGAGGTGCTGCGCAAGCATATCCAGCGGGTCTGCCACGTGCATTTCAAGGACGTGCGCAAGCCGGTGGTGCAACTGGCGCGCAACAACCTGTGGAGCTTTCCGGACTGCATCGTCAACGGCACCTTCACCGTGCCCGGCGATGGCGACCTCGACTTTGCCGCCTTGCTCGATGTGCTGCTGGCCGCTGACTACCAGGGCTGGCTGGTGGTGGAAGCCGAGCAGGACCCGGCCGTGGCGCCGAGCTACGTCTACGCGAAAAAAGGCTACGACACCCTGCGCGGGTTACTGGACGCCACGCTGCCATCGTCGAGGACAGGCCAATGAATCTGTTGGTTAAAAGCGCGACCCAGGGCCGGACCCTGGTTCAACTGCCGGAGGGCGCCCTGGAATACGTGGGGTTCAGTGCCTACCGCCTGAGCCTGGGGGACAGCCTGCCGCTCAGCGCCGGCGACCAGGAGCTGTGCCTGGTGCTGCTCAGCGGCCGCATCGACGTGCAGGGCGAGTCGCCCCAGGGCGCCTTCCAGTGGGACAACCTGGGCGACCGGCAATCGGTGTTCGAAGACAAATCGCCCTTTGCCGTCTATCTGCCGCCGGGCAGTCAGGCCCAGGTCAGCGCCTTGAGCGAGGTGCAGATTGCCCTGTGCGCCGCCCCGGGTGATGCCGCCGCCGGCCTCGGGCCGCGCTTGATCCGCCCGGAACAATGCAAGCGCAGCGTGCGCGGCAAGGGCGCCAACACCCGCTATGTCTGCGACATCCTGCCCGACAGCGAGCCGGCCCATTCGCTGCTGGTGGTGGAGGTGCGCACGCCGTCCGGGCATTCCTCCAGCTACCCGCCGCACAAGCACGACACCGATGACCTGCCGCACCAGAGTTTTCTGGAAGAGACCTATTACCACCAGGTCAACCCGCCCCAGGGCTTTGTCTTCCAGCGGGTCTACACCGACGACCGCAGCATCGACCAGGCCATGGCCGTGGAAAACAGCGACCTGGTGGTGGTGCCCAAGGGCTATCACCCGGTCAGCGTGCCTTACGGCTACGAGTCCTATTACCTGAACGTCATGGCCGGGCCCAAGCGGGTCTGGCAGTTCCATAACGACCCGCAGCACAGCTGGCTGCTGGATCTCTGAAGCCCCGAACCCAGACGGCAACCCTTTACGGAGAACAAGAACAATGAGCGACACCCCGGTAATCGGCCATTACATCGACGCTCAGGAGCGGGCGGCCGGCGAGCGTTTCAGCCCGGTGTTCAACCCGGCCACGGGGGTGGTCCAGGCCCGCGTGGCCCTGGCCAGCCAGCAGACCGTGAATGAAGCCGTGGCGTCGGCACTGAAGGCTTTCCCGGCCTGGTCCGAGCAGTCGGCCCTGCGCCGCGCGCGGGTGATGTTCAAGTTCAAGGAACTGCTGGACCAGCACCACAAGGAGCTGGCGCAGATCATCACCCGCGAGCACGGCAAGGTGCTGTCCGACGCCATGGGCGAAGTGACCCGCGGCATCGAGATCGTCGAGTACGCCTGTGGCGCGCCGAACCTGTTGAAAACCGATTTCAGCGACAACATCGGTGGCGGCATCGATAACTGGAACCTGCGCCAGCCCCTGGGCGTGTGCGCCGGGGTCACGCCGTTCAACTTCCCGGTGATGGTGCCGCTGTGGATGATCCCCATCGCCCTGATCACCGGTAACTGCTTCATCCTCAAACCGTCCGAGCGCGACCCGTCCGCCAGCCTGCTGATGGCGCGCCTGCTGACCGAAGCCGGGTTGCCCGAAGGGGTGTTCAACGTGGTCCAGGGCGACAAGAGCGCCGTGGACGGCTTGCTCCAGCACCCGGACATCGAAGCGATTTCCTTTGTCGGTTCGACGCCGATTGCCCAGTACATCCACCTGCAGGCCAGCGCCCGGGGCAAGCGCGTGCAGGCCCTGGGCGGGGCCAAGAACCACATGATCGTGATGCCCGACGCCGACCTCGACCAGGCCGCCGATGCACTGATCGGCGCGGCCTACGGCTCGGCCGGCGAGCGCTGCATGGCGATCTCCATCGCCGTGGCGGTGGGTGAGGTGGCTGATGAATTGATCGCCAGGCTGCTGCCGCGCATCGACCGGCTCAAGGTCGGCAACGGCTTGCACGGCGACAGCGACATGGGGCCGCTGGTGACCGCCGAGCACCAGGCCCGGGTTGAGGGTTTTATCGATCAGGGCGTGGCCCAGGGTGCGCAGCTGCTGGTGGACGGGCGCGGCTTCAAGGTGCCGGGGGCGGAGCAGGGCTTTTTTGTCGGCGCCACCCTGTTCGATCAGGTCACCCCCGAGATGAGCATCTACCGCGAGGAAATCTTCGGGCCGGTGCTGGGCATTGTGCGGGTGCCCGACTTTGCCAGCGCGGTGCAGTTGATCAACGCCCACGAGTTCGGCAACGGCGTGTCCTGCTTCACCCGCGACGGCGGCGTGGCCCGGGCCTTTGCCCGCAGCATCAAGGTGGGCATGGTCGGCATCAACGTCCCGATCCCGGTGCCCATGGCCTGGCATTCCTTCGGCGGTTGGAAGCGTTCGCTGTTCGGCGACCACCACGCTTATGGCGAGGAGGGCGTGCGCTTCTACAGCCGCTACAAGAGCGTGATGCAGCGCTGGCCCGAGAGCATCGCCAAGGGCCCGGAATTCAGCATGCCGACGGCCCAGTAACTGTCTCGACGCGATGGATTTTGGAGAACAAGAAGAATGAGCCAGCCCCTGCGTTTCGCCCTGAATCGTATGGTTGCACCGCGTTTGTCGCTGCCGGCGTTTTTCGACCTGGCGCGGACGCTGAAGGTCGATGCCATTGAGATCCGCAATGACCTGGCGGGCGTGGAAATCGAGGACGGCACGCCGCCGCAGCGGGTCCGCGAATTGTGCGCGGCCCAGGGCATCAAGGTGTTGTCGATCAACGCCCTGTACCCCTTCGATGTGTGGAACCACGAGCGTCGCCAGCAGGCCCTGAAACTCGCCGCCTATGCCCGTGCCTGCGGGGCCGAGGGGCTGGTGCTGTGCCCGCTCAATGAGCGTGCCGACCCACGCACCGAGGCCCAGCGCAGCAGCGCTTTGCACAGCGCGTTGCGCGAGCTGGCGCCGATCCTGCGGGATCACGGCCTGCTGGGGTTTATCGAGCCCCTGGGCTTCGAAGCATGTTCGCTGCGGCGCAAGCGCACGGCGCTGGAGGCGATCCGTGCCAGCGACGGCCTGGACGTGCTGCGCCTGGTGCACGACACCTTCCACCACCACTTGGCCGGTGAGGAGGAGTACTTCCCCGAGCTGACCGGGCTGGTGCACATCTCCGGGGTCGAGGACCGACAGGCTCCTCTCGACAGCATGCGCGATGGCCATCGGGTGCTGGTGGGCGAGGCGGACATCCTCGGCACTGCGGCGCAGATCGACACATTGTTGAGCGGTGGCTGCCGCGGCTACCTGTCGTTCGAGCCCTTTGCCGAGAGCGTGCACGGGCTGGCGGATATCCGGCAGGCGCTGGAGGCGAGCATGGCCCACCTGCAGCAATCCCTGGCCTGACGCCGCCCTCGCGTAGGAGCCGGCTTGCCGGCGAAGAGGCGCCACAGCGGGGCGCAAGTCTCCAAGGCGCTTTCGCTGGCCAGCCAGCTCCTACGGACGTGTTGGCAGACACATCAACATTAAGGTGCAAACCATGAGTACGACACGCTTGACCATGGCCCAGGCCCTGGTGAAATTCCTCGATAACCAGTACGTCGAGGTGGATGGGGTCCAGAGCAAGTTCATCGCCGGGGTCTTCACCATTTTTGGCCACGGCAACGTGCTCGGCCTGGGCCAGGCCCTGGAGCAGGACAGCGGCGAGCTGCTGGTGCACCAGGGCCGCAACGAGCAAGGCATGGCCCACGCCGCCATCGGTTTTGCCAAGCAGCACCTGCGGCGCAAGATCTACGCCTGCAGCTCCTCGGTGGGCCCCGGTGCGGCCAATATGCTGACCGCGGCGGCCACCGCCAGCGCCAACCGGATTCCCTTGCTGTTGCTGCCGGGGGATGTCTACGCCAGCCGCCAGCCGGACCCGGTGCTGCAACAGATCGAGCAGTTCCATGACCTGAGCATCAGCACCAACGATGCCTTCAAGGCCGTGAGTAAATACTGGGACCGGATCAACCGCCCCGAGCAACTGATGAGCGCGGCGATCCACGCCATGCGCGTGCTCACCGACCCGGCGGAAACCGGCGCCGTGACCCTGGCCTTGCCCCAGGATGTGCAGGGCGAAGCCTACGATTACCCGGACGCCTTTCTCGCCAGGCGCGTGCATCGCATCGACCGCCGCCCGGCCACCGAGGCCATGCTCGGCGATGCCCTGGCGCTGTTTCAGGGCAAGCGCAAGCCGCTGATCATCTGTGGCGGCGGGGTCAAGTATTCCGCGGCCAACCGGGCGTTGCAGGCCTTTGCCGAACGCTTCGGCATCCCCTTCGCGGAAACCCAGGCGGGCAAGAGCGCGGTGGTTTCCGCGCACCCGCTGAACGTCGGCGGGATCGGCGAAACCGGCTGCCTGGCGGCCAACCTGCTGGCCAGGGAGGCCGACCTGATCATTGGCGTCGGCACTCGCTACAGCGATTTCACCACCTCGTCGAAATGGCTGTTCCAGCACCCCGGGGTGCAATTTCTCAACCTCAATGTCTGCCCTGGCGACAGCCTCAAGCTGGAGGGCGTGCAGTTGCTGGCCGATGCCCAGGTCGGCTTGCAGGCCCTCGGCGAAGCCCTGGGCCGCAGCGGCTATCAGGCGGACTGGGGCGGGCAGATCCCTGAGGCCAAGGCCCGGTTGGAGGCCGAGGTGGATCGGCTCTACCAGCTGCAATACCAGGACCAGGACTTCGTGCCGGAGATCAACGACCACATGGACCCGGCGCTGCTGCGCGAATTCATCGAGCTGACCGGCTCCTGCCTGACCCAGAGCCGGGTGCTCGGGCTGCTCAACCAGGCCTTGCCCGAGGACGGCATCATCGTCGCCGCCGCCGGCAGCCTGCCCGGCGACCTGCAGCGCAGCTGGCGCAGCAAGGCGGTCAACAGCTACCACGTGGAATACGGCTATTCGTGCATGGGCTACGAGGTCAACGCGGCCCTGGGGGTCAAGCTCGCCGAGCCGGATCGCGAGGTGTACGCCCTGGTGGGCGACGGCTCCTACCTGATGCTGCATTCGGAGCTGGTCACCTCGATCCAGGAGCGGCGCAAGATCAATGTGCTGCTGCTGGACAACATGGCCTTCGGCTGCATCAACAACCTGCAGATGGGCCACGGCATGGACAGCTTCGGCACCGAGTTCCGCTACCGCAACCCGCAGAGCGGCAAGCTCGACGGTGGCCTGGTGCCGGTGGACTTCGCCATGAGCGCCGCCGCCTACGGCTGCAAGACCTACAAGGTCAGCACTGAGGAGCAACTGCTGGCGGCCCTGGCCGATGCCCGGACCCAGACCGTCTCGACCCTGATCGATATCAAGGTCCTGCCCAAGACCATGATCCACGGCTACCTGTCCTGGTGGCGGGTGGGCGTGGCCCAGGTGTCCACCAGCGAACGCACCAATGCGGCGGCCAAGACCCTTAATCAACGCCTGGCCCAGGCCCGGCAGTACTGATTGCTCTGCAACGCACAACCACAGGAGTATCTGCATGTCTTTGAAACTTGGTGTTATCGGCACTGGCGCCATCGGCCAGGATCACATCCGTCGTTGCAGCCAGACCCTGCTGGGCAGCCGGGTGGTGGCGGTCACCGACATCAACCTTGAGTCGGCGGCCAAGGTGCTCGGCGACCTCAAGCTCAGCGCCGAGGTCTACCCGGACGGCCATGCGCTGATCAAGGCGGCGGACGTCGAGGCAGTGCTGGTCACTTCCTGGGGCCCGAGCCACGAGGAGTTCGTGCTGGCGGCGATTGCCGCGGGCAAGCCGGTGTTCTGTGAAAAGCCCCTGGCGGTGACCGCCGCGGGTTGCCGGCGCATCGTCGAGGCCGAAATCGCCCACGGCAAGCGCCTGGTGCAGGTGGGGTTCATGCGCCCCTACGATGCCGGCTACCAGGCCTTGAAGGCGGTGATCGACAGCGGCCGGATCGGCGAGCCGCTGATGCTGCACTGCGCCCACCGCAACCCGCGGGTGGGTGAGAACTACAAGACCGACATGGCCATCACCGACACCCTGATCCACGAACTGGACGTGCTGCGCTGGCTGCTGGCCGACGACTACGTGTCGGTGCAGGTGGTGTTCCCGCGCAAGACCAGCAAGGCCCTGGCCCACTTGCGCGACCCGCAGATCGTGCTGCTGGAAACCGCCCGTGGCACGCGGATCGACGTCGAAGTGTTCGTCAACTGCCAGTACGGCTACGACATCCAGTGCGAAGTGGTGGGGGAGAGCGGCATCGCCAGGCTGCCGGAGCCGTCCCAGGTGCAATTGCGCAGCGAAGCCAAGCTGTCCAACGCCATCCTGATGGATTGGAAGGAGCGCTTTATCGCCGCCTATGACGTGGAGTTGCAGGCCTTTATCGACGGCGTGCGCGCCGGCCAGGTGGGCGGGCCTTCGGCCTGGGACGGCTTTGCCGCGGCGGTGGCGGCCGATGCCTGTATCGAAGCGCAGAACAGCGGCCAGATCGTCAAGATCGAGCTGCCCCAGCGTCCGGGCTTCTACGCCTGATTCCCGGCTGGCCGGCGACGCGGGGCTTGGAGTAGGCGCAGGGCTGGGGGGCGCTTTCGCTGGCAAGCCAGCTCCTGCAGGGGGAGGTGTGAGGATTGTCGGAAGGGGCCCTTGCGGGAAGCGCAGGTCTTGGGCCAGCAGTCGTCGCAGCGCCGGTTTTACAGGGGGTAAACTGATTTAGAATAAAATTCTAAAATGAGTTGATATAGAAATTATTTTCCAATAAAGTCATTTCCAGGTTGCCGACTAGCTAGGTTGCACACCCCTCAAGCAGGCTTTGAGCGCGGCGTGCACCGACCCACAAAAACAAACAGGTACCGTCGATGAAAACCTTCAAATCCGCTGTCCTCGCTGTCACTTCACCGCTGCGCTCTTTTCGCGCGCCGGCCACCGCGACACCCCGGGCCAGCCGCTCTGCCATCCTCCTGACCTGCCTCGGCTTTCTCTGTGTAGAGCGCAATGGTGCGCTGCTGTGCTGCGTTCCCGGCGCGCCTGTGGTGCGTCTGCCGCTCTGAGTCGTTCTGCGCTTTATCCATAAAACCTACAAGAATGTGGAGAAAGACCTGTGATGAACACCAAGATCCGTTTTGCCTCGCTCGCGCTGTCGCTGCTGCTGACCAGTGGGGCGGCGCTGGCCGATATCAAGATCGGCGTGAGCATGTCGCAGTTCGATGACACCTGGCTGACCTACCTGCGCGAGTCGATGGATCAGAAAGCCAAGTCCCTGCCCGATGGCGTCAAGCTGCAGTTCGAGGACGCCCGCAGCGACGTGGTCAAGCAATTGAGCCAGGTCGAGAACTTCATCAGCCAGAAGGTCGACGCCATCGTGGTCAACCCGGTGGACACCGCCGCCACCAAGAAAATCACCGAGGCCGCGGTCAAGGCCGGCATTCCCTTGGTCTACGTCAATCGCCGTCCGGATGACCTGAACCTGCCCAAGGGCGTGGTCACCGTGGCCTCCAACGACCTGGAGGCCGGGAAGATGCAGATGCAGTACCTGGCCGAAAAAATGGGCGGCAAGGGCGACATCGTGATCCTGCTGGGCGATCTGGCCAACAACTCCACCGCCAACCGCACCAAGGGGGTCAAGGAAGTGCTGACCCAGTACCCGGGGATCAAGGTCGATCAGGAGCAGACCGGGGTCTGGCTGCGGGACAAGGGCATGACCCTGGTCAACGACTGGCTGACCCAGGGCCGCAAGTTCGACGCGGTGGTGTCCAACAACGATGAAATGGCCATTGGCGCCGCCATGGCGCTGAAGCAGGCCGGGGTCGAGAAGGGCAGTGTGCTGATCGCCGGTGTCGATGGCACCCCCGATGGCCTGCGCGCGGTGAAGAAGGGCGAGCTGGCGCTGTCGGTGTTCCAGGACGCCAAGGGCCAGGCGGACGGCTCCATCGATACCGCGGTGAAGATGATCAAGCATGAGCCGGTGGAGCCGGCGGTGTGGATTCCGTATCGCCTGATCACCCCGGACAACGTCGACCAGTTCAAGTAACGCCGCGCACCCGGCCAAGCGGTTCCATAACAACAATAAGTGACAGGGCGGCCCCGGCCGGCCCTGCCGATGGAGTACCTGATCATGTTCTCTTGCGCGACTGCCTCAAGCACCCCGCTGGCCGCCGTCCAGGCGGTCACCCCGGCGACCGCAGAGCCTTATCTGCTGGAGGTGATCAACGTCAGCAAGGGCTTTCCCGGCGTGGTGGCCCTGTCCGATGTGCAGCTGCGGGTACGCCCGGGAACGGTGCTGGCGCTGATGGGCGAGAACGGCGCCGGCAAGTCGACCCTGATGAAAATCATCGCCGGCATCTACCAGCCGGATGCCGGCGAGCTGCGCCTCAAGGGCCGGCCGGTGGTCTTCGACACGCCCCTGGCGGCCCTGCAATCGGGCATCGCCATGATCCATCAGGAACTCAACCTGATGCCGCACATGAGCATCGCCGAGAACATCTGGATCGGCCGCGAACAGCTCAACGGCCTGCGCCTGATCGATCACCGCGCCATGCACCGCTGCACCTCGCAGTTGCTGGAGCGCCTGCGCATCGACCTCGATCCCGAGGAGCAGGTGGGCAACCTGAGCATCGCCGAGCGGCAGATGGTGGAGATCGCCAAGGCGGTGTCCTACGACTCCGACGTGCTGATCATGGATGAACCGACCTCGGCCATCACCGACAAGGAAGTGGCGCACCTGTTCTCGATCATTGCCGACCTCAAGGCCCAGGGTAAGGGCATCATCTACATCACCCACAAGATGAACGAAGTGTTCGCCATCGCCGATGAAGTGGCGGTGTTCCGCGATGGCGCCTATATCGGCCTGCAACGGGCCGACAGCCTGGACGGCGACAGCCTGATCTCGATGATGGTCGGGCGCGAGCTGAGCCAGCTGTTTCCCCAGCGCGACAAGCCCATCGGCGAGCTGCTGCTCAAGGTCCGCGATCTGCGCCTGGACGGGGTGTTCGACGGCGTGTCCTTCGACCTGCACGCCGGGGAGATCCTCGGCATCGCCGGGCTGATGGGCTCGGGGCGGACCAATGTCGCCGAAACCCTGTTCGGCATCACCCCAAGCGATGGCGGCGAGATTGTCCTCGACGGCCAGCCGCTGCGCATCGGCGACCCGCACCGGGCGATCGAGAAGGGCCTTGCCCTGCTGACCGAGGATCGCAAGCTCAGCGGCCTGTTCCCTTGCCTGTCGGTCCTGGAAAACATGGAAGTGGCGGTGCTGCCGCATTACGCCGGGGGCGGTTTCATCCAGCAGAAGGCCCTGCGCGCCCTGTGCGAGGACATGTGCAGGAAGCTGCGGGTCAAGACCCCGTCCCTGGAGCAATGCATCGATACCCTGTCCGGGGGCAATCAGCAGAAGGCGCTGCTGGCGCGCTGGCTGATGACCAAGCCGCGGATCCTGATTCTCGACGAGCCGACCCGGGGCATCGATGTCGGGGCCAAGGCCGAGATCTACCGCCTGATCGCCGCCCTCGCCAGCGAAGGCATGGCGGTGATCATGATTTCTTCGGAACTGCCGGAAGTCCTGGGCATGAGCGACCGGGTCATGGTCATGCACGAAGGCGAGCTCATGGGCATTCTCGACCGCAGCGAAGCGACCCAGGAACGGGTGATGCAGCTGGCGTCGGGCATGTCGCTGGTGCACTGATTCTCCAATCGATGGCGACCGGCGGCGCGCTGAGGCGTCACGGTCAGGCGCTAACAAAGGTGAGTGGTTATGAACGTGATGTCTGAAAACAAACCGGCCGTGGTACCCGCCAGGACGCGTCGGCGCTGGCCCACCGAACTGAGCATTTTCCTGGTGCTGATCGGCATCGGCCTGGTGTTCGAGCTGTTCGGCTGGATCGTTCGTGACCAGAGCTTTCTGCTGAACTCCCAGCGTTTGGTGCTGATGATCCTGCAGGTGTCGATCATCGGTCTGCTGGCCATCGGCGTGACCCAGGTGATCATCACCACCGGTATCGACCTGTCCTCGGGCTCGGTGCTGGCGCTGTCGGCGATGATCGCCGCGAGCCTGGCGCAGACCTCGGACTTTGCCCGGGCAGTGTTCCCGTCCCTGACCGACCTGCCGGTGTGGATCCCGGTGGTGGCCGGGCTGGGGGTGGGCCTGCTGGCGGGGGCGATCAACGGCAGCATCATCGCCATCACCGGCATTCCGCCTTTTATTGCCACCCTGGGCATGATGGTGTCGGCCCGTGGCCTGGCCCGCTATTACACCGAAGGCCAGCCGGTGAGCATGCTTTCCGACTCCTACACCGTCATCGGCCACGGGGCCATGCCGGTGATCATCTTCCTGGTGGTGGCGGTGATCTTCCATGTCGCGCTGCGCTACACCAAGTACGGCAAGTACACCTACGCCATTGGCGGCAACATGCAGGCGGCGCGCACCTCGGGGATCAATGTCAAGCGCCATCTGGTGATTGTCTACAGCATCGCCGGGCTGCTGGCCGGGCTGGCCGGGGTGGTGGCCTCGGCGCGGGCCGCCACCGGGCAGGCGGGGATGGGCATGTCCTACGAGCTGGACGCGATCGCCGCCGCGGTGATCGGCGGCACCAGCCTGGCCGGCGGCGTAGGGCGCATTACCGGCACGGTGATCGGCGCGCTGATCCTCGGGGTCATGGCCAGCGGCTTCACCTTTGTCGGCGTGGATGCCTACATCCAGGACATCATCAAGGGCCTGATCATCGTGGTGGCGGTGGTCATCGACCAGTACCGCAACAAGCGCAAGCTCAAGCGCTGAGGCACCGGCCTGGTGGCGACGCTGGCTTGGCCGCAAAGCAGCCCATAAGGGAATGCAACGCTGGCTGGCCGGTTCGCCGGCAAGCCGGCTGACAAGGGCTGAAACGGGGGGTAAAAGGCTCGAATTGGCTGTCCGGTACTGCCGTTTGTCTTCTAACAGGCACGCCTCTATGGAATTTTTTGTTATAAACGCACTCCGATAAGCGCCAGCAAAGCCCGTGATTACGGGCTTTGTGCGTTTTGTCGGACAGATTCGCTGTCATTTCAGTTGCTGCGCCCTCAAACCGGCCTTAGACTGCCGCCCCTCGTAAATTGAGTGCCGGGTGGCGCTTGGAAGGTATGGCGCCTTTCTGATGACCTGACGGGTCAACCGGAAACCGTTTGAATTCGCCTTAATGCACGTATTTTTTATAGAGAAATCAATGACCAAGGAAAAGTTGCTGGCCATGCCGGCGGATGACTACATGAATGCCGAGCAGCACGCTTTTTTCAGCGACCTGTTGCAAGCCATGAAGGTGGAAACCCACGAGCGCATCGAACAGAACCGGATCGCCATTGAAAGCCTGGACACCCCGGCTGACCCGGCCGACGCCGCTTCCGTCGAAGAAGAGCGCACCTGGCTGGTCAACGCCATTGATCGCGATCAGCGCATGCTGCCGCAACTGGAGCAGGCCCTGGGCCGGATCAGTGACGACACCTTCGGCTGGTGCGACGACAGCGGCGAGCCCATTGGCCTCAAGCGCCTGCTGATCAGCCCGACCACCAAGTACTGCATCGAAGCCCAAGAGCGCCACGAGCAGATCGACAAGCATCAGCGTCAGGCTTAAAAGCAGCTGCAAGCTTGTAGCTTCAAGCTGCAAGCTGCAAGTGCATCCTTGCCTCCGAGTGCGTAGCCGTGCCAGCGCTGCGCACTGGAGCGGGAGCCAGTCCCCGGCGCTTCTACGCCAGTCTTCACTTCCCTTGATCTACTGCAACATCCCCCTCTTCAGACCCTGAATAATGCCTCGCACATGCCGCTTGCTGCTTGTAGCTTGCCGCTGCTCTTCTTCCTACTAAGGGACCATGGTTAATGGCCTTATAGTGGCGTCTAATGCCGAAAATAATTAGAACGATGTGGGGTGCTAAACATGTCAAGAGAAGGATCTCTAGCGGTGCCGATCGCGCAACCGCTGGCAGCAACACCCGCCGCCCGTTGGTGGGCGCCGACCTTGCAGAGCGCGGCCTTGATGGGCTTGCTGGTTGGCCAGGCACTGGGTGACTGGTCGCTGTACCTGTGCCTGCCCCTGGCGGTGCTGGTGGTCTGGCTGCCCCGGCTGAGAAGCCGCAAGGTGCCCGAGACGCCGGCGGCAACGGCCGACAGTGAGCTGTCCTCGCTGACCCGCGACCTGTCCTACAGCACCACCCATAACGCCCTGTCTGCCGCTGGCGTGGCCTATTCGGTGACGCAACTGGCGGGCAAGCTGCAATCCCAGCTGGATGCCGCGGCGCGCATCGTCGGCAATGCCGAGGTGATGATCAAGACCGAACAGGTCACCTCACAGCTCAGCCAGCAGGCCCTGGGCGCCGCCAGCCAAGCCCATGCCAGCAGTGCCGAAGGGCGCACGGTGCTGGGCGAGTCCATCAGCCGCATGCATTCCCTGAGCCAGCGGGCCAATGGCAGTCGCGAGCTGATCGAGGCCTTGAGCCAGCGCAGCGAAGAGATCCAGCGGGTGACCCTGGTGATCCAGTCCATCGCCAGCCAGACCAATCTGCTGGCCCTGAACGCGGCCATCGAAGCGGCCCGGGCCGGGGAGCACGGGCGCGGCTTTGCCGTGGTCGCCGACGAGGTGCGCGGGCTGGCCGGGCGCACCGCCTCGGCCACCGACGAGGTTGGGGTGATGGTGGCGGATATCCAGCAGCGCACCAGCGATGTGGTGGAGCAGATCCGCCAGCTGTCCGACGACCTGAACCTGGGGGTGGAGCAGGTGGAGCACACCGGGCGGCATCTGGACAACATCGCGCGGCTGGCGGCGGGAGTGGAGGAGCAGGTCAGCGAGATCGCCCGGGGCGCCGAAACCAATCGCGAACAGCTCGACAGCCTGTTCCACGCCGTGGAGCAGATGCGCAGCGACCTGGCCATCAGCGACCAGCAGACCCGCAGCCTGGCCGAGGCCGCGGTGCAGATGGAAGGGCAGGCGGAAACCATCAGCGAGCGTCTGGCGGCGGTGGGCCTGGACGATTATCACCAGCGTATCTACGACCTGGCCCGCGAAGGCGCGCGGCGCATCGCCGAGCAGTTCGAGGCCGACCTGGCGCAGAACCGCATCAGCCTCGATGATTTGTTCGACCGCCACTATCAGCCGATTCCCAATACCCATCCGCCCAAGTACCAGACCCGGTTCGACCGCTACACCGACCAGGTGCTGCCGCCGATCCAGGAGTCCCTGCTGCCGCGCCACGACGGCCTGGTGTTCGCCATCGCCTGCACCCAGGAAGGTTATGTACCGACCCACAACAAGATTTTCTCCCAGCCGCTGACCGGCGATCCCCAGGTGGACAACCTGCACAACCGCAGCAAGCGCAAGTTCGCCGATCGCACCGGCATCCGTTGCGGCAGTCACCAGCAGCCGTTGTTGCTGCAGACCTACACCCGTGATACCGGCGAGCTGATGCATGACCTGTCGGTGCCGATCATGGTCCAGGGACGGCATTGGGGCGGCCTGCGCCTGGGCTACAAACCCGAGCAGGCAGCCCCTAGGCGCAAGTCTTGAGAGGTCGATTGTTACTCGCGGGGTAACGCTGCTGTGCAGATTCGGGCTGTTATCGAGGCCGGGAAGCGATTAGTATCCGAACATCGTTAGGAAGCTAACTAATTCCGCGAGGTGCTCCATGCACAGCAAAGTCGATGTGGCAGTGATGATTGGCAGTGGCGTTCCCGCTTCGCTGCGGGCCCTGGGGCGCAAGGCGTGCTGGGTGGTGCTGGTCAATGGCGAGCAGCGCGGCACCGCGTTTGCCAGTCGGGCCGAAGCCGAAGAGTGCCGGCAGGCGTGGCAGGCACAACTGGCCAGTGTCCAGGGAGCGCGCCAGGGGTTCAGGCACTCGGCTTGAATCTTGGTTGGGCGCAGGCGTTCGAGGTGGGGGCGCTGGGCGCTTGTCGCCGCCCTTGGGCCTGTGCGGCCAGGGCGGCGGGTGTGTTCGGGTCAAGAGGGGAATCAGGCGTTCAGGGCGCCCTGGTCAATGGCCAGCTTGAGGGCCTTGGCCGAGGCCTTGGCTGCGGCCAGGGCTTCTTCCGGAGTCTTGAACCAGCGGTCCCGTTCCACCTGGTGGAAGGTGATCTGAGTCAGTGGAGGTTTGGCGCGCATGGCAATCACGGCCTGGAATTCGCCTTCGACTTCTCTGCACTCGCCACGAATGAAAAACTCGCCAATATCTAGTTCGGTCACTTCTAGCCTTCCCTTGGAGATGAGTGAGTGCTTGAGCGCCCGTACCGCGGTCGCTCAACCAGCGGCGGAGTATGGCAGTTGTTGCGTTGCGAGGGGCTGAGTTATGTCATTGCGGTTTTAGGTAACGAATGTTCCGAGGGACTAAAGTGAACTTTCTTACGCTTAAATCCGCCAACCCAGATCACTGCGCCCACGTATTACTGGTTAGAATGCCGGGCCTTCGTGTGACGACTGCGGGCAAGATTACCCGCTGATGAGCAACATTAGTCTGTGTACTAATCAATGGCCGGGCCGCCATCAATCGCTCTCTTTAAATGGTCGAAATGCACAAAGTTGCTCTAGAATTGCCTCTGCAACCCGAAGTGGCTGCCGATCCGGGGATTCAATCTCAGGGTATATCCGGCTTACCGGCCTGTTTCAGTACCCGCCCCAGATAACTCGCCGCCACACTTTTCGGGGTGTCAGAGCCTACTCCTACAGCCTTCGACCTGTGCCTGATGCTTCGGCGAAATGCCCGTTGTTCAGCGCCGGCGCCAACGCCGTGGCCTGGAGTACCCGCTGCATTTGAGTGTTTTTTGGGGTAACTGATTGAGGTGATCACGCCGTCATGGCGGTTTTTTGTGCTGTCCATTTTTTTCGGGCGGCACCCTTTTGAGTATCGGGGAGTGTTCCTTGGCAGTAAGTAATCTTGAAATGCATGCTTTGTTCGTGTTGGGTGATTTGCGCGCAAAGTTGGTCAAGCTGTTCCAATCTCGTTTTGTCTACATCACCGAACAGTCCGCTGAAGGCTTCTACGTCGCCGAGATCGATACCGCGACCGCGCTGGTGGTGGACGACAAGCCACGCCTGGAACTCAAGGTCGGCGATCATTTTCGCGCCGCCGTGCTGCCCAGTCGCGAAGGCGGCAAGCTGGAGATCCGCTTTCGCGAGATCAAGCTCACCGTCTATGGCCTGGGCGACTATGCCTTTGTCAGCAGCCCCCTGGGGCAGGGGATCGTCTTCAAGGAAGGGCATGCGGTGGTGACGCTCTTCGCCGCCAACGAGCAACTGCAGGAAGGCCTGACCAAGACCCTCAAGGCGGTCACCGCCAAGGCCGCCAAATTCCGCAAGGGCGAACTGGTGAGTTTCAAGGCCAGCGAGTGATGAGCCAGGGCCGCGCCGAGTTTCATCGCCAGCATCAACAGGCCGCCGCCGAAGAGGCCCGGCGCCTGTTCGCCGAAAAGCCGCGCTTGCAGGGCGCCTGGCTGAACTGGGTGGCCGGCGAGCTGTACCACCTGCGTCCGGCGGCCTACGCCAGCATGGTGCGCCGCGAGTTGCAGCGCTTGCAGGAGCCGGCGGACCCGTGATGGCCGATCCCGGCATCGCCCCCGGTGGAAAATACGGAACCTCTACTACAGTCAGTTGACTCAATGCTTCAGGGGCCGCGCGCATTGGCGCAGCGGGTCCCTTTTGGCCCAGGTCCCGACTCCGAGAGGTGTACCCCATGAAAGGCTTCCGAGCGCTGCTGGCCAGCGGCCTGCTGACCCTGGCCGGCTTTGCCCCCTTGCCGCCGGCCGTGGCCGCCGAGCCGATTCACTTCGCCGACCTGAACTGGGAAAGCGGCAGCCTGATCACCGAGATCCTGCGCGTCGTGGTGGAGAGCGGTTATGGCTTGCCCACCGACAGCCTGCCGGGCACCACCATCACCCTGGAAACCGCCCTGGCCAGCAACGATATCCAGGTGATCGGCGAAGAGTGGGCCGGGCGCAGCCCGGTATGGGTCAAGGCCGAGGCCGAGGGCAAGGTGATCGCCCTGGGGGATACGGTCAAGGGCGCCACCGAAGGCTGGTGGGTGCCGGAGTACGTGATCAAGGGCGATCCGGCCAGAGGCCTCAAGCCGCTGGCCCCGGAGTTGCGCAGTGTCGCGGACCTGGCCCGCTACAAGGACGTGTTCAGGGACCCGGAAACTCCGGGCAAGGGCCGCTTCCTCAACAGCCCGATCGGCTGGACCTCGGAAATCGTCAACCAGCAGAAACTCAAGGCCTATGGCCTGCAAGACAGCTACGTGAACTTTCGCAGCGGTTCCGGAGCGGCGCTGGATGCGGAGATCACCTCGTCGATCCGCCGGGGCCGACCGGTGCTGTTCTACTACTGGTCGCCGACGCCGCTACTGGGACGCTACAAGCTGGTGCAGCTGCAAGAGCCGCCGTTCGATGCCGAGGCCTGGAAAACCCTGACCGATGCCGGCAATCCCAACCCGCGCCCGAGCCGTTCCCTGGCCTCGAAGCTGTCGATTGGCGTGTCCGCGCCGTTTCACCAGCAGTACCCGCAACTGGTGAGCTTCTTCCGTCAGGTGGACTTGCCGATCGATCCTCTCAACCAGGCCCTGGCGCAGATGAGCGAAAGCCACAGTGCTCCGCGCGACGCGGCCCGCGCCTTTCTCAAGCAGCACCCCGAGATCTGGCGCGCCTGGGTGCCCCAGGACATCGCCGACAAAGTCGCTGCTGCCCTGATGTAGCAGCCGGCTTGCCGGCGAAGAGGCCCGCAAGCCGGGTCAGAAACGGGTCTGCAGCGCCAGTTCGAAGGTCCGCGGGGTGCCCAGGTAATAGGCCGGGGACACATGGGCGAACTGGCCGTAGACCTCGTTGGTCAGGTTGCGTACCCGGCCGGTGACGCTGGTGTGGCTGTCGACCTGATAGCGCAGGAAGCTGCCGTACAGGGTGTAGGCGGGCATGCGCAAGGTGTTGGCGTTGTTGGCGTACACCGAGGCCACGTAGCGCGCGTCGACCCCGGTCTGCCAGCTCGGGGCCAGGTCATAGGTCAACCACAGGTTGGCCACCCGCTCGGGGACGTTGGTCGGGGTGTTGCCCTTGCGCGAGACCACCGCGCCGCTGGCAATCTTCTCGTTGAACTCGTCGTATTCGGCGTCGACCCAGGCGAAGTTGGCTTCCGCCAGCAGCTTGGGCGTCACCCGCAGCGAGCTGGCCAGTTCGATGCCCTTGGAGGTCTGCTGGCCCACGGGAATGCTGTTGGCCGGGTCCAGAGGATCGGTGACGGCAAAGTCCTGGCGTTGGATGCGGTAGGCGGCCAGGGTCGCCGAGCCGCGTCCGTCCAGGTAGTCGAACTTGCTGCCCACTTCCCATTGCTTGCCGGTGGACACCTCGAAGTTCTGGGTGCCGCTGGGCTGTTCGGCGGCGGTGCTGTATTGCACGTAGACGTTGGCGCTGGGCAGGAACTGCCAGGTCAGCCCCAGGCGCCCGGTGAGCGGCTCCCAGTTGCGCTTGAGGTGACGCGGGTTGCTGGCGGTGATCGCCCGGTGGTTGGTCACGTCCAGGTCGATGGCGTCATAGCGCAGGCCGCTGAGCAGGGACAGCTCGTCGGTCAGGGCCAGGCGGTTCTCGATGAACAGGGCACGGGTGGTGACCTGGTTGGTCTTGTCCTTGACCCAGCGCTGGCGGGTGTCCTTGAGATCATAGAAATAGCCCGGCTGGAAATGGCCGGGGTCCACGCTGTTGTTGGCTGGCACGTTCCACGGCGAGTTGGTGGTGCTGTTGACCTTGTACTCAAAACCCCCGGACCAGGTGGTGTCGAGGCCGAATAACTGATCGTCATGGCGCAGTTCGAACTGGTTGCCGTCCTGCTGGCCCTGGTGCCGCACCAGGTAGGCGGTGGAGCGGTTCACAAGGCTGTTGTCGGAGCTGTACTGGTAGGTTTCCAGGTTGCGGTAGTCGCGCTGGCTGTCCAGGTGGTAGAGGGTGTTGCGCAGCGTGGTACTGGGGTTGATCCGGTAGTCGATGATCGAGCGCAGCCACACCGTGCGCTGTTCATACAGGCCATCGGCGACGTTGTAGTTGTTGAAGCGATTGTGCTTGTCGATCTTCAGCTCGCCGGCCTTGGGGTTGCGCACCGGGGTGCCCCAGTAGGGGCTGTCCTCGTGTTCGTCCTGGTATTCCACGGCCAGGGTGTGGGACAGGTCCGGGGTCAGGTCGCTGAGCAGGGAGAAGGCCAGGCTCCAGGCGTCCCTTTCCTGGCGGTCGATGTAGCCGTTGCTGGTGTTGTGGCTGACGTCGAAGCGCGCGTAGTGCTGCACCTCGGCGCCGGCCGGGCTGAGGGCGTGATTGACCCCGAAGGCGGTTTGCGTGGTGTCGTAGCTGCCGTAGCTGAGCAGGCCTTCAGCTGCCTGTTCGCGGCGCTCCGCCAGCTTGGTCACGTAGTTCAGCGAGCCGCCCACGGAGCCGGCGCCATTGATCAGCGAGGAGGGCCCGCCCACCAGTTCCACCCGGTCATAGATCCAGGCGTCCACGGGACGTGCCAGGCCGGTGGCGACGTTGATGCCGTTGAACATCTGGGTGATCTGGCTGCTGCTGAAGCCGCGGTAGGAGACAAAGCCGCCGAACCCTGGCGGCGCGCTGGCGTTGACCCCGGGCAGGGCATTGGCGGCGTCCTGGAAGGTTCGCGCGCCCCGGCGCTCGATGTCCTGGCGGCTGGCTATCGCCACCGAGGCCGGGGTTTCGCGCAGGCTCAGGCCCAGGCGCGAGGCCATGCCGCTGGACTGCTCCAGGTCCAGGCCGGGTTCGACGTCCGTGCCCTCGGCGTTGACGGTGGTGGGGGCCAACTCCAGGGCGGATTGGCCCCAGGCATTGACGGACAGGCAGGCCAGCACGCTGGCCAGCAAAGGAAGCTGTTTCATGGGTGAATCCTGAATGCTTGACTAGGAAAAGAGCCCACCAGAACGCGCCGCGCAGCAGCGCAGTGGGCGGGTTGAGCACGAGCAAGATTCAGGCGTAGGGCGGTGCCCGAGGATGGGCGGCGGGCCAGGTGAAGCGGGCAGGGAGGTGGGACTGGAACTGGCGGGTCAGCGGCGGCGCCTGGGGTTGCGGCAACAGCGCCAGGCTGAGGCTGGAGTTCAGCGCCGGCCCCATGCCGCCGCTGGAGCACAGCGGGCAACCAAAGGCCTTGGACAGGGTCGGCAGGGAGTCCTGGTCGGCCGGTTGCTGGGACGGCGCCTGGGTGTTGGGATCAATGCTGCAGAACTGCCCGCCAATGCCGTTGAGCTGTTGGCCGAGCATCTGCCCGTGTCCGATGCTGCAGGCGAACACGTTGAACAGGACGCAGCAATAGAGCATCCAGGCAACGAGCGAGCGATCGGAACGGGTCAAATTCATGGGGCGGCACTTTACCACCGAAGGCGACGAACGTACTTACAAAAACCCGTAATCGAGTCCATTCTCTTTACGACTTTTTTACAAGGACGTCTGCACATGAACCTTCTGCTTGCACAGGGAATGTCCGCTACTTTCCTGTTCATCAGCCTGATCCATCTGTACTGGGCCGCCGGTGGCAAGCGCGGCAGCGACGCGCTGATTCCCCAGGTGCCGGGGCCGGCTCCCGGGCAGAGCCAACCGGCCTTTCACCCGCCGGCCCTGGCCACCTTGCTGGTGGCGGTGGGGCTCTTGCTGGTGGCCATGCTGGTGTGCCTGCGGGTCGGGCTCTACCTGCCGAGCGTGACCCATCCCTCCCTGCAGTGGGTGATCAGCGCCATTGCCCTGCTGATGTTCGCCCGGGCCATTGGCGACTCGGAGCTGGTGGGTTTCTTCAAGCAAGTGCGCGACTCGAAGTTCGCCCGTCTCGACACCCTGTTCTACTCCCCGCTGTGCGTGGTACTGGGTGCCGGCCTGCTGGTGCTGGCCTGGGCCTGAAGGGCCGCCAACCCACTGCGGGCTGCTTGTGTAGGAACGGGCTTGCGTAGGAGCTGGCTTGCCAGCGAAAGCGTTTTCGCGGTCGCTGCAAGGCTCACAGGCCTCTTCGCCGGCAAGCCGGCTCCTACATGGGGTGGGTGAGCTCAGTTGCCGCTTTCGTTGCGTTTGCTGCTGACTTCCGCCGGGACATCGTCGCCGGCCATGCGCTTGCGGAACAGCGCCGCCCGGGCCAGCAGCAGGGTGGTGACCGGCACGGTGATCGCCAGCAGGATCGGGATCAGCCAGGCGTGCAGCACCGGTCCGGACTTGAGCGCGGAAAAGTACAGGATCGAGGCCAGGGCCACGGTCCAGGAGCCCATGGTCGAGGCCAGGGCCGGCGGGTGCATGCGCTGGAAGTAGCTCTTCATGCGCAGGATGCCCAGGGCGCCGATCAGGGCGAACAGGCTGCTGATCACCAGCAGCACGGCCACCAGGACCTCCACCCAGAGGGGCAGTTGTTCCAGGCTGTTCATTCGATCACCTCGCCGCGCAGGAGGAATTTGGCCAGGGCGAAGGAGCCGACAAAGCCGAACAGGGCGATCAGCAGCGCCGCCTCGAAGTAGGTGTCACTGGCGTAGCGGATGCCCAGCACCAGCATCATCAGCATCGCCAGGATGTACAGGTAGTCCAGGGCCAGGACCCGGTCCTGGGCCGAGGGGCCCTTGAACAGGCGCACCAGGGTCAGGACCATGGCCAGGGAAAACAGGAACAGGCTCAGCAAGATTGCGTTGGTCAACAGCACGCTCATTCGAAAATCTCCATCAGCGGGCGCTCGTAGGTCGCCTTGAAGTGCTGGATGAATTGCCCTTCATCCTGCAGATCGAAGACGTGCAGCAGGAGAATGCTGCGGTCCAGGGACAGCTCGGACCAGACCGTGCCCGGCACCACCGTGGTGATGGTGGACAGCGCCGCCAGGCCGTTGGCGTCGCGCAGGTCCAGGGGAATCTTGACGAAGGCCGAGCGCACCGGGCGGCGTCCGTCGTTGAGCACGCCCCAGGCCACGATCAGGTTCGAGAGCACCACGTCGCAGCCCACCCGCAACAGCAGGCGCAGGATGGTGCCGGGGCGGCGGATGCGGATCGGCAACGGCCGCAACGGGCGCATCAGCAAAGGCGCGAGAAAGCCCAGGATGGCCCCCAGCAGCAGATTGCCGGGGCTGATGGACAGGTTCAGCACCAGCCACAGCAGCCACAGCGCCAGGGACAGGAAGGGCGCGGGGAACAGGCGCTTCATGGTTGCACCTCCAGCGCCGCGGCGGCCTTGGACTCGGGGCTGAGCACGGTGCGGGTGCCCAGCACCGCCATCACATAGTGCTCCGGATGATTGAGGCTGTCGGCGGTGGCCTGGGTGAAGCGCAGCAGCGGCTCGGCCTTGAAGCTGAGCAGCACGCAGAGCCCCAGCAGCGCCACGATCGGCAGGCATTCCAGGCGCCGCAACACGGGCGAGGGCCGCTCCTCCGGGCTCCAGAAGCGCTGGATCCCCAGGCGCGCGAAGGCGATCAGCGAGGCCAGGCCGGAGAGGATCAGCAGCACCAGGAAAAGCCAGCCCGCCAGCGGGATCGGCGTGTCGCTGCTGGTGCCCAGGCCCGTCGGGTTGAGCAGGGCGGCGATCAGGTTGAGCTTGCCGATAAAGCCCGACAGCGGCGGCATGCCGATGATCAGCAGGGCGCAGGCAATGAAGCTCAGGCCGAGGAAGGCCATGGTCCAGGGAATCACCTGGCCGACCACCACTTGCTGTTCGTCATCGAGGTTGCTGCCCCGGGGCGGCGGCAGGGGTTCCATGGGCCGCGGGAGGATTTCGCCTTCGTCTTCCAGGGGCACTTCCACCGCCGAACGCGAACGCTCGATCAGCTCCGCCAGCAGGAACAGCGCGCACAGCGCCAGGGTCGAGCTGAACAGGTAGAACAGCGCCGCGCCGGTGAGCGCCGGCTGGGCGAAGCCGATCACCGCGATCAGGATGCCCGCCGACACCAGGATGCTCAGGCTGGCCATGCGCTCCAGGCGCTGGGCCGGAAGAATCGCCAGGGCCGCGCAGAAGATCGTCGCCAGGCCGCCGTAGATCAGCCACTGGTTGCCGAAATAGGCCGAGGCCCCGGCCTGTCCGGAGAACAGCAGGGTCCACAGGCGCAGCACGGTGTAGATGCCGACCTTGGTCATGATCGCGAACAGCGCCGCCACCGGGGCGCTGGCCGAGGAATAGGCCGGCACCAGCCAGAAGTTCAGCGGCCACATCCCGGCCTTGGCCAGGAAGGCGATGGCCAGGATCGCCGTGCCGGCGTGCAGCAGGCCGCGGTCGGCTTCCGGCACCAGGGGGATCTTCATCGCCAGGTCGGCCATGTTCAGGGTCCCGGTGACCCCGTAGATCATCGCCGTGCCGATCAGGAACAGCGACGAGGCCAGCAGGTTGATGGTGATGTAGTGCAGCCCCGAGGACACCCGCGCCCGGCCCGAGCCGTGCAGCATCAGGCCGTAGGAGGCCGCCAGCAGCACCTCGAAGAACACGAACAGGTTGAACAGGTCGGCGGTGAGGAAGGCGCCGTACAGGCCCATCAGCTGGATCTGGAACAACGCATGGAAGCTGGCCCCGGCGCCGTCCCAGCGGGCCATGGCGAACAGCAGCGCGCTTACCCCGATGATCCCGGTGAGCACCAGCATCAGCGCCGACAGGCGATCGACCACCAGGACGATGCCGAACGGCACCTGCCAGTTGCTCGGCAGGTACACGCCGAAGGAGCCGGTGGCGCCCTGGACCTGGGTCCAGTACAGCAGGTAGGCCGCCAGGCCCAGGCCCAAGAGGGTCGACAACAGGTTGATGCGGGCCTTCAGCGGGCGGTGCTTTTCTCCCAGCAGCAACATCACCGCGGCGGTCAGCAGCGGCAGGAGGATGGGGGCGACGATCAGGTGCGACAACGAACTCATTCCTTGGGCTCCCGGCCGTCGACGTGGTCAGTGCCGGTCAGGCCCCGGGACGCCAGGAGCACCACCAGGAACAGTGCGGTCATGGCGAAGCTGATGACGATGGCGGTGAGCACCAGGGCCTGGGGCAGGGGGTCGGTGTAGTGCAGCAGGTCCTGGGGCACACCGTCCTTGACGATCGGCTCCTTGCCGATGAACAGGCTGCCCATGCTGAAGATGAACAGGTTGACCGCGTAGGACAGCAGGCACAGGCCCATCACCACCTGGAAGGTCCGCGGGCGCAGGACCAGCCAGACCCCGGAAGCGGCGAGGACCCCAATGGCGATTGCGATGACTTCTTCCATCAGGCGGCTCCGCTCTTGATCAGGGATTTGGATTGGCTGGCCGGTTTGTGGGCCCGCACCGACTGGTGCGCCAGGGCGGTGAGGATCAGCAGGGTCGCGCCCAGCACCACCGCGTACACGCCGATGTCGAAGAACAAGGCGCTGGCGATATGGATATCACCGAACAGCGGCAGGTCCACGTGCACCGTGTGGGTGGTGAGGAACGGGTAGCCCCAGGCCAGCGCGCCGAGGCCGGTGGCCAGGGCGAACAGCAGGCCGGTGCCCATCCAGCGCAGCGGCCGCAGGCTCATCTGGGCCTCTACCCATTGGGTGCCCGCCACCATGTACTGGAGGATGAAGGCCACCGACATCACCAGCCCGGCGACAAAACCGCCGCCCGGCAGGTTGTGCCCGCGCATGAACAGGTAGAAGGACACCACCAGGGCAATCGGCAGCAGCAGGCGCACCAGCACCGCCGGCACCATCATGAAGCCCAGGGCGGTGTCGCTGGCCTGGCGCGGGTTGACCAGGTCGGTGACCACGTCCGGGGCCAGCAGGCGCTGTTGCGCCGGCAGCTGCATGCTCTCCTTGGGCGGGCGGAAGCGCCGCAGCAGGGCGAACACGGTCAGGGCCACCGCCGCCAGCACGGTGATCTCGCCCAGGGTGTCGAAGCTGCGGAAGTCCACCAGGGTGACGTTGACCACGTTGGTGCCGCCGCCTTCAGGCAAGGCACGGCTGAGGTAGAACGAGGAAATGTCGTTGGGGGTCGGACGGGTCAGCATGGCGTAGGACAGCACCGCCATGCCCAGGCCCACGGCCACCGACAGGCTCAGGTCGCGCAGGCGGCGGATGCGCGCCTTGGGCAGGCTGCTGGGCAGCGGCGAGACTTCTTCGATCCGCCGTGGCAGCCAGCGCAGGCCGAGCAGGATCAGCACCGTGGTCACCACCTCCACCACCAGCTGGGTCAGGGCCAGGTCCGGCGCCGAGAACCAGACGAAGGTCACGCAGGTCATCAGCCCGCAGACGCTGACCATGGTCAGGGCCGCGAGACGGTGATACTTGGCCTGCCAGGCGGCGCCCAGGGCACAGGCGATGGCCAGCAGCCAGAAGGTCACGAAGACGATGGAGCCGGGAATCTTCGGCCGGTCGCCCCAGGTCAGCTGGCTGTAGAGCATGGGAATCAGGCCGGTGATCACCGCCGCCAGAATCAGCAGAAACAGCTGGGTCTGCAGGCGCTTGGTGCTCAGCCGCCGCTCCAGTCGCCGGGCCAGGCGGGTCATGCCCACCAGGCTGCGTTCGAACAGCAGCTTGCCGTTGAGACGGCCCACCACCGGCGGGTAGGCGAAACGCCCCGCCACCAGCGGCTTGTGCAGCAGCAGGTAGAGCACGATGCCGCAGGACATGGCGATCAGGCTCATGATCATCGGCGCATTGAGGCCGTGCCAGATCGCCAGGCTGTACTCGGGCAGGGTGCCGCCCACCACTGGCCGCGCGGCGGCGGCCAGCAGCGGACCGATGATCTGCGCCGGGAACATGCCCACCAGCAGGCAGGTGAACACCAGCAGCTCAACCGGGGCGCGCATCCAGCGTGGCGGCTCGTGGGGCGTGTGCGGCAGGTCGGTGGCCGGCTCGCCGAAGAATACGTCGACCGTGAAGCGCAAGGCATAGGCGACGCTGAAGGTTCCGGCGAGGGTGGCGATCACCGGCAGGGCGATTTCCACCCAGGCGCTGGAATTGATGAACACCGTCTCGGCGAAGAACATCTCCTTGGACAGGAAGCCGTTGAGCAGCGGCACCCCGGCCATGGAGGCGCTGGCCACCATGGCCAGGGTCGCGGTGTAGGGCATCAACTTGATCAGGCCGTTGAGCTTGCGGATATCGCGGCTGCCGCTCTCGTGGTCGATGATCCCGGCGGCCATGAACAAGGACGCCTTGAAGGTGGCGTGGTTGAGGATGTGGAACACCGCCGCCACCGCCGCCAGCGGGCTGTTCAGGCCCAGCAGCAGGGTGATCAGCCCCAGATGGCTGATGGTGGAGTAGGCCAGCAGGCCTTTCAGATCGTTCTGGAACATCGCGCAGTAGGCGCCCAGCACCAGGGTGCAGGCCCCGGCGCCGCTGACGATGTAGAACCATTCTTGGGTGCCGGACAACGACGGCCACAGGCGGGCCAGGAGAAACACCCCGGCCTTGACCATGGTCGCCGAGTGCAGGTAGGCCGAGACCGGCGTTGGCGCGGCCATGGCGTGGGGGAGCCAGAAGTGGAAGGGGAACTGCGCGCTCTTGCTCAAGGCGCCCAGCAGGATCAAGGGCAACAGGATCGGATAGAGCGCGTGGGCGCGGATCTTGTCTCCGGCAGCTAGCACCTGATCCAGGTCGTAGCTGCCGACCACATGGCCGAGCAGCATGACCCCCGCCAGCAGGCACAAGCCCCCGGCGCCGGTGACCATCAGCGCCATGTAGGCGCCGCGGCGGGCGTCGGAGCGGTGGTGCCAGTAGCCGATCAGCAGGAACGAGAACAGGCTGGTGAGCTCCCAGAAGAACACCATCTGGATCAGGTTGCCGGAGATCACCAGGCCGAGCATGGCCCCCATGAACGCCAGGAAGAAGGCGAAGAAGCGCGGCACCGGATCTTCCGGCGACATGTAGTAGCGCGCGTACAGCGCCACCAGGCTGCCGATGCCCAGCACCAGCAACGAGAACAGCCAGGCGAATCCGTCCAGACGCAGCACGAAATTCAAACCCAGGCTTGGCAGCCAGGTATATTCCTCGCGGATAATCCCGCCGTCGGCGATCTGCGGGTACAGCAACGCCACCTGGATGGTGCCAATGAGTGCCACCAGGCCAGCCAGCAGAGATTCAGTGTTACGTGCGTTGTGCGGCAGCAGGGCCGCCAGACAGCTGCCAATGAATGGCAGAAGCAGTAGAACTATCAGGGACATAGGCTTCTAATCTGCGGAAAAGTATGACGCATAATACGTGCCAGGCCGCCGATCACCAACCGCCATGGGCGGCCCGGCCCCCCAAAGAAATGTTACATGCGCTTTCAAAGGTAGGAGACAAAGGCCGAATGCGCCCGTTCACCGGGTGCTGTGGGGCAAATGTCCTGCCCAGCTCAAGCCGCCACAAGGATCGACAAGGGTGCAAATGATTAAAGGATCGGCCCTGGGCCGGCTGTTTCGACGCGGCTGTTTCGCCTTGCTGTTCACCGCCTTCGGCGCCGGGTTGGGGGTGGGTGTGGAGCATTATCTCGACCGACCCGACATGCTCAAGACCCGCCAGGCGCTGATCATCGAAGGCCCGATGGGGGATGATCGGACCTACCAGCTGCCAGCGGGCACGGTGCTCTATTTCGATCGTGCCTTTGCCGAGGGGCACGTGCTCTACCACGCCTATTTCTATTTCCACGGCGAGCCTGAAAATGACCGGGTACTGCTGGAGCCCAAGCACAAGGGGTCGTTGACCGTCCCGACCTGGCTCTACGCCCCCGGCGACCCCGCGCTCTAGGCGCTGGCTCGCCAGCGAAGAGGTCCGCAAGATCGCCTTCGCCGGCAAGCCGGCTCCTACAGATCCCCCGCGATGTCCCTGCCAACCGTAGGAGCTGGCTTGCCAGCGAAGAGGCCGGCAAGTCGTCTCCTACACACCGTCCGCTGTCTGGTCGATCAATGCCGGCGTGGCCCGGCCCTTGGGCTTCCATTCGCTGATAATCACCGCCAGCACGATCAAGGCCCCGCCCAGCAGCGCCAGTCCGGGCAGGCGTTCTCCAGCGATCCGCCCGACGATCCCGGCCCACACCGGCTCACCGGCATAGATCAGGGTGGCGCGGGTCGGCGAGACGCTTTTCTGCGCCCAGTTCATCGCCACCTGGATCGCCGCACTGGCCGCCCCCAGCCCCAGGGCGCTGGCCAGCAGCAGCCAGGAAAATGCCGGCAGCGCCTCGCCGGTCGGCAGCACCATGGCAAAGGCCAGCAGCGAGGTGACCGCCAGTTGCACCACCGTCACCCGGCGCACATCCACCCGCCCGGCGAAGCTGCTGATGAGGATGATCTCCGCGGCAATCGCCACGGTGCTGATCAGGGTGGCGATTTCGCCGGGGCTGAAGTCCAGTGACGCGCCATTGGGCCCGGACAGCAGCATCAGGCCGCTAAAGGCCAGCATGATGCCGATGCTCGGCAGCAACCCCGGGCGCTTGCCCATGAACAGCCACTGCAGCAGGGGCACAAAGGGCACATACAGGGCGGTGATGAACGCCGACTGGCTGCTGGGAATGCTTTGCAGGCCGACGGTCTGCAGGCCGTAGCCGAGCATGATGGCGGTGCCGATGAAGCTCCCGGCGCGCAGCTCGAACAGGGTCAGACCGCGCAGGTGGCGCAGTGAAAACAGGGCGACGATGCATGCCGCCGCGGCAAAGCGCAGGCCGACAAAGAACATCGGTCCGCTGACGCTCATGGCGTGCTGCACCAGCAGGAAGGTGCCGCCCCAGATCATGGTGATCAGCACCAGCACCGCTTCGGCCCTGCTGAGTGGGAAGCGCGTTGCGCGGGAGGGCGTTGAAGTCATGGCCTTGCGTGCTACCTGAGGGGGGACGCACAATGCGCCGGAAGCTGGGCAGTATACTGCGCAGGCCCGGAGAGCGAGCAATATAGTGCACAAAGATAACGTCCAACGGGCTTCGGTCCTGCAACATGTCAGCCTCAACGTGCGACGCCTGCGCCATGCCGCAGGCCTGAGCCAGAGCGCCCTGGCGGAAAAGTCCGCGGTCAGTCGGCGGATGCTGGTGGCCATCGAGGCCGGGGAGAAGAACGTCAGCCTGGGCACCCTGGACCGGGTGGCCGAGGCCTTGAACGTGGCTTTCAGCGACCTGATCCAGGCCCCGGATTCCCGCGACCCGAGCCGGATCAACGAGCTGGCCTGGGCCGGCGTCATCCCCGGGAGCAAGGCGCTGCTCCTGGCCAAGGCCGAAGCCAGCCGTGAAGTGGAACTCTGGGAGTGGCAGCTCGAGCCCGGCGAGGTCTATCACTCGGAGTGCGACACCGTCGGCTGGAGCGAGCAGATCTATGTGGTCGAGGGCTGCCTGACGCTGTTCTTCGGCGACGCCGAGCGGCGCCTGGAAAGCGGCGATTTCTTCATGTTCGCCAGTCATGTGCCCCACGGCTATCGCAATGACGGCCCCCTGGCCACGCGCTTCGTGCGCAACGTGGTGTACTGATCGCCCAGGCGCGGCGGTCACTGTTGGCTAGCCAACAGCGGTTGAACATTTTGCCTGTTTTCAGTTGATGCCTTTTCTCTGAAAGAATCTTCAAGCTGTTGAAATAAAAGGATTTTATATTTAGGCACGACTCCTGCAATTGTCCTGATAGCGAGCACCCCAGCGGTGTTCATCTTGATCTTCAGGACGTGGAGTCGGCCCATGACAGCCCCAGCCCAACCCTCACCCAGTGCCCACCTCATCCGCAGCGATGCCGAGGCCATCCGTGTCGCCCGGGACCTGGCCCAGCGCTTTGCCGTGGAGGCCGCGGTGCGCGACCGCGAACGGCGCCTGCCACGGGCCGAGCTGGACCAGTTCTCCGCCAGCGGCTTGTGGGGCATCACCATTCCCCGGGCCTACGGTGGCGCCGGGGTGTCCTACGTGACCCTGACCGAGGTGATCAAGCTCATCTCCGCCGCCGATCCGTCCCTGGGCCAGTTGCCGCAGAACCACCTCGGGGTGGTGGACATCCTGCTGCAGACCGCCAGCGAAGAGCAGAAGCAGTACTACTTCGCCAAGGTGTTGCAGGGCTACCGCTTCGGCAACGCGTTTTCCGAGGCTGGCAGCAAACACGTCGGCGCCTTTGAAACCCGGATCCGTTTCGACGGAGACCGGGCGCAGATCGATGGCGAGAAGTTCTACTGCACCGGCGCCTTGTTCGCCCACATCGTGCCGACCGTGGCGGTGGACGAGCACAATCAGGCGCACATCGCCTTTATCGAGCGCGACACCCCCGGCCTCACGGTGATCGACAGCTGGGACGGCTTCGGCCAGCGCACCACCGCCAGCGGCGGGGTCAGCCTCAAGGCGGTGCAAGTGCCGCGCAGCGCGGTGATCCCGGCCCACCGGGCCTTCGACCAACCCACCGCCGACGGTCCGATCTCGCAGATCATCCAGGCCGCGGTGGACATCGGCATCGCCGTCGCCGCCCTGGAAGACGCCAAGCACCATGCCCGGCAATCGCGGCCGTGGATCGACAGCGGCCTGGATCACGGCTGGCAGGACCCGTTCACCATCGCCGCCATCGGCGACCTGGAATGGCGGGTGCACGGCACCGAGGCGATCCTGGTCAAGGCCGCCGAAGCGGTCGACCAGGCCCTGGCCAGCCCCAGCGAAGACAGCGTCGCCCAGGCCTCGCTGGTGGTGGCCCAGGCCAAGGTGCTGTCGGCGGAAAGCGCCTTGCTCGCCGCCAGCAAGCTGTTCGAGCTGGCCGGCACCCGCTCGGTGTCGTCCAGGTACAACCTCGACCGCCACTGGCGCAACGCCCGCACCCACACCCTGCACGATCCGGCGCGCTGGAAATACCACCTGATCGGCAACTTCCTGCTCAACGGCGTCAAGCCGCCCCGTCACGCCTGGAACTGAAAGGACATCGCCATGAACGCATTGACCCAACCCGACAGCCCCCAGGCCGCCCTGGCCGCCAACGGCGAGCAACTGCAACGGGCCCGCGACCTGTTGCAGCGGACCCTGGAGTTCGTTCGCCAGCAGGCCCGGCCCTGGTCCGGCAGCGGCCTGAGCAAGGCCAGCGACGACCCGTATGTCATCAGCCGCTTCGGCGATCTGCAGATCCGCATCGAGGTGGCCGCGGCCCTGCACGAGCGGGCTCGGCAGCGCCTGCAACAGGACCAGGACCCGGCCGAAGTCGCCGTCGCCCTGGCCGAGGCGGCGATCGCCGTCGGCGAAGCCCTGCTGGCGACGGGCAACGCCGAATTCGAACTCACCGGCCAGCGTAGCCCGCAGCCACAGGCCCTGCATGACCCGCTGCGCTGGAAGTATCAATTGGTCGGCAACTACCGCCTCAACGGCGCGCTGCCCCAAGGTTTCAGGAGTGCTGTGTGATGTCCCGTGAAATCCGCCTCAATGCCTTCGACATGAACTGCGTCGGCCACCAGTCGCCGGGGCTCTGGGCCCACCCCCGGGATCGCTCCTGGCAGTACAAGGACCTGGAGTACTGGACCGACCTGGCGAAAATTCTTGAAAAGGGCAAGTTCGACGGACTGTTCATCGCCGATGTGCTGGGCATCTACGACGTCTACAACGGCAATGGCGAGGCGGCGATCCGCCAGGCGGCCCAGGTGCCGGTCAACGACCCGCTGCAACTGATTCCGCCCATGGCCCTGGTTACCGAGCACCTGGGCTTTGGCCTTACCGCCTCGCTGTCGTTCGAGCATCCGTACCCCTTTGCCCGGCGCCTATCCACCCTCGATCACCTGACGAAGGGCCGCGCCGGCTGGAACATCGTCACCTCCTACCTGGAGAGCGGAGCGAAGAACCTCGGCCAGCAGGCGCAGACCGAACACGACGCCCGCTACGACTACGCCGAGGAATACCTGGAGGTCTGCTACAAGCTCTGGGAAGGCAGCTGGGAAGACGGCGCGATCCTGCGTGACCGCGAGCGGCGGATCTTCAGCGACCCGAGCAAGATCCACGAGATCCGCCATGTCGGCAAACACTTCCAGGTGCCGGGCATCCACCTGTGCGAGCCGTCGCCACAACGCACCCCGGTGCTGTACCAGGCCGGGGCGTCCAGCCGTGGCAAGCAGTTCGCCGCCGAGCACGCCGAATGCGTGTTCGTGGCCGCGCCGTCCAAGGTGCTGCTGAAAAAGACCGTGGCCGACATCCGCCGCCGCGCCGCCGAAGCCGGGCGCGACCCGTCGAAGATCCTGATCTTCAACCTGCAGACGGTGATCCTCGGCGAAACCGATGCCCTGGCCAAGGCCAAGTTCGAGGAATACAAGTCCTGGGTCAGCTACGAGGGCGCCATGGCGCTGATTTCCGGCTGGACCGGCATCGACTTCAGCCGCTTCAAGCCCGACGAGCCCCTCAAGCACGTGCACACCAACGCCATCCAGTCGGCGGTGGAAGCCTTCTCCACGGCGGACCCGAACAAGGTCTGGACGCCCCACGAACTGGCCGACTGGGTCGGCATCGGTGGCTTTGGCCCGTTGTTTGTCGGCAGCCCGGAAACCGTGGCCGACCTGCTCCAGGAGTGGGTCGAGGAGACCGATGTCGACGGCTTCAACCTGGCCTACGCCCTGACCCACGAAACCTTTATCGACGCGGTTGAGCTGTTGGTCCCGGAGCTGCAGAAACGCGGGGTGTACAAGGCCGATTACGCCCCCGGCACCCTGCGGGACAAGCTCTTCGGCACCGGCCCGCGCCTGCCCGAAAGCCACCCGGGCAACGCCTGGCGCAACCTGGGCGAGCAACACCAAGCACCCGTGCAACGCGCCCGCGCCTGACCCAACCCCTGTAGGAGCTGGCTCGCCAGCGAAAGGGCCCGCAACACAGGCGCCGGAGTCAGCAACGCCTTCGCCGGCAAGCCGGCTCCTACCAGGGAGCCGTCCAATTCCGGTAGGAGCTGGCTTGCCAGCGAAGAGGCCCGCACGACCTGCGTCCCAGGGCCAGCCCCGTTTATATCCAGCCAGCGGACCACCGCACGCGTTTGCCAAGAGGTCAATTCATGAGCGTGCATCAACTCAAGCGTCCGCCCACCGCGGATGCGTTAGCCCCCAAGGACCGCTTGCAGTTGAGCGGGGCCCTGGAGCAGTTGCGTCATTGGGCTCAGGTCAGCCCGTTGCACAGCGCTTTGCGCCACAAGCGTCACGGCCATTGGTACGCCTGGCGCTGGATCGATGCGCGGCGCGATGTCGAGCGCCTGGCCGACGGCCTGCGCCAGCAGGGCTTGAACGCCGATTCACGGCTGGCGGTCAGCGGCCAGTTCGAGCCGGACCTGCTTCTGCTGGCCCTGGCCGCCCACAGCATCGGCGCCGAGGTACTGAGCCTGGACCCCGCGCTGGCGCCGGACGCGTTGCGCCAGAGCCTGTGGCGTCTGCGGCCGAGCTACGCCTTTGTGCATTCCCGCCAGCAGGTGCTGGATTGGCTCGCCGCCGGTGAAAGCGCGCTGGCCCCAGAGCGGTTGATTGTCGGGCAAGCCTTGCCGCGCCTGCCCGAAGGCGCACATCAGCCCTTGTTGGCGTTCAGCCAGTTGCTGGGCCGTGGCGAACCGCCCCGGCGCCAGGCCTATTGGCGAATGCCGGTCAGCACAGGCCAGCTGTGGAGCGAGGAGGGCACGCAGTGGCAAGGCGGCCTGACGGTGCTGCTGGAGCAGTGGCTGGGCAGCGGCCAGTGCCTGGCCTTTGCCGAAAGCCGTGGCTCGGCCAGCCGCGACCGGCGCGAGGTGGCCCCCAGCGGGCTGTTGCTGTCGCCCCAGCGCCTGCAACAGCTGGCGGACGAAATCGAAAGCCGCCTGGCGCCCCCCGGCACTTGGCGCCGGGGCCTGTGCGAATGGGCCATCGCCCATCCCCACAGGCCGCTGCCGCGGCTGCTCAAGCAGCATGTACGCCGCTTGTTGGGCTTTTCCCGCTTGCAGTTCATCTGGCAGGCCCCGCAGACCACGACCCAACCGGCAACCCCGGCCTGGATCGGCGAATTCACACGGAACATTGCATGAGCCACGCCGAACCCATTCTGCAAGTCAGTGACATCTCCCTGTCGTTCAAGGGGGTCAAGGCCATCAACCGGCTGTCGTTCCAGGTGCGCCGTGGCGAAATCTGCGGGCTGATCGGACCCAACGGCGCCGGCAAGAGCTCGTTGCTCAACCTGCTCAACGGGGTCTATCGCTGCGACAGCGGGGCGATGATCTTCGACCGCCAGAGCTATTCGCGCATCGACCCGCTGAGCGCCGCCCGCCGTGGCATCGGCCGGACGTTCCAGAACAATGCCCTGTTCAAGAAAATGAGCGTGATCGACAACCTGCTCACCGGCCTGTCGCGGCATTCGCGCACCTACCTGATCGAGCAGGCCCTTGGCTTGCCCCGGGCCCGGCGCGAGGCCGCGAACTTTCGCCAGCTGGCCCAGGGCATCCTGCAGTTTCTCGATTTGCAGGCGCTGCGCGACATCCCGGTGGGCAACCTGTCCTACGGCCTGCAAAAGCGCGTGGAGCTGGGGCGGGCGCTGATCGCCGGGCCCAGCCTGCTGTTGCTGGACGAACCCCTGGCGGGGATGAACGCCGAGGAAAAACAGGAAATGGCCGGTTTCATCGCCGACATCAATCGCGACCTGGGCACCAGCGTGGTGCTGATCGAGCACGACATGGGGGTGGTCATGGAGCTGTGCGACCACGTGGTGGTCCTCGACTACGGACGCAAGGTGGGCGACGGTACGCCAGCCGAGGTCCAGGCCAATCCCGAAGTGATCGCCGCCTACCTGGGGGTGGTGCACGAATGAGTTTCTTCCTCGAAACCCTGCTCGGCGGCCTGCTGGCCGGCACCCTGTACTCCCTGGTGGCCATCGGCTTCGTGCTGATCTACAAGGCCAGCGGCGTGTTCAACTTCGCCCAGGGCGCGATGCTGCTGTTCGCCGCCCTGACCTTCGTCAGCCTGCACGAGCAGGGCCTGCCCTTTGCCCTGGCGCTGCTGCTGACGGTGCTGGTGATGATCATCGGCGCCTGGCTGATCGAGCGCCTGGTGCTGCGGCCCCTGGTCAACCGCTCGCAGATCACCCTGTTCATGGCCACCCTGGGCCTGTCGTTCATCATCGAGGGCCTGGCCCAGGGGCTGATGGGCTCCCAGGTGCGCGCCCTGGACCTGGGGATCGGCGATGTGCCGCTGTTTCTCGGGCCGCTGATGCTCAGCCAGTTCGACCTGATCGCCGCCGCGACCGCCCTGGTGCTGGTGACGGTGCTGGCGCTGCTGTTCAACAAGACCCGCATCGGCATCTCGCTGCGGGCGGTGGCCGACGACACCACGGCGGCGCTGTCCATCGGCATCAACCTCAACCGCATCTGGCAGATCGTCTGGGCCGTGGCCGGGGTGGTGGGGCTGGTGGCCGGGCTGCTCTGGGGCGCACGCCAGGGGGTGCAGTTTTCCTTGTCGCTGGTGGTGCTCAAGGCGCTGCCGGTGCTGATCATCGGCGGCTTCACCTCCATCGGCGGGGCAATTGCCGGGGGCCTGATCGTCGGCGCCGCGGAGAACCTGGCGGAGGTCTACATCGGCCCGCTGATCGGCGGTGGCATCAGCCCCTGGTTCGCCTATGTCCTGGCCCTGGCCTTCCTCTACATCCGTCCCGCCGGCCTGTTCGGCGAGCGGGCCATCGAGCGAGTGTGAATTGATGTCCATTCCCCTGACACAGGAAACGGCGCCGCTGCTGTTGATCCGCCGCCGTCTGCCCTGGGGCCTGATCGGCCTGTTGCTGCTGGCCTTTGGCGTGGTGCCGTTGGTTGGCAACGACTATTGGCTCAACGCCATTCTGATTCCCTTCCTGGTGCTGTCCCTGGCCGGGCTCGGGCTCAACCTGCTGACCGGCTACACCGGGCAGACCTCGGTGGGCGCCGCCGGCTTCATGGCGGTCGGGGCGTTTGCCACCTACGGTTTTCTGCTGCGCCTGCCGGAGCTGGGGCTGCCCCTGGCCCTGCTGGGCGGCGGCCTGATCAGCGCCCTGGTGGGCTGGGTGTTCGGCTTGCCGAGTTCGCGGATCAAGGGCTTCTACCTGATGGTCAGCACCCTGGCGGCGCAGTTCTTTCTGGAGTGGCTGTTCGTCAAGTTTCCCTGGTTCTACAACTACGGCTCCTCGGGGACCATTTCCGCGCCGCGCCTGGAGCTGTTCGGCCATGATCTCAATCACCCCCTGGGCCGCTATCTGCTGACCCTGGTGACGGTGCTGCTGCTGACCCGGGTGGCGCAGAACCTGGTGCACAGCCAGATCGGCCGCAACTGGATGGCGATCCGCGACATGGACACCGCGGCCGCGGTGATCGGCATCCCGGTGGCCCGCTACAAGCGCCAGGCCTTTGCCGTCAGCTCGTTCTACCTGGGCATCGCCGGGGCGCTGTGGGCCTTTGCCTACCTGGGCACCGCCAGCGCCGGCAGCTTCGATATCAACCGTTCGTTCCAGATCCTCTTCATCATCATTATCGGTGGCATGGGCAGCATCGCCGGCAACTTCGTCGGCGCGGCCTTCATCAGCCTGCTGCCGATCTTCCTCAGTCATGCCGGGCAGTGGCTGCTGGGCGGGGCGGTGGACGCCGGGCAGTTGCAGAACCTGCAGAAAATCATCTTTGGCGTGCTGATCATCCTGTTCCTGATCAAGGAGCCCGAGGGCCTGATCCGCCTGCTGAGCAACCTGCGCGAGCGCCTGCGGCATTGGCCGCTGCGCTTCTGAATTCCACCCAAGACCTAGAGAGACAACATGCGTGCATCCTTGAAAGCTTCCCTGGCCGCTGCGGCGTTGCTGCTGTCGACGGCCCTGACACCGCAGGCCCAGGCCGCGCCGGACCAGCAGTTCTTCCCCCTGGCCACCTACCGGGTCGGCGCCTACGCCTCCAGCGGCGTGCAGGTCTGGGCCGGGATGATCGACTACCTGAACTACATCAATCAGGTCGAGGGCGGGATCAACGGGGTCAAGCTGGTGTGGCAGGAATGCGAGACCGAGTGGACCGCGGAGAAGGGCATCGAGTGCTATGAGCGCTTCAAGAAGGGCCTGGACGGCGCGCCGGTGGCGGTCTATCAGCCCAACGGCGCACCGGCGGCCTATGCCTTGAGCGAGCGCGCCGAGGTCGACAAGATCCCGCTGATTACCCTGGGCTACGGTCGCACCGAAGCCACCGATGGCACGGTGTTCCCCTACAACTTCCCGGTGATGCTGACCTTCTACAGCGAGGCCTCGACCCTGGTGAACTACATCGCCCAGCGCGAGGGCGGCTTCGACAAGCTCAAGGGCAAGAAGATCGCCACGCTCTATCACGACTCCGCCTATGGCCGGGAAACCCTCGGGCCGCTGAAGCTGCTGGCGGAAAAATACGGCTTCGAGAACATCCAGATTCCGGTGGCCGACCCGGGCAACGAGCAATCGGCGCAATGGCGGCAGATCCGCCAGCAGAACCCGGACTGGGTGTTCCTGCGGACCTGGGGCGTGTCGACCCCGGTGGCGGTGAAGACCGCGGCGCGCTTCGGCTTCCCGGTGGATCACATCATCGGCGACATCTGGGCCAGCTCCAGCGAGGACGTGCTGCCGGCCGGGGTCGCGGCCAAGGGCTACCTGGCGCTGACCCCGTACCCGGCAGGCAGCGACTTCGAGATCCACAAGCGCCTGAAGCAGTACATCCTCGATACCGGCAAGAGCGACCTCAAGGACCTGAAGAACTTCGGCAGCGTGTACTACAACTCCGGGCTGGTGAACGCCGCGGTGGCGGTGGAGGCGATCCGCACCGCCCAGGGCAAGTTCGGCCAGCGCCCGCTCAACGGTGAAGAGGGGCGCTGGGGCCTGGAGCACCTGAATATCGACGACGCCCGGCTCAAGGCCATGGGCTACCTGGGGCTGATGCAGAACCTCAAGCTGTCGTGCCGCGATCACGAAGGCGGCGGCGCGGCGCGGGTGCAGCAATGGGACGGAGCCAACTGGACCCTGATCAGCGACTGGATCGCCGCCGACCGCGCGCTGTTGCGGCCGCTGATCGACGACAAGGCCGCGGCCTTCGCCAAGGAAAAGCAACTGACGCCGCGTACCTGCAACGGGGATGACTGAAGCATGAGCCACAGCGCCACGGCCAGCGCGGCCGAGCACCTGCTGCAGGTGCAGGACATCGAGGTGATCTACGACGGCGCCATCCTCGGGGTGGCCGGGGTGTCCCTGGACGTGCCCCAGGGGGCGATCGTCGCCTTGCTGGGGGCCAATGGCGCCGGCAAGAGCACCACCCTCAAGGCCATCTCCGGCCTGGGCCGCGCCGAGCGGGCCCAGCTGGGGCGCGGCAGCATCCGCTTCGCCGGGCAGGACCTGGCCGGGGTCGACCCCAGCCGGCGGGTGCGCCAGGGCATGGTGCACGTGCTGGAGGGGCGGCATGTGTTCGGTCAACTGACCGTGGAGGACAACCTGCGCAGCGGCGGCTTTGTCCGCGGGCTGGGGCGCCGGCAGCTGGCCGAGGACCTGGAGCGCATCTATCACTGGTTTCCGCGGCTGCTGAGCAAGCGCAAGGTGCGTGCCGGACTGACCTCGGGCGGCGAGCAGCAGATGCTGGCCATCGGTCGGGCGTTGATGACCCATCCTACTTTGGTACTGCTGGACGAACCTTCCATGGGCTTGGCGCCTATCATCGTCCAGGAGATTTTTCAGATCGTCGCCCAGCTCAATCGCGAGGCGGGGGTCAGTTTTCTGATCGCCGAACAAAGCATTAATCTGGCGCTCAAGTACGCGTCCCACGCCTGCCTGCTGGACACCGGGCGGGTGGCCCTGTCCGGCACCGCCGAGCAGTTGCTGGCCCGGGGCGATCTGCAGGATTTCTACCTGGGCAAACATTGACCGCGAGCACGCCATGAGCCAGAGCCACACCCCACAGGCCACCCCGGCCCACCCTGATGCGGACATTCTGATTGTCGGCGGCGGCCTCAGCGGCGCCTTGCTGGCCGCGCAATTGCTGCGCCGGCCGGGGCGGCGACGGATCCTGGTGATCGAGCCACGCCGCGAACTGGGGCGGGGCGAGGCCTACAGCGCCGTGGAGCTGGGCCACACCCTGAACGGCAACGCCGCGCGCATGAGCGTCGACCCGGACAACGCCGACGATCTGACCCAGTGGCTGACCCGGCACATTGCCGAGGGCGGCTGGCCCGAGTCGGACCGCCAGCATGTGCCGGTCAGCGAACTGTTTCCGCCCCGCGGGCTGTTTGGCGTCTATGTCCAGCAGCGGCTGGCCGAGGCGCAAGCCCAGGGCCGGGAGCAGGGTTCCTCGCTGAGCCATGTGCAGGGCGAAGCGGTGGACCTGGAAACCAGCCCCGACGGCGTGCTCCTGACCCTGGCCGATGGCCGGCAACTGCGCGGCGCGCGGGCGGTGCTGGCCACCGGCATGTTCCCGGCGGCGCGCACGCCGCAGACTCGCTCCAGCGGCCTCAACGCCGCCGCGCTGGACCCTTGGGACGTGGCCGCCATGGCCCGCCTCGATCCCGGGGCGACGGTGCTGATCATCGGCTCCGGGCTGACCATGGTGGACGCCGTGGTGTCCCTGGAGCATGCCGGGCATCGCGGGCCGATCGAAGTGTTCTCGCGGCACGGGCTGCTGCCGCACGTGCGGCGCCAGCCGCCGGCCTGGGCGGATTTTCTCGGCGCCGACCTGAGCCTGCGCAGCCCCCGGCAACTGCTGCGGGCGCTGCGCCAGCAATGCCGCATGGCCGAGGCTCAGGGCATCGACTGGCAAGCGCCGCTGGACACGGTGCGGGCCCATATCGGGCGCTTGTGGAGCCAGGCCAGCGAGGTGCAGAAACGCCAGTTCGTGCGTCATGTGCGGCCCTGGTGGGAAAGCCATCACCATCGCTCGCCGCCCTTGAGCGCGGAACTGGTGGCGCGCCTGCAAGAGCAAGGCCGGTTGCGGGTGCATGCCGCTTGCTACCAGGGGCTGGAGCCGGGCGCCGACGGCCGGCTGACGATCCGCCTGCGCTATCGCGGCAGCCGGGACAGCGTGCCTGTGGCGGGCGACGCCCTGATCAACTCCAGCGGCATCGAATACGACTGGCGCCGGGTGGCGCGGCCCTTGCCGCAGCAACTGCTGGCTCGCGGCCTGGTCAGCCCCGGGCCTCTGGCCCTGGGCATCAGCGCCACGGCGGAGGGTGCCGTGCACGATGCCCGGGGCCAGGCCTCCGAGCGCCTGTTCGCCATGGGCCCGCCGTTGCGCGGCCTGTGGTGGGAAAGCACCGCCGTCACCGACGTCGCCCTGCAAGCCAAGGCCCTGGCCGCGCGCCTGGCGAGATTGCTGTAGCCGCTGCTGCAGCGTTCTTGAGGCCGCTGCGGGTTCGGCTGGCGATCGTCAAGCAAGGTCCTGCGGACCTTTGCGCAGCTTCGCCGTGGCTCAGCAGCGGCTACATCCAATGCCGATCGGGGTTTGTGTAGCCGCTGCCGCAGGCTGCGAACGGCCCGCAGGGACGCAGGGTTCTTGAGGCCGCTGCGGGTTTGGCTGGCGATTGCCAAGCAAGGTCCTGCGGACCTTTGCGCAGCTTCGCGGGCTCAGCAGCGGCTACATGAGGGGGACCCAGCGCTGTTCCTCGGCGGCAGTGCGGATCGCCGCCGCCAGGCGTTCCACTTCCCAGGCTTCGTGGAAATCCGTGCCATCGCGACCCTGGCCGCATAGGGCCATGATCAATTCGTGAACCTCCAGGGTCTTGAGTTCGTTGTAGCCCAGTTGATGCCCAGGGGCCGGGCTGAAGGCTGCGTAGCCGGGCAGTTCGGGTCCGGCCAGCAGGCGCTGGAAGCCTTTCTGCCCGACCCGGTACAGACGCAGCTCGTTGAGCCGTTCCTGGTCGAAGGCCAGGGTGCCCAGGGTGCCGCTGATCTCGAAGCTCAGGTGGTTCTTGTAGCCATGCTTGATCCAGCTGCTGCTCAGGCTGCCCCGGGCGCCATTGGCGAAACGCAACAAGGCGTGGGCCTGGTCGTCCACGGCAATGTGGCGCCGTTCCTGGCTGCCGGCGTGGGTCGGTCGTTGCTGATGCACCGTCTGCACGTCGGCGCACACCGCCTGCACCGGCCCCATGAGAAAGCGCGCCATGGCCAGCAGGTGGCTGCCCAGGTCGGCCAGGGCGCCGCCAGCGTGCTGCGGGTCGCAACGCCAGGACCAGGGTGAATCCGGGTCGGCCATGAAGTCTTCGCTGAACTCGCCCTGGAAGCTCACCAGTTGCCCGAGCTGACCCTGGTCGATCAGCTGCCGGGCGAGGACGATCATCGGGTTGTGCTGGTAGTTGTAGCCGACCCGGGTCACCACCCCGGCGGCCTGGGCCGCGTGGTGCATCTGCCGGGCCTCGTCGACGCTGACCGCCAGGGGTTTTTCGCAGTACACCGCCTTGCCCGCCGCCAATGCCGCCATGGCCATGGGGAAGTGCAGATGGTTGGGGGTGGTGATGGCCACCAGATTGACCCGGGGATCGGCGATCAGGTCTTGCCAGTCGCGGTGGGCCCGGGCAAAGCCCCAGGCCCCGGCGCAGTGTTCGGCGCGCTGCGCATCGGCATCGGCCAGGGCCGCCAGGTGCAGGCGCACCGGCAATTCGAACACCGCGCCGACGCTGCGAAACGCCAGGGCGTGCGCCCGGCCCATGAAACCGGTGCCGATCAAGCCAATGCCAAGTTCGTCCATAACCGCTCCTGCAGAATTATTGTTCTAGGGAAGCTCTGTTATGGAATAAATATTCGTTAATTGCAATTGGTGGAACTAAAATTTTGACGGACGCCGTAGGAGCCGGCTTGCCGGCGAAAGGGCGCGCCTGGGTTACGCCGGGCTCCAGGCCCTCTTCGCTGGCCAGCCAGCTGCTACGGGAAATGAAAAAGGCAGCCCGGGGGCTGCCTTTTCTGTGGTGCAAGCGGGCCTCAGGAGAGGAAGCCGCCGTCCACGTTCAGCGCAATGCCGGTGGTGTAGCTGGAGGCGTCGCTGGCCAGGTACAGCACCGCGCCGGCCATTTCGCTGGGGTCGGCCACGCGCTTGAGGGGGATCTGCGCCAGGGCGGTCTTGAGGATGGCGTCGTTCTTCACCAGGGCCGAGGCGAACTTGGTGTCGGTCAGGCCCGGCAGCAAGGCGTTGCAGCGGATGCCGAACGGCGCGCATTCCTTGGCGAAGACCTTGGTCATGTTGATCACCGCGGCCTTGGTCACCGAGTAGATGCCCTGGAAGACCCCAGGCGACACGCCGTTGATCGAGGCCACGTTGATGATGCTGCCGCCGCCGTTGTCGCGCATCAGCTTGCCGGCTTCCACCGACATGAAGAAGTAGCCGCGGATGTTGACGTCGACGGTCTTCTGGAAGGCCCCCAGGTCAGTGTCCAGCACGTTGCAGAACTGCGGGTTGGTGGCGGCGTTGTTGACCAGGATGTCCAGGCGCCCGAACTGTTCGCGGATGGTGGCGAAGACCTGGCTGATCTGCTCCATTTCACCGATGTGGCAGGCCATCGCCGTGGCCTTGCCACCGTCGGCGATGATCGCGTCGGCCACGTGCTGGCAGCCGTCGAGCTTGCGGCTCGACACGATCACATGGGCCCCTTGCTGGGCCAGGAGCTTGGCAATGGCCTCGCCGATACCGCGGCTGGCGCCGGAAACGAAAGCGATCTTGCCGTCGAGGTCGAACAACTGAGTCTTGGACATGGTTTTTCCTTGCGGGGCTGTCGGGCGCCGGGGGCGCGGTCAGAGGCTGGATTTTTCGATGACCTGCAGGCTCATCTGCTCCAGCAGTTTGTTCATGTGAATGAACTGCGCGAAGCGTTTGTCCTGGGTCTGGCCGTGGTAGAAGCGGTAGTAGATCTGCTGCACGATGCCGGCCAGGCGGAACAGGCCGTAGGTGTAGTAGAAGTCGAAATTGCCGATCTGGATGCCGGCGCGTTCGGCGTAGTAATCGACGAATTCCTGGCGAGTCAGCATGCCCGGCGCGTTGCTCGGCTGGCGCCGCATCAGTTGCACCGGCGCCGGGTCGGCGGCCTCGATCCAGTACGCCAGGCTGTTGCCCAGGTCCATCAGCGGATCGCCCAGGGTGGTCAGTTCCCAGTCCAGCACGCCGATGATCTGCATCGGGTTGTGGGGGTCGAGGATCACGTTGTCGAAGCGGTAGTCGTTGTGCACGATGCTCGAGGTCGGGTGGTCGGCGGGCATCTTGTCGTTGAGCCAGGCCTTCACCGTGTCCCAGTGCGGTGCATCCGGGGTCAGGGCCTTTTCGTAGCGCTCGCTCCAGCCCTTGATCTGGCGCTGCACATAGCCTTCGGGGCGGCCCAGGTCGCCGAGGCCGCAGGCGTTGTAGTCGACCCGGTGCAGTTCCACCAGACGGTCGATGAAGCTCTTGCACAGGGCCTCGGTCTGGCTGGCGTCCAGGCCCAGCTCCGGCGGCAGGTCGGAGCGCAGGATGATGCCCTTGACCCGTTCCATGACGTAGAACTCGGCACCGATCAGCGACTCGTCGGTGCAGTGCACGTAGGCCTTTGGGCAGTAGGGGAAGCCGTCCCTGAGCTGGTTGAGAATGCGGAACTCGCGGCCCATGTCGTGGGCCGACTTGGCCTTGTGACCGAAGGGCGGGCGCCGCAGGACGAATTCCTGGTCAGGGTATTCCAGCAGGTAAGTGAGGTTCGAAGCCCCGCCCGGGAACTGGCTGATCCGCGGCGTGCCGGACAGGCCCGGAATGTGCGCCTTGAGGTACGGATCGATCAGGTTGGCGTCAAGTTCCTCGCCGGAGCGAGTACGGGTGGACTGGTCTGTAAGCGCCATGCTTATCCCTTCTGCTTATTCTGGAGGCCAGAGATTATTGACTAATCTAATGCGCCTAACGGCTCCCCACAATCGCGGCGAGCCTTTATAGGTGCGCGTGTTGCTGGGCAATCATTGCTTTTGATACAAGCGTTTGAATTTAGCCCCGTGTGTCTACAACTCGGTGAGACCAAGCCCCCGTAGGCGCTGGCTCGCCGGCGAAGAGGGCGTCATGACCGGCGCTGGCTTTCGCTGGCCAGCCAGCTCCTGCACAAGCCAGCTCCTATACAAGCCATGCAGGCCGGAGGTTGTCCGCCTCACGAGCATAGGCGTTGGCTCGGGGATGGGTCAGTTCGGTGCCGGCAGGTGAAGTGGGGTCAGCAGGGGCCGGCCCTCGAAGTGGGCCAGCAGGTTCTGGCCGACCATGTCCACGGTGTCGCGGCTGGCCTGGGGCGAAAGGCCGGCGACGTGAGGGGTCAGCACCACATTGTCCAGGCCCTTGAAACCGTCCGGTACTTGCGGCTCGTCATCGAACACGTCCAGGGCCGCGCCGGCGATCCGCCGCTGTTTCAGCGCCTGCAGCAGGGCGTTGGTGTCCACCACGCTGGCACGAGCGATGTTCACCAGGAAACCTTCGGCGCCAAGGGCTTGCAATACCGGCTGGTCCACCAGATGCCGGGTCTCGGCGCCGCCGGGGGTGGCGATCACCAGGACGTCCGAGTCCCGGGCCAGCTCCAGCAGGCTCGGGCAAAAGCGGTAGGGCTGGTCCGGCCGGGGCTGGCGGCTGTGATAACTCACCGGCATGTCGAACCCCAGGGCACAGCGGCGGGCGATGGCCTGGCCCACGGCGCCCAACCCGAGGATGCCCAGGCGCATGCCGGCCACGGAAGGGCGCAGGACCTTTGGCCATTGCCCCTGGCGCACGGCGGCATCGGACTGGGGAATGCCCCGGACCAGAGACAGCAACAGGGCCAGAGCATGATCGGCCACCGACGAGGCGTTGACCCCGGCGCCATTGGTCACGGCAATCCCGCGGTTGCTCGCCGCTTGCAGGTCCACCTGCTCATAGCCGGCACCGATCACGCAGATGATCTGCAGCCGGGGCAGGGCGTCGATTTCCGCCGCAGTCAGCCCCAGTGGGCCTCGGGTCAGCACGGCGTCGATCTGCCCGGCGTGGTCCTGGATGGCCCGGGCCCGTTCGGCGGCGGTGGGCGCCAGGATCAGATGAAAGCCCAGCTGTTCGAGCAGCGGCAGGTAGGCGTTGACGTTTTCAACCAGGACCAGGACGGTGGCACGCATCAAGGGGCTCCTTGGGAATGAATGAACGGCGCTGGGGAGGGTACGGCATGGCCGCGGACGACGGTCCGTTGGCATGCGCAGACCGTGGCGAGGGCTCAAGGGTGGGGGGCGGCGCGGATTTTGGCAATCCTGGCCGGCACTGTTCCCGGGGCGTAACGCGCGATTCGGCGTCCCCGGGGCAGTGGCGGGCCGGCTTGAATCAGAAGGTCACATCAGGGGTCTTGATCAGCCGCACGAAGGGGCCGTTCAAGGTGGCGTTATGGTGGGCGATGATTTTTTTCGCTCCCAGCACGGGCGTGTCCATGCAGGTGTGGGCGTCTTCCACCAGCAGCGCGGCAAAGCCCAGGTCGCCGGCGGCGCGGCAGGTGGCGTCGACGCAGTACTGGGTCTTCATGCCGACGATCACCAGTTCCTTGACCTGTGCTTCCTGCAGGCGCTCGGCCAGCCCGGTGCCGACAAAGCAGCTGGGGCGGGTCTTGTCCAGCACGCAGTCCAGTTCTTCATCCACTTCCAGGGTCGGCAGCAGTTGCCAGAGTGGGCTGCCGGCGGCAATCGGCGAATCGGCGGGGCCGGTATGGCGCACGGCGAAGATCGGTGCCCCGGCCTGGCGGGCGCGGCGGATCAGCTGATTGATGTTTTCCAGGGTCTGTTCGCGCTTGTAGGGCTTGTCCGGTCCGTTGAACAGGCCAACCTGCATGTCGATGACCAGCAGGGCACGCTTGGGGTTGGATAAAGGCATCTTGTCTCTCCTTGTAGTGCCAGCTGGACGGAGAAACAAAAGGCCCCGTCCATTGCTGGCGGGGCCTTGGTTTTACTGTGCTTGCATCATCCCGCACAGCTACCACACGACCCGCCGTAGGCAGTCGTGGTGGTAGAGGCAGGGTTGAGCGCGTAGATATTCATGGGGGCCGATCATGCCGCCTGGCCGTGAATCTTGTCAACGCAGCCCAGCGCGCGTCGGCTTGCCGAGGAACAGGTACGCGGGATGTGCATTGCCCCTGCGGGCGCATTCGCTGGCAAGCCAGCTCCTACGGAACGTGGATTGAGCGTGAGAGGACCGGGCCAGACGCTTCGCCGGCCAACAAAAAAATGCCTGCTGCGCATAAACCGTTCCTCAGCTGAGTCTATGCAGCGCCCGCGGAATCCCGGACAATCGCGCCCCCTCTATTTCGGCCGGGGTTCTGTCTGTCGGGTACTCCGACGCGCTCCGGTCGAATGGCAAACGACCGGAATGTGGAGATCCCACCGGATGAATGATCAGGCCAACAGCGTTGATCAACGCTTTGAAACGGCGGCCCCAGCGACCCTGAGTAGCTGGAACCGCCAAGACACCACCTGGATGCTGGGCCTGTTTGGCACCGCCATCGGTGCCGGTACCCTGTTTCTGCCCATCAATGCCGGCCTCGGCGGCTTCTGGCCGCTGTTGATCCTGGCGCTGCTGGCCTTCCCCATGACCTTCTTTGCCCACCGCGGCCTGACCCGCTTCGTGCTGTCCGGGCGCGATGGCGCCGACATCACCGAGGTGGTGGAAGAGCACTTCGGGATCAAGGCCGGTGCCCTGATCACCTTGCTGTACTTCTTTGCCATCTTCCCGATCCTGCTGATCTACAGCGTGGCCCTGACCAATACCGTCGGCAGCTTCATGCAGCACCAGCTGCACATCGCGCCGCCGCCGCGGGCGATCCTGTCCCTGATGCTGATTCTCGGCCTGCTGGCCGTGGTGCGCTGTGGCGAGCAGGTGATCGTCAAGGCCATGAGCCTGATGGTCTACCCGTTCATCGTCGCCCTGGCGTTCCTCGCGGTGTTCCTGATTCCCCACTGGAACGGCGGCATCCTCGCCACCGCCAGTGACGTGCCGGCGCCTTCGGCCTTCCTGCACACCCTGTGGCTGGCGATCCCGGTCATGGTGTTCTCGTTCAACCATTCGCCGATCATCTCGGCCTTTGCCGTGGACCAGAAGCGCCGCTACGGCCTGCACGCCGAAGAGCGCAGCTCGCAGATCCTGTCCCGTGCCCACCTGCTGATGGTGGCCATGGTGCTGTTCTTCGTCTTCAGTTGCGTGCTGACCCTGTCGCCGGCGCAGTTGGCCGAAGCCAAGGCGCAGAACCTGTCGATCCTGTCCTACCTGGCCAACCACTTCAGCAACCCGACCATCGCCTTTGCCGCGCCGCTGATTGCTTTCGTGGCCATTGCCAAGTCGTTCCTGGGCCACTACATCGGTGCCAGCGAAGGCCTCAAGGGGCTGATCATCAAGAGTGGCCGGCGTCCCGGGGCCAAGGCCCTGGACCGCGTGACCGCGGCGTTCATGCTTGTGATCTGCTGGGCGGTGGCGACCCTTAACCCGAGCATCCTGGGGATGATCGAAACCCTCGGCGGTCCGGTCATCGCGGCGATCCTGTTCCTGATGCCGATGTACGCCATCCGCAAGGTGCCGGCCATGGCCCGCTATCGCGGCCAGGCGTCCAACGTGTTCGTGACCCTGGTAGGCCTGGTGGCGATTACCGCCCTGGTGTACTCGCTGGCCTCTTGAGTGCTGCAAAGCCCTAGCAGGCGCCTTCGGGCCGCGCTCCCCCGCTAGCAGCCGAGCTGCCGGCGAAGGGCGCACCCGGCCCGCGACGCTTGCAGCCAAGCCTTGGCTCAAGCCCGCTCCAACAGACAACGCCGCCGGTGCTTCACAGCCTCGGCGGCGTTGTCGTTCATGGCATTGACCGGGATCGTCTGCGGCCGCGAATAAAGGTCTAAGCTGATGATTTTGTTCCTGTCTGGAGTCATTGCATGGCCCGTGCTCATCCGCAGTTGATCCACGCCCGCCTGGATACCCTGCACCCGACCCAGCTCACCGTGGGCTTGGCCGAAGTCAACGCCAAGCGCCAGATGTGGCAGCAGCTCAAGCGCAAGGCGCGGGCGGCGGCCCTGGAGGACCACTGGTTCCCCTGCGTGCTGGGCCCCAAGCAGCGCTATTACATCGTCGACCACCATCACTTCGGTATGGCCCTGTTGCAGGAGGGGGTGAAAGAGGTGCCGTTGCTGGTGCTCAAGGATTTGTCCTTTGTCGAGCCCGACAGTTTCTGGGAAGTGATGGCGTTCAACCAATGGGCTCATCCTTACGATGCGCAGGGCGTGCGGCGCTCGTTCGAGCGGATTCCCGCGCGCATCCTCGAGCTGCAGGACGATCCTTACCGTAGTCTGGCGGGGGTGCTGCGGCGTGCTGGCGGCTTCGCCAAGGACGCGACACCGTTCAGCGAATTTCTCTGGGCGGACTTTTTCCGCCGGCGCATCGACAGTCAGGCGCTGGGCCGGCTGGGGGCCAAGGTTCAGGCCCGGGCCATGAAGCTGGCGCGCAGCCAGGACGCACGTTACTTGCCAGGATGGGTGGGCCAGATTGTCGACTGATCAAGGGCAGCTCGCTGCCACTTCCGAACCGCGACGCAGCCGCGACCTGCTGGCCGGCTTGTCCATCGCCGGCCTGTTGCTGCCCGAGGCGGTGGCCTATTCCAGCATCGCCGCCTTGCCGCCCCAGGCCGGGGTGATTGCCCTGTTCGCCGGGCTGCTGTGCTACGGCCTGTTCGGCAGCAGCCGCTTTGCCATCGTCTCGGCCACCTCGTCTTCGGCCGCGGTGCTGGCCGCGGCGACCCTGTCCCTGGCCGCCGGCGATGCGCAGCTGCGCCTGAGCCTGGGGTTCGCCCTGGTGCTGCTCACCGGGGCGTTTTTCATCCTGGCGGGGCTGTTTCGCCTGGGCGGCGTCACCGCGTTCATTGCCAAGCCGGTGTTGCGCGGCTTTGCCTTTGGCCTGGCGGTGACCATCATCCTCAAGCAGTTCGCCACCGTGGTCGGGGTGCACTTGAGCACCGGCAACCTGGTGCGTTTCCTGCCGCAGTTGCTGGAGCAATGGCCGCAGTGGAACTGGGCGGGCGTGGCGGTGGCGGCGGTGGCCTTGCTGGTGCTGGCGATCTGTTCGCGGATTCCCTACGTGCCTGGCGGGCTGGTGGCGGTGGTGATTGGCATCGGCGCCGGACAATGGCTCGACCTGCCGGCTCACGGGGTGGCGCTGATCGGTGTCATCGAGCTGAAGCTTGAGGTGCCGAGCCTGCCGGACCTGCCCTTTGCCGATTGGCTGCGCCTGGGTGAACTGGCGTTTGCCCTGGTGATGATCCTGTACGCCGAGTCCTACGGCTCCATCAGCTCCCTGGCCCTCAAGCATGGCGACCGGGTGTCGTCCAATCGCGACCTGCTGGCCCTGGGCGCTTCCAACCTGGTGTCGGGGCTGTTTCACGGCATGCCGGCCGGCGCCGGCTACTCGGCCACCTCGGCCAACGAGGCGGCCGGGGCGCGCTCGCGGTTGGCGGGGTTGACCGCGGCGGCGGTGATGCTGGTCATCGTGCTGACGGTATTGCCCTATATCGCCCTGACGCCGGAACCGGTGCTGGCGGCGATCGTCATGTATGCCCTGGGCCATGGCCTGAGCCTGCAACCGTTGGGGCGCTATTTCATCTGGCGCCGGGATCGCTTCCTGGTGATCTGCGCGGTAAGTGCGGTGCTGGTGCTGGGGGTGCTGGACGGTCTGTTGCTGTCGGTGGGGGTGAGCATTCTGTTGATGCTGCGTCAGCTGTCGGCGGCGGATATCCAGGTCCTCGGCCAATTGGGCAGTGGTCATGATTTTGTCGACCTGAGCCGTCATCCCGAGGCCCGGCAGGTGCCGGGGGTGCTGATCCTGCGACCGGGGGAGGCGCTGTTCTTCGCCAACGCCGAGCGCATCCTGGGCGGCGCCTTGCGCTTGATCCGCCATGCGCAGGTGCCGATTCACAGCGTCATTCTCAGCCTGGAAGAGTCGCCGGACCTGGACGGCACCAGCATCGAGGCCCTGGACGAGTTCTTCCGCCAGGTCAACCTGGAGCACAAGCGCCTGGCCCTGGCCCGGCTCAAGCACAACGCCAAGGACGCCCTGGCGGGCTTGCCATCGACTGCCGAGTATCAGGTGTTGCTCAGTGGCACCAGCGTCGACGACACGCTGCAGGAAAGCCTGCAGAACTGGAGTGGTCAGGCTCAGGCTGGGCTCTGGCATTGAGTCTGGGCGCTTGGGCGTATCGCGCCTGGGTGGCTGCGCAGCTCAGGGCGAACTAGCGGGCAGGGCGGCCACCCAAGGCAGCAGGCATAAAAAAACGCCGCGTATCGTGGAATACGCGGCGTTCTTTTTTACAACGCTAGAGCCTTAGGCTTGCACCACCGGGATCTTGGCGTTGGCCGCCGCTTCACGGAACTCGGCGATCTGGTCGAAGCTCAGGTAGCGGTACACGTCCGCGGCCATGCTGTCGATCTTGCCGGCGTATTCCATGTACTCCTCGACGGTCGGCAGGCGACCCAGGATCGAAGCCACCGACGCCAGCTCGGCCGAAGCCAGGTAGACGTTGGCGCCATCGCCCAGACGGTTCGGGAAGTTACGGGTCGAAGTCGACACCACGGTCGAGTTCGGTTCTACACGTGCCTGGTTACCCATGCACAGCGAGCAGCCCGGCATTTCCATGCGCGCGCCGGCCTTGCCGTAGATGCCGTAGTAGCCTTCTTCGGTCAGCTGGTGAGCGTCCATCTTGGTCGGCGGCGACAGCCACAGACGGGTTGGCAGCTGGCCCTTGACCTGATCCAGCAGCTTACCGGCGGCGCGGAAGTGACCGATGTTGGTCATGCAGGAACCGATGAACACTTCGTCGATCTTCTGGCCAGCGACGCTGGACAGCAGGCGAGCGTCGTCCGGGTCGTTCGGCGCGCAGAGCACAGGCTCCTTGACGTCGGCCAGGTCGATCTCGATGACTTCGGCGTACTCGGCGTCCTTGTCGGCTTCCAGCAGCTCAGGGTTGGCCAGCCAGGCTTCCATCGCTTGGGCGCGACGCTCCAGGGTCCGGGCATCGCCGTAGCCTTCGCCGATCATCCAGCGCAGCAGGGTGATGTTGGACTTCAGGTACTCGGCGATCGACTCTTTGGACAGCTTGATGGTGCAACCGGCAGCCGAACGCTCGGCCGAGGCGTCGGACAGTTCGAAGGCTTGCTCGACGGTCAGGGTTTCCAGGCCTTCGATCTCCAGGATGCGGCCGGAGAAGGCGTTCTTCTTGCCTTTCTTCTCGACGGTCAGCAGGCCTTTCTGGATCGCGTAGTAAGGGATGGCGTGGACCAGGTCACGCAGGGTGACGCCAGGCTGCAGCTTGCCCTTGAAGCGAACCAGGATCGATTCCGGCATGTCCAGAGGCATCACGCCAGTGGCGGCGGCGAAGGCCACCAGGCCGGAACCGGCCGGGAACGAGATGCCGATCGGGAAACGGGTGTGGGAGTCGCCACCGGTGCCGACGGTGTCCGGCAGCAGCATGCGGTTCAGCCAGCTGTGGATGATGCCGTCGCCCGGACGCAGGGACACGCCGCCACGGGTCATGATGAAGTCAGGCAGGGTGTGGTGCGTGGTGACGTCGATCGGCTTCGGATAGGCCGCGGTGTGGCAGAACGACTGCATCACCAGATCGGTGGAGAAGCCCAGGCAAGCCAGGTCTTTCAGTTCGTCACGGGTCATGGGACCGGTGGTGTCCTGGGAGCCGACGGTGGTCATCTTCGGTTCGCAGTAGGTGCCTGGACGCACGCCAGTCACGCCGCACGCCTTGCCGACCATCTTCTGCGCCAGGGTGAAACCCTTGGTGCTTTCAGCGGGAGCTTCAGGCTTCTTGAACAGATCGGATGGCGGCAGGCCCAGTTCGGCGCGGGCCTTCTCGGTCAGGCCACGGCCGATGATCAGCGGGATACGGCCGCCGGCACGGACTTCGTCGAGCAGCACCGGGGTCTTCATTTCGAAGGTGGCCAGGACTTCGTCGCTGTTGTGCTTGGTGACTTTGCCAGCGTGCGGGTACAGGTCGATCACGTCGCCCATGTTCATCTTCGACACGTCGAATTCGATCGGCAGGGCGCCGGCGTCTTCCATGGTGTTGTAGAAGATTGGAGCGATCTTGCTGCCGAAGCAGAAGCCGCCGGCACGCTTGTTCGGCACGTAAGGAACGTCGTCGCCGAAGAACCACAGCACCGAGTTGGTCGCCGACTTACGGGACGAACCGGTGCCGACCACGTCGCCGACGTAGGCGATCGGGAAGCCGTCGTTGCGCATCTGCTCGATCTGTTTCATCGGGCCGATGGAGCCTTGCACGTCCGGTACGATGCCGTCACGGGCCATTTTCAGCATGGCCAGGGCGTGCAGCGGGATGTCCGGGCGGGACCAGGCGTCAGGGGCAGGGGAGAGGTCGTCGGTGTTGGTTTCGCCGGTGACCTTGAACACCCGCAGGCTGATCTTGTCGGCCAGTACCGGGCGGTTCTTGAACCACTCGCCGTCGGCCCAGGATTGCAGCACGGCTTGGGCGTGAACGTTGCCGTTCTTGGCTTTTTCCGCGACATCGTGGAAAGCGTCGAACATCAACAGGGTGTGCTTGAGTTGAGCGGCGGCCACTGGCGCCAGTTCGGCGTCGTCCAGCAGGTCCACCAGGGTGACGATGTTGTAGCCGCCCTGCATGGTGCCCAGCAGTTCAACGGCGCGTTTCTTGTCGATCAGAGGGGAGGAGGCTTCGCCTTTGGCCAGCGCGGAGAGGAAACCGGCCTTGACGTAGGCGGCTTCGTCGACTCCTGGTGGAACGCGGTTGGTGATCAGGTCAACGAGGAAAGCTTCTTCGCCAGCCGGGGGATTCTTCAGCAGCTCGACCAGGCCTGCAGTTTGTTCGGCGTTAAGCGGCTGGGGAACGATACCCAGTGCTGCGCGCTCTTCGATATGTTTGCGGTAGGCTTCAAGCACAGTTATTACCCTCATCAGTGGTCCCAAATGGGTGTCCGGGACGCTCATCCCGAAATTGCCGTACTCATGCGCTGCGTGGCGTTGTGCGCCACTTAGCCAGAATTACCGACAATTCCTTACAGAAGCTGCTTTCAAAGTTTTACGCCTGCAGAACGGGGAGCTGATGAGGGTTGGCGCTGGATTTTTCCCCGCTGGAAAAATCCCTCGCCAACACCGCTCTGAAGGAACGACTGTGCTCGTGACGCTTTGAAAACAGCTTCAAACGGACATTGGCGCCTAAAAAGGCTGGCTGATTCTACGGCAAAAAAAGTCTCAACGTAAGTTGCTGTATTGAAGTTTGAGGGGTGATCAATCTTAGACAAAGGGCTAACATTGCCGACTGTTTTGCCTTTGCGTGCGTTGTTTCTCTATGCCCAATCAGACCATCAAGACCCCCTGCGTCGGCCTCTGCTCCACTGTCTACGGCGATCTGGTGTGCCGTGGCTGCAAGCGCTTCCATCACGAAGTGATCAACTGGAACGGTTACAACGAGGAGCAAAAGCGCGCGGTCTGGCTGCGTCTTGAGCAACTGCTGGTGCAGGTGATGGCGGCCAAGCTGGAAGTCTTCGATCCGGCGCGCCTGCGCGGGCAGCTGGAGCAGCGCAAGATCCGTTTCGTGCCGCACCAGTCCGAATACTGCTGGGCCTACCAACTGATTGCCCGGGGCGCGCGGGTGATCAACCAGTTGGACGCCTACGGCATGGTGCTGTTGCCGGAGTTCCGCGACTGGGGCCTGCCGGAGTTGCGCGACGCCATCGATCGGGAATTCTTCCTCCTGTCAGAAGCCCATTACCAGCGCTACATCGCCCCCGGTTTCCTCAAGGACGCCCTGGGCTGAGTGCTTCACCGGCCAGCCGGCGCCAACACCAAGGGTTCCCACGCAAATACCGCTGTAGGAGCTGACTTGTCAGCGAAGGCGGCCGTCAGGGCGGTGCAAGGCTCAAGGGCCTCTTCGCCGGCCGGCTGCTACGAGGGGAGGTTGATGCGCTGGCTGGCCAGCGAAAGCGCCGTCATGGACGGCGCAGGTTGCGCGATGGGGTTGCCGAACAGGGGCTCAGGCCTTGGCCGCCAGTTCTTCCAGGTGGTCCATGATGTCCGCCGGCTTGAGCACCAGCACGTCGCTGTCCAGGGAGTCGAGCACCACCTCGGCGGTGTTGCCGATCAAGGCCCCCGACAGCCCGGTGCGGGCCACGGTGCCGATGATGGTCAGCACGGCCCCCAGTTTGTGGGCCATGTGGGGAATCAGCACATCCGCCGGACCTTCCTCGATATGCAGGTGGGCGTCGTCGATCTCGAACTCGGCCTGGAACGCCTTGCACGCTTCGCGATAGCGCTGCTCGATGGTTTCCTTCAATTGGAACACCGGATCGGCGGCCGAGAGCATCGGTGACGGGTGGGCGCTGATCACGTGCAGCTGGGCCTTGGCCAGGCTGGCGATGTCGAAGCCATGGTCGACGATGCTGGCATGCAGGGTGCGGTGCTCGCCGTCCATGTTGCCGACGTCGATGGCCGCCATGACCACGCCGCCGGCCCAGGGCGTGGCGGTCTTGACCAGCAGCACCGGGGTCGGGCAGTAGCGCAGCAGCTTCCAGTCCGCCGGGGTCAGCAGGACCTTCTTCAGCGGGTTTTCATGGGCGTGCTGCTTGATCACCAGGCCGCAGCCTTCGGCCTGCTGCACGTCGATGATGGTTTCATGCAGGCTCTCGTTCCACGCCTGCTCGGTGGTGACGCTGTAGCCTTCGCTGGTCAGGCTGCTCTTGAGCACGCTGAGCAGCGCCGAATGCTCGTGCTTCCTGTCGCAGACCAGCAGGTGCAGATGGGCCTGGGTGACCCCGGCAATCAGCTTGGCGCGCTTGAGGGCGAGACTTTCGCCCGGCGTGGGATCGATGACCACCAGGATACTGCGGATGCTTTGCATGATCGGGATCTCCAGGAAAGGGATGAACGGCTAGCGTGCACAACTATAGTTGCTGGCGCCCGGGGCGGACGTTGATGCATATCAATCGCGGCCGCTGGTGGTCTGCGGCGTGGCCGGTATAATCGCCAGCCTTTCGCTGTGAAGCCTTAATTGTCTCGTGAGCCTCATGTTATCGATCACTGATACTGCCGCCATTGCCATGGCGGATTGCTCGGAAATGCACCGATGAACTTTCCTGAAATTCATGACTTTCTCGGCTGCCGGACTCCCGACGCCTGGGTCCAGGCGGCCCTGGCCGACCAGGAAACCCTGCTGATCGACCACAAGAACTGCGAGTTCAAGGCCGCCAGCACCGCCCTGAGCCTGATCGCCAAGTACCACTCCCATGTCGACCTGATCAACATGATGTCGCGCCTGGCCCGGGAAGAGCTGGTGCACCACGAACAGGTCATGCGCCTGATGAAACGACGCAAGGTCGAGCTGCGCCAATTGCACGCCGGGCGCTATGCCTCGGGCCTGCGCAAGGTGGTGCGCAGTCACGAGCCGGTGAAGCTGGTGGACACCCTGGTGGTCGGCGCCTTTATCGAAGCCCGCAGTTGCGAGCGCTTCGAAGCCCTGGTGCCGCACCTGGACGAAGAGCTGGGCAAGTTCTACTTCGGCCTGCTCAAAAGCGAGGCCCGGCACTACCAGGGCTACCTCAAGCTGGCCTATCAATATGGCGACGCCCGGGACATCGCCCAGGTGATCGACAAGGTGCGGGCCGCCGAGCAGGCACTGATCGAGTCCCCGGACCCGGAGTTCCGCTTCCACAGCGGCGTGCCGGCCTGGTGAGGCGCTGCCCTTGTGTAAAAGCAGGGGCAAATTGTTAAAAACTCTTAAAAGAATGAAACTTTGCGCAAAACCGCGACAACACGCCGGTTTTGCCGCGACCTTAGCCTTTTTTTAACCTTGGCCCCTCTATACTGCGCGCACTCAAAACTGTGTGTTCGCGAACGGATTGCTATGGATAACCTGGGTCTTGGCAAGGTCCTGCTGGTGGAAGATGACGAGAAGCTCGCGGGGCTGATTGCCAACTTCCTGTCCCAGCACGGCTTTGAAGTGCTGACGGTGCACCGGGGCGATGTGGCCCTGGCGGCGTTTCTCGAATTCAAACCGAAACTGGTGGTGCTCGACCTGATGTTGCCGGGTCAGAGCGGCCTGCACGTGTGCCGGGAAATCCGCGCCGTGGCCGACACCCCGATCGTCATCCTCACCGCCAAGGAAGACGATCTGGACCACATCCTCGGCCTGGAATCCGGCGCCGACGATTACGTGATCAAACCCATCAAGCCGGCGGTGCTGCTGGCGCGCCTGCGGGCCCTGCAACGGCGCCAGGTGCCGGAGTCCAGCGCCTCGCGCGGCGCCCTGGAGTTCGGCGTGCTGAGCATCGACCGCAGCAGCCGCGAGGTACGTCTGTCCGGCGAGCCGATCGAACTGACCACCATGGAGTTCGAGCTGCTCTGGCTGCTGGCCAGCGCGGCGGGCAAGACCCTGTCCCGAGATGACATCCTCAACCGCATGCGCGGCATCGAGTTCGACGGCCTCAACCGCAGCGTCGACGTCTACATCAGCAAATTGCGCGGCAAGCTCAAGGACAACCCGCGCGAGCCGGTGTGCATCAAGACCGTGTGGGGCAAGGGCTACCTGTTCAATCCGTTCGCCTGGGAGATCTGAATGCTGCGGCTGTTTCTGGGGCTCTACCTGTTCCTGGCCCTCGGCTTTGCCGGGGCCATGACCGCGGTGCAACACATCTTCCTCAACTACCTGGCGGTGGACCTGATCGAGGCCTACAACCGCGATGCGGTGCGCGGGCCGGCCTACAGCCTCAGCAAGCAGCTGCGGCCCTTTGACGAGGCCGGGCGCCAGCATCAGTTGGAGTTGCTCAAGCCCCATTACGGGCTGGGGCTCAAGCTGGTGCAGGCTGGCGACCTGGACCTCAACGAGCGCGAGCGGGCGCTGCTGAGCGCCAAGCAACTGGTGGTCCGGGATGATTTCAACCAATTCATTTCCAGCATCGACGGCGGCTCCCAGCTGTTGAGCATCAAGCTGCCGGAAGACCCGCCGCTGACCCTGCTCTACAACATCGCCGCCTATGCCTTGCTCGGTGCGCTGCTGGCCATCGTCCTGTACTTCTGGGTGCGTCCGCACTGGCGCGACCTGGAGCGCCTGCGCCTGGCCGCCGAACGCTTTGGCGGCAATGACCTGAGCACCCGTCTGCACCTGTCGCGGCGTTCGAACATCCGCGACCTGGCCCAGCACTTCAACCGCATGGCGGCGCGCATCGAAGGCCTGATCGCCAATCAGCGCGAGTTGACCAACGCCGTGTCCCACGAGTTGCGCACGCCCATTGCCCGGCTGTCCTTCGAACTGGACCAGTTGCAGCAACAGCCCGACCCGGAGGAAAACCGCGAACTGATCGCCGACATGTACGCCGACCTTGGCGAACTGGAGGAAATGGTTTCCGAGCTGCTGACCTACGCCAGCCTGGAACACGGCGCGGCCAGCATCAGTCGCGAAGACATCCAGGCCCAGAACTGGCTCGACAGCGTGGTCGGCAGCGTGGCCCTGGAAGCTGAGGCGGCGGGGGTGCAGTTGCTGATCCGCTGCTGCCAGGTGGACCACGTGCGCATCGAGCCGCGCTTCATGGCCCGGGCGGTGATCAACCTGCTGCGCAACGCCATCCGCTATGCCGAGCGGCGGGTGGAAGTGTCCCTGGTGCGCCTGGAGCACGGCTACGAAGTGCGGGTCAACGATGACGGTCCCGGAGTGCCGGTGGACGGGCGGGAGAAAATCTTCGAACCGTTTTCCCGCCTCGATGCCAGTCGTGACCGGCGCACCGGCGGTTTCGGCCTGGGCCTGGCGCTGGTGCGGCGCGTGTCGCAATGGCACGGCGGCAAGGTCGAAGTACTGGATTCGGAGTGGGGCGGCGCCTCGTTCCGCATGACCTGGGCGCATGTGGATTGAAGGCAGCTGCAAGCGGCAAGCTACAAGCGGCAAGCCAAACGCCACCGCTTGCAGCTTGAAGCTTGCCGCTTGAAGCTCAAAAGCTGTATTCGATCTGCGTGCCCAGCACCGTCTGCAGGCGCCGGTCGACGATCGGACTGTTGCCGGCTTCCTTGCTCAGGTACTGCAGCGACAGCTGGGTCGAGAGCTTGGTCTGCTCGTTGAGCGGCAGGTTCCAGGTCAGGTCGCCACCGCTGCTCACCAGGCCGCCTTTGGCGCGGTAGGCGCTGAAGCGGCTGTTGGCCGCCTGGGTGTTGCTCACGCCATACCAGGTCTGCATGTAGTCGGCGTTGCCGTACAGGCTGTTGAGGCTGGCGTCGAGGCTGCCCAGGCGGCCCTCGTACAGGGTGCTGGCGATGCTCAGCTGCAGCAGGCTGTAGGCCGAGCCGGTGTCGCGATCGTTATTTTTCTTCTGCGCGTGGGTCAGGGTGGCCCCCAGTTCGAACGGCCCCAGGTCGTAGCCCAGGTGCGCGCCGAACTGCGCCCGGGACTTGATTTCACCCATGCCCTTGAGGCGCTTGGAGCCCTGGCCCAGGTGGTTCTTGTCGCGTCGCTCGTCGCTGGCGCCGACCCAGGTGCTGAAGGACAGGCCGTCCCATTCGTTGCCCCAGCCCAGACCCTGGTCGGTATTGAGAAAGAAGCCGTAGGGGCTGACGATCTCGCCGCCGAGAATCGGCGCCACGGTGCGTTCGTCACTGCCGCTGTAGCGCGGCACGCTGGCAGCACCGCCGCGCACGCTGAACTTCCAGTCCTCGGCGTGCAAGGCCGGGGACGCCCCGAGCAAGCCCAGGGCGCTGGCCAGGAGGGTGACGGTGGAGGTGCGTTTCAGGGTTTTCATACGGCTTTAGAACCTCAGGTAGTGGCGGGTGTAGGTACGTTTGAATGAGTAGCCCAGGACGCTGATGCCATTGATCTGGCGGCGTACCGTATCGCCCAGGCCCGGCCCCTGGCCGGCAATCACGGCGTGGGCGTTGTCGATCGGGGCCAGGATGTAATCGGTGGGTGCGTGGCCCTGTTGCAGGCTGCGGATCATCAGGAAACCGTCTTCCAGGGTGATGCTGATGTCGCTGACGGCAGCGTTGGCCGAGTCCTCGTTGAGGGCCTGGTAAGTGCCCACCGTGGTCAGCCAGTTGTCGGGCAGGGGCAGCGGATCGACGCGCTCGCCCATGGCCAGCAGCTGGCCGTGGCGCCGGGCGGTGAACACCCGACGCCCCTGGACGTTCATCAGGTCCAACTGCACCCGTCCGAGGTCACCCAGGTCCTGCTGCCACAGGCCGAGGAACTTCTTCTGCGCCCGCAGCCAGCCTTGTTCGTCGCGCAGCAGTTCGAAACGCTTGCCGGCCAGTTCGCCGAACAGGCGCTGGTCCTGATCGCGAATGCGCAATACGCCCCAGGTGGTGGCATAGAAACCCGCCAGGTGCTGGCGGTCGGCGGCTTGCGGAACCCGACGCCGCCCGCCGACCCGTTCCTGGGGCTGGGCGCTGTCGCGCTTTTGCCTCGCGGGGGCACCGTGGGCCTGCAGCAGCATGCGCAGCACCTTGGGCACCAGCGGCTTGGCCACGGCCTCGCCGGAGCCTGAATTGCTCATCACGATCACCGCCAGCTGCTGCTCCGGCAGCACACTGACCCGGGCCTGGAAGTCACTGCCCACAGCGCTGTGCTGCCAGGTACGGATCCCCGGACTGACCCATTCCTCGCCACAGGGCGAGAGGTACCAGCCCAGGCCCACCTGACAATCGAAATCCAGTGGGTTGCCGGTGTTTTGCGCCCGGCCCATTTCATTGATTGAGGCCGGGGACAGCACCTGGCGGTCCTTGTAGTAGCCCTGGGCGAACAGCATCCGCACAAAGCGGCTCAGGTCCCGCGGGCTGCTCCACAGGCCGGTGGCGGACAGGTCGCGCAGCGGTTCGTCGGCGCTGCCGACCCCGTCGGCATAGCCCCGGGCGCGGTAGGGCTGGGCCAGGCGGGTGCCGAGGAAGCTCGACTGGCTCATGCCCAGCGGGCGCAGCAGGCTTTTCTGCAACTGGCGCTCGAAGTCCAGGCCGCTGCTGCGCTCGATCGCCGCGCCCAGCAGGGCGTAGCCCAGGTTGGAGTAGGCGGTCTGGGTGCCGGGGCAATGGTTCAGCCAGACCCCGCTGACCTTGCCCGGCAGCTCGCCCAGGGGCTGGCGGGTGTAACGGTCGCGCAGATAGTCGGTGGGCAGGCCGGCCTGGTGGCTGAGCAGACGGCGCAGGGTCACCGCCTGGTCAGCGGCGTTCTGGTCCTGGTGAAAGCGCGAGCGGACGTAGAATTCCCGCAGGCTGTCTTGCAGGGGCGCGTCCAGTTGCAGGCGTCCCTGTTCCACCAGTTGCATGACGGCGGTGGCGGTCAGCAACTGCGACAGGGCCCCGGCCCGAAACGCGGTGTTCTCGGTCACCTGCAGGCCGCGGGCCTGGTCGGCAAAACCGAAACCCCGGGCCCAGATCAGCTCCTGGCCGTCCACCAGGGCGATGGACAGCCCCGGCACCCGATGCTCGGCCATTTCCCGGGGGATGTACTGCTTGAGGTAACCGATGATGCTGGCGTAGTCACCGCGGCCGATAGTCGGCGGCGCGGGGGGCTGGCCATGACAGCCCAGGCTGCCCAGGAGCACGCCGAGCAGAGGCAGGTGAAGAAGTTTGGAAGACATACAGCAACCGACCGGACATTCGATGGGCGGATGCTAGGCAAGGGGGCTTGGGCAGTCTTTGGCAGCTTTGTCGGGAAACTGTCAAAGAGTGTTAAGGGGCGCGCCGCGCCTCGGTCCGAGGCGCGGCGCGCGGCAGCTTACAGCTCCAGGCTGTGGATCACCTGGGTGGCATCGTCGGGGTCGATGGCGCTGCGCATGCCCAGCTGTTTGGCCAGCCGGCGCATGCTGTAGTTGCCGGCGGAGTCCACCGAATACAGCTGCTGGAAGCCATTGGTACGGGCTTCGTCGATCAGGTGCTGCATCAGCAGCGCGCCGAGGCCCTTGCCTTGCCATTGATCGGCGATGGTCACGGCGAATTCGCAGCGCCAGGGCTGGTCGTCGACTTGGGCGTAGCGACTGATGCCGACTTCCCGTAGTTCGCCGTTGTCGTGGACCAGGGCCACGTAGGCCACCCGTTGCGGGGTGCCGACGTCCATCAGTTGATCCAGCAGTTGATCGCCGACTTCCTTGACCTCACCGAGAAAACGCTGGTGCCGGGTGACCGGGGAGAGGTTTTCGATAAAGGCCTTTTCCCGATCCCGGTCCTGGGGGCGCAGCGGGCGGATCAGCACGTGGCTGCCGTCGTTCAGGGCGTCGATCCAGTATTGGCCTTGCTGCGCCGGGAATGGCGGGTGGGGGAGGATATCGAGAGCAGTGCTGGACATGGTCAAGTCTCCGGAGAGCCAAAGGGCGGGCTGTGCGAACAGCCCTGATTGGCCTCAGGTTGACTGCCCCGGCGCTCGCGGCTCTTGATCGGTATCAATGTCTTTGCTTGCGCCTCTGGCCTTGTCGATCATCGGTCATGCCGGCTGCCGATGGTGGGTGCCGGGCTGGCCTGCGGCATCAGGGTGTTGATCAGGGCGCGGAGGGTGCCCGGCAGGGCTTCGAGTTCACGGACGATGATGCTGCGCTCGCGCAGCGCCCAGCTTTCGTCGAGCTTCACCGTCACCAGTCGCATGGTGCGGCTGTGCCGCAGCGCCGCCGACTCGGGAATGATGCCGATGCCGACCCCGGCTTCGACCATGCGGCAGATGGCCTCGAAGCTCGACACCTGGATGCGCAGCGACAGTGGCTTGCCCAGGCGCTCCACGTGCTCCCGCAGGAAGCTCAGCAAGGTGCTGCCCTCATGCAGGCCGATGTGCTGGTAGGCCAGGGTCTGTTCCAGGGTCACCGAGGCCTGGCTGGCCAGGGGGTGGTCCACCGGCACCATCAGCACCAGATGGTCGGTACTGAAGTGCAGCACCTGCAGGCCGGCGGCCTCCACCGGGCCGGCGATGATGCCCATGTCGCTGGTGCCGTCCAGCACGCCGCGGACGATGTCCCGGGACAGGCGCTCCTGCAGGTCCACCGTGACCCCCGGGCGCGCCGAGAGAAACCCGGCCAGTACCTCCGGCAGAAACTCGGTGACCGCCGTGGTGTTGGCGAAGATGCGGATATGCCCGGAGGAATCCCCGCCGTACTGGGTGAATTCGCTCTTCAGGAAATCCACCTGGCGCATGATCAGCCGCGCGTGCTGCAGCAGCCGTTCGCCGGCGGGGGTGACTTCCACGCCGCGGCTGTCGCGGTACAGCAGGCGGGTTTCGAGCTGGCCTTCCAGGGCCTTGATCCGCGCGCTGGCGGCCGCTGGCGAGAGAAAGGCGCGGCGCGCGCCCTGGGTCAGGCTGGGGGATTCGGCGATATGGATGAACAGGCGCAGGTCCGCCAGATCGAAATGCATGTCCGGGCTCCCGAAGGTGGGGAAGAGAGTGCTGAGCGGCGTTCAGCATAAACGAACGCCGGTTTATAGAAATGCAAATTCTCCATACGCGCCACACCCTTGCATGATGGCCGCCATCACCTTCGTGCCACAGGACCTTGCCTCTATGAGTGTCACCGACCCCAGTGCCTGGATCGGCCGCAGCCAGCGGATCGACGACCACCTCAGCGCCAACCTGCTGACCCGCATCGCCGCCACCTTCGGCCTGCCCACCCCAGCCCCGGACGAAGCGCTGCCGCCGCTGTGGCACTGGTGCTTTTTCCAGCAGCCGCAGCCGGCGGCGGCCCTGGGCGGCGACGGCCATCCGGCGCGGGGCGGTTTCCTGCCACCGGCGGCCAACCGCAACCGCATGTGGGCCGGAGGCCGCCTGGCGTTTCACCGGCCGCTGCGCGCCGGCGCCGAGGCCAGTTGCGTCAGCAGCATCCTCCAGGTCGAGGAAAAAGCCGGGCGCACCGGCCAGTTGCTGTTCGTCACCCTGTGCCACGAATACTTTCAGGACGGCCAACTGGCGTTGCGCGAAGAACAGGACATCGTCTACCGCGAACCGTCCCCGCCGAAAATGAGCAGTGGCGAGCTGCTGCCCGAGGGCGACTGGCGCGAGTCGCTGGAGCCGACGCCGACCCTGCTGTTTCGCTACAGCGCGGTGACCTTCAACGGCCATCGCATCCATTACGACTATCCCTACGTCACCGCCACCGAGGGCTACCCGGGGCTGGTGGTGCACGGCCCGCTGATCGCCACCCTGAGCCTGGGGGCCTTCTGCCGGGCCCATCCCGAGGCGCGCCTGCGCCATTTCGCCTACCGCGGCCTGCGGCCCTTGATTGCCCCGCAGCCTTTCGAGGTCGGCGGGCGCATCAGCGCCCCTGGCCACGCCGAACTGTGGGCCGGCGACGGCGCCGGGCTGGCCCAGCGCGGCGAAGTGCAGTTCGACTGAATTCCAACAATAAGCCAAGGCGGAGTGCCGATTGATGACCCCCCATGACACTGAACAACTCAATGCCATCCGTGAGGGCGTGCGTGCCCTGTGCGCCGAGTTCGACGCCGCCTACTGGCGCGGCATCGATGAGCGCAAGGGCTTCCCAGAAGCCTTCGTCAAGGCCCTGACCGAGGCCGGCTGGCTGGCGGCGATGATCCCAGCCGAGTACGGCGGCTCCGGCCTGGGGCTGGCCGAAGCCTCGGTGATCCTCGAAGAGGTGAACCGCTGCGGCGGCAACTCCGGCACCGTGCACGGGCAGATGTACAACATGTTCACCCTGCTGCGCCACGGCAGCCCGGCGCAGAAGCGCTACTACCTGCCCAAGCTCGCCAGCGGCGAATTGCGCCTGCAATCGATGGGCGTCACCGAGCCCACCACCGGCACCGACACCACCAAGATCAAGACCACCGCGATCCGCCGCGGCGACCAGTACGTGATCAACGGGCAGAAGGTGTGGATCTCGCGCATTCAGCATTCCGACCTGATGATCCTGCTGGCTCGCACCACGCCCTTGGCCGAGGTGCGCAAGAAGTCCGAAGGCATGTCGATCTTCCTGGTGGACCTGCGCCAGGCCATCGGCAACGGCCTGACCGTGCAGCCCATTGCCAACATGGTCAACCACGAGACCAACGAGCTGTTCTTCGACAACCTGGAGCTGCCCGCCGACAGCCTGATCGGCGAGGAGGGCAAGGGCTTCAAGTACATCCTCGACGGCCTCAATGCCGAGCGCACGCTGATCGCCGCCGAATGCATCGGCGATGGCCGCTGGTTCATAGAGAAGGCCAGCGCCTATGCCCGCGACCGGGTGGTGTTCGGCCGGCCCATCGGCCAGAACCAGGGCGTGCAGTTCCCGATTGCCGAGGCCCATATCGAGATCGAGGCCGCCGACCTGATGCGCTGGCGCGCCTGTGAGGAATACGACAGCGGGCGCAACGCCGGGGCCAGCGCCAACATGGCCAAGTACCTGGCGGCCAAGGCTTCCTGGGAAGCGGCCAACGCCTGCCTGCAGACCCACGGCGGCTTCGGCTTTGCCTGCGAGTACGACGTCGAGCGCAAATTCCGCGAGACCCGGCTGTACCAGGTGGCGCCGATCTCCACCAACCTGATCCTGTCCTACGTCGCCGAGCATTTGCTGGAGCTGCCCCGCAGTTTCTAAGGAGCCGCGAATGAGCCATACCCACGATCTGGCCGGGTTCCTCGCCGGCTTGCGCTACGCCGACCTGCCGGAAAGCGTCCTGCTGCGCACCCAAGAGCTGTTCCTCGACTGGCTGGGCTCGGCCCTGGCGGCCCAGGGCGCGCACCCGATCCCGTTGTTCGAGGCCTATGCCCGGCACATGGGCCCGGCCAGCGGCCCGGCGCGCATCCTGGTCAACGGGGCCGGCAGCTCGGCGTATTTCGCCGCCCTGGTCAACGCCGCCTCGTCGCACCTGGTGGAGCAGGACGATTTGCACAACAGTTCCGTGCTGCACCCGGCCACCGTGGTGTTCCCGGCGGCGCTGGCGGCGGCCCAGGACCTGGGCAAGTCCGGCCGCGAGCTGCTGCTGGCGGCGGTGGCCGGTTATGAGGCGGGGATCCGCATCGGCGAATTCATGGGCCGTTCCCACTACCGGATCTTCCACACCACGGCCACCGTCGGCACCCTGGCCGCCGCGGTGGCGGTGGGCAAGCTGATGGAGTTCGACAGCGAACAGTTCATCAACCTGCTGGGCAGCGCCGGGACCCAGGCCGCCGGGCTCTGGGAATTCTTGCGCGACGCCGCCGATTCCAAGCAACTGCACACCGCCAAGGCCGCCGCCGATGGCCTGCTGGCCGCCTACCTGACCCGGGACGGCCTGAGCGGCGCGCGCAATATCCTCGAAGGCGAGCAGGGCATGGCCGCCGGCATGTCCCGGGATGCCGAACCCGAGCGCCTGAGCCAGGGCCTGGGCCGCCGCTGGGCGCTGCTGGAAACCTCGTTCAAGTTCCACGCCTCGTGCCGCCACACCCATCCCGCCGCCGATGCCTTGCTTGAAGTGATGCAGCGCGAAGGCCTGGAACACCAGCAGATCGCCCGGGTCGTGACCCGGGTGCACCAGGGCGCCATCGACGTGCTGGGCCGGGTCCAGGTGCCGCAGACCGTGCACCAGGCCAAATTCTCCATGGGCACCGTGCTCGGCCTGATCGCCGTGCACGGCAAGGCCGGCTTGCCGGAGTTCCAGCGCCATGGGCTGAGCGACCCGCGGGTCGCGGCGTTTCGCGACAAGGTCTACATGCAGCTGGACCCGCAAGTCGATGCGGCCTATCCAACGCGCTGGCTGGGCCGGGTCGAGGTGCAGTGCGTGGATGGCCGCACCCTGCACGGCGCCATCGACCAGCCCAAGGGCGACCCGGGCAATGGCCTGTCTCGGGCCGAGCTGGAAGACAAGTTCCAGCGCCTGCTGCTGTTCTCCGGTGCCCGCACCCCGCAGCAGGGTGATGCCTTGATCCGCCGGGTCTGGGCCCTGCGTGAAGCCGACGACCTCCATTCACTGCTCTGAATGCCCGACATCGAACAGGGCGAGGACCGAACATGACTGACAACACAGCACAGCCACGGCCCCTGGACGGCATCACGGTGGTCAGCCTGGAACACGCGATTGCCGCGCCGTTCTGCACCCGCCAGCTGGCGGACCTGGGGGCCCGGGTGATCAAGGTCGAGCGCCCCGGCAGCGGCGATTTCGCCCGCGGCTACGACCAGCGGGTCAAGGGCCTGGCCTCGCACTTCGTGTGGACCAACCGCTCCAAGGAAAGCCTGACCCTGGACCTCAAGCAGCCGGAAGCCGAAGGCCTGCTGGAGAGCCTGCTGGCCGGTGCCGATGTGTTGGTGCAGAACCTCGCCCCGGGCGCGGCGGCGCGCATGGGGCTGTCCTTCGAGGCGCTGCATGAGCGCTTTCCACGGCTGATCGTCTGCGATATTTCCGGCTACGGCGAGGGAGGCCCCTATGAGCGGAAAAAGGCCTACGACCTGCTGATCCAGAGCGAAGGCGGCTTTCTCTCGGTGACCGGTGGCGCCGAACCCGAGCAGATGGCCAAAGCCGGTTGTTCGATCGCCGACATCGCCGCCGGCATGTACGCCTACAGCGGCATTCTTTCGGCGCTGTTGCTGCGCGGGCGCACCGGGCTGGGCAGCCACCTGGACATCAGCATGCTGGAAAGCCTGGTGGAGTGGATGGGCTACCCGATGTACTACGCCTTCGCCGGTGCCGAGCCGCCGCCGCGAGCCGGGGCGGCGCACTCCACCATCTACCCCTACGGGCCGTTTCCGGTGGGCGATGGCGGCACGGTGATGCTCGGCCTGCAGAACGAGCGGGAATGGGCGGCGTTCTGCGACCAGGTGCTGGAGCGGCCCGAGTTGGCCACGGACCAGCGCTTTGGCGCCAACTTCAAGCGCTCGGCCAACCGCGAGGCGCTGCGCCAGATCATCGTCGAGCACTTTGCCCGGCTCAGCGTGGCCCAGGTCAGCGAGCGGCTGGAGCAGGCGCAGATCGCCAACGCCCGGGTCAACGACATGCACGGCGTGTGGCAGCACCCGCAACTGGCGGCCCGCGATGCCTGGCGCCAAGTGGACAGCCCGGCGGGCAGCTTGCCGGCACTGCGGCCGCCGGCGCGCAACAACGCCTTTGCCCCGCGCATGGACGCAGTTCCGGCGCTGGGCCAGCACAGCGCGGCGATCCTTGCGGAACTGGGCCTGAGCCCGCACGCCATCCAGCAACTGCAGACCCGCGGCGTCATCTGAACCCGGTAGCCGCTGCCGCAGGCTGCGCCGGGGCGCGCAGCGGCCCCCGCGATCGAGCTGACACCGGGAAATCCACAGCCTGCAACCGCCATCTCCAACAAGGAACACAGCATGTCCGATTCCATTGTCCGCACCGCGCTGTTCGTCCCCGGCAGCCGTCCCGAACGTTTCGCCAAGGCCCTGGTCAGCGGCGCCGATGCGGTGATCGTCGATTTCGAGGACGCCGTCGAAGAGCCCCTCAAGGTCCAGGCCCGCGAACACCTGGGGCGCTTTCTGCTGGCGCAGCCCGCTGCCCGGGTCTGGGTCCGGGTCAATGCGCCGGAGCACCCGCAACACGCGGCCGACCTGGCGTTCTGTCAGGCCCGGGCCGGGGTCGCCGGAGTGCTCCTGCCAAAAGTCGAAAATGCGGCCCAGGTGGCGCGGGTGGCGGCTTGCGGCCGGCCGGTGTGGCCAATCATCGAGAGCGCCCGAGGCCTGCTGGCCCTGGCCGAAATTGCCACGGCGCCCGGGGTCCAGCGCCTGTCCTTCGGCGGCCTGGACCTGGCCCTGGACCTCAACCTCAGCAGCGGCTCGGCGGCGGCGCAGTTCGCCCTGGATCAGGCGCGGCTGGCGCTGATCGTGCATTCCCGGGCGGCGGGGCTACAGGCACCGCTGGATGGCGTGTTCCCGGCGATTGCCGACAGCCCGGGCCTGGCGGCCTCGATCCGCCACGCCTACGCCATGGGCTTTACCGGCGCCCTGTGCATCCACCCGGCCCAGGTGCCGGTGATTCATCAGGCGCTGGCGCCCAGCCCCGAGGAACTGGCCTGGGCCCGGCGGGTGGTGGAGGGCGGGCGCGCTGGCGCCGGGGCGTACCAGGTTGACGGGCAGATGGTCGATGCCCCGGTGCTGCAACGGGCCCAGCGGATGCTGGCCCTGGCCTGAACCGGCCGGGTTAGTATGGCCCCCGGCATTGTTGCCAAGACCCGGAGCCACACCCATGAGTACCCTGGAACGCGCCATTGCCATTGCTGCCCGGGCCCATGCCGGGCAGGTCGACAAGGGCGGTGCGCCCTACATCCTGCATCCGCTGCGGGTCATGCTGCGCGTGTCCGAGCCCCGGGAACGGCTGGTGGCGGTGCTCCACGACGTCATCGAAGACAGCCCGGTGACCCTGGAGCAACTGCGCGGCGAAGGTTTCACTGAAGAGGTGCTGCAGGCCCTGGCGGCGCTGACCAAGGTCGAAGGCGAGGACTATCCGGGGTTTATCCGCCGCGTTGCACAGAATCCTTTGGCGCGTCGGGTGAAGCGCGCGGATCTGGCGGAAAACAGTGACCTGTCACGCATCCCCGCACCGAGCGAGGAAGACCGGCGGCGCCTGGAGAAGTACCGCCAGGCCATCGAGTACCTCGACAGCCTGGACCGGCCCTGAGTCGCTAGCATTGGGCCGCTAGCACCGGGCCAGCGGCGCCCGGGCGCTCAGCTGTTGTAGCTGGAAAGGGCCACTGCGGCGTTGCGCGCCGGCGGCTTGCTGCCCCGGGTGCGCCAGTGTTCGATCAGCGCGCGGCCATGGGCCAGGCCGGCCTGCAGCGCGGCTTCGGTGCTGGTGTAGTCGTTGCCGTAGGGCGGGCAGGCAAAGTGCACGGAAAAGCAGGGGTGCTGGCCATGACCGGTGAGGCGCCCGACGTAGCTGAAGCTGGGACCGGACTGGTGGGCATACAGGCTCGGTGAGCTGGGCTCGCGGATGATCATCACGTAAATGTCATGGTCGAATTGGGTGTCTTGGTACCAACTGCTTGAAGACTCCATGGTCCACCTCCTTGTCCGTAAAGCGACGCGGTTGTGCTGCGTCAGCGGGTTGTTCAGTGCAATTCGCGCCCGGGGGCGTCCAGCAGCCCGGCGGGGTGCGCGAACACCCCGGCCGGCAGCTGTTTTTCCAGGGCCCTGGCGGCCCGCAGGACCAGCGCATCACGGCCGAAGCGGGCGACGATCTGCAGGCCTATGGGCAGGCCGGCGGCGCTCAGGCCGCAGGGCATGCTCAGCGCCGGCTGGCGGCTGAAATTGAAGGGGAAGGTGGTCGGCTGCCACATGGCGCTGAGGTGTTCCGGCCAGTCCGGCGGCATCTGGCGTTCCACGGCGAACGGCTCGACCACCGCGGTGGGGGTCAGCAGCAGGTCGTATTCCCCGAGAAAATCGTGCAGTTGCCGGGCCACCTGATGCCGTTCCTGCACCGCGCAGGCGTAGTCCAGGGCGTTGAGCTGGCGCGCCCGCACCTGGCACTGCTGGAGAAAGTCGCCCAGCAAGTGCTGGCGCTCGGCAGGGACCTCCATGGCCACGGCGCTGGCCACTTCCACCGGCCAGGCCCGCAGGTAGTTCGGCGCCGGGTTGCCGATGTCCGGCGAGGCCTGGACCAGGGTCGCGCCGGCCTGTTGCAACAGCTGGGCGGCGTTCAGGCAGGCCGCGGCGATCTGCGGGTCGACATGGGCGGCGTAGCCCAGGTCGGCGCTGAAGGCGATGCGCAGGCCGCGGACACCGTCCTCGATGGCGCCGAGAAAATCCGTCGGGCCATGGGGCCAGGCAAAGGGTTCGCCGGGTTCATGCGCGCTCATCAGCTCCATCAGCAAGGCGATGTCGCGCACGTGGCGGGCGATCGGCCCTTCGGCCGCCATGCCGCCGGGATCGATGCTCGGGCAGGCCGATACCAGCCCGTGGCTGGGCTTGAAACCTATGACCCCGCAGAAGCTCGACGGGGTACGGATCGATCCGGCGGCGTCGTTGCCGGTGGCCGCCGGGGCATAACCGGCGGCCACCCCCGCGGTGCTGCCGCCACTGCTGCCTCCGGCATGCAGGGCCAGGTTCCACGGGTTGCGGGTGACCCCGGTCAGGGGGCTGTCGGTCAGCGGCGTGCTGCCCAGCTCGGGCAGGGTGGTCTTGGCGATGAAGATCGCCCCGGCCTCGCGCAGGCGCGCCACCAGGGATGAGTCCTGCTGCAGCGCCCCACGCTCGGCCAGGGCCCGGGAGCCGTTGCGGGTGCGCCAGCCGCGAATGTCGTGGTTGTCCTTGACCAGAATCGCAATGCCGTCGAGCCGGCCCAGCGGTTGCCCGGCGGCCCAGCGCGCGGTGGACGCCTGGGCGGCCAGCAGCGCGGCCTGGTCCTGGCGTTCACACAGGGCGTTGAGCTGTGGCTCGTGGCGCTCGATTTGGGCCAAAACGGCCTGCAGCAGGTCCACCGGGGTGAACTGCAAGCGGGCAAAACCTTGCAGCAGCGCCTCGATCGACAGCTGATGCAGGGCCGCATGAGGGGACGTGGGCAACGACATATTCGACTCTTGTTTCAGGCACGCCGGGCGCGGGCTGTGCCACGGCATGGGCGGGCTGCGGGAACGCCGTGGGCGGCGTCCCGGCAAGCCTTCGCGGTGAGTGACTCAGCGGCCACTGGTGACCTTGACCCAGGTCCGGGTGCGGGTGCGCTCGGCCTTGGCCGGCAGCGGTGCCAGGGGGTACAGGCGGGTCATGGTCTCGGCGCTGGGGAACAGGTCCGGGTTGTCCAGCAGCGTCTGCTGGATGAACGGCTTGGAGTCGGTCACGCCATTGGGGTAGCCGACATAGTTGCTGATGGAGGCGATGACTTTCGGTTCCATCAGGTAGTTGAGGAAGGCGTGGGCGGTGTCCACGTGCTTGGCGCCGGCGGGAACGGCCACGGTGTCGATCCACACCAGGGTGCCTTCCTTGGGAATGCGCATTTCGATGTGCACGCCGTTCTTGGCTTCGTTGGCGCGGTTGGCCGCCTGCAGGAAGCCGCCGGAGTAGCCCACCGCCACGCAGATGTTGCCGTTGGCGATGTCGCCCATCCACTTGGCGCTGTGGAAGTAGCGCACGTAAGGACGCAGCTTGAGCAGCAGGGCCTCGGCCTTGCGGTAGTCCTCGGGGTTCTGGCTGTTGGGGTCCAGGCCCAGGTAGTGCAGGGCCAGGGGCAGCATTTCGGCCGGCGAGTCGAGGAAGGTCACGCCGCACTGGCTGAGCTTCTTCAGGTTCTCTTCCTTGAACACCAGGTCCCAGCTATTGACCGGCGCGTCGCTGCCCAGCAGTTCCTCAACCTTGTCGCGGTTGTAGCCGATCAGGTTGGTGCCCCACATGTAGGGGATCACGTAGCGGTTGCCCGGATCGCTCTGGGCCAGCAGCTTCATCACCGCCGGGTCGAGGTTCTTCCAGTTCGGCAGTTGCGCGCGGTCCAGGGGCTGGAAGGCCCCGGCGGCGATCTGCTTGCTGACGAAACCGCTGGATGGCACCACCACGTCATAGCCGCTGTTGCCGGTCAGCAGCTTGGCTTCCAGCACTTCGTTGCTTTCGAAGATGTCGTACTTGACCTTGATCCCGCTCTGGGCCTGGAAATCCTTGATGGTGTTGGGAGCGATGTACTCCGACCAGTTGAAGATGTTCACCGTGCGTTCGGGGGCGGCGTGGGCGCTGAAGCTGGCGCTCAGGGCCAGGGCGCTCAGGGAGCAGCCCAGGGCCAGGCGGGTGAGGGCGGTATGCAGCGATTTCATGCGACAACTCCTTGTCTGAAATGAGCGGGGCCTTCCGGGGCAGTCATTCTTGGCCGGATAGGTCCCTGAGAGAATGTTGGCAACGGTCAATAGGGGATATTTAGCGTCAATCTTCCGCGCAGTCCGCGAGCGGGCCGAGCTGGCCGGACAACTGCCGGAAACGCCCGGGCGCAACGCCGCTCCAGCGCTGGAAGGCGTGGCGGAAACTGGCCGTCTCCTTGAAGCCCAGGGCTTCGGCGATGCGGTAGATGGGCAGGCTGTGCTGGCCCAGCAACTGTCGCGCCCGGGCATAGCGCAGCTCGTCCAGCAGTTGCTGGTAGCTGGTGTCCTGGGCCCGCAGGCGTCGGCGCAGGGTGCTCGGCGAGCAGTGCACCTGGCGCGCCAGGCTGTCGAAGTCGGGCACCGCGTGCAGTTGTTCATTGAGGATGCGCCGTACCTGATCGATCCAGGTCGGCCGCGCGCTGAGTTCCTCGTTGAGGCGGATGCAGCGTTGCAGCATGTCGTTCTGGGTCACCAGGTCGGCCAGGGGCAGGCGCCGGTCCAGCCATTCCGGATCGAAGCCGATGGCATTGCGCCCGGCATTGAAGTGTACCGGGCAGTTGAAGGCCTGCTCGTAGCTGTCCAGGTAGGGTTGCGGCGGGTGCTTGAGGTGCACCGCGCGCAGCGGCAGCGTGCAGCCCAGCAGGTCCTGGCAAGTGACCCGGTAGGACGACATGCAGAAGTCGGTGTTGAACACCTCAAGCTCGCTTTCGCTGTACTGGTCGGCGGTGAGCCAGGCCAGGCCGTCGCGCAGTTCCAGGTCGAGGTGGAAGAAGGTGCCCAGCAGCAACGGGTAGCGCAGCGCCAGGGACCAGCCTTCGCGCAGGGTGGCGCTGGTCAGCAGGGTCAGGCCGAACATGCCGTAGGCGCTGATGTGCAGGTTGCGCCCGAGCACCAGCCCCAGGTCCTGGCGAAACTGCACGGCATTGCTGAACACGCGCATTTCCTGGCTGATGTTGATCAGGCTGTTGGGCAGCTCCAGGTCCGCCAGCTGGATGCCGCTGCCCTCCAGCAGCACTTCGGCGGGTACATCGCTGTCACGAAAGGCATCCAGCACCGCTTGAGTGGTATGCAGGGTAGTCAGGCGAAGAGCGGCCATCGGCGATCTCAAGGTGATATCGGGAGGCGTGACTTTAGGGGTTACGCGCCCGCGGTTCAATTGCCCCCTGCAAGGGCACATGGCGTTCGCCAGAGGCGAACGCGGGTATCAAAAATTCGAAATTCTCTATACGCCGCGCCTTGGGCACTCTTCCTGCCATCACAACAATAAAAGGGTGACGTCCATGTTCAAGCTCTCTCGAGCGCTGTTCTGCGCTGCTGCATTGTTCACTGCCGGGCTGGCCCAGGCCGCCGACGCCACGAATAACCCGATTGTCATTAAGTTCGCCCATGTGGTGGCCGAGAACACCCCCAAGGGCCAGGGCGCGCTGCTGTTCAAGAAACTCGCCGAGGAGCGCCTGCCGGGGCGGGTCAAGGTCGAGGTCTACCCCAACTCGTCGCTGTTCGGCGATGGCAAGGAAATGGAGGCGCTGCTGCTGGGGGACGTGCAGATGCTGGCGCCGTCCCTGGCCAAGTTCGAGCAGTACACCAAGCAGATCCAGATCTATGACCTGCCGTTCCTGTTCGACGACCTGGCCGCGGTGGACCGCTTCCAGGCCGCCGAGGGCAAACAGCTGCTGACCGCGATGCAGGGCAAGGGCATCCTCGGCCTGGCCTACTGGCACAACGGCCTGAAGCAGTTGTCGGCCAACAAGCCCCTGCACGAACCCAAGGATGCCCGTGGCCTGAAGTTCCGCGTGCAGGCCTCCAGCGTGCTCGAAGAGCAGTTCAAGGCGCTACGCGCCAACCCGCGCAAGATGAGTTTCGCCGAGGTCTACCAGGGCCTGCAGACCGGCACCGTCAACGGCACCGAGAACACCTGGTCGAACTATGAAAGCCAGAAGGTCAACGAGGTGCAGAAGTACTTCACCGAGTCCAACCACGGCCTGATCGACTACATGGTGATCACCAACGCAAGCTTCTGGAACGGCCTGCCGGCGGACGTGCGCGGCGAGCTGGAAACCATCATGGGCGAGGTCTCGCTGGAGGTGAACAAGCAGGCCGAGGCCCTGAACCAGAGCGCCAGGCAGAAGATCGTCGAGGCCAAGACCAGCGAAATCATCCAACTGACCCCCGAGCAGCGCCAGGCCTGGCGCGACAGCATGCGCCCGGTGTGGAGCCAGTTCGAGGCGCAGGTCGGCGCCGACCTGATCAAGGCTGCCGACGCCGCCAACCAGCGTCACTGATGGCCCTCTGGCCGTCCCGCTGCGGACGGCCCCGCCCGTTTTGCGAGGTATCTCTATGCAGTCCCTGAGACGTATCTGGGAGCACCTGGAGGAGGGCCTGATTGCCCTGCTGCTGGCGACCATGACCCTGGTGACCTTTGTCTACGTGATGCTCAACAACATCTACACGCTGTTCTTTGCCCTGGCCGACCGCTGGGCCGCCAGCAGTGCTTTCTTCAATGCGCTGGGCGATGCCTGCATGGGCCTGGCCCAGGACATGACCTGGAGCGTGGCCCTGACCAAGGCGCTGTTCGGCTGGCTGATCTTCTTCGGCATGTCCTATGGCGTGCGCACCGCCGGGCACCTGGGGGTGGACGCCCTGGTGCGCCTGACCCCGCGCCCGGTGCAGCGCTACCTGGCGCTGCTGGCCTGTCCGTGCTGCCTGCTGTATGCCGGGCTGTTCATGGTGGCCAGCTTCAAGTGGCTGAGCGCGATCATGGCCGCCCATATCGGCGCCGAAGACCTCGACCGTTTCGGCATCCGGGTCAGCCACATCGTGGTGATCGTGCCCATCGGCTTCGCCCTGGTGCTGCTGCGTTACCTGGAGATCTTCTACCGCCTGTTCACCCGCCGGCAGGTCGGCCTGGGCCTGGCCGACGAGGCGGGCGAGGCCAGCAAACTGGCGGGCAACCATGAGGAGCGTGACTGATGGCCGTGCTCTGTCTGTTTGCCTTGTTGTTGGTCTTCATGTTCCTCGGCGTACCCATTGCCATTGCCCTGGGACTGTCGGGGGCGCTGTCGATCCTGATGTTCAGCCAGGACTCCCTCAGTTCCCTGGCGATCAAGCTGTTCGAGACCTCCGACGCCTACACCTTCCTGGCGATTCCGTTCTTCCTCTTGTCCGGGGCCTTCATGACCACCGGCGGCGTGGCCCAGCGCCTGATCGACTTCGCCAACGCCTGCGTCGGCCACATCCGTGGCGGCCTGGCGATTGCCGCGGTGCTGGCCTGCATGCTGTTCGCGGCGCTGTCCGGTTCCTCGCCGGCGACGGTGGCGGCGGTGGGCTCGATTGCCGTGGCGGGCATGGTGCGCTCCGGCTATCCCAAGGAATTCGGCGCCGGGATCATCTGCAACGCCGGGACCCTGGGCATCCTGATTCCGCCGTCGATCGTCATGGTGGTGTACTCGGCCGCCACCGAGACTTCGGTGGGCAAGCTGTTCATGGCCGGGGTGATTCCCGGGCTGCTGCTGGGCCTGCTGCTGATGGTGGCGATCTACATCGTGGCCCGGGTGAAGAAGCTGCCCGCGCAACCCCGGGCGACCTTTGGCCAGTGGCTGAGTGCTGCGCGCCGGGCGTTCTGGGGCCTGCTGTTGCTGGTGATCATCCTTGGCGGCATCTACAGCGGCCTGTTCACCCCCACTGAAGCGGCGGCGGTAGCGGCGGTGTACTCGGCCTTCGTCGCCCTGTTCGTGTACCGCGACATGAAGCTGCGCGACTGCCCCAAGGTGCTGCTGGAGTCGGGGCGGCTGTCGATCATGCTGATGTTCATCATCGCCAACGCCATGCTCTTCGCCCATGTGCTGACCACCGAACAGATCCCCCAGGAAATCACCGCCTGGGTGATTTCCGAAGGCCTGACGCCGATCGGTTTCCTGCTGATGGTCAACGTGGTGCTGCTGGTGGCGGGCAGCTTCATGGAGCCCTCGGCGATCGTGCTGATCCTGGCGCCGATCTTCTTCCCGATTGCCATGAAGCTGGGGATCGACCCGATTCACCTGGGCATCGTCATGGTGGTCAACATGGAGATCGGCCTGGTGCATCCGCCGGTGGGCCTGAACCTGTTCGTGACCTCGGCGGTGACCGGCCTGACCCTGGGCCAGACCATCCGCGCGGCGATGCCGTGGCTGATGATCCTGCTGCTGTTCCTGATCCTGGTGACTTACGTGCCGCTGATCTCCCTGGCCTTGCCCAACTGGCTGGGCATGTAAGGTCCCCCTTCGCTGGCAAGCCAGCTCCTACGGACGAGGCCGCGTGCACCTGTAGGAGCCGGCTTGCCGGCGAACCGCGCAGCGGCCCGCCCGCACCGGGTCAAGTGCGCGGTGTTCAGGCCGTCGGTACTCGCCACAGGTACCAGGCGGCGGTGGTGCGCCAGGGGCTCCAGGCCTGGCCGATCTGGCGCAGCTGGCGGGGGCTGGGCGGTTGTTCCAGGCCCTTGAGGCGGCGGTAGCCTTCGCGCACGCCAAAGTCGTCCACCGGCAAGATGTCCTCGCGCTCAAGGCTGTAGATCAACAGCATCTCCACGGTCCAGCGGCCAATGCCGGGCAGTTGGGTCAGGCGCTCTATCAGCTGTTCGTCGTCCAGGCCGCGGGCGCTGGCGGCATCGGGGACGCGGCCGTCCAGGGTGGCCTGGGCGATACCCTGCAGGGTCGCCACCTTGCGTGCGGAAAAGCCGCAGCCGCGCAGGCTCTCCAGGCTGGCAGCGGCCAGTTGCCGGGGCGTGGGGAAGGCCTGCCCGGGAAACAACGCGCGCAGGCGGCCGAGTATCGCGTCGCCGGCGCGGGCATGCAGTTGCTGGTAGGCCACCGCGCGCACCAGCGCCTGATAAGGCTCGCGCTCCGGGCGGGGCTGGTGCAGGCAGGGGCCGACGGTGGCGATCAGCGCGGCCCAGTCGGCATCCAGTGCGGCAAGAAAGCGAGTGGCGGGGCAGGTGGGCATTGGCGATCCGGAACACGTGGCGGGGCGAGCGGCAGATTAGCCCGCCGCCCCAAGGCTTGCACTCCGTGTCTTGCGCTGGAACTCGGCGCCCGGGCCTTGCACCCGGGCGCGGGGCTTTCAGTCCTTGGCCGCCGGCAGGTAGAGCCGCTGCAGCACATAGTGCAAGGAGGCCGCCAGGGTCTGGCCATGGCTGAGCTTTTCGAAGCTGTGGTAGTCCAGGGCCAGCCCCGGCACCTGGGCCAGTTGCGCCTGCAACTGGCGGGCGCGCTGGTCGGCCTCGGGCCCTGCTGGCTGGCGCGGGTTGCCCGGCTCGGCGCCGCCGCGCATCAGCAGCAATTGCGCACGATGGCCCCGCAGGCGCTCGGTCAGGCCCTGGGCCTGGGGCAGGATCAGGCCGTCGCTCCACCACAGCGAAGGGCTCGCGGCGGCGTAGTGACGAAAGGCCTGGGGCTGACTGAACAGCGCCTGCAGCACCAGCAGGCCGCCATAGGAGTGGCCCCACAGGGTCTGTTGCGCGCTATCGATCGGTGCCTGGGCCGCCACGGCCGGGCGCATGCGCTCGCGCAGCAGTTGCAGGAAGGCTTGCGCGCCGCCGCTGGGTTGCCCGGTCAGCGGGTCTTGCTGCTGCGCCTGGCCCGGTTGCTGCGGGGTGTAGTCATAGGTGCGGGCATTGCGCTCGATACGCAGCGGGGTCTGGTAACCCACCGCCACCAGCAGCGGCGCCTGGCCCTGGTCCAGGCGCTTGAGCTGCTCGGGGTCCAGCGCGCCGAGGGCGGCGTTGCCATCGAGCATCCACAGCACCGGGTAGCCCTGTGGCGGCGGCGCCTGCAACGGCTTGCCGATCCACAGTTGGTAGTGGCGCTGGCCGTCGGCGGAATCCAGTTGCAGGCTGGTGAAGCGGTAGGGCAGGTCCTGGCGTTGCAGCAGGCTGCGGTCCATGGGCTGGTCCGGGGCGGGGGCGGCCAGGGCCGTTCCCGCAAGGCCCCAGGCCAGGGCCAGGGGCAGAAAAAAGCGTCTCATCAGGCGTTCTCGGCAGGGTCTTGGTGATGGCTCTGGGTGATGGCTCAAAACGAAGCGGTCAGGCTGGTGTACAGGGTGCGCCCGGGTTCGTTGTAGGTGGCGGCGCCGGCCCCGGCAATGTTGTTCACGCCCTGGGCATTGCCTTCACGGAACAGGCGTTTGTCGAACAGGTTGTCGACCCCGGCGGTCAGGCTCAGGTGGCGGGTCAGGGCGTAGGTGCCGCTGATCCCGGCAATCGCGTAAGGCGCCAGTTGCTGGGTGGCGCTGCCGGTGACGCGGTCGCCGTGGTAGTCGTACTTCTTCGGCGTCTGTTGGCCGTACCAGGCCACGCTCGCTTGCAGCGACAGGTCCTGGGTGGCCTGCCAGTCGAGCATCGAGTTGAGGGTGTAGCGCGGGGTCACCGAGAGGTAGTCGCCGGTTTGCTTGTTCTTCGATTGCAGCATGTAGGTGAAGTTGTTGTTCCAGGTCAGCTGGCTGGCCAAGGGGATGGTCAGGGTGCCTTCCAGGCCTTCCACCAGGGCCTTGGGCACGTTTTCCCACTGGTAGATCGCCGCGTTGCGGTAAGCGCCGCTGCCGCCGCTGGCCCGGCTCACCGGCGCCAGGCCGGATTCGACCTTGTTCTTGTAGTCGTTGCGGAAGTAGGTCAGGCCGGCCACCCAGCCGTCGGCCTTGTATTCCAGGCCCAGTTCCTTGTTGACGCTGGTTTCTGCCTTGAGCTTGTCGTTGCCTTGCAGGTAGCAGCTGGTGCTCTGGCCGTAGCAGCCCTGGCCGCGACTGTAGAGCAGGTAGTCGGCGTTGAGCTGGTACAGGTTCGGCGCCTTGTAGGCCCGGGCGATGCCGGCCTTGAGGGTCAGGGTGTCGCTCAGGGCGTGGGACAGGTTGAGCGATGGGCTCCAGTTGTCGCCGACGATGCTGTGGTGGTCGAACCGCAGGCCCGGGGTGAGCATGGTGCCCGGCTGCAGTTCGATGTTGTCCTCGGCGAACAGCGAGAAGATCTGCGCGCTGGACTTTGTGCTGCGGTTGCTTGAGCTCAGGCCGCTGACGGCGCCGCCTTCGCTGGTGCTCTGGGTGTTGGCGCTGGGGTCGTCGAGTTTTTGCTGCGACCATTCGCTGCCCAGGGTCAGGGTCTGCTCGAAACCGGCATGCAGCGGCAGGTTGACTTCGCCATGGGCGGTCAGGTCGCGCAGCACCGCGGTGTAGAACTCGCTGTTGCTGAAGATGCCTTCGGTGCCGCCGGCCAGGCCTTCGTTGATCCGCGTATTGCGGGTCTTTTCGTATTGCAGGTAGGCCATGGAACTGCCGAAGTCCCATTCGCCACGATGGGTCACCGCATAGGTCTGGCGGTAGCTGCGGTTGGTCTCGTGGCCCAGCAGGTTTTTCACCGTGCTGTTGCTGTTGGTGTTCTGGGTATCGCCGGTGTAGAGGTTGCCCTGGCGGCTGAAGCCGGCTTCGAAGTCCAGGCTCTGGTCCGGGGTCAGGTTCCAGCTCAACAGGCCATTGAGGTCCTTGTTGCGTACCCCTTCGCGGCCGGCGGGCAGGGTGCCGACCTGGTTGCCGGTGCGCAGGGATTCATGGCCGGCGTTGATGTCGGCGTCGTCGGCATCGGTCTTGGCCACATTGCCGTAGACCCGGTAGCTCAAGCTGTCGGTCAGCGGGCCGCTGAGGCCGAAGCTGGCGCGCTGGGTGGCGCCTTCGTCCTTGTGGCTCGGGAACGAGCTGTAGAGCGTGGCATTGCCGTGGGTCTGGCTGCCGGCCTGCTTGGTGATGATGTTGATCACCCCACCCGCGGCGCCGTTGCCGTAGCGGGCCGCCGCCGGGCCGCGGATCACTTCGATGCGTTCGACCTGATCGGCCGGCACCCAGTTAGTGTCGCCGCGGCTGTCACGCTCGCCGCGCCAGCCGTAGCGCACCGAGTTGCGGCTGCCCACCGGCTTGCCGTCCACCAGGATCAGGGTGTTTTCCGGGCCCATGCCGCGGATGTCGATCTGCCGGTTGTTGCCGCGCTGGCCACTGGTGGAGTTACCGGTGAGGTTGACCCCGGGCATGGTGCGGATGATCTGCGACAGGTCGTTGGCCGGCGGGCGCTTCTGGATGTCCTCGGCGGTGATCACCGAAACCCCGGGGGCCTGCTTGGTTTCTTCCTTGGCGGTGGCGATGACGTTCTGCGGTTCCAGCTCCAGGACCGGCGGGGTCGAGCCTGCATTGGCGGCCTGCACCGCGTGGCTGAGCAGGCAGCAGCCGGACAGCAGGAAGGGGGCGAAAGGACGCAGCGAGCGCATGGACATCGGTGATCTCCGGACAGAGGCAGAAACAGAAGATCACGAATGATAATGACTGCTATTTGCGAGTAAAGCGCATTAACTTTCTAAACACTTCCAGGCCGAGGGCCTAGGCGGCGGGCAGCAGCAGGTGCAGGCACAGCCCGGGTTTGCCATTGCTGGCCCAGATCCGCCCCTGGTGCAGTTCCACGGCGCGTCGGGCAATGGCCAGGCCCAGGCCGAAACCTTCGCCCTGGGCCGAGTCCAGGCGCTGGTAGGGCTGGAAGATCCGTTGCAGGTCCTGCTCGGCCACGCCCGGGCCCTGGTCTTCCAGGCACAGGTGCCAACAGGCGCCTTCGCGCCAGCCGCGCAGGCTCACCCGGCCGTTCTCCGGGGAATGGCGGATGGCATTGCGCAGCAGGTTCTCCAGGGCCTGGGCGATGCTGTCCAGATGCACCTGGACCCGGCAATCGGCATCCAGCAGGCAGGGCAGGCGTTCGGCCGGCCAGCCGCTTTCGAAGCAGGCGTCCTCGCGCAGGGCTTCCCAGATCGACAGCACCTGCACCGCTTCGGTGGGCAGTTGCGGGCGCTCGGTGTCGAGCCAGGCCAGGTCCAGGGTGTCCTCCAGCAGGCGCTGCATGTCGGCGATTTCCCGGTCCAGGCGCTGGCGCAACTGTTCTGGCGGCAAAGGGCTGTCGTGGGCGATGCGCAACCGCGCCAGGGGCGTGCGCAGCTCATGGGACAAGGTGCGCAGCAACAGGCGCTGCTGGGCCAGGCTCTGGCGCAGGCGCTCGGCCATGTGCTCGAAGGCCAGGGCCAGCTCCCCTAGCTCGTCGTGGCGGTTCACCAGGGGCGTGCCCAGGCCTTGGCTGTCCAGGTCGTCGGCGCGCAAGGCATCGGCGCGGTCGCGCAGGCGGTTCAACGGCAGCACCAGGTGGCGATAGAGCAGCAGGCCGAGCAGGGCGGCCAGCAGGGTCGGCACCACGCCATGGCTGAAGAGGTGGGTCCAGGGCGTCAGGCCACCGGGCAGCAGGCGCTCGGGCAGTTGCAGCACCAGCCGGCCGTGTTCCGGGTGCTCGGGGAATTCGATGCTGACGTAGGGCAATTCGTCCTGCAGGCGCCGGCTCATGGGCCAGTCGAGCTTGCGCATGAAGGTCAGATGGCTGGCGTCGTCGGCGCTCAGCGGGGTGCTGCCCAGGCGTTGCAGGCGCTCGCCAAGCACCGCGACCCACGTGTGCTCCTCGGCCGCCAGGCGTTTTTCAAAGGCATCCACCGCCGCCGCGCCGCCCTGTTGCCAGGCAGCCTCGGCCTGCTGGGCATAGCGGGCCAGGTACTGGCGGTCGGCGGGGTCGAGAAAATAGGTGCTGCGCTCGGCCGACAGGCCCCAGGTCCAGATGATCCAGGTCAGCAGCAGGCAGAAGCCGATCTGCAGCCCGGCCAGTTTCCACAGCAGGGGATGACGGCGCATCAGTGACGTTGCGCCTCCACCAGGATGTAGCCGGCGCCGCGCACCGCCTGGATCTGCAGATGCTGCACCCCAAGGTCGGCGAGCTTGCGCCGCAGGTTGCACACGTGCACATCCAGGCCACGATCCAGGCGCGTATAGATGCGGTGCAGTACGTGCTGATAGAGAAAGGGTTTGCTCAGGGTTTCTCCGGGGTGTTCGCGCAGGGTCGCCAGCAGCCGGTATTCGGAACCGGTGAGGCCGGCGGCACGGCCCTGGAGCAGCACGTCCTGGGCCTGCTCGTCGAAGCTCAGCAGTCGGTCCTGGCGCATGGCCGGCGGTGGTTGCACCCGGGCCATGCGTCGCAGCAGGGCGTCGGCGCGGGCGTCCAGCTCGGCCAGGCTGAAGGGCTTGGGCAGGTAGTCGTCGGCGCCCCGGGTAAAGCCGGTGATCCGGTCCTGCTCGGCGCCGAGGGCCGACATCAGCATCACCGGCGTGCCCTGTTCCTGGCGCAGGGTTTCCAGCAGGGCCAGGCCGTCCAGGCCCGGCAGCATGATGTCCAGCAGCACCAGGTCGAAGTGCCCGGCACGCACCGCGGCCAGTCCCTGGCGGCCGTCGGTGCAGCTGGTGACGGTAAAGCCGCGCTGGCGGAAATGCAGGTCCAGGTCGTCGCGCAGTCGGGCGTCGTCTTCCACGAGGAGCAGGTTGGGGGTCATGGGGGAGAGCACTTGAGTGAAGGTGTTTAATGAGAATGCTTTGCGTTTGCGGATATTGCAGCAATGGCCCTGGTGATGCAATTGCCACGACCGGTGGGCGCGATTGCGGCGCCAATCAACTAAAAGTTGAATATTCAACACTGTGTTGATATTTTTCCTGGCCAATTTTCTTGGTGACTGCCCATGAACCCGCCTTGCGATGCCTTGCTTGCCGAGCGCCAACTGGTGCTGCAGGTACTCTCCAGCACCTTGCAGATGCTTGCCGGTGTGGTCGGCCAGCATGTGGAAATCGTCCTGCATGACCTGGACCGCCCGGAGTCATCGATCGTCGCCATCGCCAACGGCCATGTCACCGGGCGCCAGGTGGGCGACCCGGTGCTCGGCGGGCCGCGCCAGGACCTGGGATTCGCCGCCGTGCTGCGGGCCCTGCAGGACCGCTCCGCCAGTACCCCGCTGGTGCTGGAGAACTACCCGACCCAGGCCCCCGACGGCCGCGAGCTGCGCAGTTCCACGGTGATCTTTCGCGACCGCAGCGGGCAGCCTTTCGCCAGCCTGTGCAGCAACAGCGACCTGAGCGGCATCGCCGCCGCCCACGCTTGCCTCGGGCAATTGCTGGGCCTGGGCAGCGCGCCCGCGCCACGCCGCGATGAAAGCCGCGACATGGAACAGTTGCTGGCGCAGATCATCCAGGGCGCCTGCCCGGCCAGCGCGACGCGCATGAGCAAGCAGCACAAGCTCGATGCCGTGCGCCAGATGCAGGAACGCGGGGTGTTCATCGTCAAGGGCGGGATCGAAAAGGCCGCCGCGGCCCTGGGGGTGACCCGCTACACCATCTACAACTACCTGGAACAGATCCGCGCCCAAGGCGCCGAGGAATGACCGCGATGCAGCTCGATATCTATCAAGTGGATGCCTTTACCTCTCACGTCTTCGGTGGCAACCCGGCGGCGGTGTGCCCGCTGGAGGCCTGGTTGCCCGATGAGCTCCTGCAACGCATCGCCCTGGAGAACAACCTGTCGGAAACCGCCTACTTCGTGCCCCGGGGCGAGGTCTTCGAACTGCGCTGGTTCACCCCCACGGTGGAAGTCGACCTGTGCGGGCACGCCACCCTGGCGGCGGCCTGGGTGCTGTTCGAGCAGTTGGGCGAGCGCCGCGACGTGCTGCGCTTTGCCACCCGCAGCGGCGAGTTGCGGGTCAGCCGCGAGGGCGGCCTGCTGTCCATGGATTTTCCCGCCAAGCAACCCGAGGCCGTGGCGATTGCTCCGGCCCTGCTGCAAGCCCTGGGCTTGCCGGCGGCCGAGGCCCTGTACCGCACCGACGATTACTTGCTGGTGGTGGACGACGAATCCCTGGTGGAAGCGCTCAAGCCCGATTTCGCCGCCCTGGCCGCCTTTGATGTGCGCGGCATCGCGGTGACGGCGCCGTCCCGGGAGTTCGATTTCGTCTCGCGCTGGTTTGGCCCGCGGGTCGGGGTCAATGAAGACCCGGTCACCGGTTCCGCCCATACCTCGCTGGCGCCTTACTGGGCCGCGCGCCTGGGCAAGCGCCAGCTGCGGGCGCAACAGGGCGGGGCGCGCAAGGGCCAGTTGCAGTGTCAGGTGCTGGACAACGGGCGGGTGATCATCAGCGGCCACGGCGCCCTGTACCTCAAGGGCTGCATTTTTCTCTGAAGCGGCTGCGGCGCCGCACTGCCATGCAGGCCTGGCGCCTTCAGGCGGATTTGTCTCGGCAGTGCCGGCGCAGGTAGAGTCGCGGTTTTTTCGCCTGCTCAGGATGTTCCAGACCATGCACCGGACGCGCACCTTGCCCCGCCTTTCCACCTCACCGCTGCTGGCCGTGTTCTTTGGCCTGTGGGCCGGCACTGCCCAGGCGGCCAGCCTCAGCGAGAGCCTGCTGGACTGCCAGCCGGGTTTCTTCAAGGCCCTGTATCAGCAGCGCGGCGAACTCGGGCAGGTGGTGAAGCTGGCCGAGAATCAGCGCCAGGGCATCGCCTGGGTGCCGGTGGCCGACCGCCTGAACAACTACTCCGCATCCCAGGCATTTTCCCGCCCGCTGAACGATGGCGGCCTGCGCCTGACCGGCTATTACGACCGCCAGTTCGACCTGGGCGAGCAGGGCAGCTTCCATTTCTGGGGCTTCGAAGTCGACGCCAGCCGCGCCGCAGTGATGGCCGCGCTGCCCCAGGCCGGCTGGCAGGAGGCCGGTGAATACTTCATTTCCCGGCCGCAGATCAAACTCAACGCCGCGGCGCCCTGGCAGGACAATCCGGCCGCTGTGTCGGGCATCGCCCCGGCGCCGGGTTCCGCGGAAAAGATCCTCATGCTCAGCGAAGAAGACGGCAAAACCCGTCTGCTCTGCTCGCTGCAGGGCACTGTCGATCAGGCATTGTTCGACCAGGAGCGGCCGGACCTGGCCCAGGGAGCGGGCCGATGAACAAGCTGTTGAGCCTGGGCGCGGCAGTCGTGCTCGCCGGTTGCGCGCATTCGGGCAGCCAGAGTGAGGCCCCGGCGCCGCAGCGTCCGGAGGGCCTGTTCAAGGTGCTGGAAAGCCCGGAGCTGGCCACCTACTTTGCCGCCAACTCGCTGGCCCTCTATCAGAACAACCCGCACCTGCGGCAGTTCTATCTGGTCAACAACTACGCCAAGCCCACCGAGCTGGGCGGTGGCAAGCCGCCGATCCGCAGCTCGCGGGCGACCCGGGTGATCAACTGCGAGAAGGATGAGTCGGCGCAGTTCGGCCGGGTGTACTTCTCCGAGCCGTTCGCCCAGGGCGTGGAAGTCACGCGCAAGGACGATCAGGCGCAATGGGCCGCGTTTCCCCGCCAGTCATTGCTCGGCGAGTTACGCAACATGGCCTGTGCCATCGACCCGACGCGGCTCAAGCTGGCCCCGGCCAAGGCGCCGTGAGCCAGGTCCTTCAGCCTGGCCAGGCCATGATCAGCTCGGCTTCTCCGGTATTGGGGTCAATGCCGTTGCCGATCACCTGGAATCCCTGCTGGCGGTAAAAGCCGATGCTCGGCAGGTTGGCGGCATACACCGCCAGTTCAAGGCGTGAGCGGCGCTGGCGAGCATCGGCCAGCAGTTGCTTGCCCAAGCCCAGGCCCTGGTGCTGGACAGCGACGAAAATCGCCGCCAGCTGATCCTCATGCAGGCAGTAGAAGCCCAGGAGCTGGCCGTCGCGTTCGGCCACCCGGGTCTGGGCATGGGGAATGTAGAGGTTGCGCATGTCCTCGACCTTGGAGCGCCAGAAGTCGGGGTCGATAAAGTGGTGGGCCTGGATCGAGGCGTCCAGCCAGAGCGCCAGCAACGCTTGCAGATCGCTGCTTTGAAAGTCCCTGATCAGCATGTTTGGGGGCCTGTCTGTTTGAAATGTGCGCCGCACGCTACCCAGGTGGCGGCGGTCTGTCCAATGGTTGAGAGTCAAGGAAGTATTCGATGCTGGAAAGCAACCGCACCATCACCCTTTCGGGGGAGCAGGCCCTGCAAGCCCTGGCGGAGCTGGAGTTCGTGTTGATCTCGCTGCACAAGATGGGCGCCTACTACAGGGATAAACCCGTGGCCGACTACCAGCGCGCCACCACCGATTTCATCGATAACCAGCAGGTCACCCAGCGCCTGGCCCAGGTGCGCAGGATTCTCAGCGAGCCCTTCGACCGCACCCTGGGGGAGGACGACATGGACGACATCGAGCGTCATGTGCAGGGGCTCGAACTGTGGCGCCCCGAGTAACCGCGCGATCATTACCTGTCGTTTTTCAAGGAACCTGCCATGTCCCGTATCAGCCTCGCCACGGCGACCCCCAGCACCAGCCTGGCGCTGGTCAAATTTCTCCATCAGCGCCTGGGCCTGTCCCTGAGCGTTGCCCAGGGTTATCTGCGCCGTGGCGCCGAGGGCTTTTTCTACAGCGCCAAGCTGTTTCACAACGACCATGTAGAGCGCGAGCAGGAACTGCGGGACATCCTCGCTTTCTGCAACAACGCCCAGGTGCCGCTGCTGATTGTCGAAAGCGCCCCCGATGAGGAGTGGAACGGGGTGGCGCCCGGAGCGCTGGAGGACTGCACGATGCCCCAGGAGCACTTGTTCAACATGCTCCAGGCCTATGAAGAGGATTATCAATGCGGCCACGGAGCGGATCTCTAGCGCCCGGCTGGATGCGAGGTTTTCCTAAAGTTCTGGGCGCTGGGGTCGAGACGTAGGTGCTGTTCGTCTTTCAATAAGGATATTTCGTGTTCAAAACCCTCCTCGGGGCCGCCGCCCTTGTCGCCACCCTGGCGCTGACCGGCTGTGTCTCCTACAACGTTACCGGCCCGCTGGGCGCGCCGTTGCATCCCGCGCCCATCAGCAGCCCGCGCACCGCGCAAATCGCCGATGTACAGGTCAGCGCTCCCGGTATCGATGAAACCACCCGCACCGCCATCAGCCGTTCGCTCACCGCCCAACTGACCCCCTACGTCAAGAGTGCCGGCTACTTCCGCCAGCTCAGCGAATTCCCCACCCGCCTGGGCGAGGACGACGTGGTGCTGAAATTCAACATGACCTCGCTCAAGGGCCACCGCGCGCCGCATCCGGGCTACCTGCCCGGGGCCTTGCTGACCCTGACCGTGTGGATCTGGATCAACGGTCCGATCTACGTCGATAGCTTCGACCTGGCCGGCGAGCTGTCGATCGTCGACCGCAACGGCCAGGAACTGGCCAGTGCCAAGGAGCAGCTCAAGTTCGAGCGCAACGTCGGCCTGTACGGTCGTGAGTACTGGGCCCCGACCCAGGGCGCCAAGCAGCTGAACGAACTGGTTGCCAAGCTGCTGGACAACGCCAGCGCCCGCTTGGCGCAACACTGAGATCAAGGAGAGACACATGTTGGCTTCCATCAAGCACCTCCTGGTGCTCGGCGCAGTGCTGCTCAGCGGCTGCGTGTCCTACTCGCAACACGAACTGAGCGCTGTCGGCACCTGGCCGCCGGCGGCACAGACCTCCGAGCAAAAGCCCAGCGCGTTTGTTCGCACCACCGCCATGTACCAGGTCAACGGCGGCCCGGCCAATGCCGCCGCCGGCGCGCCGGCGGCCGCCTGGGAAACCGTGGTGGCCGACACCTACCGCCAGTCCGGGCGCTTTGCCCGGGTCAGCACCGACAAGGTCGAGTCGGACCTGTACGCCGAAGCCACCCTGTACAACAACGAACAGTTCAGCATGGCCTCGGCCATCATCACCGGCGTCACCTTCTTTGTGATTCCGTCCACGGCGAAGAACACCTTCACCCTGGAGACGGTGTTCAAGGACAAGGACGGCAAGGAGCTGGGACGGATTCGCAAGAGCGAATCGGTGCGCACCTGGATGCAACTGCTGCTGATCGTCGCCGTTCCTTTCCAGGCGGACACCCGCGACGTGGTTCAGCAACTGGCCCGCAGCACCCTGGATGAAGCGGTGCAGCGCAAACTGCTGTAAGCCTCGCGCCGCCGGCAGGACGCAGACAAAAACGCCGCGGGCCCTGATCGGAGCCCGCGGCGTTTTTTTTCGGATGCGGTTTATTTCAGCGCTGCGCCGCCCAGTAGGCATGCAGCGCGCGGGCGGCCGGTTCGATGGCCGCCACTTGCTGGCGATGCTGCTCCAGGTCCAGGTCGGCCGGCAGTTCGAAGTTGTCCTGTTCGGCGCAGTCGATGATCAACTGCAGCGCCCGGACCTGCGGCGCCGGCATCTCCGGCCAGTTGCCCACGGCCACCCCGCGCAGGTAGCCGAAGCACCATTCTTCGGCCAGCAGCAGGTCCTGGCCCTGGTGCTCGGTCTGTTCGAAGCGCGCCTTGAACGCTTGCGGGGCCTGGGCCAATTGCGCGGCCAGGGTGTTGATGTGGCGCACGCACAGGTCGATGAACTGCCGGCATTGCTCCGGGGTTTCCCAGGCCGGGTTTTCGCCGCCCCAGATGCCCGGGAACCATTCGGCGATATCGACTTGAGCAGGGCCCGACACCAGCGCGGTGAAGTAGCCGTCCAGCTCGCAGGGATTGAGCACCGAGTGGTCGTCGCCGTACTGGAGCAGGGTGTCTTCGATCAGCTCGAAGTCGGCGGCGTTCAGTGGGGTGTTTTGCATGAGGGGAGTCCTGGAAAAAGCAGCGGCAAGTTTCCAGCTTTGAGCCACAAGCCGCAAGCCTGCTGCTTGTAGCTGAAACTTGCCGTCAGGTATCGCGCAGCAAGTCCTGGGCATCGAGCAGGCGGTAGGCGATTTCCGGGCGGTTCTCCATGGCCCGGCGAATGGCGGCCGGAATCGATTGCCGGGTCTTGCGGCACAGCCCGGGCAACTCGCCCAGGGTGATGGCGATGCCGCGCATGCTGCGCACTTCATTGTCGCTGGGGGTGATCTGCACCCGAATGCCGAGTTTCTCCAGCATCTGGCGCTGCATGTGTTCCAGGTCGGCCAGGTCCTTGAGGTTTTCCAGGCGTTGGAGCAGGCGTTTTTCCTCCTGGCGCGTGAGCAGGAGGATGCGCAGGTCGGCTCCCGGGGTGTCCAGCAACTGCTCGCGCTCGCAGATGCAGGCGCCGGGCGGACAGGGTTGGCGAAGGGCGGGGCTGGGGTTCATGGGCAACCATCATAGCGAGCCGGACGCGGCGCGCAGAGAAAAATGTGCACGAGTGCGCATCCGTTTCCTAGGCTTGTTCGTAGGATTGTTGCCTCGGCGGTAAAGGGGCGAGCTGATGAGCATGGAGATCCTCGACATGGAATCTTTGCAGCACCTGCCGCTGACCGCCGTCAGCGACGACTTGCAGTTATTGCCGCGCCTGCTGGCCGGCGAGCAGCGGGCCTTTCGCGAACTGGTCAGGCAGCATCAGGGCGCCATGCGCTCGGTCGCCCTGGCGATTGTCGGGCAGCGCCACGTCGATGACGTGGTGCAGGACGCCTGGCTGGCGATAGTGCGCAACCTTGGCGGTTTCCAGTGCCGCTCCAGCCTCAAGACCTGGATGCTGACCATCACCGCCAACGCGGCCAAGGGCTGCTACGTGCAGAACCGTCGCGAGGCGGGGCGCTTCGTGCGGCCGGCCCAGGCGGGCGACCAGCGCTTTGCCGAGGAGGGTGACTGGGCACCGCCGCTGGAGTGGCACGAAGACAGCCCGGAAGCCTTGCTGTGCGCCGAGCAACTGCGTGGCTGCCTGGAGCAGACGCTGAGCAGCCTGCCGCTGTTGCAACGCCGGGTCTTGTTGTCCCGTGAGCGCCAGGGCCACGCGCTTGAGGCCATCGGCGGGCGGTTGGGCATTTCGCGCAGTCATGTTCGCGTGCTGTTGCATCGCGCCCGCTTGCAGGTATTTGCCGCCCTGGAGCGCCATCAGGCGGGCGCCTTCGATCCTGTCGCGGTAGGGCATCGGCGGCGGGGTTCGACCGCCATCAAGGCGCCGACGTCCCGGCTGTTTTGAGGGGCGGGCGCGCTCATCCGTCTGCGGGAGCCGCCTTGGTTGGCCGCCCCCCGCAGAGCCTTTGCGCTTGGCGTTATCTCTTTAGTCGTCCCAATCAGCCAGAAGAGTGGTCTCGAAATCCTGGCCAGCGTAAAAAATGCCCAGGATGACAACCTTCCGGGTATCGACGGCAAAGGCGATCACAACCCGCTTGCGATAGTGGGTGGTGCGCAGGCCAGGGCGTATATCGTCCCGCTGGTTTCCCCGTTGAGGAAAGGTCTGTAACCCTTGGCAATGGCTCACGATGGCGTCGGTATAGCGCTGGGCAATGCCTGGCGAGGCTGCCGTGGCTATGTAGCGATAGAGCGTGGTTAGCTGCTCCAAAGCTTCTGGTGCAAATTCGACGGTGTGCGTCATTACGGTTTATTGCAGGCGTTCTGATGCTCTGCTGTGAGCCGAGCACGGACCTGATCGGCACTGAGTGTGCGTGAAGCGTCCGCTTTCAAGGCGTCGTAGGCTGTTGCCACCTGGCCGGAGAGCCAACTTTCCAAGGCTCGATCACGGGCCATCAGCGCCCGCAGGCCATCGCGTATGACTTCGCTTTCGCTGGCGTATTCACCGCTAGCGACTTTGGCCTTTACCGCGTCGGCCATCAGGTTTGGCAGCGTGATGCTCAATTGTTGGGTGCTTCGCATGAGGAGCTTCTCCAGCTGAATAGGATTTAATCCTACCCTCGCGCCGAGCAAAATGCCTAGAACCCCTCATGCATGGGCTGTACCTGTCCGACTGAAGGTTGTACGCCTTTAGCTGCGACGCGCCATCAGCAGCACCGACGCCGCCCCCGACAACAGCAGCGCGCAACCGCGATTGAACAGGCGCTTGCCGCGCGGTTCGGCGAACCAGCGGCGCATGTGCAGGCCCATGTAGGCGTAGGCGCAGATGGCGATCCACTCCAGGCCCAGAAACAGCGCGCCCAGCATCAGGAACTGCGGGCCCATCGGCTGCGCCGGATCGACGAATTGCGGCAGGAAGGCAGTGAAGATCAGGATCGCCTTGGGGTTGCCCGCCGCCACCAGGAACTCCTGGCGGGCCAGTGCCCAGAGGCCGGCGCGGGCCCTGTCCTCGCTGGCTTCAGTGCCGGGGTTGGCACGCCACAGTTGCCAGGCCAGGTACAGCAGATACCCCGCGCCGAGGATCTTGATCGCCTGGAACAACAGCTCCGAGGTCTGCAGGACCACCGCCAGGCCGGCGGCGGCCAGGGCGATCATGGCGGCGAACGCCAGCAGCCGGCCGGCACCCGCCAGGCAGGAGCGGCGATAGCCGTAGCGGGTGGCGTTGCTCACCGACAGCAGGTTGTTCGGGCCGGGGGCCATGTTCAGGGCAAAGCAGGCGGGGATGAACAGGCTCAGGGTGGCAAGTTCCATAAGCTCTCCGATCGGGCATGGGGGTGGTGCCCGCTGCATCGGCAGTCGCGGGATTGACCGGAACGCTGCGGGACGGGAGGGACAAAATAGTGGCAGTGCCGGGGGCAGGGCAAGAGGGGCCGCGCATCCTCTCCCTGCCCGGGCAGGGAGAGGGCGCCTTGGCCGGAGCCGAGGCCTGAACTTAGCGGATCGAGAAGTACGGGTCCCAGGAGCAGTAGCCCAGCACCTTGTTGTCACGGTCGACAATCATGAAGGACCAGGTGTAGGTGACCCGGGTGCAGACGCGGGTGGCGTCGGCCTGCCAGTAGAAGGTCTTGACGTTCTGCGGGATCGGCTGACCGGCGGGATTGTCCCGGTTGATGATGGGCAGCGGCGTGCTCGGCAGCACCGTCGGCACCACGTTGGTCAGGTAGGGGTTGGGGTCCTCGCTTAGTGGCGGGTGGGTCTGGGTGTACTGGTAGAGGATCACCGAGTAGTACAGGCCCTTGGACAGGCTGGTGGCGCGCCAGCGCAACTGGTCGCCCTGACGCAGGTTGACCGCCAGCTCGGATCCGCCGTCGGCGCCATCGGCATTGCTGCGCCGCACCACCATGTAGACCACCAGGTCCGAGAGTCGGTTGTTGCCGTCGTAGATGTTGTAAAGCTGGGAAGGGGTGGAAGCGTCCTGGCTGAGTTTGAAGAGTCCCTGTTCGGCACTTTCAAGGATGGTGTCCACATCGATGGTGATGAGGATGTCCACTATGTTGTCGTTCATGTCCAGCTCCCTGCTGTCGCGTTAGAGGCCCGCAATGCCCAGGCAGGCCTGCGTTGGATTTCCATGGCGCGGCTACTGGGCATTGACGCTCGGGGCCTGGACGAACCGGCGTCGGGCGCGGTGCATTTGCCTGCAGTCGCGAGTGGAATCTAGATCCTCGATACGCTTAGTCAAATGGCCCCTGGCAAAAAAATACGCCGCAAGACGAGCGGTTGTGGACGCGGCTAGGCGCCGGGGATCGACTCGCCGTTCAAGTGCCGATCGAGCCACGGCGCGACTAGGGCCGCGTGGCTCAGGCCCAGGTCATGCCCGGCCCCGGGCACGATGCGCAGGCAGGCGTTGGGCAGCAGGGCGGCCAGACGCTGACCCACCGCCACCGGACTGATGGGGTCGCAGTCGCCCCACAGCAGCAGAACCGGCATGCGCAGTTGCCCCAGGCGCGGGCCGAGGTCGCTGTGGTCGTCGACGAACCAGCGCGGCAGCTGCGGGTAGGCCGCGGCATAGTCGCCGCGCCAGTCCGTGGCGCCCAGCTCGCCCATGTCGACGCCGCCGGAGGTGACGCTCAACACCAGGTGGGTGATCAGCTGCGGTCGCGCCAGGGCCGCGCGCACCGCGATGATCCCGCCCATGGACTGGGCCACCAGCGCGCTGGGCTGGTCGATGCGTTGCAGCACCAGTTCCACCAGATCGTCCATGCCCTGCACGTCAGCCCGGGCCGGGGTGTCGCCAAAACCCGGCCAGCCCAGGTGCACCTGTCGTGCCGGATGGCGCAACTGCCTAGCCAGGGGTTGCCAGAATTGACGGTTGCCCGAGGCGCCGGGCAGAAACAGCAGTTGTTGGGGGGCTTGGGGCATGGCAGCGCTCCGGTTCAATGGGCGGTGAATTGCGCCCACCTGCGGGCAGGGGCCGCGCGGCGGTGCTAGAAAGTACGGTGCTAGAAAGTACGGTGCTGGGCTCTTGCGAGCAAGGGGCGCAGCAGGCGACAGCGGGGCAGCAGGCCGCCGCCCCGGGACCGGTCGCCAGGGTTTATCATGCTGCGCTGCTGCCCGTTGCCCGGCCGACCAGGAGCAGCCCTTTCGCCCACCGTGGAGGCGCCCGCCATGCCCGATCTGCAAAAGCCTGCTGCTATCCCTGAGTTCCCGGTGTGCCACGCCCGTGGCGGCACCTCCACCGGGCTGATCCTGGCCCGCGAAGCGCTGCCCCGGGACGAGGCCCTGGTGGAAGAACTGCTGCGCCACCTGATGGGCGTGCCTTTGCAGGGCGAGTGGCCGGGCAACAGCCAGATCACCGGCCTGGGGCGCGGCGGGCCCACCAGCAACAAGGTGTTCATCGTCGAACGCCGCCCCGGCGAGACGCGGATGATCAGCACCCTGGCGCAACTGGCGGCGGGCAAGAGCGCCATCGACTGGAGCGTCAACTGCGGCAACATGTCCGCGGCCCTGCCGTTGTACGCCCTGCAACGCGGCTGGCTGCAGCCCGGGGAGGGCGGCGGACAGATCGAGATCTTCAACAGCAACACCCAGACCACGATGTATGCGCGCCTGAGCCTGCGTGACGGCCGGCTGCTCAGCGACACGCGAATTCCCGGGGTCAACGGGGTATTTCCCGGGGTCGACCTGTTTCTCGACAAGCCGGTGGGCGCCAAGACCGGCGCGCTGTTTCCCACCTGGCAGCGGACCGACCTGCTGGATGGGATTGCCGCCACCTGCATCGACGTGGCGGTGCCCATGGTCATCCTGCGCGCGGCGGACCTGGGCAAGACCGGCGAGGAACGCCCGGCCGAACTGGACGCCGACCCGCATTTCAAAAGCCGCCTGCTGGAGCTGATGGTGCAAGGCGGCCTGCTCATGGGCCTGCGCAAGCGTGACGGCCGCCTGATGAGCGCCGACGACCTGCGGCGCAGCGAAACCATTCCCAAGATCTGCATCGTCAGCCCTGCGCGCCACGGCGGGGATATCGCCACCCGCTACTTCACCCCGCAGAACGCCCACCCGTCCCTGGCAGTTTCTGGTGGCTGCTGCCTGGCGGCGGCCTGCCTGGCCGAAGGCACCGTGGCTCACGCCCTGCTGGCGCGGGCACCGGTGATAGGTGAAACGAAGGGTGAATACCCGCTGGCGATTGAAAACCCCGCCGGGGTGCTGGACACCCTGATCAATGCCCGGCAAGTGGCCGGGGAACTGCTGATCGACGGCGCCGCCTACCGGCGTAGCGCGCAGATCCTGTTGCAGGGGCATACGCCGTTGTACAACGCCTCCCCCGAACTGACCGCCGCCCTTGGCGCCTTGTAGCCACTGGCGCGGGCTCGTCGGCGATCCCTCTACCGCCGAGGCCCCTTCGGTGCCTTGCGCAGCCTGCGGCAGCGGCTACAGAAGTGCCCGTGCCGCTAGCGCCTGCATTCGCTTCGTGTAGCCGCTGCCGAAGGCTGCGAACGAGCCGCAGGCTCGCCGGCGATCTCGCAAACCGATGGGGTCTTGCGCAGCTTCACCCGCAGCTCAGGCGGGGCCCTGAATGCCAAAGGCATATCAGCGAGCCGCGCCGCCATCGGGAAGAAACGGCGGCACCTTCTGTCGCAGCAACTGGATCAACTCTGGGTCCATGAAGTCGTAATCATCGGCAATGTTCAGGCAGACAATCTGCTGGCTGTTCAACTGCGCCTTGAAGCGCTTGCGCAGTTTCTCTCGGTGGCGGGTTTCCATCACCACAATCAGCCCGGCCCATTGCACCAGCTCCGGGCCCAGGGGCACTTCGGCATCGTGATTGAGTCCCGCCGAAGCGGTTTCGATCCCCGGCCAGTCGGCAAACACCTGCTCGGCGGTGGGGCTGCGCAGCTTGTTCTGGCTGCAGACAAACAAGACATTGAGCATGGCGCCGAACTCCTTGGCAAAAGCCGCAGAGTCTCGGCGGCTTTTCAAGCAATGTCGAGCCTATTGTCCGCCCAGGGTCCGGCTAGCGCTCCCTGGGTAAAAACCTGCAACGGTCATGGATTTTTCCTGCCAGGGTCATCAAGCGAAGCTATTTTTACCTTCGCTTGCCCTTCACTACGCTTTTCAAACGCACATCTCGCCCAGGGCCCCAGTCGAGCGGCCGGGCAGGGATGACCGAAGGAGTGACCCATGTCCAACGAATCCAAGTGCCCGTTCAAACACACCGCCGGCCAAGGCACCAGCAACCGTGACTGGTGGCCCGGCCAACTGAACCTGAAGATCCTCCACCAGCATTCCCACCTGTCCGACCCGATGCCTAAGGACTTCGACTACGCCGCCGAATTCAAGACCCTGGACCTGGCCGCGGTGAAGCGCGACCTGCTGGCCTTGATGACCGACTCCCAACCCTGGTGGCCGGCGGATTTCGGCCACTACGGCCCGCTGTTCATCCGCATGGCCTGGCACAGCGCCGGCACCTACCGCATCGCCGATGGCCGTGGCGGCGCCGGGGGCGGGCAGCAGCGCTTCGCCCCGCTCAACAGCTGGCCGGACAACGTCAGCCTGGACAAGGCGCGGCGGCTGATCTGGCCGATCAAGCAGAAATACGGGCGCAAGATTTCCTGGGCCGACCTGATCATCCTCACCGGCAACGTCGCCCTGGAATCCATGGGCTTTAAAACCTTCGGCTTTGCCGGCGGCCGCCAGGACGTCTGGGAGCCGGAAGACAACGTCTACTGGGGTAGCGAAACCACCTGGCTCGACGACCAGCGCTACAGCGGCGACCGCGAGCTGGAGAACCCCCTGGGGGCGGTGCAGATGGGCCTGATCTACGTCAACCCGGAAGGCCCCAACGGCAACCCCGACCCGCTGGCGGCGGCCCGCGACATCCGCGAAACCTTCGCCCGCATGGCCATGGACGACGAAGAAACCGTGGCCCTGATCGCCGGTGGCCACACCTTCGGCAAGACCCACGGCGCCGGCCCGGCGAGCCACGTCGGCCCGGAACCGGAAGCCGCCGGTTTGGAAGAACAGGGCCTGGGCTGGAAAAGCAGCTTCGGCACGGGCGTCGGTGGCGACGCCATCACCAGCGGCCTGGAAGTGATCTGGACCACCACCCCGACCCGTTGGAGCAACGACTTCTTCGACCACCTGTTCGGCTTCGAATGGGAGTTGACCACCAGCCCGGCCGGCGCCCACCAATGGCGGCCCAAAGCCGGCGCCGGGGCCGACAGCGTGCCCGACCCCCACGATCCGAATAAACGCCGCACGCCGTCGATGCTCACCACCGACCTGTCGCTGCGCTTCGACCCGGCCTACGAGGCGATTTCCCGGCGCTTCCACCAGCACCCCGAGCAACTGGCCGAAGCCTTCTCCCGCGCCTGGTTCAAACTCACCCACCGCGACATGGGCCCGCGCGCCCGCTACCTGGGCCCGGAAGTGCCGGCTGAGGAGCTGATCTGGCAAGACCCGATTCCGGCGGTGAACCACCCGCTGATCGACGCCCAGGACATCCAGCAGCTCAAGGGCCAGATCCTCAATTCCGGCCTGTCCGTGGCGCAACTGGTGTCCACCGCCTGGGCCTCGGCTTCGACCTTCCGCGGCTCGGACAAGCGCGGCGGCGCCAACGGCGCACGGATTCGCCTGGCCCCGCAAAAAGACTGGGAGGTCAATCAACCGCAGCAACTGGCCCAGGTGCTGCAAGGCCTGGAAGCCGTGCAGAGTGCCTTCAACAGCGCGCAAAGCACTGGCAAGCGTGTATCCCTGGCGGACCTGATCGTCCTCGGCGGTTGCGCTGCGGTGGAACTGGCGGCGAAAAATGCCGGCTACAGCATCAGCGTGCCTTTCGCCCCGGGGCGCATGGACGCCAGCCAGGAACAGACCGACGTCGAATCCTTCGCCGTGCTGGAACCGGTGGCCGACGGCTTCCGTAACTACCTCAAGCCGGTTTCCGGCGTCACCGCCGAAGCCCTGCTGGTGGACAGAGCGCAACTGCTGACCCTGACCGCCCCGCAACTGACCGTGCTGCTGGGCGGCCTGCGGGTGCTGGGGGCCAACGTCGGGCAATCGCCCCACGGCGTATTCACCGCGCGCCCGGGCACCCTGAGCAACGACTTCTTCGTCAACCTGCTGGACATGGGCACCCAATGGAAACCCCAGTCCGAGGCCCGCGACCTGTACGAAGGCAGCGACCGCGCCACGGGACAGTACAAATGGAGCGGCACCCGGGTCGACCTGCTGCTGGGTTCCAACTCGCAACTGCGGGCCCTGGCCGAGGTGTATGCAGCGGCGGATGCGGGGGAGAAGTTCGTGAAGGACTTTGTCGCCGCCTGGGACAAAGTCATGAACCTGGACCGGTTCGATCTGCACTGAGAGGTTTGCACAGCGGATAAAATCGCAACGCCTCACAAGGGACTCAAGCGGATGTTGTGGCGAGGGAGCTTGCTCCCGCTAGGCTGCGAAGCAGCCCCAAAAACGCCACCTCCCAAGTGAAGCATTCCCAGCAACGCGGTCGCCGCCATCAGGCCGCGACCGCCCTTGAATCAGCGGGCGCTGTACCCACAGCGCCCGCCCAACCCCTTACTGGGCCTTGAGGTACTCATTGAGAAACGCCTGGGCATCGCCATAGCTGGACAGGTTGCTGTCATAACCCACCTTCAGCGGCTTGGCCTCACCCGGCAGATGCAGCTCGCCATAGCCTTCCTGAAGCAGCAGCACCACGAACTTCTGCCCGTCCACCTGAGTGAAGTAACGGGTGTCGCGGTCGGTTTGCTCCACGTTCATTTTCTGAATGCGCATGTTCCAGTCGTGGTCGGCGTCTTCCACCTGCACCAGCGCCTGATTGGCGCTGCGCTCACCGATGCGCAAGGTCCAGACCTTCACCCCGTGCGGCCCGGTGTAGGCCAGGATCTTGTCCGCCACCTGTGGCCGTTCCTCGGCCTGGGCCAGCCCGACTCCCAGTACCCACGCCATGACCCATGCGGCCGCCCAACGGTAATAAAGCTGCATCCTTCTAGCTCCTGAACATGAAAAAGGGCGGTTATTGAAGCCGACCCGTGCGGCGCTGCCAAGCACCCAAGGCAACAGGCGGGATAAAAAAACGGCGCACACGCAGGACTCATTCGCCACCGACCTGTCGCGAACAGCACACTCTTTGCGCCCTCGGCTAAATACAGGTCGCAAGCGTGGCAAGGCAAAACGTCGCCACCGGTAGTCTAAGAGCACCACCCGGGAGACTTTCAATGATTCGACGCGCTTGCTTGGCCGCTCTATTGACCATGACTGCCGCAACCGCCTTTGGCGGCCCTGGCTACGATCATCTCTATGCGTTCGGTGACAGCTACTCTGACAATGGCGCGGGTGAAACCTTCACCCGAACCATGGCCGCGCAGAAGGTCAAAGATGCACAGGAGCTGCCCGGTTCGCTGTATTGGCAGGGACGCTGGAGCAATGGTCCCACCGCGGTCGAGCACTTGGCGCAGGCCTTGAAAATCCCCTTGACCGACTACGCCATTGGCGGCGCCAAAAGCGGCAACGGCAACTACTACGCCTGGATGCAGCCCTCTCGCGACACTGGGGTTTTCGGGCAAATCGCCGATCACCTGAAGGCCGCTAAAACACACAAGGCGGATCCGGATGCGCTGTATTTCATTTTCATCTCAGCCAACGACTTTTTTGAATGGGCCGACTTCGCGCACCCAGAAACGATCGACGTGCTTGGCCAGAACAGCGTGGCGAACATACAGAAGAGCACCGAGACGCTGATCGCCGCAGGGGCGAAGCACCTGATGGTGGTGGGGACCACGGATTTGAGCCATGTGCCGGCTGTGGTGCAGGGCAATCAAGTCAAGAACGCAACGCAATACCAGCAGATACTCGAACAAAAACTGCCCGCCGTGCTGACAACACTGGCTAACGCCCATCACGTGAGCATTGGCTACTTCGACCACCTGGCCTTCAGCAACGCGCTTCGCGCGGCCCCCGAGGTGGCGCGCCTGAAGGATCTGGATACCCCGTGCCAAGCCACCTACCCGGACGTCAAACCCGTGTGTGCGGATCCGGATGCCCATTACTACTGGGATGAATGGCACCCGACCCGCAAAGTCCACAGCCTGGCCGCCGAGGCGATGCTTGAAACGCTGAAAGCGAGCCGTTGAGGTTCTCTATCCGCTCATAGCCGGTCAGCATTGCCCGGCTATCGAGCCCATGGACATGCGCGCCGGAACTGAAACTGCGCTGGCCCGGGTGGTTGCCGTGTTCGGTGCGGCGCAACCGCACTGTGCTTATCTGTTTGCTAACCGCCGCGCCAATCGCATGAAAGTGCTGGTGCATGATGGGTTTGGCATCTGGCTGGCTGCTCGCCGATTGAACCAAGGCAAGTTCCACTGGCCAGGCATTCGCCAAGGCCCTGAACTCGAGTTGAATTCCGAGCAACTTCAGGCCTTGGTGTTGGGTTTACCCTGGCAACGCATGGGCAGTGGCGGTGCGCGTTCATCGACTTCTTACGGATCAACTCCGGGAAGCCAGGCAAGCGGCCAGTGTGTCGTTATTTGCAGCGGCAACGAAAGAGCAATGAATTGTGTCTCAATCCGCACGCGCCCCTGTGAGTCGGTGCGTTCCCCTAGAATCACCGGCAGCCTCCTGCAACGCGCGAGAGCATCAGCCACACTTATGTGCAGCAATTGAGCGATGACGCGCGCAGCATCGCGGATGCGATCAGCCGGACACGTATCCAGCTGAAGATCGTATTCGGGAAAAAAGTCGCGTGAAATGCCTGGCAACGGCTGTTGATCCACGCACCGACCACTGTGGAACTCACCCCGATCTAGAAAGGCGTCTCGCTCGACGTAGTGTTCAAGCGCAGCGGCATAGTCCTCAAGTTGTGAGAGCGGCTGCTGACGCTTCTGTACGCTCAGTACATCTACAAAGTCGGCAGCTTCAAGGCAATACGAAAGGCCGTGTGCTACGGCAAAGGCCGGCATTTGCTCACCGTTCTCGCCGGGTACGCTATTCGATTCTTCCTCGGGCGAAGAGAGGTAAAAGCGAGCTTCGATCAGCGGTGCTCCGTCCTTGACATAGACCCATGAATAGCGGCTGCATACATCGTTATTGCTATCACAGGTCGCAAGGGCTTCGATAACGTCACGAAGACTTAAAAGTAAAAGCATGTTAAAAATTCCCTCCACCCAATGCACCATATTCTACAGAGCCAATTGAGGTGCCCCACAGCTCTCTGAAGGTTGTTCATGCCTTGACAATGCCATCAGGATGGGACGGCCAGACGCATACTGTGCTTCTGCGCGACGCTGGCAATCGAAGCGCCGGGCTGGGCGCATTTGAAGGATTTGGAATAGGAACGGCGTTGTGGCTGCATGGAAAGACCCGCTTAAAAGGCTAGAGAGGGTGTCCACATAAATTGAGGTGTACACCATCGCCTTTGGCGTCGGGGTCAGAAAGGTGTGTTGCCCAGACGCTTACCGATAAAGTGACCCGCCTCAAAGCGCCTGACGCACACGCTGCGCCTCTGCACATTCCAGCCCGCGACCGCGCCCCGATTCAAAGGCTGCATTTTCAGGATGAATACCCCATGAGCCAACTCACCGCACTGATCGCCCAAGCCCAAGCCGGGCTTTCGGTCCAGCAAAACATCCCCCAGGAACGCTGGGAGGCCATCGCCACTCAGTGCGGCGCGGCGGAAATTGCCGAGATCAAAACCCGCATCGCCTCACTCAACGCAGACAGGGAAGCCGTCGAAGACTGGGACGGCGACACCCGCGATGACCTGTATTTCGCCATCGCCGACTTCACCCGCCTGCTGGAACTGGCCACCGCCCACGTACAAGGTGAATGAGCATGCCGATTGACCGCACAACGGATTATTTCGAGAGCAGCGAGGGCGCCGTGCGCCTATGGATAGAGCAGGGCAGTGCCATTCATCTCAAGGCCATCAGCCCGTACAACGACCCCGTGGAACTGACGGCAGAACAGGCCCTGGAACTGGCCCAGGCACTGCAACGTTTGGCCGGCCGCCTGGCCGACTGAATGAGCGCCACGCTGCGGCTGACGCACACCTCGCGCCCGAGCCCACTCAGACAAAATCCGCCGGCTCGAAGCGCTCGCTGGTGTCCATGCGGATAGCACGCAGGCCCAGCGTCTGCAGATGGGACTCATACAGCCCCAGGGCGCAATAACTGATCAGCAAGCTGCGACGGCACGCACCACTGGGGTTGAGGCTGGCCCCATGCACCAGATCGGCATCGAACAGCAGCACGTCCCCCGCATTCCCCGCCAACTGCACCACTCGGGATTCATCACTGAAATCAAAGGGCGCCAACCGCTCCCCGGGGCGATGACTGCCGGGCACGATGCGCGTCGCGCCATTGGCCGGCCCATAGTCATCGAGATAGACCAGCGCCGTGACCCGGTCACCGAGGCGCTGATCCGACAGATCCCGGTGCAACACCTGATGACCGCCCCCCGCCAACGGCTCGCGGCCCTCCACCTGAGCCAGAAAAAAGCCTTCCCCGATCAACTCCCCGGCCACCGCCAACAGCGCCGGCAAGCGACACACCGCCTGCACCCGTGGATCCAGATCCACCAGCGCATGACGCCAATCGTGGCCCCTAGGCACCGGCCATTGCTCGGGCGCAATCACCCCCGCCTCGAAGGTGGTCCGCAGCTCATCCAGCCAGTCGGCGGGCACCGCCTGACGCAGTAACAGGTAACCGTTTTGATGGAGCTGTTCGCGGTCGATCATGAGGGGGCAGATGTCCTTATCCGGGGTGGGGGAAAGCATAACGGCTCGCTAATCCGAGCGACATAACCGGCTACGGTTTAGCGGTTGCCGGACCCTGAGCAGACCGCCTAGTCTGCTGCGGTCGCTGCAAAATCAGCGACCGGGCCTGAGAACCCGATCAGATACAGGCACATTTTTGATCAGGGAGTTTCAATCATGTCTGCCGGTAATCTGTGTGAAATTTGCTGCTGTTCCTTTCGCCTTCCTCCGCTCAAAAGCCTCTGCTGCCAGACCTTGGCGGGAGGTGCACGATGAGCCATTCAAACTCAATCAAAACCCAAGGTTTTGTCACCTTTGGCCAATGTGCCGATCCTGAACTAACGTTGTTTCGCGTCAATGCGGATGTGCCTTTGCAGCAGGCGTTGGAGCAGGCTTCGACGCTGTTGTACTACGCCAAGAAACTTGCGCTGGATGCGGCTATGGATGAGCAGGGGGAGCGGTATGCGTGGGCTGCGTATTTTTTTGCGGAGATGGGGAAGGCGGTGATTGATGATGTGGGGTTGGGTTAGGAGCGATTTTGAGCTAAGGCGTCATTGCACGACGTAGATAAATGAGCCGTTTATTGCTGGCAATAGACGGCTTTTCTGGCTTTTGAGGTTGTTACAGTTGGGCACGGCCCCTTAAGTCTGCTTCGTATGGGGCTCAAAACAAGTGCTTGTCGTCAAGCGAGATTTCCCCCATCTCCGGCTATTTTTAGGTGCCACTGGATTAGGTACGTTTCAAGCTGAATCAGATACGCAGTCAGCAAATTGAAGGGGAAGATGGACAAAGCCGAATAGCCTTTTGATATCAATTTTCTGGACAGTCTTGCATTAGGAGGGTAGGTTTTCCCTGGTGTTGTGCCAAGACCGTCACTGATAACTAAATGAGAGAAACATGGATAGCTCTAGCAAAAGAATTCTTTTTGGGAAAAAGTATCGAGCCATTTACAACGCGGATGCGCCATCAAATCTTGGTTTTTTAGATGTGGTGTTTGAACAGATTAATGGCGAGCTTTACCTAGTAAATGAGAAAGAATTTTTTTGTGAAACTTGTCAGGTTTTTGTAACTAGTAACTATCATGATATAGATACAAAGTTTGAAGCAGGGGAGTTGTTTCAGATTGAGGCGATACCTACAACTCAAGAGTGGAAGGAAGGCGACTGTCGTTATGTAACTACGGCCACAAAAGTGGAGTCTAGGCTTCCAAGAAAAGCTGCGCTGCAAATACTAAGTACTACACTTCCTTCTCCAAATGATAAAATTGTTTATACAGATGCGCCGCCTTTCACACCCCTGATTCTTATAAAAAATGGTGACTCGCTTTATGGGCCATTTCAAACAGCTTCGGAAAGTGATAGTAATGGGAGTACAGTTGTAAAGTTATTATCTGTGGAAGGTCCATTTCCAGGTAAGAATGTAACTGGGAGTATACGTAAGTATCGTTATGAAGATATTGAGCCAGGAGTGGCTCATTACGATATTAGAGGCGATAGATATTCGTTCTTGCTGCGAGCTGAGATGTTTGAACAGCAGTCGTGCGACTATGTGGACTTTGCGTCCGATGAAGAAATTGTAAAGCTTGGGAGCGAACTGGTAAAAAAAGTTGCCTTCAAGTCGTTTACAAAAAATGAACAAATTATGTTTAGGGCTGCGCTTAGTAAAACCAAAAATATCCCAAGTAATGCTATTGAGCAGTTGAATCGTTTTTTTGCATTAGCTACTACAACATCAGAGAAATTAGAGTCTCTTGAAAGTGCGCTTCATGACTATCTGCAGACCTCGGCTGGCCAGGAGTTATTGAGTAAGCATGTTGAGTCTAGAGAGGAAATCTATTTAAGAAAATTTAGAGCGGAAAAAGAGGATAAGCTGACAGAGGAGTTTGCCGCGCTTTCTTTGAAAGTGGATAAATTGACAAAGCTGCAAAAGAGTCTCGAAGCTGAAAATCAGAATGCTACTGAAAAGCTTGAACAGCAAAATGCGACATTTAAAGCACAGCAACGAATATTTGTTGATGAGGCTCGAAATAAAGAGCGCAGTGAGCTTGAGGCAGAAATAACTAAAGCAAAAAATGAACTTAAGTTGCTGAAGGAAGAGGCTGATCCCTATAAGGATCTAGCTGCACTAAAAAGTGAAATTACATCGGCGAATGCTCGGTTGAAGGTCTATCAAGAACAAAGTGATATGGCAAAACAAAGCAAAGATCTCATGGAAGATGAGCTGAAGCAGCGCGATGAAGAACTTCGCAAGAAACTTTTTACTCTTAGACCATATGTGGAAGCAATTTCAGGTATGACACATCCTGTAGAAGAGTTGCTTAAGACTCTTCCTCATGCGAGTGCTCGTGAAATAAATTCTGATTTTCTGTTGGCCGAAAGAAGTCGTTATATCGATGAGCTTCGGCGGCAACTTGCATCGAAGGGACGCTATTATGCGAAGGATTTCATTGCTAATCTTCTGATCTCAATTCAACAAAGCTTTATAGTGATTCTATCGGGGTTGCCAGGGGTTGGTAAGACTTCGCTTGTAAAAATACTCGCGGAAGCGAAGCAACTATCTACTCGAATGCTCAATATTTCTGTCGGTAGAGGGTGGACTAGTCAACGTGATCTTATTGGTTATTTTAATCCGCTATCCAGTCGCATGATACCTGCGCCTACGGGTTTCTATCAGTACATAAAGTCTTGTCAGCACGAGAAGTGTGAGATGGCTGCACCGCTGTGGGTGCTTTTGGATGAAGCAAATTTATCTGCGATTGAGCACTATTGGGCACCGTTTATGGGTATGGCCGATATTGAGTCTGATAAGGTTTTACGTGTTAATGATTCAGAAGCACCTATGCAAGTTCCAAATTCTCTTCGTTTTATTGGTACTATAAATAATGACCTAACCACTGAGCCACTTAGCCCTCGATTGATTGATCGAGCGCCTATTATCACCCTTCAGCCAATTAATGAACGTTATGAAGAAGAACTTCAGGATATTGATGTTGAGGGGATTGATCTCCCAATTAGTCATAGCACATTACATCAGATGTTCGATATTGATCAGTCGCTTCCACTAGAGGATGAACGAGAGGCGATTGCACATCAGATGGCGTTCTTACAAGAAGTGAAAAATATTCTCATGGACGACAATATTGCTTGGGGTAAACGGTGCGTTATCTCAAAGCGGAAAGAAAATGCTATAGAACGCTACTGTTTAGTAGCTCATCCTCTCATGCGCTCAAGTTCAAATATGCGCGCTTTGGACTATGCTCTTAGTCAACATGTACTACCTTTAATTCAAGGTAGTGGAGATGGTTACGCGTTAAGGATCGAAAAATTAATTGATCTTCTTGATCAAGACGACTTCAAAATAAGCCACGGGCTGCTACGCCGAATGCATGAAGCCGGACGTATTGATATGAATTCCTTTAGCTACTTCTCGCATTGAGTTGTGGTTGCCATGATCGAAATATCATTGTTAGTTCAAAGTCATGAAGGGATCCAGGCGTATTGCCTTCAAGAGACCTTTACGGAGATCCCTGCTATTCGAGAAACTGACTCGATTTCTTTTCGAGTCAGTTGTCCGAATGCTCTTGGAGAACCTAAGGTTTTTATACAAGATCATAGTATTTTGCTAAATCGACCATATCAAAATGGCGAACTTACAGAGCATACTGTGGAATTTGGTCGGTATTTATCCAATCATTTTGGAGTGACGTCTATAGCCGTATCCTTTTCTAACGGCCATGATTTGATGCGTGTTACGCCAATTGATGTTTATGCAACGAAAATAAACAAAGAGCAGGCGGAAAAAATACTGGAATATCTTTCATTGAAAATGAAAGATGTAACGCATCTGTGTTTTTCGAAGACACATATTGGATCGGATTCTAAAGCTGGTGAAACTACGGATACACTCACCAAAATCGATTTTTCTCGCAGAATAATTGAGTTGTTGAATGCGAACCGTCATCGCTTTGCAACTCAGCCCTGCAAAAGGTCCGTAGAGACACTAAGGGTTAGTAATTACGAAGATACTACGCATATAACAGATAAAGATATATCCTGGCTGTTTCAGCATCTTGATCAGATTTATCCTGTTTCGCCTGATGCGTCTAAGGTTATTATAAATAATCGTCACTACTCAATCGATCAAATACAGAGGAGTGTATTGAGGGTTGATACTAATTTGTTTGAAAATCAAGTCATTCATAGCTTTTTGCTTAATTTGAAAGGTTTTCTGGGCGCTGTTCCTGATTTTAAGAGGAAGTATCAAACGCATACGCCTTATAAGGATTATTATACTTTTGATAGTATTCTTAAAAAAGTTGAGGCGCCACTGATGGAACGGCGTTTTAGGGAGGCTAGGATGCTGTTGCAGCAATGTAATGAGCTTATTGCCTTCTTTAAAAAACACCTGCCATGTACTATTCGTGGCACGGTTGTTCCTATACTGACTCCTCAGGCTAAACGTTATACTCATTATGAGAGGTCATTTCGACTTATTGATAGTTGGTACAAGCTTGGGCAGCCGGCATGGAGTGGAAGTAATTACCTTTTTGGATTGAAGTCACTTGACAAGCTATATGAATTTTTTTGTTTGTATAAAATTGTCGATAAGTTTGTCGATATGGGCTATCAGCTGACAGCTGTCGGAGCTAACGAAGCAGATAGAAAACTTGGCATGCGAGGGCGGCCGGCTCCGCATGCGCAAGATAAAATTACGAATTATTATAAATTTGAGTCTAGTGAGAAGACTCTAGAACTTTTTTATGAGCCTACAATTTGGGCTTATAGTGAGCTTTCGAAGTCTGGTGAGCTTGTCGATACATATCATGCAAAAGGCGTTTCTAATCCGTTCTTTACTCCGGATTTTGTGATAAGACAGGATGGTGGTGATAACTATCCAGCGTACTATATTTTTGACGCGAAGTATTCGACAGAAAGTCAGACAAAAGAACGGCATTTGCCAGCGATTATTGATAAGTATTACTTGAAGCTAAAAGGGGTAAGTAAAGATCTGCAAATCGATTCGCATGCGGTAAAACTGGTATATGCACTTATACCCAAAACATTTAATCATGAGCAAGGCTACCATGGCGGACCGTTCAACGTTTACGATCGCTTAGCTACAGCCCCTTTCTTTGGGTTTCTAAAACTTACTCCTGACGAGGAGCGACCACTAGATAAACTAATTTCAACCTTATTCAAGCCTGCTTCTTTGTCTATCTCGTACGTGGAAGATGCTATTTCGATAGCTGAAGCACCTTCGGCGGAAGGCCCTGTACTCTTAGCAACAAATTAACTTGGTTTCTTTGTTTTTTTTTACGGTAGTGGTGTTCTTAGGTTTGATATTTGTGATGTGGTAAGTTTTCGCTTGGCGCCGTGCCAATATGGGCGGCGTTGTTGTTTGTCAAGCTATTAGTTTTAATGCTTTCATCGTTCTAATAAGGGTTGGGCCTTATTGTTAGTTAAGTGTTCGGTCCTGTTTTTATGCGCTGCTAGTAGTCTAGTCCAAAGACTTTTATTCCTCCCAATACGATAAGCCCCTCAAAACGTCGGCGGCGTTATCACCCACAACACCACCGCATCCTCCTCCCCAGGATTCCCATACTTATGCGGTTCCTGGCTGGAGAAACTAAAACTATCCCCCTCACTCAACTGAAAATACCGCTCACCCACCCACAGCTCAAAGCTCCCCGACAGCACATACCCGGCTTCTTCTCCCTCATGGCTGTAACTCTCCTTGCTGTACGTCCCCGGCGGAAACCGTGAGTGCAGAAACTCCAGCTGCCGGGTCGGTTGCGGGGTCAGCAGTTGATCGATAATCCCGTTCTCATAATTCACCTGCAGCCGCTGTTTCTTGCGTACCACATAGCCTTGGTCTTCAGGTGCCGTCTGGGTTTCGCTGGCGAAGAACCATTGGATGGTCACGCCCAGGCTGCGGGCGATGTTGAACAGGGCGGGGATGGAGGGGTAGGCGAGGTTGCGTTCCAGTTGGCTGATGTAGCCGGCGGTGAGTTCGCTCTGCTGGGCCAGTTCGCTCAGGGTCAGGCCGCGGCGTTTGCGCAGGCCGCGGATGCGGGTGCCAAGAAACTGTGGGCCGCCAGGGGCCTGGTTGTCGCTGCCGGGCTCGGGCGGGGTGCTCACGGGCGGCGTCTTGCTGCTTTGGTTCATGGCGGGCTCCAGGCCTGGAAGACGGGCGCGTCCGGGCGCCCGTCCTGCAAAAGCCCTGGAGTATAAAGCAGCCTCAAAGCGCCCAGGCGACTTTCAAGCCTTCGTGGATGGCTTCTTCCACGGTGCGCGGTGCCAGGCAGTCGCCGATGCGTTGGAAGGGCACCAGGCCTTTGAGTTGTTGGCCGAGGTCGTCCACGGATTGGTGGCCTTGGCACAGGACGAGGCTGTCGACGTTTTCCAGCAGCATGGGTTCGCCGCTGGCGGTGTGTTGCAGGTAGACGGTGCTGTCGTCGCAGCCGTAGAGGCGGGCGTAGGGAATGATCGGGACCGCCAGTTTGTGCAGTTCGCCGGCCAGTTGGTCGCGCACGTACAGCGGCAGGCTTTCGCCGCAGTGGGTGCCGTTGACTGCCAGTTGCACTTGGTGCCCGGCGCGGACCAGGCGCTCGGCGATGCCGGGGCCGATCCAGTCGCAGCGCCAGTCGGCCACCACTACGCTGCGGCCCAGTTGCACTTCGTCCCGCAGTACTTGCCAGGCGTCCACCACTTGCAGGTCGCCGCCGCGTTCGAAGTTCGGCCAGTAGGGCTGGGCGCCGGTGGCGATGATCACGTGGTCGGGGTTTTCCCGCTCGATCAGGGCGCGGTCGACTCGGGTGTTGCGCACCACTTCGACACCGGCCAGTTGCATTTCCCGTTGCAGGTTGGTGCTGGCGCCGCCGAATTCGCTGCGCCGGGGCAGCAGTTGCGCCAGTTGGATCTGGCCGCCCAGTTGCGCGCTGGCTTCGTAGAGGGTCACGCGGTGGCCGCGTTGGGCGGCCACCGCAGCGGCTTTCATCCCGGCCGGGCCGCCGCCCACCACCATAATGCGTTTGCCGCGGGCGCTGGGCTTGGGCTGGCCGTAGAGCAGTTCGCGGCCGGTTTCCGGGTGCTGGATGCAGGAGATCGGCAAGCCCTTGTGGAAGTGGCCGATGCACGCCTGGTTGCAGGCGATGCAGGCGCGCACGTCCTCGGCTCGGCCGCTGTCGCTCTTGTTGGGCATCTGCGGGTCGCAGATCAGCGCGCGGGTCATGCCGCACACATCGGCCTGGCCCTTGGCGATGATCGCTTCGGCTTCCTGGGGCTGGTTGATGCGCCCGGTGAGGAACAGCGGGATCGACAGCTTGGCCTTGAAGGTGCCGGCTTCCCGGGCCAGATAAGCCGCTTCCACCGCCATGGGCGGGACTATGTGCACGGCGCCGCCGAGGGAGGCCGAGGTGCCGGCGACGATGTGCACGTAGTCCAGTTGCCCTTGCAGCAATTGCACGGCGGCCAGGGATTCGTCTTCGGTGAGGCCTTCGGGGTCGCGTTCATCGGCGGAAATGCGCAGGCCGATGATGAACTCGGCATCGGTGCTGGCGCGCATGGCGTCGAGGATTTCCCGGATAAAGCGCAGGCGCTGCTCCAGTTCGCCGTTGTAGCCGTCGGTGCGGCGGTTGACCCGCGGGTTGATGAACTGTGCCGGCAGGTAGCCGTGGCTGGCCACCAGTTCCACGCCGTCCAGCCCGGCCTGATGCAGGCGCCGGGCGGCGTCGGCGTAGCCCTGGATGATCTCGTCGATCATGTCCTGGTCCAGGGCCCGTGGCATGACCCGGAAGCGTTCGTTGGGCACCGCCGAAGGGGCGTAGGCCACGGCGAGCAGGCCGTCGGCGGACTCCATGATTTCCCGCCCCGGGTGGAAGATCTGCGACAGCACCACGGTGCCGTGGGCGTGGCAGGTTTCGGCCAGGCGCCGGTAGCCGTCGATGCAGGCGTCGTCGGTGGCCATCAGCACGTGGCTGGTGTAGCGCGCACTGTCGTGGACCCCGGCCACCTGCAACACGATCAGGCCGACGCCGCCTTCGGCCCGGGCGCGGTGGTAGGCAATCAGCTGTTCGTTGACCAGGTTGTCGGTGGGCATCGAGGTGTCGTGGCCGCTGGACATGATGCGGTTCTTCAGGCGTTTGCCACGGATCTGCAAGGGTGCGAACAGGTGCGGGAAGGCGCTGGTCATTGCGGTGACTCCAGGCGGGCCAAGGGCAGGGGAGCACAGCCTTGGCGTTGTTATTGTTGGCCTATCAAAATTTACCGACAGTAAAAAATCAACTTGTTTTTTTACTAAGGCTTGCAGTAGCTTCGACCTGCGCCCGCTTTTGGCGCGAACCTCACAACAATAAAAAAGGGCCGTGCCGGCGCCTGCCGGTGTGGCACCGCGACGAGGATTCACAGATGAAAGCGCTCACCCGCAAGCACGGTTGTTCTTTCCTGGCCCTGAGCCTGGCCTTGGGTTTGACCCTGGGCCAGCCGCTGATTCAGAACAAGGCCCAGGCAGCCCCCGACATGGTGGTCGTGGCGTACGGCGGAGCCGGACAAAAAGCCCAGGACGTGGCGTTGTTCCAACCCTTCAGCAAGGCCGATGGCAGCAAGCTGATCCAGAGCGAATACAACGGCGAAATGGCCCGCATCAAGGTCATGGTCGACACCGGCAACGTCGATTGGGACCTGGTGCAGATCGAAGGCCCGGACCTGATGCGCGGCTGCGAGGAGGGCATGTACGAGCCCCTGGACTGGAAGACTCTGGGCCGTGCCGACCAGCTGATTGCCGACGCCGCCCAGCCCTGCGGCTCGGCGGTGCTGGTGTGGAGCGTGGCCATTGCCTACGACCGCAACAAGCTGGCCAAGGCCCCGGCGTCCTGGGCGGATTTCTGGGACGTCAAGCAGTTCCCCGGTAAGCGCGGCCTGCGCAAGCGCGCGGTGTACAACCTGGAATTCGCCTTGATGGCCGACGGGGTCAAGGTCGAGGACGTGTACAAGGTCCTGGCCACGCCGCAAGGGGTGGAGCGGGCCTTCGCCAAGTTGACCGAGCTCAAGCCCTACATCCAGTGGTGGGAAGCCGGAGCCCAGCCGGGGCAGTGGCTGGCCGCCGGTGATGTGGTGATGACCTCCAGCTACAGCGGGCGTATCGCCGTGGCGGCCCAGGGCGGCGCCTCCCAGGCGGTGGTCTGGCCCGGCAGCCTGTATGGCATGGATTACTGGGCGATCATCAAGGGCTCGAAACACGTGGATCAGGCCAAGCGTTTCATCGCCTTCGCCAACCGACCCGAGGTCCAGGTCGACTACGTCAAGCAGATTCCCTATGGCCCCACCAACACCCTGGCCGCGGCCAAGCTCGACCCGGCGCTGGCGCAGTGGGTGCCGACCTCGGAACAGAACCTCAAGGACGCCCTGGCGATGAACGTGGAGTTCTGGGTCGATCATGGCGAAGAGCTGGAAGAGCGCTTCAACGCCTGGGCCAGCAAGTAAGCGCAACGGGCTGGACGCCTGCGGGCGTCCGGTCCTATTGTTTGCCGGCCCCGTTTACCGACCTGGTTTGCCCGCCCACCCGCCTGGAGGACTCCAACAATGAACAATATCGCTCCCAGCCCCTACGCCAACGCCGAGCGCAGCGCCACCGAACAGCGCCTGCGCGAAGAGCTGGCGGCCTGCTACCGGTTGATCGCGCACTTTCGCATGACCGACCTGATCTTTACCCATATCTCGGTGCGCCTGCCCGGGCCCGAGCATCATTTCCTGATCAACCCCTACGGCCTGATGTTCGAGGAAATCACCGCCTCCAACCTGGTGAAGATCGACCTCAACGGCGAGGCGGTGGAGCCGTCACCGTACCCGGTGAACCCGGCGGGTTTCGTGATCCACAGCGCGATTCATGGCGCCCGCGAAGACGCCCAATGCGTGCTGCACACCCACACCAAGGCCGGTTGCGCGGTGGCGGCGCTCAAATGCGGCTTGCTGCCGGTGAACCAGATTTCCATGGAGTTCTATGGCCGCGTGGCCTACCACGATTACGAAGGCGTGGCCCTGGACCTGGGCGAGCAGCAACGGCTGGTGGCCGACCTGGGCGACAAGAGCGTGCTGATGCTGCGCAACCATGGCTTGCTCACCGTGGGCGAAACCGTGAGCCAGGCGTTTTTGCGCATGTACTACCTGGAGAAAGCCTGCGAGATCCAACTGGCGGCCCAGGCAGCAGGGGAGATCGTGCTACCGCCGGACGCAGTCTGTGCCCACACCGAACGCCAATTCAACGACCCGGGCCGGCCGCTGCAGGAAGGCGAACTCAACGACCCGGACGCCATGCAACTGGCCTGGGCGGCGTTGCTGCGCCTGCTGGAGCGCATCGCCCCCGACTACCGCGCCTGACCACACGTGGGTTTGTATCAACCTGTAGCCGCTGCCGAGCCATGGCGAGGCTGCGAAAAGGCCCGCAGGGCCTTGCTTGACGATCTCCAGCCGAACCTGTGTCGTCTTCAAGATCTTTGCGTCCCTGCGGGCCGTGCGCAGCCTTCGGCAGCGGCTACAGGGACCGCGCCGTTTGTTGTTTTTGTCACGGTGCTCCCGGCTTTGTCATGTGTAGCCGCTGCTGAGCCCTGGCGAAGCTGCGAAAAGGCCCGCAGGGCCTTGCTTGACGATCTCCAGCCGAACCTGTGTCGCCTTGAAGATCGTTGCGTCCCTGCGACGGAATGCCGCCCAGCCCGTTCGCAGCCTTCGGCAGCGGCTACAGGAAGCGGTACGGCTCGGGCGGCCACACAAACGCTGGATAGCCACGGAAGGCCTGTTGTACAGTCGTTCAGTTTCAACTTCCCGCCACTGTCCAAGGAACCCGCCCCATGAGCCAGGAAGCGCGCTTTTCCCGCCTGGAACCCGACCTGCGCAAGGCCGAGCTGATCGAGGCGACGCTGACCTGCCTCAAGCTCCACGGTTTCCAGGGCGCGTCGATCCGCAAGATTTCCGCCGAGGCCGGGGTCTCGGTGGGGCTGATCAGCCATCACTATTCCGGCAAGGACGAGCTGGTGGCCGAGGCCTATCGCGCGATCACCGGACGGGTCATGAGCCTGCTGCGTGAAGCCATGGAGCAGGCCGCGCCCACTCCTCGGCAACGGCTGTCGGCGTTCTTTCGCGCCTCGTTCTGCGCCGAACTGCTGGACCCCAAGCTGCTGGACGCCTGGCTGGCGTTCTGGGGCGCGGTGAAGACCGCCGAGGCGATCAACCTGGCCCATGAGCATTCCTACGGCGAATACCGCAACGAGCTGGCCAGCCTGCTGACCCGCTTGGCCGCAGAGCAGGGCTGGGCACAGTTCGACGCTGATCTGGCGGCCATCAGCCTCAGCGCCTTGCTCGACGGCCTGTGGCTGGAGTCCGGGCTCAACCCCGGGACCTTCAGCCCGCAGCAGGGCGTGCAGATCTGCGAAGCCTGGGTCGAGGGCCTGCTGGCCAGCCAGGGGCGCGGCTTCATCAGGCCGACATAGGGCTGTTGATCGGTTGTTCAGTAATGGCTAGGCTGCTGCGCACAGGGTTCCTTTTCCAATAAAAATAATCAGGAAACAGGCGATGACTCCTCGGGTTTTGATCGTCGACGACGATCCGCTGATTCGCGAACTGCTCCAGGCTTATCTCTCTCAGGAAGGCTACGACGTGCATTGCGCCGCCACCGCGGAGCAGGCGGAGAGCTTTCTCGGCCAGCACACGGTGGACCTGCTGATGCTGGACATCCGCCTGCCGGGCAAGGACGGCCTGACCCTGACCCGGGAACTGCGGGTGCGTTCGGAAGTGGGGATCATCCTGATCACCGGGCGCAACGACGACATCGACCGCATCGTCGGCCTGGAATGCGGCGCCGACGACTACGTGATCAAACCCCTCAATCCTCGCGAGCTGGTGTCCCGGGCCAAGAACCTGGTGCGCCGGGTGCGTCATGCGCGCCAGCCGCAACCCCAGGCGTCGAGCCCGAGCCCGGTCAAGCAGTTCGCCGACTGGGCCCTGGACACCGACCGCCGTCGGCTGATCGATGCCGGGGGCGCTGAAACCCTGCTGACCCACGGCGAATACCAACTGCTCAGCGTGTTCCTGCGCAACAGCGGCCACACCCTGAGCCGCGACCAGTTGATGGACCAGATCCGCAACCGCGAATGGGTGCCCAGCGACCGCTCCATCGACGTGCTGGTGGGCCGCCTGCGGCGCAAGCTGCACGACGACCCGGCTGAGCCGGAGCTGATCATCACCATCCACGGTGCCGGTTACCTGTTCACCGCCAGCGTGGCCGCCTGAATTGCTGCGCCGCGCGCGGGTGCTGTGCCTGAGCCTGTGCTTGATCCTCCTGGCCGGCCCGACGTTCGCTGAACCCCGGCCCGTGCTGCGTTATTGCGACTACCCGGTGTACCCGCCGATTTCCTGGAGCGACGGCCAGCAGGTGCGCGGGCTGGCGCCGACCCTGGTGCGTCAGGTGCTGGGGGACCTGGGTTATCAGGTGCAGGTGGTGGTGCTGGGCAACTGGAAGCGCTGCCTGCTGGACGCCGCCGCGGGCCGGGTGGATGTGGTGCTGGCCTACAGCACCAGCCAGCGCCAGCAGGACCTGCTGTTTTCCCAGGTGCCGGTGCTGCGCGAAGAAGTCGCGCTGTTCGTCAACCGCCGCAGCCTGCCGCGCTTTGCGCACTTGCAGGACTTGCGGGCCTATCGCGGCGGCCTGCTGTTCGGCGAGAGCTACGGCCAGGATTTCGACCGCGAAGTGGTGCAGCACGGCAACATCGAATGGGTCTCCAGCAGCCAGCAGAACTTCGGCAAGCTGATTCGCCAGCGCATCGATTTCATCCCCCATGAACGCCGCACCGGGCAGCTGTTTATCGAGCAGTTGCCGGGAGCCGAGGACATAGTCGCCTTGCCCCAGGCGGTGAGCGTCGACTACCTGCGCCTGGCGGTGTCGCGCCACTCGCCCCTGGCGCCGCGCATGGCCGAGATCGATGCGCGGTTGCAGCAGCAGGTGGACAGCGGCGCGGTGCAGCGCTGGCTGGCGCAAAGCCAGGACGACTACCGCGCCATGCTCAAGGCGCAACGGGAGGCAGCGCCATGATCCCCCTGCGTTCCGGCGGCCTGTTGCGCCGCCTGCTGCTGTTTATCCTGCTGTTCAGCCTGTGCTTCACCGTGCTCGCCAGCAGCGTGCAGCTGTACTTCGAATACCGCCGGGAAATGCGCGAGATCGACAGCCGCATGGAGCTGATCCGCGCCGGTTACCTGGGCAGCCTGGAACGCAACCTGTGGGACCTCAACCAGGAGCAGCTGACCGTGCAGTTGCAGGGGCTGGTGGACTTTTCCGACGTGGCCCGGGTGCACTTGATCAGCAATGACTTCGACTTGCAGCAGGGCAGCGCCGAGCTGATCGGGCCGTTGCGGGTGGAGCGTTTTCCCTTGAGCTACCAGCCGCCGTCCGGGCCCTTGCGCCAGTTGGGCGAGTTGCAGGTCAGCACCGATCTGGGGGCGGTGTATCGGCGCCTGTACGCCACCGGGCTGGCCAGCCTGTTGTGGATGAGCGTGTTTCTCTGCGGGCTGGCGGTGGCCCTGTCCGGGCTGTTCTACCGCCTGGTGACCCGGCACCTGCAAGTGATGGCCGACTTCGCCCGGCGCGTGGCCGCCGGCGAGCTGCGCGAGCCCCTGCACCTGGACAAGCGCCAGCGCCCCGGCGGCGACGAGATCGACACCGTAGCCCGGGCCCTGGACGACATGCGCCGGGCGGTGCTCGACGATGTGCAGCGCCGCGAAGCCGACCGATTGGCCTTGCAGGACAAGCGCGACGAATTGCAGAAAATGGTCCAGCGCCGCACCGCCAGCCTGATGCACGCCAAGGACGAGGCCGAAGCCGCCAACCTGGCCAAGTCGCGCTTTCTGGCGACCATGAGCCATGAACTGCGCACCCCGTTGAACGGCATCCTCGGCATGGCCGAACTGCTGCGCCAGGCGCCGCTGGAGCAGCAGGACCGCCAGCGTTTGCAGGCCTTGCATCAGGCCGGGGAGGGCCTGCTGAGCATCCTCAACGAAGTGCTGTCCTTTGCCCGCTTGGAAGAGGGCGAAAGCCGCCCGGAACTGCGGGACTTCTCCCTGCGTCAGTTGCTGGAAGAAGTCACCACCCTGTTGCAGCCCCGGGCCGAGGCCAACCGCACCCGCCTGGAACTGCACATCGACGAACAACTGGCGCCGCGTCAGCAGGGCGCCGAGCAGTACCTGCGCCAGGTGCTGAGCAACCTGCTGGCCAACGCCATTCGTTTTACCGAAGACGGCTGGGTGCGGGTCGAGGTGCAGGTGCTCGACAGCACCGCCGAGGGCCAGCGCCTGCGTTGCTGCGTGCGCGACAACGGCATCGGCATTGCTGCGTCGATGCGCGAGAAGATCTTCGAGCGTTTCGTCCAGGCCAGTGACGAGGTGACCCGGCGCTATGGCGGCACCGGCCTGGGCTTGGCCATCTGCAAGCACCTGCTGCAGCAACTGGACGGACGCATCGGTGTGGACAGCGAGCTGGGGCAGGGCAGTTGTTTCTGGTTCGAGCTGGCGTTGGGCATCGGCCAGGAGCCCTTGTCGGTGGCCGCGCTTGAGTTGCCGACGCAGGGGTTGAAAATCCTGGTGGTGGAAGACGTGGCCCTGAATCGCGAAGTGGCCAGCGGACTGCTTGAGCGTGACGGCCATCAGGTGTGGCTGGCGCAAGACGGTGAAAGCGCCTTGGCCCTGTGTCAGCGGCAAGCCTTCGACCTGTTGCTGCTGGATGTGCACTTGCCGGGCATCAGCGGAGTCGAGCTGTGCCGCGAGATCCGCCAGCGTCCCGGGCCCAACCGGCAGGTACGCATTGTCGCCCTGACCGCCAGCGTCCAGCCGTCCGTGGTGCGTGGTTATCTGCAAGCCGGGATGCAGGGCATTCTCGGCAAGCCGTTGCAGCTGGCCAGCCTGCGGCAAGTGTTGGCCGGGCAGGTGCAGGTGCCGCAGGCCGACACTGAGGAGGGCTTGCTCGACCAGAGCGTGCTGGACACCCATCGCAGCCTGTTGGGCGAACAGAAGTTGCAGGGCCTGCTTCAAGTGCTGGCCGATGCCCTGGATCAGCAACAGCCCCTGTTGAGCGATGCCCTGGCCGCCGAGGACTGCACCGAAGTCCTGCACCTGGCCCATCGCCTGGCGGGCAGCGCCGATTCCCTGGGCTTCTGTGCCCTGGCCCGAGTGCTGCGGGAGTTGGAAGGTGCGGCAGAGCAGGCCGATCGTCCGGCGCTGGCGGCCTTGGGGGCGAATTTGCAAGCGTCCTGGCAGCAGTCCCGGGCCTTGCTGCAACAGCTGTTGGCGGCCTGACGTACAAAAACCTTACGACTTTTTACATCTTCGATCCTGGCGTTCAATCCGAACTTACATGGCTTTCCAATAATCGCTTGAGCCGCGCCCGCCGCGGCCTTCGAAGCTTATTGGAGATAATAATAATGAACTGCCTGCAAGCTGCTTCCGCCTTCCGCCACACCCCTTTGCTCCGCGCCCCGCGCCTTACCGACTGCTGAGGTGCGCCATGACAACCACCACAGAACGTAAAGGCATCCACCTGACCCGCTCCTTGAAGAGCCGGCACATTTTCATGCTGTCCCTGGGCGGGGTGATCGGCACCGGGCTGTTCATGGGCTCCGGGGTCACCATCAACCAGGGCGGCCCCTGGGGGGCGATCCTCTCTTACCTGGTGGCCGGGTTCCTGATGTACCTGGTGATGGTCTGCCTCGGCGAGCTGTCGGTGCAGATGCCGGTGTCCGGCTCGTTCCAGGCCCACGCCACCAAGTACATTGGCCCGGCCACCGGCTTCATGATCGGCTGGGTCTACTGGATGAGCTGGGCCACCACCGTGGGCCTGGAATTCACCGCGGCCGGCATGCTGATGCAGCGCTGGTTCCCTGGCGTGCCGATCTGGTACTGGTCGGCGCTGTTCGTGGCCTTGCTGTTCGGCATCAACGCCCTGGCCACCCGCGCCTTTGGCGAGGCCGAATACTGGTTCGCCGGGGTCAAGGTGCTGGCGATCCTGAGCTTTATCGTGGTCGGCGCGCTGGTGATCTTCGGCGTCATCGACCTGCCCAACGGCGCCCCGGCACCGGTGTTCGACAACCTCAAGGGCGACTCCCTGTTCCCCAACGGCCTGCCGGCGGTGTTCGCGGTGATGATGACCGTGGTCTATGCCTTCCAGGGCTGCGAGATCATGGGCGTGGCCGCCGGCGAAACCGACCAGCCGGAAAAAAGCATTCCGCGGGCCGTGCGCAACGTGGTGTTTCGCGTGCTGATCTTCTACGTCCTGGCGGTGATGGTGCTGGCCGCGATCATTCCCTGGCAGCAAGCCGGGCTGGTGGAAAGCCCCTTTGTCCAGGTGTTCGACATGGTGGGCATTCCCTACGCCGCCGACCTGATGAACTTCGTGATCCTCACGGCGATTCTTTCGGTGGGCAACTCCGGTTTGTATGCTTCCACGCGCATCCTCTGGGCCATGTCCAAATCCGGCATGGCGCCCAAGGCCCTGTCGCCCCTGAGCAAGCAAGGTGTGCCCCTGCGGGCTTTGGCCATCACCCTGTGCTTTGCCCTGATCTCGCTGATGACCAGCTTTATCGCTGCTGACACCCTGTTCATGGTGCTGATGGCTGTGAGTGGCATGGCCGGCACTGTGACCTGGATCGTCATCGCCCTGGCCCAGTACCGCTTCCGTCGCCAGTTCTTGCGCGAGGGTGGGCAACTGGAGCAGCTCAAGTACCGCGCGCCCTGGTTTCCCCTGGTGCCATTGCTGTGCATCGTGCTGTGCAGCTCGTTGTTTGTGTTCCTGGCCCTCGACGAAACCCAACGGCCGTCGCTGTACTGGGGTTCGGGTTTTATCGTTCTGTGCTATGGCGCTTACTACCTGATGCAGCGCAAACGCCAACTGCAACCTGTAGCCGCTGTGTAGGAGCCGGCTTGCCGGCGAAGGGGGTCGTGAGGCGAGCGTCTGGGTGGATGCCTTTGCTGGCGTTTGCGGCCAGCGGGGCGGGGTACATATCCGTTGCTGCGGTCACGGCCACTTAGGGTTTCGCCCTTACGGCGAGTCACTTTTACCAAACGCCGTAAAAGTAACCAAAAGGGCTTGCCCCTCCATACGGCCCCTCGCTGGGGCTCG
>NZ_JAACFX010000012.1:0-158578 GCF_029237275.1 Pseudomonas sp. 3MA1 | reverse complement strand
CTCGCCACGGCATGGTCAGATCCTCGGAATCGACCCTGCCAGTTAAAAACTGTTACCTATGTGCTTGAACTGGTTTGTTACCTATGTGGGTGAGTCATACCGGCAAGACTTTTTGCTTACTTTTGTGTCGTTTGACAAAAGTGAGTCGCCGTAAGGGCGAAACCCCAAGTGGCCGTGACCGCAGCAACGGATATGTACCCGTCCCACTCGCTGTAAAAGCGAAACCGCCAGCCGCCGTTACTGCAGCAACGGATATGTACCCCCCCTAGCACCAGCCCCCCGCCTTACAACTCCATCCGATACTCAATAACCCCCGGCTTGTACGCCACCCAGTCATACAACCGCTGGGCCCGTTTGTTGCTCTCTTGGGTATGCCAATACAGCCGCCCACACTGCCGTTCCCGGGCCAACGCCTGCACCCACTCGATCAGCAGCTTGCCCGCCCCGCTACCGCGAATAGACGGGGCCACGTACAGGTCTTCCAGATAGCAGAAGTCGCCAACGGCCCAGGTCGAGCGGTGCAACACCAGGTTGACGAAGCCGATCACTTCACCGCCCTGCACCGCCACTGCGGAATACATCGGTTCCCGCGAATCAAGGAAGCGCTCGAACGTGGTGCGACTGACCTCTTCGCTCAGCGTCACTTGATAGAAATCCTGATACGCCAGCCACAACGGCAGCCATTGCTGGTAATCCCCTGGTTGAATCGCCCGAACCGTAACCGCGGGTTGTTGATCGCTCATTGCGCGCTCCTCTTGATCATCCATACCGGGATCGGCCCCGGTTATTGAAAGCCACAGCCTAGAGCGTCAGTGGATGGTTTGATCAGGCCAATTTCAGAAATACAGGCAGACCACTTTGTCGTCCTTGGAAACGGATCGGGCACGCCATGAATCCTGAAACTACAAGCGCGCGGGTGCCCCGCAGGCATTGGCACAGCGGCGAACAATCGCTGCAAAACCACTTTGCATTCCTGGTGCTAACCCCGCCCATGGCGGCGCCTTAAGCTGGCGCCGGTGCAATCCGCATCGCCTTCCAGGAGCCGCCCGTGCCCCCGATCCACGACATCAACTGGCCGTTGTGGCTGTCCACCATGCTGCCCATGGCCCTGAGCGCCGGGCCCGGCAACCTGATGGTGGCCAGCTCCGGCGCCCACAGCGGGGTGCGCCGTTCCCTGCGCTTTATCCTCGGCCTCGACCTGACTTACTGGCTGCTGGCCTTGCTGGTGGGGCTGGGCCTGTACCACAGCCTGGCGGCGCAACCGCACTTGCTCTGGGGCCTGCGGCTGGCCGGCAGTCTGTACATTTTCTGGCGTGGCCTGCGCCTGTTGCTGCCACGGCGCGGCGTGCCCGGCGCAGCGACTGCTGCCTTGGGTTTTCGCGATGGCGTGCTGCTGCAACTGAGCAATGTGCAGGGCCTGGTGATGTTGCTGGTGATGTTCTCGACCTTCAGCCCAAGCACCGACGCCGGCAGCGCGGTGGTGCTGGTGCTCAGCGCCGCGCTGATCGCGGTCAATCTGTGCGGTCATCTGCTCTGGGCCAGCCTGGGTTGCAGTCTGCAAGTGCTGATACGCGACCGCCCCCGGTTGCTGGTGGCGCAAAACGCCCTGTTCGGCCTGCTGCTGATGGCGGTGGCCGTGTGGATCTTCCTGCGCGGCGCCTAGCTCGACCGCCCTCACCCGCCCTGCAGCCCGTGACGCGCCAGCAGCTCACAGAGAAACGCCACCACCCGGTCGACCCGCTCCTGGCCCTGGGTCGCCTGGTTGCGCAACAGCCAGATATCCGCGCGGTGGACCGGGGTCTTGGGCAGCACCCGGAGCAGGCCCAAGGGTTCTGCGATATAGGCCGGCAAGGCGGCAATCCCCAGCCCGGCCTGCACCGCCTTGAGCTGCGCCTCCAGATTGCCGGTGCGCATCCACAGCGGCTGGCCGCCGCTGAGCTGGTCCAGCCAGCGCGCCAGGGGCAGGTGTTCCAGGGCCTGGTTCCAGCCGATCAGCGAATGCTGGCCCAGGTCGGCCGGTTTCTCCGGGCCGCCATGGACCGAGGCGTAACCCGGTGAACAGAACAGCGCCTGGGTCAGCTCGCCGACCCGGCGCAGGGTGAAGTTGCCGGCCTCCGGCCGCTGCAGGCGCAGCAGCAGATCGCTGTGGCTCTGGGTGAGCTTGACCGAGCGCGCGGCATTGACGAAATCGAAGCTGATCTGCGGGTACTGCACGCGAAACTGCGCCAGGGCGGGGATGATCAGGTGGCTGCCCATCAGTTCCGGGCAATCAATGCGCACCACCCCCGCCATCCGCGCACCGGGCTGGGCCATGTGCCGCATCATCAGCTTGAACCGCTCTTCGGCCTCCAGGGCCATGGGCAACAAGGCGTGGCCGGCCTCGGTGAGGAAATAGCCCTGGGTGGTCTTCATGAACAACAGGGTGTTCAAGGCCTGCTCCAGCACCAGGATCTTGCGTGAAACCGTGGAGGCAGACACCTTCAGCGCCTGCCCGGCGTCGGTGATGTTGTTGGCATTGGCCACAGCGATGAAAAACCGCAGGTCGTCCCAGTTCACGTTTACCCGACCTATCCCTGAAAACCCAGGCCCGGGATCTTATGCGATATTGCCAGCGCGGCGATCAGACTTTTCTCAGGTAAAGTGCGCCAGATCTTTACTACCCATGGATCGGGAACCGCTCATGCTGGAACTGCACACCCCACGCCTGCACCTGCGCTCTTTGAGTCCCCATGACTGGGCACTGTTTCTGACCCTGCACAGCGATCCGGACAACCTGCGCTATGTCTGCGATCCGCTGTCCCGGGCCCAGATCGAGGAGCGCTTCACCTCGCGCCTGCCGCGCTGGGACCTCGACTCGACACACTGGCTGTGCCTGGTGATCCGTGATCGCGAGAGCGGCGAGGACTTGGGCCTCACCGGTCTGCGGATCAGCGACCGGGACGCCGCCGAAGCCGAGGTCGGCTACCTGCTGGCCCCTGGTCACCAGGGCCGGGGCGTGGCCGCAGAGTCGCTGCGCGGGCTGATGGACTACGCCCGCCAGCATCTGGGCATCCAGCGCCTGGTCGCCACCGTCACCGACGGCAATGTCGCGTCCTGTCAGGTCCTGAAAAAGTGCGGTTTCGTCCTCCTGCGCCGCGACGAAGGCGCCTTCCGCCAGGGCGGCGAGGACTTCGACGACCTGATATTCAGCTGCCCGCTGACCGCCTGAACCCGGATCTGTCAGAACAGCCCCGCTCTTGCCGCGTGGTTTTTTCTTGACAGTGAAAAATCTCAACCGCTATTGTCTGACAACCTGACTGCCACGGTTTTTCCTTCCCATGCTCGAACTCCAGCGACCTGACTCCCTCGTTGTCCGCGTGGTCAATGCGATCCGCAGCGAGATCGATTCCGGCCGCCTGGCGCCCGAATCGCGCCTGCCCACTGAACAGCAGTTGGCCGAACAGTTGAATGTCAGCCGTTCCGTGATTCGCGAAGCCATCGCCCAGCTCAAGGCTGACGGCGTGTTGATCGCCCGGCGTGGCCTGGGTTCGTACATTTCCAAGACCCCGGCCGGCACCGTGTTCCGTTTTCCCCAGGGCAACGGGCGCTTGCCGGACCTGGCGCAGATGTTCGAGATGCGCTTGTGGATCGAAACCCAGGCGGCGTCGATTGCCGCCCAGCGCCGGGACGCCGCCGACCTGCAACGGATGCAGCAGGCGCTGCAGGAAATGCACGACAAACGCAGTGATTTCGAAGCCGCGGGGCTGGCCGACGTGGAGTTCCACCGGGCCATCGCCGAGGCGAGCAAGAACGACTACTTCGTGGCCTTCCATGATTTTCTGCGCAGCCAGTTGACCAGCGCGCGCAAGGCCGCCTGGGAGAACTCGGCGCTGCGCATGGTCGGCGGTTCCGCCGATGCCACCCAGGAACACCAGGCGCTGTACCAGGCGATTGCCGCCGGCGACCGCCAGGCCGCGGCCGGTTGCGCCGACGCCCACTTGCGCGCCGCGGCCAAGCGCCTGGGCCTGGAGTTGCCCACTACAGATTAAGAATTAACAACGGCGGCGCGCTTGAGGCTTCAAGCGTCGCAGCCCGGGATTTTGTCGGATTACTTAGTCTGACAACCTGATAACCAGACCGAAACAGATTAGAGCCAAGGTATCCAAGAACAATGACTTACGACTTTTGCATCATCGGCGGCGGCATCGTCGGCCTGGCCACGGCGATGGAGATCCTCAAGCGCCAGCCCGGCGCTTCGCTGGTGATCCTGGAAAAGGAAAACGTCCTGGCCAAGCACCAGACCGGGCACAACAGCGGGGTGATCCACGCCGGCATCTACTACGCGCCGGGCAGCCTCAAGGCCGACCTGTGCAAGCGCGGGGCCGAGGCCACCAAGCAGTTCTGCCGCGAGCACGGAATCAAGTTCGAGGTCTGCGGCAAGGTGCTGGTGGCATCCAATGCCCTGGAAGTGCAGCGCATGGAAGCGCTGTACCAGCGCTCGCAACAGAACGGCCTGAAGGTCGAGCGCCTGGACGCCGAGCAACTGCGCCAGCGCGAACCGAACATCGTCGGCCTTGGCGGGCTGTTCCTCGACGCCACCGGCATCGTCGACTACCGCGAAGTCTGCGAAACCATGGCCCGGGTGATCCGCCGCGACGGCGGCGAGATCTGCCTCAGCCAAACCGTCACCGCGATCCAGGAAAGCGCCGACAGCGTCACCGTCAGCAGCCACGGCGGCAGCTGGCGGGCGAAGAAGCTGGTGGCCTGCGCCGGCCTGCAATCGGACCGCCTGGCGGTGATGGCCGGGGTCAGGATCGAGCACCAGATCATCCCCTTCCGTGGCGAGTACTTCCGCCTGCCGGAGGCGAAGAACAACATCGTCAATCACCTGATCTACCCGATCCCCGACCCGGAGTTGCCGTTCCTCGGGGTGCACCTGACCCGCATGATCGACGGCAGCGTCACCGTCGGCCCCAACGCGGTACTGGGCCTGGGCCGGGAGAACTACAAGAAGTTCTCCATCAACTGGCGCGACGTGGCGCAGTACGCCAGCTTCCCCGGGTTCTGGAAAACCATCTGGCAGAACCTTGGCTCCGGCACCACCGAAATGAAGAACTCGCTGTTCAAGTCCGGTTACCTGGAGCAGTGCCGCAAGTATTGCCCGTCCCTGCAAGTCGAGGACCTGCTGCCCTATGAAGCGGGGATCCGCGCCCAGGCGGTGATGCGCGACGGCAGCCTGGTGCACGACTTCCTGTTCGCCCAGACCCCGCGCATGTTGCACGTGTGCAACGCGCCCTCGCCCGCCGCCACCTCGGCGATTCCCATTGGTTCGATGATCGCCGACAAGATTTTCCAGGCCGACTGAAACACCGACGCGGCACGCCCTTTGGGCGCGCCGGGCAAGACTCGCGTCAACTCGACAATAAATACAATGATTCATGAGGAAGTACGGAAATGAGCGCAGTTGAAACCAGCAGTACTGCAGCGGAAACCCCACAACAAACCCGGAAACGCCTGCGCAAGGTCGCGGCGGCCACCATCTTCGGCTCGATGCTGGAGTGGTACGACTTCTACCTCTACGCCACCATGGCGGCCATCGTCTTCTCGAAGATCTTCTTCGATAACAGCAACCCGAAAAGCGCCACGCTGATGGCCTTCTCGACCTTTGCCATCGGCTTTATCGCCCGGCCCTTCGGCGGCATCCTGTTCGGCTACCTGGGGGACAAGTTCGGCCGCAAGCAGGTGCTGGTGCTGACCTTCTGCCTGATGGGCGTGTGCACCGCGCTGATCGGCCTGATCCCCAGCTACGCCTCGATCGGCATCTGGGCGCCGATCCTGCTGGTGGCGATCCGCATCATCCAGGGCCTGGGCGCCGGCGCCGAACTGTCCGGCGCGGCGGTCACCTCCTATGAACACGCCAGCGAAGGCAAGCGCGGCAGCCAGGGTGCCTGGCCGGCGCTGGGGCTGAACCTGGGCCTGCTGCTGTCGTCGCTGACCATCTACCTGCTGACCATCAACGGCAACGAGTTCCTCTTGGCCGGCGGCTGGCGCATTCCGTTCGTCTGCAGCATCGTCCTGGTGGCGGTGGGCCTGTGGGTGCGCAACAGCATTCCGGAAACCCCGGAGTTCAAGGAACTGAGCAAGGAAAGCCAGAAGGCCAAGCCCTCGCCGCTCACGGCGCTGTTCAAGAATGACCTCAAGGGCCTGGCGGTGGTGTTCTTCGTCGCCATTGGCTACAACGCCCTGAGCTACATCTTCAAGACCTTCTCCCTGGCCTACCTGACCCAGTACAAGAACGTCGATGTGCACGTCACTTCGCTGTCGGTGACCATCGCCAGCCTGATCGCCATCGTCGCCGTGCCGTTCTTCGGCTGGCTGTGCGACAAGTGGAGCAGCAAGGCGGTGCTGGTGCTCGGCGGGGTGTTTTCGCTGCTGTTCGCCTACCCGTTCCTGGCCCTGCTCAACACCGGCGACAGCCTGATGATCTACATCGCCATTGGCGTGGGCACCGGCATCCTGGCGCCCATGATGTTCGCGCCTCAGGGCTCGTTCCTCAGCCGCCAGTTCCCCACCGCCACCCGCTCCTCGGGGTTCGGCACCGGGCGTGAAATCGGCACCGCGATCGCCGGCGGCCTGGCGCCGCTGGGGGCCCTGTCCCTGGTCACCGCCTCGGCCACTCACTCCACCGACGGCGTGGTGATCATCCTCGCCGTGGCCGCCGTGCTGGTGGTGGTGTTCGCCCTGTGCGACCAGGGCCGCAAGCATTCGGCCTTCAAGAACTGACGCGGTATTCAACCCTCCACAGCGCCCCTGGCGGCCTGTGGAGATCCGGCGCCTGGCAGGTGCAGGCCCTCGGGCTCAGATCTGCACCACCTCGATTCCCAGGCGCCGGTAATCCTCGATGTCGCCGCTCGCCACCTGCTGTTCGGTGAGCATCCGCTGCAGGCGATTGCACGGCACCACCACAAAGGGCTCCATGGCCCCCAGCTTGTCGGCGGTGGTCACGGCGATGACTTGCGCGGCGCTGTCGAACATCGCCTGTTTGAGCGGCACTTCATCGAAATGCAACGAGCTGATGCCGATCTCCGGATGGATCGCACAGACCCCGGTGAACATCAGGTCGGCCTTGATTCCCTGGATCATGTGCAGCGCTTGATGGCCGCTGACGGACAGGGTCGCCGGGTTGAGCTGGCCACCGGCAAGGATCACCTTGACCCCCGGGTACTCGGCCAGGGCCACGGCAATCAGCGGCGAGGCGGTGACCGCGGTCAGACGGATATCGGCCGGCAGGGACTGGGCGATATGCAAGGTGGTGGAGCCGGAATCGAACAGCACTGTCTGGCCGTCCTGCACCCATCGCACGGCATATTGCGCCAGGCGCAGCTTCGCCTCATTGATTTCGCCGACCCGGGTGAAATAGTCCTTGCCGCTGTCCTTGGGTCGCGGCAGCGCGCCTCCGTGGACCCGCAGCACCAGGCCGGCGGCATCCAGCTCGGCCAGATCGCGGCGGATGGTGTCTTCGGACACCGCGAAGTGCCGGCTCAGCTCGGCGGCCAGGACCTTGCCGTCGCGTTCGAGTAGAAGCAGGATCTTTTGTCGACGCAGGGATGGCAGCTCGGCTACCGAATGCAGGTTTTGCATGTTCTTGCCCGTTTTTGCGTGTTTTCGCGAGATTAGCCAAGCCCTCTCGCGAACACAAGCCTGGGCATTCAGGCGATCAACTGGGGAGCGCGCGCGTTGTACAGCGCGGCCTCGCCCAAGCGCTCGCGCACCAGGGCCTGGGCCTGGCGGGTCATCTGGTCCAGCTGCCGGTCGCGCTTTTTCTCCGCCTCCAGCATGGCCTTGCGCCCGTGCTGGGCCAGCAGGTAAGTGTGGATCTGCCGCACTTCCACCGATTGGTAGATCGGCGCCACATCCAGTACCGCCAGCAGGCCGTCGCTGCCATGGTCGCGGGTATTCATCAGCACCTGCGGGCCGCGGGCGCTCAGCAATTGAAAGCCCAGGGCCTCGAAGCACGCCACTTTGGCCACGTGACAGGCCAGCTCGGCATGGGGGTAACGCGCCAGCATGGCTTGCAGCATCTGCCGGGCAATGCCCTGGCGCCGATGGCTTTGCAGCACCGCCATGTAGGCCACGGCGCAGGCCTGGGGATCGTCCTTGAGCGGCAGGTACAGGGTGAAGCCCAGCACCTGCTCAGGGTCCTGAGTGTCGGTGGCCACCACCAGCTCTACCGCGATCCCCCGGGAACCGTCCATGGCCTGCAGGTACAGGTGCACCTCGTAGCCGACGCCGTACTGGTAAAGGTTGTACAGCGGGTTGCTGGGGGCGATGGCCAGCGCGCTGATGTCGGTGATGTAGTCCACCACCATCTGCTGGATCTGGCTCAGGATGGTTTCGGGCGGTGGGGCTTGGAACAGGGTGATGCTGGACATCGAGGCGGTGACTCCGAGGATGGGGGCAGGCCCGGGCGTGGCGGGCGGCGCCATGATAACCCGCCACGGGCCGCTCAGGCGCAGCACCACGCCGGGGCGACGGGCACGCTGGGTCATGGAAAATGCTGGAAATGGCTTGAACGAGAAACAGATGCCGGCCGGGCCGGCAGGTTGCGAGCGCCGCTTGGGGAGCGTCGCAACCGGCACAGGATACGGCGGCACAATGGCCGCCGCGGTGCCCCACCCGACGAACGCGGACGGGGCCGAGGCTTACAGCGCCATGTCGGCCGCTGGGTTGCTCTCGGGCTTGGCCAGGCTGGCCGGAGCCTGGGGCGCTGCACCTTTCACCGCAGGTGGCGGGGTCAGTTGCAGCACTTCGGCGGTGTAGGCCCACTCTTTGGCGACACGCTCGGGGCTGTCGTTCAGGGCGGTGCCGTAGCTCGGTACGATCTGCTTCAGCTTCTCTTGCCAGGCCGGAGTCGCAACCTGGTCCTTGAAGACTTTCTGCAGCACGCTGAGCATGATCGGCGCGGCGGTCGAGGCACCAGGCGAAGCGCCCAGCAGGCCGGCGATGCTGCCATCCTGGGAAGCGACGATCTCGGTGCCCAGTTTCAGCACGCCGCCCTTCTCTTCGTCGCGCTTGATGATCTGCACGCGCTGACCGGCCTGCCACAGGCGCCAGTCTTCTTTCTTGGCGTTGGGGAAGTATTCCTTCAGGGCGTTGAAGCGGTCGTCATCCGACAGCATCAGCTGGCCGGCCAGGTATTCCACCAACGGGTACTGTTCGATGCCGACTTTGGTCATCGGCCAGAAGTTGTGGGTGGTGGTGCTGGTCAGCAGGTCGAAGTACGAACCTTCCTTGAGGAACTTGGTGGAGAAGGTAGCGAATGGGCCAAACAGGATCACCCGCTTGCCGTCCAGCACGCGGGTGTCCAGGTGCGGAACCGACATCGGCGGAGCGCCCACCGAAGCCTTGCCGTAGGCCTTGGCCAGGTGCTGCTCGGCCACCGTGGCGTTGTCGGTCACCAGGAACGAACCACCCACCGGGAAGCCGGCATAGTCGTTGGCTTCAGGAATGCCCGACTTCTGCAGCAGGTGCAGGGCACCGCCGCCAGCGCCGATGAACACGAACTTGGCGTCGGTCTCGGTTTTCGAACCGTCCTTGAGGTTCTTGTAGGTCACGCGCCACGAGCCGTCTTGATTGCGCTCGATGTCCTGCACTTCGCTGGACAGCTTGAGGGCAAAGTTCGGCTGGGCTTGCAGGTGGGCAACGAACTGGCGAGTGATCTCGCCGAAGTTGACGTCGGTGCCGATCGGGGTCCAGGTCGCGGCGATCTTCTGCGCCGGATCACGACCTTCCATCATCAGTGGCACCCACTTCTTGATCTGCTCGGCGTCTTCGGAGTACTGCATGCCGCTGAACAGCGGGCTGGCCTGCAGGGCCTCGTAGCGCGCCTTCAAGAACTTGATGTTGTCATCGCCCCAGACGAAGCTCATGTGCGGCGTGGAGTTGATGAACGAACGCGGGTTCTTCAGCACGCCGTTCTTGACCTGCCAGGACCAGAACTGCCGGGAAATCTGGAACGCTTCGTTGATCTCGATGGCCTTGGCGATCTCGATCTTGCCGTCCTTGCCTTCCGGGGTGTAGTTCAGCTCGGCCAAAGCGGAGTGACCGGTACCGGCGTTGTTCCAGCCGTTGGAGCTTTCTTCAGCCACGCCATCCAGGCGCTCGACCATCTCCATCGACCAATCGGGCTGCAGCTCGTTGAGCCAGACCCCGAGGGTCGAACTCATGATGCCGCCACCGATCAGCAGTACATCCACTTTCTTCGGCTCAGCCGCGTGCGCGGTCGTGAGGCCTATCGACATCGCCAGCCCGATCAGGGCCGTGTTCACTTTCTTCAACATTCTGTAGTACCTACGATAGAACGCCATCCGCCGCCCCATCCTCGATCCTGCACGCTCGGCACCTGACGAAACAGGCATTTCGCAGGCCCTGGACACGCGCATTCAGAAGAACTGGAGGGTGGGCACACAAGGCCGACGAGACTGGCTCGACCTCAGTTTTATATCGCTCGGGCGCTGACTTCTTATCGTTTTTGGCTTCAGCTACTTGAGTGACACTTGTTTCTCGGGACACATCACGGGGCACCGCCTGCCGGCTGCGCAGCCCCACTCCTTTCACCGGCATCGGCCTCGGCACGACGCACAATGCCGACGCCCGTCGACACGGGGCCAGCAGCAAAAGAAGGGTCGGGTTCAACCAAAGAAGGTCAACGAACACTGCCTGACATTGCATTCGGCAGGTTTGCCCGGACACTCCCGCCCACGTGCAAGGACCCGGTCAGGCCACTTGAAGCAAAGCATGGGGGAGGTATTTCCGCACAAACGATGAACCGATTCAGCGCAAGAATATCATTACGGCATCAGCCTGTCTTGAGCGGAGCGGCTGCCCCGGGCCCCGGACAAACCGCGACCCACTACGACACCCGCCGCAATCAATGCGTCACAACGCCGCTGGCCGGTCACCGCGCCACAGCGCTGCACTGCGCCTTGGCGGGCAGCGATGGCGCGGGCATCATGAGCGCCTGCAACACCTGCCAGACCATCGTCAAGGACAAGAAGAACAACCATGCACGAAACCTCCCTGCAAGACACCACCGCCCCCGAGGGCGTGTGCTTCGGCTGCGGCAGCCGCAACCATCATGGCCTGCACATCAAGAGCCACTGGCACGCGGACGGCGTGCATGTGGTCGCCGAGCACCTGCCCGATGCCAAGTACTGCGGCTGGCCGGACCTGGTCTACGGCGGCCTGATCGCCATGCTGGTGGACTGCCACTCCAACTGGACCGCCATGGCCTACCACTACCGCCACGAACAACGGGAACCGGGCAGCCTGCCACGCATCGACTGCGTGACCGGCAACCTGGGCATCAAGTTCATCAAGCCCACGCCCATGGGCGTGCCCCTGACCCTGCGGGCCCGGGTCGACGGCGAGGTGGGCCGCAAGAGCCGGGTCATCTGCGAGGTGTATGCCGGCGACGTGCTGACCGCCATCGGCGATTCGATCTTCGTCCGGGTCGATACCGCGCAACTCGCAGCGGCGGCCCACGGCCGCGATGCCTGAGCCCGGGCCAGAAACCTGAGCTACTGACCAGTCGCCTGGGACAGGTGCCGATACCCCGCCGCCCGGGTGAAATCCGCCAGCTGCCACAGCGTGCCATTGGCGCCCCAGGTGCCATCGGGTACTTCATCCAGCAGGATCGAGGTCATCAGCACCCGCCCGTCCTCTGCCGACCGGCACGCGGCCAGGACCTGATGCAACCCGGCGACATAGGCCTGGCGCCGGGCAGCATCGAGCACCCCAGCGGGCACCTTGACCTGCACCAGGCAAGGCAGCGCCTGGGCACCAGGATCGGCGCCGCCACAGCGCCAGGCGCCCGGGGCCAGCTCATCCAGCAAGACCCAGCACAGCGCCCGCTGACGCGGGTCCTCGCCGATCTGCTCCACGTCCAGCGCCACTTGCGTCACTTCCTGCAGGATCCGCTCACGCTGCTGGGCATCGAAGGCGCCCTGGGGAATCTTGATCAGGATGTTGGGCATTGCTATCACCATTCGAAGAAAAATGAACTGCTATTGAGCCTCTTGCCCCGCTCGGCCAACAGCGACCGATTCGACATCTTTCGTGCATAATCGGCCAATGAACGATTTCACCGTACTGCTGCTTCCCGGTGCCTTTGCCTCCAGCGTCGCCCTGACCCTGGACATACTGTCCTGCGCCGCCCTGCTGGCTCCGCGCTTGGGGCTGGGCGCGCCGCGCTGGCGGGTCTGTGCACTGCACGCTGGCCAGGTGCGCCTGGGGCAAGGCTTGCTGCTGGAAGTCGAGGCCCTGGACGCCACGGCCGACGACCGCTCCTGCTGGATTCTGCCGGGGCTGGGCCTCGACACCCCGGAAGCCATCGCCCAGCGCCTGCAGCAAGCGGATGTGGCACCCGTGCTCCAGGCCCTGCGCCATCACGTGCAGAGCGGCGCGCCAGTCGCGGCGTCCTGTTCCGCCGTGTTCCTGCTGCAGGCCGCGGGGCTGCTGCACGGGCGCCGGGTGACCACCTCCTGGTGGCTGGCGCCGCTGCTGCAGGAGTGGGTCGCCGACTGCTGCGTGGACCCGGATCAGATGGTCATCGTCGATCCGCCGCTGACCACCGCCGGTGCCGCCCTGGGCCAGTCCGACCTGTTGCTGCACTTGCTGCGCAGGCACTTCTCCCCGGCCCTGGCGGACGCCGTGGGACAGGTGCTGCTGATTGATCGGCGCCAGTTGCAAGCGCCTTGTACGGTTCCGGCGATGATGGCCCAGGGCAGCGCCCTGATCGGTCGTCTCAGCGCCCATATCGAAGCCTGCCTGCCGCGGCTGCCCAGCGTCGGCGAACTGGCGGCGCAGTTCGGCATGTCCGAACGCACCCTGGGCCGTCAGGTGCGCAAGGCCACCGGCCACAGCAGCTTGCGCCTGATCCAGCGCGTGCAACTGAACCGCGCCCGGGCGCTGCTGCAAAACAGCAAGTACTCGGTGGAAAGCGTCGCCGAACAGGTCGGCTATCAGGACGCCACCGCCCTGCGCCGGCTGATGCGCAAGCTGCTCAACGCCACGCCGCGACAGCTGCGTTGAACACCGACGCGCTACTGCCGCCCCGCCGCCTTTGTTACATTGCCCGCCCCCCTACCCACTGACAGGAAATCAGCCCTGACCATGGACATTCAGGAAATCCAGCGGCGCCTGGCCAAGCCGGCGCTGCAACTGATCCCCGGCGGTTTTCGCCCCACCCACAGTGACGAGGAAAGCTGGCTGGGCCGGGTGTTTCTGTTTCGCGAGGATGAAGAGCTGCCACGCAACAGCGCCGGGGAACCCCTGCTGCCATTCGCCCAGTTGCATCTGCCGGCCCTGCCCTGGCACAGCCCGCTGTTGGAAGGCGTGCGGGTGCTCACGGTGTTCATCGCCAACCCTTTCCCCGAACCCCTGGAGCCCATGGGCGAGCGCTGGCTGATTCGCGAATACCGTGCCGAGGATGTCCTGGTACGCAAGGAGCTGACCGCCCCGGGAGCTTTTCTCAAACCCTTCCCGCTCAAGGCCGAAGCCGTGCCCGCGGACTTTCCGCTGTGGGACGGCGGTGGCGTGCCGGAGGACCTGGAGCGGGAAATCCTCGAACTGGAAAACACCGGGCAGATCGAGTGCTACTACGACCTGGTGAGCCATTGCTACCAGCACAAGCTCGGGGGCTACCCCTCGTTCTGCCAGTCGGGGATCGATGCCGGGGACGGTTTCGAATTCGTGATGCAGATTTCCTCCGACACCAAGATCAACCTCAACGTGGTGCACGGCGGCAGCCTGATGTTCTGGAAGCATCCCGGCAGCGGCGAATGGGCGCTGTACTACGACTTCTATTGAGGCCTACCGGCTAACATCGATTTCATCCAGCGGCGGATGAAATGCCCCGGCGCCGGGTGCATCATGGGCGCTGCCATTTTTCCGGAGACTTGCATGCCCATGCGCTCATTGCTCTTGCCCGCCGCCGCCCTGTCGCTGGGCTTGCTGGCGGCCACCGGCGCCGCCGCCGACGACCAATCGCAACTGATCGAGTCGATCAACGCCTACCGCAGCCAGCCGCAACGCTGCGCCAACCAGGCCTCCTCGGAGTTGCCGCCACTGGCCAGCGATCCGCGGCTGATCCTGCCGGTGGACAATATCGGCGACTTGCAACAGGCCATGTCCCGGGCGGGCTACCCCATGGTCAACGTGCAGGCCATCAGCCTCTCCGGGCCACGGGATGCCCAGGCGGCAATGCAGGCGGTGCGCGAGAGCTTCTGCCAGGTGGTGCTGGACCCGCAGTTCGTCGATATCGGCGTCAATCGCCAGGCCAACCAGTGGCGCATCGTCCTCGCCCGGCCGTTGCTGTCCGCGCGTCTCGGCGATTGGCAAGCCGAGGGCCAGCAACTGCTGGCCCAGATCAACACCGCCCGCAGCCAGCCGCGGCAATGCGGCGAGCAGCGCTTCGCCGCCACCGCGCCGCTGGCCTGGAACGCCACCCTGGGCAGCACCGCCGAAGCCCACAGCCGGGCCATGGCCAACCAGAACTACTTCGATCACAAGGACCACGACGGCCGCACCCCGGGCGACCGCGCCGAGCTGGCAGGCTATGCCGGCCAGCAGGTGGGCGAAAACATCGCCGCCGGCCAGGACAGCGTGCGCAAGGTGCTGGACGGCTGGCTGGCCAGCCCCGGGCATTGCGCCAACCTGATGAACCCGGCCTACCGCGAACTAGGCGCGGCCTATGCGGTGGACCCGAAAAGCGACGCCGGCATCTACTGGACGGCGATGTTCGGCGCGCCTTGAGGCCCAAGGGTACGGGCGTGGCGCAGGGCCGGCCCAGGCCGTCGACAGCCTTCGCTCATGCCCCGAAACGCAAACGCCCCGATCAATCGGGGCGTTTTTCGTTCCGGCAAGCATCTGACTAGCGATTGGTCGCCACCTGCCCGGCCTCACCCTGACTCACCAGGGCCTTGAGCGATGCATCGAACTGCTTCAGCGCGTCGACCTGCAGTTCGGTCTGCTGATTGATCTGCGCCGCGATCTCCGGCGCCGCCTTGCCCCGAACCCAGACCGACGGCAGGACCTTGGCCTGGATGCCTTCGGCCTGGCCGATGTATTGCAGGTTGGCGTCATAGAACTTGGCGATAAAACGCGCTTCCACCTTGCTGTTGCCCTTGGTCACCAGCTGGTTGTAGGTGTCGAGCATCACCACCGCATCGGGGCGGGCCTGGACCAGCGCATCGAGGCTGTCATACAGCGTCACGCTGGCAAAGTGCTTCTGCAACGACGCCATCAACCAGTTGATCGCCCGCTGCGGGTCGGAGCTGTCGACAAAGGCCGCACTGATGCGCGGGTCGAGCCCGGCATTTTTTGCCCCGTTCAGCGCCACCGAGTGGTAGTGCTCCAGGTATTGCAGGGTATTGAGGGTGTTTTCGCTGTATAGCACCCCGACCGACTGGGCGTGCCGCAGATCGGCGCCGCTGTCCGCCATGGGCAAGAAGTGGCAGGACATGTCATCGGCGGCGAAGGCTGTCGCAGAAGCACCGGTTCCCGCGATCAAGACAACCACAAGGGTCAATAGAGTCGAGATTCTCATCGGGTGTTTCCTTCTGCAGCCAGCACGGTGTAAGCGCCATCTTCCTCCTTTGCTGGAAAAACGGAACCTGCACTTTTTGATGATAACTATCGATTGCAGCAATGATGTAAAAGGCCTGGACACTTGAGCTGCTTTTGCATTGATCGCCCGCGCCCAGGACTGCAAAAACAGACTCTGCTTTACCGTTCCCGTCGATACTGGATAATGGCAACTCGCCATAGCCGAACAGTACTCCTCTGCCATGAGGTCCACTGGAAAAACTGCCTGACAAACGCCTGCAAGAACGCATGATCCGACTACGGAACAAGGAGCCAGTACCGTTGATGTCATCTCAAGATTCAATCGCACCGTCGACCCGCACCCAGAAACTCACCTCATTGATCACTCGGGGAATGGCGGGCCTCGGAGTCGTACTGAGCGGTCTGTGGGCCCTGATTACTTATGCGGTCCCCGATCCCAGCGTCTTCGGTTTCAGCTTCATCAGCTGGAAAAATGTAGTGTTGCTGGTCAGCACCTTCCTGTTCCTGGGGGCGGTATCCCTGGGCTGGCAGATGCGCAACCTCACGCCCCTGCTGAGAGGCGTGCTGCAGTTCGGCCTGGCCTGCATCCTCTCCTTCGGCTTTTTCATCCTTGGCACCGAGTACGCCAAACCCTCGTTCGAATTCGCCAAGCTGCAGGCCAAGATTGTCGAAAACGAAGGCAACAACCTCCTGGGCCGACGCATTGAAGTGTTGGATAACGTACGTTTCGAACTGGAAGGCTGTGAAAACATCGGCCGCTTGCCGACCTGCTCATTCGAGCTGACCAACCTCAACCTTGATCGCAATTTCAGTTTCGACAATGGCACTCGTCTGTTCGACGAATCCGGCGGGCCACTGACCTTCAACTCCATTCGGGTGGGGCAGGTCGAGTCCCATTCCTGGCTGGACTTCCAGCTGATTCGCAATGTACCGACCCGGGTCACCCTGATCTTTCAGCAAAGTAACAACAAAATGAGCAAAACCCCGGCCATCAAGCTGGTATTTCGTGATGGCAACAATGACCCGCTGACCCTCAAGTTCAGCGACGTGGCCATGCAGTAAATCGACCTCGACCAACCAGCCGGTGCCTGAACACTCGATAAATCAGGAACTGTCAGCGGAGCCCCGGATGAATACCTCGCACCTGGACACCTTGCGTCGCACCATCGCTCAATGCCCCCTCAGCCCGCCTCCGGAACCTTGGAAGCTGGTCACTGAGCGAGCCGCAGGCAGCCTGTTGGAAGTCGGTTTCGATCGTGAGTCTGAGCTGTTGCTGGTGACCTCCAGTTCAGGACGAAGTGTCATCGACTGCCTGACGGGTGAAAAAATTGCCCGGGACTATACGCAGGACGTCGAAAGCAACCGTTACCTCGAGGCCCAGGGGATTGGGCCTCTAGCGGGCAAGACCATCGCCATGTCGGGTATCAATGGCGGCAGTCTGCCCCTGGGTAGCAACGACGGCTGGCAGGTCGAGAGTGTCTCCCTGGCATGGCCCGAACATCACCTGCTGCTGGTGGAGCCTGGATCTTGGCTGTATGGCGCCCAGATCCATCGACCGGCGGTTTTCCACAAACTGGCCATTGAAGCCGGCTACAGAGCTTTTGGCTTTTCCTACAGCGGCCGCACGCTGATCATTGCGTCGTCCTGCGATCTGACGGTGTATCACCGCAATACCTTCTAGGCGCTACTGACAATTGCCAACCGAGCGCGGCACTTGCAGTCCAAAACTGCCCAGACGCAGCCTGGAAGTTTTTGGCTTACAGCCTGGTGCTGCCCCCTATAGAATCGACCCCCCTTTTTCTGCAAGACGAGTCCGAACCATGGATGCTCACTCGATATTGACCTACACCCTGGTGGCGGCCATCGCCATTGCCAGCCCCGGCCCCGCTACCCTGGTGGCGCTGCACAACAGCGTGGCCTACGGCGCCAAGTCCACTATCTGGTCATCGTTGGGCAATGTCAGCGGGCTGTTCTGCATGTCTGCCGCGGCCATGCTCGGCCTCGGCGCGCTGATCGCCAGTTCCGAGTGGGTTTTCAATGCGGTGAAGATCGTCGGTGCCGGCTACCTGTTCTACCTCGGCGCCAAGCAGCTGTTCAGCAAGCGCCAGCTGCTGAGCGCCAGCAGCGCCGACAACGGCAAGCTCGCGCCGCCGCCACGCTTCAAACTGTTCAAGTCGGCCTTCCTGACCGCCGCCACCAACCCCAAGGCGACGATCTTCTTCACCGCGCTGTTCCCGCAGTTCATCGACCAGCACACCGCGCTGCTGCCGCAGTTCTTCATCCTGACCCTGATCTTCATGGCCCTGTCGCTGACCTCCCTCAGCGTCTATGCGCTGCTCGCTTCCCGGGCCAAGGGCGTGTTGACCCGCCCGGCGCTGTCCAAATGGGTCAATCGCGTGGTGGGTTCGACCTTCATCTTCTTCGGCACCAGCATCCTGGCCATGCGTCGGCAAACGGTCTGAGCGATTAAACGTAATGCAGATAGATCTACTCAACGAATCGCTGCTCGGCCACTGGGAAACCTCTGCAGGCGTGCTGCAATGCGAATTGCAGTTCGGCAGCCGCCTGGTCTACGTCCAGCACCCCAGCAACGAACCGCCCCAGCGCCGGCTCACGGCCGCGCAGCAAGGGGTGCAGGCCGTCTGGGATGACATCCCCCAGGCCCTGGCCTTTGCCGAGCGCCTGTGCGTACCCGGCATGCGCAAGGCCTGGCAGCTGTACGCACAAGGCCTGCTGTCGTGCCCGCCACTGGAGGTCTACTCGATTCATTTCCAGATCAACAGCCCTTACCCGTCCTACACCATTTCCCAGAACCCGGATTTCGACTGGGGGACCAGCCTGACGGTGGAGGACGAGCAGGGACAGGTGCACCGCCTGTCTCTGGCCGAGTACGAACCTGGGGAAGACTTCTGGCTGAGCGTGCGGCGCCTGGGCGTCGGCCAATTCCAGAGCGATACCTGATCAGCCCTTCTTTTTCTGCAAGGCCTTGAGCCGCGCACTGGCGCGCTGCACCGCGGCCATCTTTTCCGGGCGCTTCATGCGCTTCCATTGGCGGATGTCGTCCTTGCTGCGCCCGCAACTCAGGCACAGGTCGCCACTGAGCCGGCACAGGGCGATGCACGGATTGTCGATTTCCTTGGCCATGGCTCAACCCCGCCCAGGGCGCAGGCGCTTCAGGCGTTGCGCCCAATCGCCAGCATTGATCCGCCGGCATTGCTCTTCGCTGTCGAAAAACACATGGCTCGCCAGCGGTTCGAGGTGAACCCCGGCTTCGCCCAGGGCCCAGGCCGTCAGCTCGATCATCCGCGCGCCCTGGCCCGCCGCCAGGGCCTGCTCCTTGTGGGCTTGGGTGTCGAAGATCCAGGCCACCACCAGGCTTGCCGGAAAGGCGGCGTAATCCACTTCGTGGGTCAGCCAGGAAAAACCGATGATCTCTGCCTTGGCGGCCTCGCAGGCTTGGGTCAGGGTGGCGGCCAGCAGACGCTCCATGGCGGCCTGCTGGCGTTTGTTCAATGGCATGACGACCCTCAACAGGCAAAAAAGGCCGCACACGATACCTCAAGTGTTTCACTCAGGACGCATCTTTGCGTCTAGGCTTGAGCCCTCCTGCGTACCGTCAAGGAAGAACGATCATGTCTCGCCCCTCCCTCACACTGCTCCTGGCCGCGATCCAGCTCGCCTGCGGCACCGCCATGGCCGCCACGGGCGCTCCGATAGCCGACGCCATCTGGTTCAACGGCCCGATCATCACCATCGACGACCAGCACCCCAATGCCCAGGCCGTGGCGGTGAAGGACGGCAAGATCCTCGCCGTGGGCGACAAGCAGCGAGTGCTGAAGAACCAAGGCCCGGCCACACAGATGCTCGACCTCAAGGGCGCCACCCTGCTGCCGGGTTTCATCGACCCCCACGGCCATGTGTCGATGGTCGGCTTCCAGGCCGCCAGTGCCAACCTGCTGCCACCGCCGGACGGTGCCAACAACAGCATCCCCAAGCTTCAGCAAACCCTGCGCGACTTCGAGCAGCAGTCGCCGATCCCCAAGCAGTTCGGCGTGATGTTCGGCTTTGGCTATGACGATTCCCAACTTCAGGAGCAGCGTCATCCGACCAAGGACGAGCTGGACGCGGTGGCCAAGGACGTCCCCATCGCCATCGTCCACCAGTCCTCGCACCTGGGGGTGCTCAACAGCAAGGCCCTGGAACTGGCGAAGATCGACGCCTCGACCCCTAACCCGGAAGGCGGGGTGATCCGTCGAGTCGAGGGCAGCCAGGAACCCAACGGCGTGCTGGAGGAAAACGCCTTCTTCAATGCCCTGATCAAGATCTTCCCCAAGCTCAGCGCCGACCAGGCGGTGGACATGCTCAGCGCCGGGCAGAAGCTGTACATCAGCTATGGCTACACCACCCTGCAGGACGGTCGCTCCTCTGCGGACCAGATCAAGACCGCGATCAAGGCCGCGGGCGAAGGCAAACTGCTGGCGGACATCGTTTCCTACCCGGATATCCTCACCCCCGGCACCCGGGAAACGCTGGTCGCGCCCTGGTATCACCCGAGCAACCAGCCAGTGGTGTACAACCAGCACTTTCGCATCGGCGGGGTCAAACTGACCCTGGACGGTTCGCCCCAGGGCAAGACCGCCTGGCTGAGCCAGCCCTACTTCAAGCCGCCCCAGGGCCAGGACGCCAGCTATGCCGGCTATGGCGTGATCAAGGACGCCGACGCCCTGGCCATCTACAAGGAAGCCCTGGCCAACCGCTGGCAGATCCTCTCCCACACCAACGGCGACCGGGCCATCGACCAGTTGCTGAGCTCGATGCGCGCCGCGGAAAAAGCCTACCCCGGAGTCGATGTGCGTCCGGTGATGATCCACGGCCAGACTCTGCGCCAGGACCAGGTGGCCGAGCTCAAGCAACTGAAGATCTTCCCGTCACTGTTCCCCATGCACACTTATTACTGGGGCGACTGGCACCGCGAATCGGTGCTGGGCCCGGAACGTGCGCAAAACATCTCGCCGACCCAATGGGTGCTCAAGGCCGGGATGAAATTCACCACCCACCACGATGCGCCGGTGGCCCTGCCGGACTCCATGCGAGTGCTGGCGGCCACAGTCAATCGCACCACCCGCAGCGGCTATGTGCTGGGCCCGGACCAGCGAGTGACGCCTCTGCAAGCGCTCAAGGCCATGACCCTGTGGTCGGCCTACCAGCACTTCGAGGAGGATCGCAAAGGTTCCATCACCCCGGGCAAGCTGGCGGACTTCGCCGTGCTCTCGGCCAATCCGCTGACCGTGGCGCCCGCGACCCTGAGCGAGATCCAGGTGCTGAAGACGGTCAAGGAAGGCCGGGTGATCTATGAGCGACCCGCCCAGGTGGCGCTGCGACCAGCACCGCTGGGCATGCATGGCGACCCGTCGCTGCCGCGGCCCCAGGGCATCAAGGCGGTGGTCCAGGGTGACGGCGATCTGGGGCCGGCGCTGGAGGTGATCTATGACCGGCTGGCGCCGGCGCAGCCTTGAAAGCGCCGGGACCCGGCCCCGTGCCGGGTCTTGCTGGCGGCTGAACCCGAACGGGCCGGTTGAACGCGGCGCCCCGCGGTTCAGCGCGCGCCAGCTCGCGCCTACAGGAGCTTGCTGCCCAGGGCGCTGGACAGCACCTCGTCATGCCCATAGATGTCCGGGGCGTACAGCAACTGCCCATGGCTGTCGGCCTGCACCGTCCAGTAGCTGAGCAGGATCGGCACCGGCTTGGCCAGGCGGAACTCATGGGTCAGGCCGGTGGCCAAGAGGTCGTTGGTGCGCAGCCGTTCCGCCGGACTCAGCAGCCAGTCGCGCAGTTGCAGCGCCTGTTCGACCCGCACGCAGCCGGAGCTGAAGGCCCGCGGCCCCTTGCTGAACAGGGCCTGGCTCGGGGTGTCGTGCAGGTACACCGAGAACGGGTTGGGAAAGCGGATGGCGATGCGTCCCAGGGGGTTGCGCGGCCCCGCGCCCTGGCGCAGGAGGATATTGCCCGGACGTTCCCAGTCGATGTCCTCGGCGGCCAGGGGCTGGCCATTGGCGTCCAGTACCTGCAGGTTCTGGCGGTCGAGGAAGCCCTGGTCACGGCGGATCTCCGGCAGCTTGTCTTCCTTGAGGATGGTCGGAGGCACGGTCCAGGTGGGGTTCAGGGTCAGGCGCGTGACCTGGGATTTGAGCAACGGGGTCTGACGCTCGGCGCGGCCGACCTGGGTGCGGGTCTGCCAGACCACCGCGTCGTCCTTGTAGAGGGTCAACTGCGCCGCGGCGACATTGACCAGGACGATGTTCGGTTCGAAATCCTGGGCCAGCCAGCGCAGGCGTTCAAGGTTGATGCGCAACTGCTCGCGGCGCTGGGCCGGGCTGACGTTGAGCTCCTTGAGGGTGCCCGCGCCAATCACGCCATCGGCCTGCAGCGAGTGACTGAGCTGGAAGTTTTTCACGGCGCTCACCAGCTCACTGCCGTAGGTATTATCCGCACTGACCTCAGGGCTCGGCAGCAGGCCGCCGCGGTACAGGCGCAGGGCCAGGTCGGGGACGCGCTTGTCCTGCATGTCCGGACGCAGCAACGGGCCGCCGGCCACTGCCGGCCATTGGGGCAAGGGTTGCTGGCGAAGCCGGGCATAGGCCTGGCGCAGGTTGCGGTACTGCTCAAGGTTGGGCCGGGCCTGTTCAAAGGCCGTGGCCAGATGCTCGATGCCCGGCACGGCCAGCGCCAGCAACGCCGCCTGGCGATCGTCCGGTAGCGGCTGGGCTCGCCACAGGGGTTCGAAGCGGGTCTGCGACAGGCGTCCGTAATGCAGGTCCTGCAAGGCTTGCAGGTACTGCTGGCTGATTTCGATGTCGTGACACGGGTCGGCCGCCGGACTGTTCGACGGCAGGCGGTAATGGCTAGGGTCCAGACCGTCGTCCACCAGTTGCGCCAGCTGCGCCTGCAGGTCGGCCAAGCGTCCTTCGACGCCCCACAGCGGCTGCTCGCCCTGCTGCTGGTAGAAGCCCTGCAACAGCTGCTGCCGGGCAGGATTCACGCGCGTGGCCAGGGTCGGACACGCCACCGCCAGTTGGGTCAGCGCCTGTTGCATCGGACTCGCCGGCAGCGGCGCCTGCTCCCCGGCCAGCGCGACCAATGGCGCAGCGAGCAAGCACAGGCTCAAGTAACATGCGTGTTTTTTGAACAACTGCTTTACTCCAATCCGTGGCCATCCACTTGACGGCCAATCGTTACCGCAGATGGGGAAGTCAATCAGGCCCGGGCCTTGAATATATAGACCAGCCCGCCGGGGGAACGACAGGATGTCGGGAGCCAAAGTGACCATGGGGATGCACTATACATGTTGACCTTCTTGTGCCGATTCTGCCTGGCGGCCATTGCCCTGGGCGCCATTTGCAGTCCTTCTTTCGCCGCCAACAAACCTCGCCCCGCCGCCAGTCCCGCGCTGTACGCCAGCCTCGCCCACGCCGCGCCGGAACTCAATCCCCAGGCCCTGAAAAGCGCCCTCAGCGCCATGCAATGCGCGGTCGCCAGTGGCGCCCGCCAGGCCCGGCACCTGGCGGTGATCGACTACTCGCAACCGTCCACCGCCCGGCGCCTGTGGATCTTCGACCTGCGCAGCAAGAAACTGGTGCTGCGCGACCTGGTGGCCCACGGCCAGAAGTCCGGGGAAAACTTCGCCACCCAGTTCTCCAACCGCCTGGGCAGCTACCAGTCCAGCCTGGGCCTGTTCCGCACCCAGGAAAGCTACGAAGGCAGCCATGGCTACTCGCTGCGCATGGACGGCCTGGAGCCCGGCTTCAACGACCGGGCCCGGGACCGCGACATCGTGATCCATGCCGCCGACTACGTGAACCCCTTGTGGAGCCAGCGCCAGGGCCGCATCGGCCGCAGCCAGGGCTGCCCGGCGGTGCGCCCGCAAGTGGCGCGCCAGGTGATAGACAAGCTCAAGGATGGCCAGTTCATGTTCTCCTGGTACCCGGACCAGCGCTGGCTGAAATCCTCGGCCTACCTCAACTGCCAGCCGCGTCAGGTGGCGAGCATCCTCAGTGCCAATGGCGGCTGAACAAACGCGCTGAACGCAGCGGCCAGCCCGCTGCCGGGTTGCGCCGAGCGCCGGCGGCGAGATACCGTTGCCGACCTGGAACGCCACCTCGCCCGAGCCGGACCTCATGCCTTCAGCGCACTCCCTGCTTCTCCATCATCCCGGACCACGCCCGGCGTTCTACCGGGTTGCCGAACACCTGTGGGGTGCCGGCTGCAACGTGGACTCCGATGGCGACAGCCGAACCGCCGACGATGAGCAGTGGACCGAGCTGACCCTGATACTGCGCGACTCCAGCCAGCAACGGCTGGACATCGATCCACTGTCCCTGACGCCCCTGGTCTTGCTGATCCGCGCCTCAGAGGCGGGTCTAGGCGAAAGGGCCGCGCACTTCATCCAGTCGGTGGCAGGCGGCACACTCCAGGCACACATCAAGGACCGATAAGGATCGGGCCCTGCCCCCCCGGCAGTTGCCCTCCTTTCAATACTGGCAGCGCTCTAATGAATCCACCCGAGATCGACTTTTTCCCCGACTTCATCACCGACCCGCAACGGCTGTTCAACCACCTCAAGCATGACGTGCAGTGGGACGAGCGCATGCGCGCACGCAAGACCGCCAGCTTCGGCGCGCCCTACGACTACTCGCAGATCACCTACCCGGCGGTGCCGATGCCCGAGGCGCTGGAACAGCTGTGCGGGCCGATCGAGCAGTTGCTGGGCTTTCGTCCCAACAACTGCCTGCTCAACTTCTACCCGGACGGCCAGTCCTCCATGGGCTTTCACTCCGACGCCAACGAGCAACTGGTGGAAGGCACCGGGGTGGTGATCGTCTCCCTGGGCCACGCCCGGGCCATGGTCTTTCGCCACAAGGAAAGCGGCGCCACCTTCGACTACAGCCTGGCCAGCGGCTCGCTGCTGCACATGTCCGACGAACTGCAGAAACACTGGCTGCACGCGATTCCCAAGGCACCGGATGCGGGCGAACGCATCAGCCTGTCGTTTCGCCAGCTCAAGACCGCGTAGTGCTGGACTCGGTCAGGATCGGCCCTTGACTCAAGGGCCGCGCCATCGACAATGCCCGGCTGTGATCACCGCTCGAATAGAGGCCCCATGCAGTTGCTTCCCTGGTCCTACGCCTGCCCCGAAGGCTTCACCCTGCGCGGCCTGCGCTCCGCACCTTCGGGTAAACCCTTGCTGCACTTTCTCCACGGCAACGGCTTCTGCTCCATGGCCTATCGTCCGCTGCTGGCCTTGCTGGCCGAGTCCTTCGACTTGTGGCTCAGCGACGTCCAGGGCCATGGCGACAGCGATCATGGCGGCCCGTTCCGCGGCTGGAACCGCACTGCACAGCTGGCCGCCGAAGCGTTCGAAGCCGGACGCGGGGCCTACGCCGACGTGCCCTGCTACGCCGTCGGCCACAGCTTTGGCGGAGTGCTCACCAGCCTGATCCTGGCCGAACGCCCGCAGCTGTTTCGTAAGGCGGTGCTGCTGGATCCGGTGATCTTCAGCCCATCGATGATCAGTTCCCTGAGGCTGCTGTCGGCCCTGGGCCTCAATCGCCGCCACAGCCTGGCGCGCAAGGCCGCCGCCCGGCGCCAGCACTGGCCGGACCGCGCCGCGGCCAGGGCCAGCCTGGTCAACCGGGGAATCTTCAAGGGCTGGAGCGAAGACGCCCTGAATGCCTATGTCGAGCACGCGCTCAAGGACGATGGCCAGGGCGTGGCGCTCAAATGCGCTCCCGAGCGCGAGGTGGACATCTTCAGCAGCTTCCCCCGGCACCTGTGGCGTTCCCTGCGTCAAGTGCAGACCCCGAGCCTGGTGATCCATGGCCGCGACAGCTACCCCTACGTGGCCCGTTCGGTGAAACGCTGGGCAGCCATCAATCCCCACCTGAGCACGCAAGTGATCGAAGGCCAACACTGCTTCATGCAAGTCGACCCGGCAGCCAGCGCACGGGCCATCCTCGGATTTCTACGCCACGAAGGCCGCTGAAAACCCCGCTGCCAGCCCCCAGAATAGATGTCACCGTGATATCATTGCCCGGTTTTCCAGACCGGGCCGTGCATCCCGATCACCCTGGAACCCCTGGACAAGGCGCCGCCCAGACGCGCCTGCCACCCCCCCGCCTTGTGTGCAAAAGACCGACGGCGCCATGGAGCCTGCTCCAGCGCGCGCCGCATTGATGCAAACCGCGATGCCCGTCGCCGGTTGTACTTTTTGCCGCCACAAGGAACACAGTCATGCTCTTGAGAACGATGAACATTTCCCGCCGCGCAGGGTTCAGCTTCGCCCTGATCGCCCTGCTGGCACTGGGCCTGGGGGGCTTCTCATTGCTGGAAATGCAGCGCATGAACCAGCAATCCCTTGAGGTCGACCAGAACTGGCAGCCTTCGATCGTCGCCGCCAACGCCCTGGCCCTGACCAGCACCCAGATCCGCACCATCACCCTGCGCATGCTGGTGGTCCGTGACAACAACGATGTACAGGCGCTGCTCAAGCGCGTCGGCGAGCTCGACGAGCAGCTCAGCCACCAGCAGGGCGTCTACGAAAAACTGATCACCGAAACCGAGGAACGCGCAGCCTATGAACGCTTTCTCAGCGCCAAGGAGGCCTACAGCAAGGATCAGCATCAGGTGGTGGAACGAGTGCGCCAGGGGCAGAAGGAAGCCGCCATCGGTATCGTCGACGCCGGCCCGTACCTGGCCAACGCCGACGCCATGCTCAAAGAGCTGCTGAAGATCATCGACATCAACACCCGCGGTGGCGTCGCCGCGGCCGAGCACACCAGCGAGGTGTTCCAGGGTGCGATCACCATGGTCGCGCTGATCATGCTGGTGGTGGTGACCCTGACCATCGCCCTGGCCCTGCTGCTGACCCGCAGCATCGTGCAGCCCCTGGGGCAGGCAGTGGCGGTGGCGGAAACCATCGCCAACGGCGACCTCGGGCAGAGCATCACGGTCAGCGGCAAGGACGAACCGGCGCGCCTGCTGCAAGCCCTGCAGACCATGCAGGCGAGCCTGCGCGGCACCCTGCAACGCATTGCCGACTCCTCCAACCAGCTGGCCTCGGCCGCCGAAGAACTGCACGCGGTCACCGAGCACTCCAGCCAGACCCTGCACCAGCAGAGCAATGAAGTGGAACAAGCCGCCACCGCCGTCAACGAAATGACCGCCGCCGTGGAAGAAGTGGCGCGCAATGCCGTGAGCACCTCGCAAGCCTCCCAGGAAACCGACCGCACCGCCCACCACGGCCGCGAGCAGGTACAGCACACCGTGGACTCCATCGGCCAACTGGCGACGGACGTGACCCAGACCTGTGAACGGGTCGAGCACCTGGCGGTGGACGTGCGCAATATCGGTCAGGTCCTGGAAGTGATCCGCTCGATCGCCGAACAGACTAACCTGCTGGCCCTCAATGCCGCCATCGAAGCCGCCCGGGCCGGGGACGCCGGACGCGGCTTTGCCGTGGTCGCCGACGAAGTGCGGGCCCTGGCCCATCGCACCCAGCAGTCGACCCAGGAAATCGAAAGCATGATCAACACCATCGAGGAAGGCACCGAGGGCGCGGTCAGCGCCATGCGCAACAGCAACGAGCGCGCCCACCTGACCCTGGAAGCGGCCCGCGCCTCGGGGCTGGCCCTGGACCAGATCACCCAGGCCATCACCATGATCAACGAGCGCAACCTGGTGATCGCCAGCGCCAGCGAAGAGCAGGCCCAGGTGGCCCGGGAAGTGGACCGCAACCTGATCAATATCCGCGACCTGTCGACCCAGACCTCGGCCGGGGCCAACCAGAGCAATGCCGCCAGTCAGGAACTGTCGCGCCTGGCGGTGGACCTCAACGCTCTGGTGAATCAGTTCAAGCTCTGAAAAGGCAGCGGCAAGCTTCGAGCGGCAAGCTTCAAGTTCAAAGCTTGCCGCTTCAGAACGCGTAACGCTCAATCACTTGTCGGACCTTGGCCAGGGCCAGGCCCAGATCGGCCATGTCCACCGAGCCCAGCGCCAGGCGAATGGCGTGGGGCACCGGCCCGGCGCCGACAAAGGGCTCGGCGGTGGACACCGAGACGTTCTCGCGCAGCAGTGCCATGACCACCTGATCGGCCCGGACTTCCTCGGGCAACGGCAGCCAGAGGAAGTAGGCGTTCGGATGGCTGACATAGGCCAGCCCGGCCATGACCTCCCGAGCCAGGGCCTGACGGGCCCTGGCATCCTCGCGTTTTGCCTGCTCCAGCCGCGCCACGCTGCCATCCTCGATCCAGGCGCACGCCAGGGCGGTCATCACCCCCGGAGTGTTCCAGGTGCTGGCACGGATCGCGCGCTCGATCGGCGCCACCCACTTCAACGGCGCCACCACGTAACCGACCCGCAGGCCGGTGGCCACGTTCTTTGAAAACCCCGAGACGTACACCGTAAGATCCGGCGCCAGGGCGGCCAGGGGCGGCGGCGGGTTGGGCGCCAGGAAGGCGTAGGCGGCGTCTTCGATGATCAGCAACTCGCGGGCCCGGGCAATCGCCACCAGCCGCTGGCGCCAGGCCAGGTCCAGCACCCAGCCCATGGGGTTGTGCAGGGTCGGCATGGCGTACACCGCCCGCACCCGTCGCCTTCGGCACAGCGCCTCGAGAGCGTCGAGGTCCGGACCTTGCTCGCTCAGGGCAATGGCCACCAACTCCAGCCCGTGGGCCTCGGCCACCAGCTTGAAGCCGGGGTAGGTCAAGGCATCCACCGCCACCACATCGCCGGGCTTGAGCAGGGCCATCACCGTGGTCGCCAGGCCATGCTGGGCGCCGCTGACCATCAGCACCTGCTCGCCATCCACCGTCAGCCCGCAGCCGGCGAGGTAACGGGCCAGCGTCGCCCGTTCATGGGCGCGCCCGGCGTGAGGCTGGTAGCGCAGCAAGGCCTCCAGATCGCCGGCCAAGGCCAGTTGGCGCAAGGCACTGCGCAACAGCTCGGCCTGCCCGGGCAGCGCCGGGTAGTTGAAATTCAGGTCCAGGGTGCCCGCCGTAGTGGCCGGCTGATCCACCCCCTGCCCCGGAGGCAGGGCGGTTTCCCGAACATAGGTGCCACGTCCGGCTTCGCCGCTGACCAGGCCCATGGCTTCCAGCTCGGCATACACCCGGGACGCGGTGACCAGCGCCAGCCCCTCCTGCGCCGCCAGTTGGCGGTGGGTCGGCAGGCGAGTGCCGGGGGCCAGCACTCCGGCGCGGATATCGGCGGCAAAGGCGTCCACCAGTTGCTTGTAGCGAGCACGGGCCATAGGGCGTTGTATCCATGACAATTTTTTGATTGTGCTGATTTTCAATCCTAGGATGCCTTCGACACAAGCTCCGCCGCGGCGGCCTCCCACCTCTTGAGCACTCCCCCAATGGCACAAACATCGAACCTGCAATCACCCGCCCAGGCCCGCTCCACCAGCGGCTGGCTCAACGGCTTTATCGGCGTGCTGATCTTCAGCGGCTCGCTGCCGGCCACCCGGGTCGCGGTGCTGGAGTTCGAACCGTTGTTCCTCACCGTGGTCCGGGCCAGCCTCGCCGGGCTTCTGGCCCTGTGCCTCCTGCTGCTGTTCAAGGAAAGGCGCCCGAGCCCCGCGCAGTTGCTGCCCCTGGGCATCGTCGCCCTGGGGGTGGTCCTGGGCTTTCCATTGCTGACCGCCCTGGCCCTGCAATACGTGACCTCGGCCCACTCCATCGTGTTTCTCGGCCTGCTGCCTCTGGCCACGGCGGTGTTTGGCGTGTTGCGTGGCGGCGAGCGACCGCGCCTGGTGTTCTGGCTGTTCTCGCTGCTGGGCAGCCTGCTGGTGGTGGGCTATGCCCTGTCCCAGGGCCTGACGGCCTCGCCGCGGGGTGATGCGCTGATGCTCCTGGCGGTGCTGGTCTGCGGCCTGGGTTATGCCGAAGGCGCCAAGCTGTCGCGGACCCTGGGCGGCTGGCAGGTGATCTGCTGGGCCCTGGTGCTGTCGTTGCCGATCATGGCCGCACTGACCCTGTTCAGCGCCCCGCCCCACTTCAGCGGCATCAGCCCGCCGGCCTGGTTCAGCCTGGGCTACGTCTCGCTGTTCAGCATGCTGATCGGGTTTGTCTTCTGGTACCGCGGCCTGGCTCAAGGCGGCATCGCCGCGGTTGGCCAATTGCAGTTGCTGCAGCCGTTTTTCGGCCTGGCCCTGGCCGCCGGCCTGCTGCACGAACAGGTCAGCCTGGGCATGCTCGGGGTCACTCTGGCGGTGATCCTCTGCGTGGCCGGGGCCAAGCGCTGGGCCCAGTGACAGAAACGACAGTGGCAGGCTCAAGAGGCCTGCCACTGCTTGCGCCTTACCTGGCGCGGGTGCTGCAAACGGCTTGGGGGTCTAGGTCGGAGAGATAGTGGCAAGCGCACCGATCGCGATGGTCAAGGCTAAAAATCCAAACAAGAAAAACGCCATCTTAGTCATCAGGCCTCCTGAACAGTAGGTATGCGGTGCAGCGGGCCCGGTTTCCAGCCGGAAGGCCGGACGGGCGCGCCATTTTCAAACCTCGGCTGTTCTGATAACAGACGCAGATACGCAAGAAAAATACGGATCAGAAAGATCGGCCCAGCCTCGCTCGCCCAACCCTGAGCGCCTGCGTGGTGCTAGCGCCGGGCCAGCTTGTAGCGCACACAGTCGTCGTAAAAGCTTTTGCGCAGAGCCTCGGGCCTGATCCGCGACGCACTGTCGTAGGTCTGTTCGGTGATCCCCAGGGCCATCATGCGCATCCAGCCCTTGCTGAACTTGTAGGTCTGGATCTTCTGCCGCGCCGCGTACAGCGACACCCCGGACAATTTCAGCTCCTGGGCCCGAGCAGCGGTGCCTGCGCCCCAACTGCAGACATAACGGTCATTGGCCGCCAGCTCCCGGGCCTGGGCCGCGCAAGCCCCGCCCAGCAGGGCAAAGGACGTCAGGGTAATCAACACATGGCGCATTTTCGGTCACCTAACCACCTGAAAATAAAGCGATTTTGGCGACATTTCAGACTGTCCGGGGCCAGTATTCTGCCTGACCAATCAAGGCAAAATGCCTGCCGATACTGGCCACCCAGGCGATCCCCCCAATGGCGGCTCAGTTGTCCGAGGCCGATACAGCGCAGCATGACACCCGCTGCGCCGGCTGCTCGCCAGTATTCCCAAGAGGAATGCCGGGATAAAAATCGCGCATTGTATTTATCGGACAGGATCTCTTAGCGTGGCGGCTCCCCCTATGGAGATACCGCCGTGACCGCTTCCCGCCCGCGCCTGTACGTCGATGCCCAGTTCACCAGCCCCTATGCCCTGTCCGTGTTCGTGGTGCTGCGGGAAAAGGGCATCGACTTCGAATTGCTGCCGATCGACCTGGAGACGGCCCAGAACCGCGCAGCGGACTACGCCCGACTGTCGCTGACGCAGCGGGTGCCGACCCTGGTGCATGAAGGCTTTGCCCTGTCCGAATCCTCGGCCATCACTGAATACCTGGAGGAGCTGTTCCCCGAACCTGCGGTCTATCCCCAAGACCTGCAACAGCGAGCCAAGGCCCGCCAGGTCCAGGCCTGGCTGCGCAGCGACTTGTTGCCGATCCGCCAGGAGCGCTCGACCCTGGTGGTGTTCTATGGCTGCAAGGGCGAGCCGCTGTCGCCCCAGGCCGAAGCGGCGGCGAGCAAGCTGATCGAGGCCGCGCAAGCGCTGTTGGCGGAGGGCCGCGACTGCCTGTTCGGCCAGTGGTCGATTGCCGATGTCGACCTGGCGCTGATGCTCAACCGACTGATCCTCAACGGCGACCCGATGCCGGCGCGCCTGGTGGACTATGCCCGGCGCCAATGGCAACGGCCGGCGGTACAGGAATGGCTGCGGTTGCCACGCCCGGCGCTGTAGCGGCCGGCCGATAGCGCCAGGCCTTCAGGCCTGGGGCTGACGCAAGTAGGCCAGCATGTGCTGGGCATAATCGGCCTTGCCCAGCGGCACACCGTTATGCCGCAGAATGTTGTAGGCCGTGACCAGATGGAAATAGAACTGCGGCGTCGCCCAGTTGCGCGCGAATTCTGCGCCGGTCATGTCGAAGGCAATACCGTTGTGCAGCTCGATGGCGATGGTTCGCTGGCCGCTGTTGTCGATCAGCTCGCGGTCCGCCGCCGCCAGGAACGCCAGGGTGTCGTCGATCAGTGCCCTGGCCTCGGCCATGCTGGCCGGCGCCTGCAACGCAGTCAGCGGCTGCCCGCTCAGGCGCTGGACCGCTTCGCGGGCCTGGGTGCAGGCAAAACGCACCTGGGCCGCCAGGTCATACATGTCCGGTGCCAGCCGCGATTGCAACAGCACCTGGGGTTCGAACCCCCGCTCCCGGGCCTGCTCTTCGCCCTTGGCGAGAAAGCCCTCCAGGGCGCGCAGCATCTGGGCGAAACAGGAAACGGTGATTGCGTGGATCGACATGGGTGTTCCTCGATGAGATCAAGACACAGGGGCCGGTTGTTGCCCGTCGCCCCGCCATAAAAGCCGATGGATCCTAGCAGATGTTCCCCCTCTCTCAAGCCGCGGACAACGCCAGAACAGTACCCCTGGACCGATCCGGCTGGTATGGTGCGGCCCTTGAAAAACACACCGCCAGACACTGAGGAAAATGCCCTTGAGCAGTGAAGCAAAAATGACCGGGGACCTGTTCGAAGTCGACAAGCGCCTGGCCCTCAAGCCCATCGTCGATTTCAACAGCTACCTGCGCGCGGCCTTCGCCGACGGCCCTTGCTCCTGCGGTCGTTGCGTCGCCAGCCAGGGTGACGAAACCGGCTACGAGCACCCGCACAGCTTCAACTTTGCCGGCAAGGTCGCCAACCGCCGCTTCGCCACCACTGCCGGCAGCGACGTGCTGCTGGCCCTGAAAAAGGCCTGGTTGTCCTTCACCAAGGCCGAACTGCCAGCAAGCGGCGCGCTGGACCTGGCGACGGTCAAGGACTTCGTCGAGCCCGAACTGCACAAGCGGCTGGTGCCGCTGTTCGTCGCCAGCGGCCTGACCCGCGAAGTGGACGGCCAGTTGCAGATTCAGGCGCAAGTGGCGGCTTGAGACAAGCCTCACGCCTCTGCCGCGGGCACAGAGGCGTGCGACCTAGAGCCAGCGCCGCACGCGCTGTAGATACGCCGCAAAATCCGCACCAAACAACCGCCCGAGCGCCCGTTCTTCGGGAGCGATCTGCAAGCGGTTCATGTACAGGACAAACCCCAGGACGCCCAGCAGCACCAGGGGCGAGGCCAGGTACAGCCCCCAGGCCAGCAACCACAGGGCAAAGCCGACATACATCGGGTTGCGGGTGTGGCGGTAGATGCCCGACGTCACCAACGCCGAAGCCGCTTCGGGCTTCAAGGGGTTGACCGTGGTCCGGGCACGCCGGAACGAGATTCCGCCTGCCAGCACGAACAGCAGCCCAGCCCCGATCAGCGGCAGCGCCAACAGCAGGCGTGTACCCCATGCCAGGTCAAGCCCCGGCAGCCCCAGCGATGCACCGCCCATCAACCCGCCGAACACCAGCGCCACCAGCGGGGGCGGAACCTTGTTTTCCAGTGCCTGCAGCATGATTCTTCCCTCGACATGTTGCGCAATAGACAGGCGACGAACCTCTGGCCTCAGAAGTTGCCCGCCACCCGCCACAGCTTAACGTCACTCAATGATGCGACAAGAAATTCCTCGGAAGCCGGCACTGCCCACTTGAGCATCAGCGCGCATTTGTACATCCTCCTGGCCTCGATCTGATTGTCCCCATCCACTCTGAACCCCCAACTGGAGCGGTTTTAGCGCTGATGGCCCTGAAACCTCGGAATCCCTCAGCATGCAAATCCATCAAGGCAGTTGCCTGTGCGGCGCGGTGACTTATCAAGTGTCCGGCGCGCTGAAAGCCGTCACCCACTGCCACTGCCGCAAGTGCCAGAAAGGCCATGGCGCGGCCTTTGCCTCCTACGCCAGCACCCCGCGCGCGAATCTGCACGTCAGCGACGACGGCGCAGCCCTCAAGGGCTATGAGTCCTCCCCCGGCGTGCTGCGCCAGTTCTGCGGCGGCTGTGGCTCATCGCTGTTCTGGCAAGAGACGGGAGGCGAATACACGCAGTGGATTTCAATCGCCATCGCCACCCTGGATACGCCATTCACGGCCCCGAAGCAGAAGCACCATTGCGTGGCCATGAAGGCCACCTGGCACCAGATCTGCGATCAATACCCGCAAGTCCCCTGACTGCTCGACCCGCCGCTAGCGCGCCGCCAGATCCTTGGGTTTGTAGAACAGGAAATTGCCGATTTCGCGGGTCTTGATATAGCTCTTGGCCCACTGCGGTGAAACGCTGCGGTCGTGAAAGTACAGGGCGCCGCCGGTGCGGTCCTGGAGCTGCTGATTCAGCGCCTTGCGCGCAATCTCCTTGGCGAGGCTATAGCGCCCCTCCTCTTGCACCTGATCCGGGCGACCGTCGCACCACCAGGAGAACTGGCACGGACTTTTTTCCGAGCCCTGCTTGACCACTTCGCACACGGTAGACGGAAAACCTTCATGACCCAGACGGTTCAGGACCACATCGGCCACCGCTTCCATATCGGCAGACTCACCCCCTTTGGCTTCCCAATACAGGGTCCGCGACAGACAGGTGATGGCATCGTCCACCGGTGCCTGCCCGGCGGGATCCACGGCCTGGACTTCCGTGCTGGTGATGGGGGCCGCCTGGGGCTCGGCCTTGGGGCTCTGTTTGTCCGCAACCTTCTGCTCCAGGACCTGGGCCTTGTCCTTGGCCACTTCCTGGACCGCCGGTTGCGGCTCGGCGGCCAGAAGCTGGGCGATATAGAGCATCAAACCGTAGCAGCTAAGCCTTGCGATGAAGTGCATGATCGACTCTTCCTACAAGCCATGGACCCTGTGTCAGCGCCAGCCCTGAGCCATTGAGCGACAGGGCCGCGCACCGAGGCCGGCGCATGGGCACGTAGGCGATAACCGACGGGTCATGAGCGGGCCATATCGAGTCGACCATGGCGCCACTCAAACATTCCCTTGAAAAATGCTGACCGGGCAAGGGGCGCTGGACCTCGGCGCAGCGCCCCGGCTCAGCCCCTAGAACTTGTAGCCCAAGCCCACCATGTACACCAACGGGTCGACATCCACATTGACCTTGGAGCGAACCCCAAGCTGGGTGTTGTTCACATAGGCATCGGTATTGATGTCGATGTAGCGCATCTGCGCGTTGAGCATCAGCCGGTCGGTGAGCATGTAGTCCATGCCCACTTGTGCCGCCCAGCCCCAGGAGTTGCCGGCGCGGAAGTTGTCGAAGCCTGCGGCGGAAGCCCGGCTGCCGACCTTTTCATCGTAGATCCAGGTGTAGTTGAGCCCCGCCCCCACATAGGGCTGGAACGCCGATTTGCTGTGCATCGGGTAGTACAGCAGGCTCAGGGTCGGTGGCAGGTGCTTGAGGGAACCGAGCTTGCCATCGGCAATGCCGCCGGCGGTGCCGCTGAGGCTCACGTTGTGTTCAAAGGGGGTCGCCGCCAACAGTTCCACCGCCAGATGGTTGGTCAGCATATAGGCGAAGTTCAGGCCCAATTGGGTATCGCTGCCCAGGCTGGCCTTGCCCCCCAGGCTGGTGCCGGCCAGGGCGCCACGATCGACCTTGACGCTGGAGCTGCTCTCGCGCGGGTCCACCGTCACCGCGCCGGCGCGGACAATAATGTCGCCGGCCTCGAAGGCCTGGGCCGTGGAAACCGCCAGGGTAGACAACAGCAGGCTGGTACTCAGAAGGGTCAATTTACGCATGCATCACTCCACTACTCGAACAACGGCCAACCCGCCAGCCGTGATCACGGCGGGCTGTGCCAGGGAGGCTCGAGTATCGAGAAGCGGGTACAGGCGCACATCAGCCGAATGACATAGGCCGCGGCCGATCTGGCGCCGGATGCGTTGCGGAGTGTTTCCTGAATCAAGGCCGCGGCCGGCATCGGCGGCCAATCGCGACCGGACCTGGGTCAGTCCAGCAAGCCGGCGTTCTTCAACAGCTCACCCAATCCCTGGGGCACCAGCGGCGTGTGCTCAGTGAAACTGGCGCTGCCCTGCCAGCGGGCCACAAAGGGCGCGCCGTCGCTTTCCTGGGCGTCGAGTTGAGCGCGCTGGTAGAGCGTCGCATCCTCGAAGCGGGCGTCGTACACCTGGACGATTTCATGGCCGGGTTTGCCGTCGTACACAAACAGGCTTTCCAGAGTGCCGATCAGCCGCAGGCTGTTGATCGACTGCCCCAGTTCCTCCTGCACTTCGCGAACAATGGCCTGGGCGCTGTGCTCACCAAAATCGATCCCGCCGCCCATCGGCCGGAACAGCGTCTGTTGCGTGTCGGCATCAACGAACTGATTGACCAGGATCTTGCCCTGGTGGTGGAAGACACACAGCGCCAGGGCGCGGATACGGGGCTCAGCCAAGGGATGAAGTCCTTTCAAAGGGGGGCAAAGCGCGGCATTAGAGCATGGCGCAAGGAGCGTCAGCCAGCGTAGAAATACTTGACCGCCAGCGTCGGCACCTCCTCCATCGCCGACCACAATTGCTCGTCCAGTTCGCCACCGATCAGCTCGTATTGCTCGTCACTCAGCAGCTCGGGAATGTCCCACAGCCGCTGCAGTTGCGGGTGATCTTCAAGAGGCCCGATCAGCTCCCGCTGGCGGCTGACCACGGCGTGGGTGCTACGCGCGCCAATGGCAACCAGCGCCTTGAGCGCCAGCTCGTAACTGCGCTCGCCCCAGTTGCAGAAGAACTGCAGGAAACCTCCGTTGTAACCGTCCGCTTCCAGGCGCCACAGCGCCACGATCAACTGATCGTCCTCTGGCAATTGCTCCAGTTGCCACTCCAGAGCCTGCAGCCGCCCCATGGATTCCCGGCACAGGTGCTCCCAGATCCAGTCGAAGGCGTCGATGCTGACATCCGCGTCTCCCAGGTGCGGCCAGGACACCGAGATCCCATGCGGGTGGATCTGAAACTCCGCACGCTGCTCGGGCGTGGCGCTTTGCAGCCGGCTGTGACGACTCAAGGGTTGGCGCAGGACCAGGCCGTCGGCCCAGCTCAGGCAGAGCGCCTCATCTTCGAAGTCGACATGGAGGATGGGAGGGAATTTCAAAACGCCACCTATTTTTTCCTGAAGGTCTTGGCCGCCGGACGAACAATCACTTGCTCTACAGCGCAAGAGTGCCGCGACGTCCTTAAATTTGCCGCATTGCTGTGTCTGGACGGCGGCAGGCTTATCGAATTCAGTTGGGGCCCGCCTTCTCGCGCTGGAGCATCCGGTTGCAGGCCGTCATCAGCATCCCGCTCAACAGCCCGATCAGCAGGAACGGAAAGAAACCATAGGTCAGCAGCGGCACCCAGAAGCCCAGCCCCGCGGACCAGCCCTGAGGATTGACCATCAACCCCTGTGCCCCGGACAGCAGCCAGACCACCAGACCACTGAGGCCGCCACCAATCACGTAGCGCCAAGGAGTGACCAGTACCCGCTCCACCAGCCACAGCATCGGCCAACACACCAGTACGCTCAGCCACGCGCCGATCAACCCGCCGAAGAAAAACATCGGCAGGCTTTCCACGCCCTTGGGATAGAGCGCCGTAGCGATGCTGCCCAGGGTCAATGCACCCGACAGAGGCACCGCCAGGATCCGCCCCCAACCCTGCCGAACTCGTCCATCAAGCGGCACCGGCAGCTTGTCGATACCACGGATCACCAGGCTGTACAGGCCACCCAGGGCCAATCCGCCGGCCAGCGGCAGTAGCAACAACTGCATCCATGACGCCCGCACCAACAAGGTCGCGACCAGGCTCAAGATCAAGCCGAGCCACAGATAGCGCGTCCTGGCCTGCGGGCAGCGCCGGTCGATCCACAGCAACAGGGGAATGCCCAGGACCATGGCAATCACGCTGCCAAACAGAAACCCGGAAAACAGCTGCGTGCCATTCCAGCCCTTGATCAGCCCCTTGATCACGGCATAGACCAGACCGGCGCATGCCGGCAGTGCAAACAATCGGAGTTCGGCGTTGGGCCGCATTGGGTTCCACCTGAGTTGGCAGCGGGTGCCGGGTTGAATAGTGGAGCGTTTTTACACAACTGCGGTGGACTAATCCACTGCTGGAAAAACTGTGCAACCTTAAGCCCGGCAATGGCTTATTACTCAATATCGGGTTATACAACTGGGCGAAAATTCATCCAGACACTCACCGTAAAAGACCACCCACCGATGCTCTCAGCCCAACAAGCCTGTGCTCTGGTGCTCGCCATGCATGACGGCATTATCAACGATGGAAAGCCTGAGCGTTTTGTCATTCAGTCCTGCGAGCTCTGCCCCCTGAGGGCTTACTGGGTGATCCGCTGCAACAGCGCGGATTATGTGCAGCACGGCGTGGAGTCGAGTTGCTATATCGGCATAAACGCCCATCTGGTCAACGTCCAGACTGGAGTGGTCGACGCCATCGGTAGTGCCATCAGCGTGGATGACTACCTGCAAGACAAGTACGATCAGGACGCTGCGATGGGCAACTTTTATGTGCTGACTCCTGAATTCAATCGCCACGACAAAACCGCGATGGGCAACCTGCGGCAAAAACTGGCCTGCACCTATCCACAGGTCGTTGCACTGCTGTCAGAGCAGAACAAGCATTGGCTTGCAGGCAGCCGCCGAGTCCTGCTGCTAGCTCAACAGCAGCTCTGCGGCCAAGGCGTGCCCAGCACAATCAGGTTGGTGCCTGAAACAGCCGGTGCAATTCCTCTGGACGGGCAACTCTGCCACGCTGACGCGGTCCTGCTAGCGCTGCGGCGCAGGTTGCAAGGACCCAGCGCTGACCGACGCGATACGAAAGGAAACTTGACGTGCTGGCAAGACTGAACGGACAGGAACTGCATTTCTTTGGCACACCCAAAGCATTCAATGCCGTGGGATGCTTGATCTGCATCTGAAAGAGTAAACAAGCCCATGAAAATCTACCTCGACGACGAACGCCAGACCCCGCAAGGCTGGATTCGCACCTACTGGCCGGACGAAGTCATCGCGTTGCTCAAAGCCGGCGGCGTCGAAGAGATCAGCCTCGACCACGACCTCGGAGATGACCAGCGCGGCACCGGTTACGACGTGATCCTGTGGATCGAAGAGGCCGTGGCCCTGAATGGCTTTCGTCCACCGCGCATTCACATCCACTCGGCCAATGCCAGCGCCGTGGAAAAGATGCGCGCCGGCGTGCAAGCGATCGATCGACTGGCCCGCAACAACGGATGCCGCCCATCAACCGACAACACAGGCATCTGACCCCATGAGCGGCAACCTGTATGGCTACATCCACTGCTTTGACCCTTCGCCGGCTGCCGAAGCGCACAATCGCGCGGTACTGCACAGCCTGCCAGTGACGGGGGCGCAGATCACCAGGGCGCTTTTCAGCGTGCTGCCAAACAGCCCGGGGCATTGCTACTACGGGCATATGATGCACTTCGCCACCTACCCCAAAGGCAGTTACATCTTCGATGATGCGTGGCTAGACGAGTACGAAGCCCTTCTGGAGCGTTTGTTCTGGGACAACTCTGAGGTGGTGCATACCTATTGCGGCGAACGTCGGACCTGGGACTCCAGTAAAACCCAAGGGCTCGCGCAACCCACAGGCTTGAAGATCAGCGATAGGAAGGTCTTCCCCTCCTACCACGACCTGCAAGCCGTCGAAGACCGCGATGTACCGGTGCCCGGCAACCGCTGAAAGGCCGCCCCGCCATTCCCCCCCATGACTACACAAGGAGCACGTGATGCCACTCAGTCCTCTGCAAGCTAAAACATTGGCCGATGCGGTAGCAGGCTATGCCTTACGGTCCTGGCGGCAATCAAACAGGACCCGACCCGGATTCGTATCAGTAAAGCCAATTCGAACGCTTACGAAGGCTGGTGCGAACGCCTGGCTGACATCGCTCGGACCTACTTGCCCGATGCTCGTGTCGCCGATGTGGAGCGTGGTTTCTTTCAGATGATTCAAGACAACAAAGTCGCGGCTGCCGCGGCCATCCTGAGAGATGCCTGAAGCCCGGGCCAGCTGTCGACGACTTGAGCACCGCCCTGCACTTGGCCAAGTGCAGGGGGCAGCTCACCGAACGCTACGTTCCGCCCTCAATAACGAGTACTGCTGCAGATCATGATGCGCCCCCAGCCAATACCCCGCCTGCCGTGAAAGCCCTTCGCGCACAAACCCCATCCGCTCCAGCAACCTGAGGCTCGCCAGGTTCTGCGGGTGCACCTGGGCCTCGATGCGATTCAACGCCATGTGGGCAAAGCCCCAGTCGAGGATGGCCGCCAACGCCTCGCTCATCAGCCCCTGCCCTTGCGCCGCACGCGCCAGCTCGAAGCCGATGGCGCAGCTGCGCCACGGGCGGTTCCATTTGAACAGGCCACAGGTGCCCAGCAGGCCGGGGCCGGACTGGCGTTCGATGCCCCAGCGAACGCCCGGGTTGGGCAAGCTCCGCCAGCTGGCGAACTGGGCCAGCAGTTGTTCGGCCTGTTGCTCGTCAGTCATGGGGTCGGTGCCGAACCACTGCATGGCATCGGCATCGCTGTGAATGGCGAACAACCCAGGAACATCGGCCGGGCACAGTTCCCTGAGGATCAGGCGCGGGGTATGGATAACCGGAAAGCCACTCATATCGACACCCGCCCTAGCCTGCCAACCGCCGGCCCAGGATGTGCGCATACTCGCCCTTGATCTGCTCAAAACCGTACTTGTGCTCCAGGCGCTTGACGATGAAGTGCCCGCGGGCCATGTCCTGATAGAAGTCGGTGAACAGCGCATTGATGGTGGCGCCGGTCAAGGCGCCGATCACCGGCACCGCCTGGGCTGCGAACTTGCTGGAGATGGTCACGCCGTAACGGCTGGCGACCTTCTCGATCAGCAGCGCCAGCCACTTGCCCACCTGCCCCGGCGACAGCCGGCCGGCCGCACCGGCGCCCTGTTAGGCGGCGATGGCCGCCAGTTCCTTGGACAACTGCTGCATGGCCTGAGTGGTGAAGCTGCGGGTGATGTAATAGCCGGTCTCGGTGGCGTCATCGGCCTGGCTGTTGCCGCCCATGGCGAACACTTCGATGCACGCCTGCTTGGTGGCGAAGTCCTCCAGGTCGAAGCCTTCGCTGCGGGCCACATCGGCCACCGAGCGCATCATGATGGTGGTGGAAATGGGCAGCTCGACAAACAGCGCGGCAAACCCGAAAGCCCCGCCCACTGCGCCGCTAGTGGCGGCATAAACTTTGTGCAAGAAGGTCGACGCCTGTTTTTTCGGGGTGTTTTCCAGGCTCCACAGCGCGGCATCGGCGGAGGTATGCAGCGCGGCCACCACCGCGTCATTGATTTTTCCCGACACCCAGTTGGGCAAGGCTTTGACCGCGCTTTCAATCGGCGAGCCGAGCAGGCCCGACAGGCGCGCGGTCAATGAAGGGGATTCCAGCAGGCTGACCGCCCGCTTCAGGTCCTGATAATCCTCGGGACTGTCTTTGATGCTCACCGGTTTCTCCATGGGCTGCGACCTACTGCGCCCGGGAAGCATAAACCGCTGGCCGCCCACATCACGACAAGATTTATCCTGCCGGGGCGACCCCACGAACCTGACGGCTCGTGGAATCGCGGAGGCAGCAGATCACTCCTGCAGCCAGACCCGCACCTGCGGCTGCGCGCCTTCGATGAACACCAGGCTGGCCACCTGCCCCGCCTCGATCAGGTCCTGACGGGCGCATTGCAGGGACTCCAGCAGCGGCGCGTGCTGCACCAGCTCAACGCGCGCCACCGCGGCCTTCATCGACTGCCGGGCATCGGACTTGGCCTTGCGAATGGCGGCCAGCGTGGCACTGACCGCCTGCAACAGCGGCTCGACACAATCCTCGGCCACCCGCGCCTCGGGCCACTGGGCCCGGTGCACCGAACCCGGCTGCCAGCAACGCCAGACCTCCTCGCAGACAAAGGGCAGAAACGGCGCGAACAAGCGCTGCAGGACACTCAAGGCCGCCGCCAGGGCGTTGCGCGCCGAATGCCCTTCGGGGCGATAGGCGCGGCGCTTGACCAGCTCGACATAGTCATCGCAAAACCACCAGAAGAAGCCCTCGATGCCGGTCAGCGCGCTGCTGTAGTCGTAGCCCACCAGCGCCGCCTCGGCGGCGGCGGTGACCGCCCCCAAGCGTTGCAGCATGGCCTGGTCCAGCCTCTGCTCGACCGGCCCGTGAGGGTCGCCCGGCACGCCGAACACCAGCTTCGACAGGTTTAACAACTTCAGCGCCAGGCGCCGGCCGATCTTCATCTGCTGCTCTTCGAAGGCGGTATCGCTGCCCGGGCGCCCGAGGGCCGCCCAATAGCGCACGGCATCGCTGCCGTACTGCTCCAGCAGGCCCTGGGGCGTGACCACATTGCCCCGCGACTTGGACATCTTCTTGCGGTCCGGATCGAGGATCCAGCCCGACAGCGCCACATGCTTCCAGGGCACCGCGGCCGCCTCGAAGTGGCTGCGCACCAGGGTCGAGAACAGCCAGGTGCGGATGATGTCGTGGCCCTGGGGGCGCAGGTCCATGGGGAAGACCCGTGCAAATAGGTCGTCGTCCTCCTCCCAGCCGGCGGCGATCTGCGGAGTCAGGGAGCTGGTGGCCCAGGTGTCCATGATGTCCCGCTCGCCGATAAAGCCATGGGGCTGGCCGCGTTGCTCGGGACAAAAGCCCGCTGGCGTATCCAGGGTCGGGTCCACCGGCAGCGAGCGTTCGTCCGCCAGGAGCGGCCGGTCGTAGTCCGGCTCGCCCTGGGCATCCAGGGGATACCAGAACGGAAGCGGCACGCCGAACACCCGCTGGCGGCTGATCAGCCAGTCGCCATTGAGGCCGCCGACCCAGTGCTCGTAGCGGCTGCGCATGAACGGTGGATGCCACGCCAGGGCCTGGCCGCGATCGAGCAGTTGCTCGCGCAGCGCCTCGCTGCGCCCGCCGTTGCGCAGGTACCACTGGCGCGTGGCGACAATCTCCAGGGGCTGGTCGCCCTTCTCGAAGAACTTCACCCCGTGCCGGATCGGCCGCGGTTCGCCAAGCAAGGCGCCGCACTCGCGCAACAGCGCCAGCAACAACTTGCGCGCCTGGGGCAGGCTGCGCCCGGCCAGCGTCTCATAGGCTTGCCGCGCGGCTGGCGTGGCCAGCCAGTCGGGAATCTGAGCCAGCAGCCGACCATCCGCGCCGATGATCGAGCGGGTGGGCAACTGCAGCTCGCGCCACCAGAGCACATCGGTCAGGTCGCCAAAGGTGCAGACCATCGCCAGCCCGCTGCCCTTCTGCGGGTCGGCCAGGACGTGGGCCAGCAACGGCACCTCGACCTCGAACAACGGCGAGCGCAGCTGCTGGCCGAAGCGCCCCTGGTAACGCGGATCGTCCGGATGCGCCACCAGTGCCACGCAAGCCGCCAACAACTCGGGACGAGTGGTGGCAATGCTCAGGTCCGGGCCGTCGATGCCCTGGAACCGCAGGTCGTGATAGGCCCCCGCCACCTCCCGCTCCTCCAGCTCGGCCTGGGCCACGGCGGTCTGGAAGGTCAGGTCCCACAGGCAAGGCGCCTGCTGGCTGTAGAGCTCGCCGCGCCGGTAGTTGCGCAGCAAGGCGCGCTGGCTGATCCGCTGCGCACGCTCATCGATGGTGGCGTAGGTCAGGCCCCAGTCCACCGACAGGCCCAGTTGCATGAACAAGCGGCGAAAGGCCTGCTCGTCGAGGGCGGTCAACTGGTGGCACAGCTCGACAAAGTTGCGCCGGCTGACCGGCGCATAGTCGGCGCGGCGCTCGGCTGCCTGGGCAGGAGGCTGGAACTGCGGCTGGTAAGGCGCCTGGGGATCGCAGCGCACGCCGTAGTAGTTCTCGACCCGGCGTTCGGTGGGCAAGCCGTTGTCGTCCCAGCCCATGGGGTAGAACACGGCCTTGCCGCGCATGCGTTGAAAGCGCGCGATGATGTCGGTGTGGGTGTAGCTGAACACATGGCCGACGTGCAACGAGCCCGAGGCCGTGGGGGGCGGTGTGTCGATGGAGTAGACGGCGTCCCGGGTGGCACTGCGATCGAAGGCGTAGGTGCCCTCTTCCAGCCAGCGCTGGGACCAGCGTGTTTCGAGGTGTTCAAGCGAGGGTGTGGCGATGGGGCAAAGCGTTGCGGTTACACGTTTAACGGTGACATAGCATCCTCCTGTTATCACCCGATGGCGCCGCAAAGGTCGGCGCCGAGGGAAAAATGTATAGAGGATTGCGCGGCATTAGTAAATCGCCCCGGCGCAGCTTTTTGCATTGCGCCTCAATCGAACTGCAGTTCTGCAGCCGATGCCGGGTACTGGGTCTGCAGGCGCCGCAGGCACTGCTCCATCAGCCGCGCATCGTCCGGCAAGCGCCGACAGAGCCCGTGCCAGCCGCGGATGCGCAACTGCAGCGGCAGCTCCACCAGACCGGAAATGGCATCCCAGAAGGCATCCCAATTGCAGCCATACCACTGGGGAAAACCCAAGGCGTCGCGCAAGGCCAGGTGCAGTTCGCGGGCCGTGCCCAGGTCGCGTACATCGATTTCCAGCAATGGCAGGCGAGTCATGTTGCGTGTCTCTGCTCAGGTTGACCGGCCGCCAGCATACCCGATGCCAAGGCCCATCCTGGCAGGCGTTGATGCAGCGCAATCAGTCGCGGCCAATCGCTGGCACACTCCGGGCTTTCGCCGCACAGGAACAACCGGCATGGCGATCCCCCAGGACAAGGAACAACTGCTCAAGGCCATCGACAGCCACTTCAATGCCTTGAGCCAAGCGCTGGATCAAGTGCCCCCGGAGCGGGTCGACGAACGCAGCCTGGAAGGCCACGTCAAGGGTACGCGGATCAGCGTTTCCGAGCTCGTGGCCTACCTGCTGGGCTGGAGCGAGCGGGTACTGGACTGGCTGGAAAAGGACCTGGCCGGCCTGCCCATGGCCTTTCCAGCGGACGGCTTCAAGTGGAACCAGTTGGGCCTGCTCGCGCAAAAGTTCTACCGCGACCATGACGCCCTGGCCTACCCGCAAAAGCGCCAACGCCTGGAGGCGGCCAAGCAACGGATCGTCAGCCTGATCCGGCAGCGTGACAATGCCGCGCTCTACCAATGCCCCTGGTACGCCAAGTGGACCCTGGGCCGGATGATCCAGCTCAACACCGCCGCGCCCTACGCCAACGCCCGCGGACGCTTGCGCCGCTGGCTCAAGCACCACAGCGCCCCATGACGGCAGCGGCGCCACCGGGGCGCCGCTGCACAGGGGGTTTACAGGTGCTTGCCAAAGAACGGCAGCAGTTGCTCCATGGCCAGCGCCACCGCTTCGGCGCGGTCGTACAGGTCATAGTGAGAAAAGCCCTGGGCCACCACCAGGTGCTTGTCCCTGGACGCGGCGCGGCCGTGGATTTCCAGGCCATCGCGGTAGGCCCCGAAGCCGCCGGGCTTGTCGCCGATCACCACCATCAGCGGCTGGGTCAGCAGCACTTCGGCCTGCAAGAAGGCGTCCCAGCCGAAGGCCGCGCCGTTGAAGGACAACAGGCCACTGGTGGCGCCATTGGGCTGCTGGCCACGGGCGGTCTTGTAGTAGTCGATGGCTTCCAGCACGTCGATATCGCTGATGCCGCTCTGCTGCGCTTCGGCCCTCGACGCCGGCAGGTAGTTGATCACCTGCCTGGCCGCGCCTTGCGCCTCGGCGCTGCGCTGGCGGGCGATGGCCTGCAGGGCACTGACGGGATCGAATTGACTGAAGCCTTCGCGGATCAGCCGGCCGAAGTTGACCCCGGTGATCGAGGCCAGGGCCTTGATCCGGTAGTCGGTCATCGCCGCATGGATGGTGTAGCCACCGCCGCCGCAGACGCCGATCGCGCCGATGCGCTCAGGGTCGACATAAGGCAGGGTCACCAGGTAGTCGATGGCGAAGCGGATATCCGACACGCGGATCGCCGGGTCTTCGATGAACCGCGGCTGACCGCCGCTGGCGCCCTGGAAACTGGCATCGAAGGCAATGACCACGAACCCGGCCCGGGCCAGCCCGGCGGCGTAGATATTGCCGGAGGTCTGCTCCTTGCAACTGCCGATCGGGTGGCTACTGACAAGCGCCGGGTAGCGGCGGTCCGGATCGAAGTCCGCCGGCAGGTAAAGGTCCGCGGCGTTGTCCCAGCCGAGGTTGCGGAAGCTGACGTGCTCGATGCTGTTGCTCATGAAGATGCTCCTTGAGCCGCCCTGGGCAGGCTCGTCTGGATCGATAGGCGGACCGCTACGGCACAGGTGGGCAGATGCGGTACTGACAGGCAAGACGGCGGGCGGCCGTCGCAATCGGGCGTAACAGAGGTGGCCCGGAGCAGCGCAGGCCCTGAGGCTGCTGCGTCGCTGGGGGCCAGTATAAAAATGGCACGCGGCGAAACCTTGCCTATTCCAACGACAAGCTTGCCTGTTCTGCGCTTTTTGCTGACTCGCCCGAGCCATCCTCGGCCATGCCAGGACAGCAGGCCCAGCCTGGCCTCGGCCGTCTCACCGGCGTGCACGAAGGCACACCGATGCCCGGCAACCCGCGGTTCTGCGGCTTGCGCCGGTTTGCCTATTTTGTCGAGCCCGGACCGGGGTTCCGGCGCGCGGGCTCAACCGGCCTCGCGCATCCGGCGGATATCCCGCTGTGGCGGTGCGCCGAACACCCGGCGGTACTCCCGACTGAACTGCGAGGCGCTTTCGTAGCCCACCAGCCCGGCGGCGCGACCGGCATCGAGGTTCTGGTTGAGCATCAGTTGCCGGGCTTGCTGCAGGCGCAATTGCTTGTGGAACTGCAGCGGACTGACGCCGATGATCGCGCGAAAATGCTGGCGGAACGTCGACGCACTCATATGGGCCCGTTGCGCCAGATCGTCGATGCGCAGCGGCTGGGTGAAGTTCTGCTTGAGCCAGGCCACGGTCCTGAAAATCTGCTGGCTTGGCGAACCGACCGCCAGCAGCTGTTGCAGGGCCCGGCCGTGAGGCCCGGCCAGCAGGCGCACGATGATCTCCTGCTGAATCAGCGGCGCCAGTTGCGCAATCAGTGCCGACTCGTCCAGCAATCCCAGCAGCCGCTCCAGGGCATTGAGCAGTCCCGCATCCAGCTCATCCACCACCACGGAGCGATGACCGCTGGCCTGGGACGGGAGCGGCGGCATCTGCGCGGCGGTCTGCAGGATCTGCTGCATGTCCAGGGTCAGCATCATGCCCAGAAAGGGTTCCGCCACCGAGGCCCTGGACACCCGCGCCACCACCGGCTGATCGATGCTGGTCAGCATGCCCTGCCCGGCCTGGTAGTCGATCACCGCATCATGCAGCAGCACCTGCTTGCCGCCCTGGGCAATCACCCCCAGGCCCAGGCTGTAGATGCAGGGAATGGCCGAGGTCGGCGTGGCGCGCCGATGCAGGGTCAGGTTGGGCACGGCACTGGGAAAGTCGCCGGAACCCGGGGTGTGCCGGGCGATCAGGCGGGCGAGCATGGTGGCGTTCTGCGGTTGGGTCATGGTGCGGACTATCGGAATGGACGAACGTACAGGCGGCCACTGTGCGCCGATTGCCCGCGCAGATCGAGTGTTTCTTCAAGGCCGCCGAAGGCGCCTGGCCCGACTCGGGGCCGGCAACCACTGGCAAAGGCCTGCAATCGGCTGGCAATCGCTTGCCCATGGCGGCCAGCCCCTGCCCCGCGCCGCGCCAGGCATCGCGGCCGCAGCCGTGCTGCCTGGGGCCGCGGGCACCTGGCCCGGGTCTTGCTCTGCTGGCCTCAGACCAACCAGGGAGTCGTCACATGACAGGAAGCATCTCAAATACCACGTCGCTGTTTGCCACCGGCCTCAAAGGAATCACCCGGGCACTGGAAAATGGCACGCTCAAATCCATGAAGATTCAGGTCGCGAACGCAACGCCGCAAATGCAGGCCAGGCTCGACGCCAACTTTCAACAAGCACAGGCCGCGGATGCCAAGCTGATCGCCCAATACAGAGCCAACCCCACCTGGGCGACCTTCGACGACAAGAACAACTCCGTCGCATTGCCCGATGTGCAGACCCTGAACAAGGACGACGCCACCCATGTACTCAAGGGCCTGCAATACCTGCAGGACATCGGGCGCCTGGACGGCAGAACCATCACCGCCAAGAACGGCAGCCAATCGACGGCCAGCGCTGCGCTCTATCAGGATTGGCTGCTGGCCCGGATCGGCGTCGACGCCCGTGCCTGAGTAGCCTCGGCCCTGGCTGTGCGACAACGCCTGAACAGGCGTTCGCCAGCCAGGCCCCGGCGCCCGGTCAGCTCAGGCGTTTGTGCAGGAAAAAGCGCTGGTGCTGCGGCGGAAAATCATCCAGCCGACCGAACTCGCTGAAGCCATGCCGCTGATAGAACTCCGGCGCCTGAAAATCGAAGGTATCGAGCCAGATGCCGACACAGCCTTTTTCCCTTGCCGTGTCCTCGGCCATCTTCAGCAGCTGCGCGCCCGTACCCTGACCCCGTGCCTGCTCAGGGATCGCCAGCAGCTCGATGAACATCCAGCGATAGAAGATCTCGGCCTGCAGGCCGCCAATGATTTCACCGCTGTGCTCATCCCTGATCACCAGGGCGATGGCTTGTGGTTTGGGGTCGCCCGCCTGGGCCAGGTTATGGGCACGCAAGGGCTTGAGAATGGCCGCACGCACCTCCTGCCCCGGGTCAACCAGTATTTCAATACGCGTTGTCATTCACCGATCCCTTGGATAATTGCACCGTCATGCATGGTTGAAGGTGTCGCCACATCACCCCGTGGTGATGTGGCGTTTCGCGAGATTACACCGCCAGAAGCCCAGCGTTGCGGGTCACAGCCTAGTGGCTGAGGTACTGCTGGGTCTTGCTGTCATAGACATAGGTGAGGTTGTCGGCCGCCACCAGCGGACGGACTTTTTCCGGCCCCTGGAAGGTGGTGCCGCTGACTTTGACCTGCACCTGCGGCAGCGACTCCTGGCCGGCGACGAAACTCAGCTCACCGTCGCTGCCGATGCACGGCATCACCGCACCGTAATCGCAGGCCGCCGAATTGTCCTCGCCGGTGCGCACCTGGCCGACATGGGACCAGATCCAGCCGTCGTCTTCGGGTTTCTTGTGCGGGTTGAACACGAACAGCGTGTAGCCCTTGGTGACGATGCCGTTCTCAAAGGTGGCCGTGGGCACCGCCAACAGCAGGCGTCCATCGGCAGTGCGGTGTTCCAGGGCCTGGCGCCTGGTGTCCACTTCCTCGGGCTTTTCCCGGCCGCCAAAGAAGCCGATCTTGCGCTCGATACTGAGTATGGAATAGGCCGGCGTCTGGCCCGGGTGGGTGAGTTCGAAGGTGGCATCGGCCAGCCGCACCTGGACCTCGGGCGCGGCAAAATCCTCGCCCTGGCGGGCGGCGCTGTCCCGGGTGTGCCAGACAAACGCCGCGTAGTAATGCTTGCCGTCGAAGTCCAGCTCCTTGCCGTACCAGAACGTGGCGGTGACACCGTCCTCCAGCTCCACTTCCTCATTCGCCGCGGGAACCTCGACGTTCTGCATCACCGCCAGCACCGCGCCGGGGGGAATCGGTGCCTCCTTGGCCGCAACCAGCGCTGGCGCCGCCAGGGTGAAGGTTGATAACAGCAGCCCTGCCAGGCCTTTGCCCAAGCAGCCTTGCATGAGCGAACCGGCCTTGATCGTGATTTTCATCGCTTGAACGTCCCTGTGAGCCTGTAGAGAACCGCGGACTGCGTCGGCGGCGTCGTGCATGACGCGACGATCATAAAGGCAGGTTTTCGGCACCGACAAGATGCTGGCAAATGGCAAGTGCGGGCGCTCATTTCGGGTCTGGACTGCTCGATGGCGGCAACAGCAGGCTTCGCTGCTGCCACGGCTTGCATGCAACATATGGATTTCCGTATATTCGATTTCCCATATATTCAAGCCGCCACCATGATGACGCCTGCCGACGTATTCAAGAGCCTTGCCGACGAAACCCGCGCCCGCGCCACCCTGCTGATCGCGCACCAGGGCGAACTGTGCGTCTGTGAACTGATGTGCGCCCTGGACGACAGCCAGCCGAAGATCAGCCGCCATCTGGGCCAACTGCGCAACAGCGGCCTGCTGCTGGATCGCCGCCAGGGACAGTGGGTTTATTACCGCCTCAATCCGGATCTGCCCGCCTGGGTGCACCAGATCCTGCAAGTGACCCTGCACGCCAACGCCGACTGGCTCCAGGACAATGCTACCCGCTTGCAGAACATGGATGGACGCCCGGTCCGCGCTGCTGCCTGCTGCTGAATTGGCAAACAATCGAGTCGTTGAAATCCACCCCGCAGCGCGAGGAGCACCCCATGCGAGTCCTGTTCATGTGCACGGCCAATAGCTGCCGCAGCATCCTCTGTGAAGCCCTGTTCAACCACCTGGCGCCCGAGGGATTTGCGGCCCTGAGTTCGGGCAGTTTCCCCAGGGGCCAGGTGCTGCCCCGCAGCCTGGCCACCCTGGAGCGGGCCGGCATCGCCACCAGCGGCCTGTACAGCAAGGGCAACGACGCCTTCGCCGACAACCCGCCCGACATCGTGATTACCGTCTGCGACAAGGCCGCGGGCGAAGCCTGCCCGGTGTACTTCGGCCCCGCACTCAAGGCCCACTGGAATCTGGAAGATCCCTCCGACGTCCGGGGTGACGAAGCCTGCGTCGACGCCGCCTTCCGCGCCACCCTGGCGCACATCGAGCAGCGCTGCCGGGCCTTCCTGGGCCTGCCTTTCAACCACCTCAGCCGTGAGCAACTGCAGCACGAGTTGAACCGTATCGGCACACTCTGAGCCGGAGGCCACATGTCAGAACAGCTGTCAGAACACCTGCCCAACCTCGACCTCTCCCTGCTCGATGGCAAGCACGCCAGGCCCGAGCACAAACCGCGCATCCTGCTGCTGTACGGCTCGACCCGGGAGCGCTCGTTCAGCCGCCTGCTGGTCGAAGAAGCCGCGCGCCTGCTGCAGCACTTGGGTGCCGAAACCCGGATCTTCGATCCGTCCGGCCTGCCACTGCCCGACGACGCTCCCGTGGAGCACCCCAAGGTTCAGCAACTGCGGGACCTGGTGCAATGGTCCGAAGGCCAGGTCTGGTGCTCGCCGGAACGCCATGGCGCGATGTCGGCGGTGTTCAAGGCACAGATCGACTGGATTCCCCTGGAGCTCGGTGCCGTGCGCCCGACCCAGGGCAAGACCCTGGCGGTGATGCAGGTGTGCGGCGGCTCGCAGTCGTTCAACGTGGTCAATCAGCTGCGGGTGCTGGGCCGCTGGATGCGCATGTTCACCATCCCCAATCAATCCTCGGTAGCAAAGGCCTACCTGGAATTCGACGAGTCGGGGCGGATGAAACCCTCGGCCTACTACGACCGGCTCGTGGACGTGATGGAGGAACTGGTGAAGTTCACGCTCTTGCTACGAAACCAGCAGGCCTTCCTGGTGGATCGCTACTCGGAGCGCAAGGAAAGTGCCGAGCAACTGATGGCCCGGGTCAACCAGCGTTCGCTCTGAGCGCACGGTCCGCGCGCCGCCTCGCTGCGTCTTGTAGGCTGCGGACAACGTGAAGAATCGGGTCAAGCCAGCAGTTCGCTGATCCAGCGCACCTGGCGCTCCAGGTCCTGCACCTTGGCATCCGCCACGGTCTGCGCCCGGGCAAAGCTCGCCAGGGTGCGCTGTTTCAGGCGCAGCAGGCGCTGCCACTTGGCCAGGAATGCCGGGCTGCGAACCTGCATTTGCAGCGGGCCGAAGTACAGTTCCCGGGCGCTGTAGCACACCGGCCCCGAGCGCTCGGCGACGATGATTTCGTAGTCGAAGCGGTTTTCCCGCAGCACCTCCTCGGCAAGAATGCGGTAGCCGTTGTCCATCAGCCATTGGCGCAGCGGCTGCTCGCCGCCGTTGGGTTGCAGGATCAAGCGTTCCTGGCCGCTCAGGCGCGCCTGGCCGCTGTCGAGCAGGTCGCGTATGGTCTCGCCGCCCATGCCACACAGACTGATGGCGTTGATTCGGTCCTGTGGTTCGATCGCCGCCAGGCCATCGGCCAGGCGCACGCTGACCTGCTGCTCCAGGCCGTTGTCGCGCACCGTGCGCAAGGCGGCCTGGTACGGGGTCAAGGCCACTTCGCCGGCCACCGCCGCGGTGATGCTGCCGCGCAGCAGCAAGGCCACCGGCAAATAACCATGATCCGAGCCGATATCGGCCAGGCGCGCCCCACTCGGCACATGCGCCGCCACACGCGCCAGGCGCATGGACAATGTCTGTTGCTTCAACTGCTGCCCCTTTTCACCACGAACCTCCGCCAGCCAGGGCCGGATCGGGGGGCGATTCTGGCGGGCAATGCCGGGCATTTCAAATTTATGCGACCGGAACCTGGGATGCTCTGCAGAAAAGGCCCGCTCCGGACGGGGCCGAAAGCACCGTCCTCCATGGCGGGTTTCTGAGCGGAAGCAGACCTTCGTTGCTGGCAGCGTGCACCCTGGTCAGTGATAGACTCCGCGCCCATTGGGGGCTAAAAAAATGATCTGTCCAGAATGTGAACAAGGTGAAGTGACCAAGGTTCAAGTGCGGGCAACGCAGGAGATTCTGTACGTTTGCCAAGAGTGCGAGTCGCTGTGGCTCACGGCCGAGGTCATGGGTACCGAGTCGTTCAACAGTTTCACTTCCTACATGGAGGAACTGGGTTTACCGCCGCTCTGGAGCTCGCTGTATGTCCTTGAGCCAGAAAAGATCAGCGGCCGTCAGGCACGAAAATACCTGCGCTCGGTCGGCTCGATCTAGGTCGATCGAAGCAAAACCGCGATAGCGCACCCAGCCCACTCACAAGCCCAGGGGCAAAAGGCTGACGGGCGCACCAAAGCAAAAAAGATGGGTACCAAAGATGAATTACCAACTCTGGATGGAACCGGATGACTGCCAGACATTCTGCCTGGGCGGCCCACAGGGAAACACCGCACGCAAACTGCTTCACCCCGACGCCCAGCTTGTGTGGGAAATTGAAGCCCACAGCCATTTCGAAGCAATGACCCAGTACTACGCGTACATGGAGTGGGGCGAATACAAGACCGACCTTGCCGGACAGGAATAAAAGTAGGGGTTGATGAATGGAAACCCCTGGAAAGCCCCCCCTATCAAGGTGCAGACCATGGGCTGCTCTCTGTAGCCACCTCTGCTCGCCAGAGGCCTGCTGCGCCTGGTAGAAGACAGCGTCGCTTAACTGCCGATGGCCATCACGAGCACGCCCAGCAGGAGGCAGGCGCTGGCCACGATGGTCAGTCGCAAACGCATCGGCAGGTACCAGGCCGGCAGGTGCATGACCTGCGAGAGCTGCCGGTCATGCCACCAGTGGGCGAAGAGTCCGCCGATCAATAGCAACCCGCCCCATGACAGCGGCAGCAAGGTGGCGACCCACCCCATCAGCGCAGGGACGATGCTCCAAATAAAGCGTGTCTGACGCTGCTGCGCGTTCATGCCGGGAGCGATCATGGCAAAGCCCCAATGCAGGGCTCCGACAAAACTCAGGATCACCGCCCCGTAACTGACCAGTGCCTGGCACCACAACAGCCGCTGTCCGTGCGCAACCACGGCCAGCAACGCCAGCCCGAGAAACGGCAGCAAACCGCCATAACCCAGCAGGGCAACAGGCTTGGGGGGCGATACAGAAGACAAAAGGTTCATCTGGATTCCTCTCGATTAGCGCACTGAAAACTGTAGCCGCAAAAGCGCCCTCTGAATGGCCGTCGCGTTGACTCGGCGCAACCGGCTGGCCACTGCCGGCCCCTCAGAACTTCGCCTGCATCCCCACCCGCAGCGTACGCCCCGGCGCCGGCATGAAGCTCTGCGCCAGCGGGTCCAGGTAGTAGCGATCCGTGAGGTTTTGCAGCGACACATTGAGGCTGGCGTCTTGCTTCAACGTGTAATTGAGGAACAGATCGAACAGCGCCACTTCACGGTAGTTCAGCTGTGGCGTGGTGGCGCCGGTCTGCCAGGGCTTGTCGGCGGTGACGGTGGGCCCCGAGGTGTAGGTAATCCGCGTGCCGAGGGTCAGGCTCTGGTCGAAGAAGCGCAGGCCGGTGGTCAGGTTGCCGGCAAAGCGCGGCGGGTTCTGGGTGTTGGTGTAGGAACCCATGAAGCTGCCCGGGGTGCAGTCCGGAGTGTCGGCGGTTTTGCGGTAGGGGTTACTGGTGGCGCGCAGGGTGGCGGCGAAGGCCGCGTCGCAGGTTTCGGTCTTCAGGTAGTAGGTGGACGACAGGTCGGCGAACATCCGTCCGGCATCGTAGTGGGTTTGCAGTTCCAGGCCGCGGGTGGTGTAGCTTTCGGTATTGCTGAAGCGCATCAGGCCCCACAGGCCCGGGCTCGGATCGTAGTAGCGGGTGATGTAGTTCTTGATGCTGTTGTTGAAGTAGGCGAGCTTGATCGCCGCCGTATCGTCATCCACCAACAGGCCCTTGTGCAGGGTACTGGCGCCGATCTCCCAGTTGCTTGAGCGCTCGGGCTTGAGGCCCTTGCCCGGTGTGGTCTGCTGCACGCCGTAACCGGTTTCGAACAGCGAAGGCATGCGAAAGCCCTGGGTGTAGGAGGCATAGACAAAGGTGTCCGCCAGCACCTCGATGTTGATGCCGAACGCCGGGGCAAAGGCGCCGCCACTGTTGCTGGCCTTGCCGGCATAGTTGTAGCCGGTGACCACCCGGCCCACTTGTGCGTCGCCCACCTCCGTCTCGGTCGCGCCGAATTGGTTATAGGGCGTGCCTTCAAATGGATAGTTGGTGTTGTTGAAAACAATGCCGTTGTTCAAGCGTGGGTCGGTCGCATCGGTGTACAGCCCGTTCTGGTCCGGGAACCACATCAGGTAGCCATAGTCGCCGGGCCTGGAGACGGTCACGTACTTGTGTTCGCGCTCCTCTCTGCGCGCCGTGGCATTGGCCACATGGTCCTTACTGCGATAGTGAGTGTAACGACCGCCGCCCCACAGCGTCAGGCGCTCCACCGGCTGGTACTCCAGCTTGCCGTTGACGCTGAACTCCTGCCGCGAGCCTTCGCGCAAACTGCGGTTGGCGTTGATGTCGTCCTGGGTGGTGACCACGCCTTTTTGCGGGCGCAGTTCTTCCAGCTGGAACGAGCCACCCAGGTCCAGCTTCAAGTCGCCGTAGTCGGTGCTAAAGCGCGAGGTGTTGGCCAGCCCGCCGCCCGTGCGGCGGTTGGCCTGGCGGGCCCAGGAACGATCCGTGCGATAGGCCTGGGAGGCCGGTGCCGACCAGGCGCTCAGTTGGCTGGTTTGCGCATCGGTCAGCCACAGGTCGGCAGTCAGGTCCAGCAGCGGGTTGTCTGCGGGCAGGTAGTTGTAGCGCGCGGTGTAGGTGTCGATCTGGGTGTGGCCCAGGGGGTACTGGTAGATGCCACCGGTGCCGAAACGGAAAATGTCCGAGGGCATGATTTCGCCGATGCGCCCGTCATAGCGCCGATAGCCAAGGTCGAAGCTGTGGCCGTCCGCCGGACGCAGGATGGTCTTGAGCAGCCAGGATTGGGTCTTCGACGAGGAGTTCAGCACCTCTTCCCCGGCGTTGTAGGTGGTGGCCACGCTGGTCTCTTCATCGCCGTAGCGGTCAAAGGTGCGGTAGCGATCCTGGCCCTTCTTGCCGGCGAAATAGTTGCCCTGGTTGCGCTGGGCGTAGGCCGCCACCACATCGAACAAGTCATGGCTGTAGGCGAACGCGGCGCTGCCGGACTCGGCCTGCGAGCCGAACAGTCCGCCGCGACTCTGGTGCGGCTCCGCGTACAGGTCCTCGGTCTTGGAGTGCGGGTCGCGACCGGCCGGGGCCACGCCGTTGTTCCACAGGTCGCCCTTGAGCCGCAGGCCGACATGCTGACCATCCTTGAGGATGTCGCCGACCCCGAGGGTACGCATCTTCACCGTGCCGCCGATGGCGCTGGAGGTCAGGCTCGGGCCCTTGTCGATGGCGATGTCGCTGATCATGTCCGGGTCGATGTAGCTGCGCTGCTGGGTGCCGGCATAACCGCGATAGACATCCAGCGCCTGTTGCGAGCCATCCACCGTCACCGCCACCCGGCTCTGGCCCTGGATGCCGCGAATGTTCACATCCAGGCCGCCGCCATTGCGGCTGTCGCCGACCTGCACCCCGGGCTGGCCCTTGAGCACGTCGCCCACCGACACCAGGCCAAAGCGCTGCATATCGTCGGCGGAGATGTACACCGACGAACGCGGCGCCCGATACACCGCCTCCTCGTCAGGGTTCTCGCCCTTGACCTGCTGCGTCGGCAGCGACACCGCCTCCAGGCGCAGGCGCAAGGCATAGCCGCCGTCGGCCTGGCGCACGTAGCCCAGGCCGGTGCCCGCCAGCAGCTGGTTCAGGCCCGCTTCGGTGGTGAAATCCCCTTGCAGGCCCTGGCTGGTCTTGCCCGCCGTGAGCAGCGCACTGCCGGCCATGCTGATCCCCGCCTCGGCGCCAAAACGCGAGAGCACCTGGTCCAGGGGACCGGCGCCGATGCTGTAGTGGCGCTCGCCGGCCGCCAGCACCATCTCGCTGTAGAGCGGTTGCAGGCTGAGCAACAGCAGGCCGAAGGTATGGGTACGCAAGACACGAACGGGGAAAATCATGCAAGGCTCCTAGGGATCGAAACCCACCTGTGCCGGTGGGGAATACCTGAAGGCCAAGCCAGATCGAAAAAACTATCGCGCAGGTGAAAAAAAACTTTCAGGCCGGCACCACCGTCACCCAATAACGGGTTCTGCGCTCGATGCGCACCGGCAGGGTATTGGCCACCAGGGCCAGGGCGGCATCGGTGTCGTCCAGCTGAAAACTGCCGGTCACCCGCAAAGCGGCAACCGCTTCGCTGCAACGTAAAAACCCCGGGCGATAGCGCGCAAGCTCCGCCAGCAACTGATCCAGGCGCATGCGCTCGGCGGGCAGGATGCCGCGCATCCAGGCCTGGGCCAGAAAGGTATCGATGGGGCTCGGTCGCCCGGCGCCCCGGGCATCGACCCGGGTTTGCCAACCGGCCTGCACCGCCAGCGGCGTCGGCTGCTGCCGGGCATTGACCTGCACCAGCCCGCGCAGCACCGTCACCTGGGTGCCCTGGCGATCATGGCGCACCAGCAGTTGGGCGCCGCGGCTGTACAACAGCGCATCCGGCGTTTGCAGTTGCAGGGAGGCCGATCCGGCCGGGGTATCCAGGGCCAATTCACCCTCGATCAACTGCCCGCGGCGTTGCCCGGCGCTCAGGTCCAGGTTCAACGCACTGGCGGTGTTCAGCCACAGCGAACCACCGTCCGCCAGGGCCCAACGCCGGCGCTCGCCGATGCCGGTGCGATAACTGGCCAGGGCCGAACGCACCAGGGTGGAATCCGCCCCCTGCCAGGAGATGCCCCCCAGCAGCCCCACCGCCAACAGGCACTTGAGCACCTGCCGCCGCCGTTGCGGATCGGCGCCGGCCGCCTGCAAGGCCCGGCGCGCCGTGGCATCGGCCAACAGATCGGCCCCCGGCTGCAGCATCAGCGGCAGACGGCTGACCCGCTGCCAGGCGTGCTCATGCTCGGCGCTGGCCTGACGCCATTGCTGCAAAGCCTGCTGCTCGGCAGCGCTCATCAACCCGGACTGCACGCGCACCAGCCAATCGATGGCGCAGTCCCGCACCCGCGGATCGATCGCCGCGCCACTCATTCAAAGAGGCTCGCGTAGCAGACGCTGAACGCCTTGCCCATGGCCCGCTGCACCTGGGCCACGGTCAGGCCCAACTGCGCGGCGATCTGCGCATAGGTCAAGCCATCGAGCTGGGACAGGAAGAAAATCTGCCGCACCCGCGACGACAAGCCCACCAGCAACGCATCCAGTTGCAACAGGGTTTCGATCATCAAGTGCCGCTCCTCCGGCGAAGGCTCCTCCCCCGCCGGCCGCGCCGCCAGCGCCTGCAGATAGGCCCGCTCGATGGCCTGGCGGCGCCAGCGATTGATCAGCAAGCCATTGGCGATGGTGGCCAGAAACGCCATGGGCTGGCGCAGCTCACGCACATCCTCCTGGGAGCGCAACACGCGGATGAAGGTGTCGTGAGCCAGGTCCTCGGCATCGGCGCTGTGCCCCAGGCGCCGCTGCAACCAGCCACGCAGCCAGCCGTGATGGTTCGCATACAGCTGGGCGACGGGCGAAGAAAGGCTGTGGTTGGGCATGAGAGATTCGCACTAATGATAATGCTTCTCATTTTATGATTTGCCGATGGGCGTTGTACAGCACGGCACGCTCAAGACGGCGGCCAAGGGGTTTGCCCGCCACGTTTCCCGGGCGAGCGCGGCGAATCAGGAAGCCTGTCGGTCGATGTCGCGGCGAAGCACCACGGCGGTGGTGATGTCCTCGACCGATTCGTGGCTGGCGACGGCATCCCGGACTCGGTTCAGGTCATCGATGGTGCGTGATTCGATCTCGATCACCAGGTCCAGCTGGCCACTGACCGAAGAGATGCGGCGCACCTGCGAGTGCTGGGCCAGCATGTCCAGCAGGCTGATGGCCGGTGTGCGTTTCAGGCACACCAGAAACATGGCGCGAATCACGTTGGCGTCGATTTCGCCAATGTCCGCCCGGTAGCCGCGGATCACGCCATTGCGTTCAAGGTTACTGACGCGCTCGCTGGTGGCACTTCTGGACAGGCCGATTCTCGCGGCCAGGGCCTTCAGGGCGATCCGTGCCTCTTTAGACAGAATGTCGAGTATTTCCCGATCTTTCACGTCCAGCTCGCGCATTGAAACTCCTCACATTGACTGCCGATTTTGTGCCGGTCGATTCCGACAATATGCAGGCCAAAGCCGACCGCATACCTACTGCCCACGAAGATTCCGCATGCCAAGCTAACTGAAAAAAATAACCAGGAAAACCACCACCATGACTGATCTTTGCCACCCCGCCCCGCAGTTCTCGCCCCGCGATGCCGAACACCTGGCCAAGCACCTTTTCAATGTCAGCGCGAGCGCCTCGCCCCTGGACGGCGAGCGAGACTGCAACTACCGGTTGCAGACCGCCAGCGATGCGGGATGGATTCTGAAAGTCGTCAACGCCAGCGAGCCGCGCATTGAAAGCGAACTGCAGGCCGCCCTGCTCAGCCATCTGGCCAGTACCTGCCCCGAGCTGGCCGTGCCGCAGCTGAAAAAGAGCCTGGCCGGTGATGGCCTCGCCTCGGCCGTGGGGCCTTGCGGCGCAACCCACGCGGTGCGCCTGGTGAGCTGGTTGCCGGGCACGCCGCTGGCCGAGGTCCCGCGCACCTTCGAACTGATGCGCCACCTGGGCCAAGCGTTCGCCGACATGGACCGTGCGCTGCAGGGCTTCATGCATCCCGGCGCGGTGCGCGATCTGGACTGGGACCTGCGCCACGCCGCCCGTTCCCGAACCCGCCTGCACTTCATCAAGGACCCGGCCAGACGCGCCATTGTGCAGCGCTTCATCAATGATTTCGAAACCAGGGTCGAACCCAAGCTGGCACGCTTGCGCACCCAGGTCATTCACAACGACGGCAATGACTGGAACGTCCTCGTCAACCCGCAAAACCAGCAGCAGATCTCGGGCATCATCGATTTCGGCGATGCCGTGCACACGGTGTTGATTGCCGAAGTCGCCATCACCTGCGCCTACGCCATTCTCGACACGCCAGACCCGATCGGCGCGGCCGCCGCCCTCACCGGCGGCTTCCACGAGCGCTACCCGTTGCAGGCGCAAGAGCTGGACGTGCTGTTCAATCTGATCGCCATGCGCCTGGTGATCAGCGTCACCTTGTCCGCCTCGCGCCACCAGCAGACCCAGGACAACCCCTACCTGGCCATCAGCGAAGCGCCGGCCTGGCGCCTGCTGGAAAAGATGGATCGCATGAACCCGCGCCTGGCCACGGCGATCCTGCGCAAGGCCTGTGGTTACGACGCGATAGAAGGCGCCGGGGCGATTCGCCGCTGGGTGGACGAACACCGCCAGTCCTTCGCCGACATCGTGCATCCCTCGGCGGCGACCCTGAACAAGGCGATTGTGCCGTTCGCCGATGCCAGCCATGAGATGACCATCGCTTCAGCCGAGCAGCGCCCGGCGGAGGCGACCCGGTGGTGGAATGATTTCTCAGCTGAACATCAAGTGCCGCTGGGCATCGGGCCCTGGGGCGAAGCCAGGACCATCTACACCGACCGCGCCTTTGAATCGCGCTTCATTGCAGGAGAGCGTCGGATCATGCACCTGGGCGTCGACTTGATCATGCCCGCCGGAACGCCGCTGTACGCCCCCCTTGCCGGGGTGGTGCAGAGCGTCGAGGTCGAGGGTGAACCGCTGGGTTATGGCGGCTTGATCATGCTCAAGCACTCGCCTGAAGGCTGCCCGCCCTTCCTCACCCTGTGGGGTCACATGGCCCACGAAGCGCTGACCCGCCTCAAGCCCGGCGACCACCTTGAAGCAGGTGCGCTGGTGGGCTACATGGGCGCGGACACGGAAAACGGCGGCTGGCTGCCCCATGTGCATTTCCAGATGTCCACCGATACCCAGTTGAAGGCGAGCGAGTTTATCGGCGTCGGTGAGCGCGCCTATCTTGAGGTCTGGGCCGACCTGTTCCCGGATGCCTCGACCCTGGCCGGGATCCCCCCGGAAACCTACCACCAGGAAGGACGAACCAAAGCGCAGATCGTGGCCAGGCGTAAGCAAGTGCTGCTGCCCAACTTGTCGATTTCCTACTCGGATCCGATCAAGTTCGTGCGCGGTGATGGGGTCTGGTTGATCGACAACGTTGGCCGGGCCTATCTGGACTGCTTCAACAACGTCTGCCACCTCGGCCACTGCCATCCCGATGTGGTGCAAGCCCTTGCGCGCCAGGCGTCACGGCTGAACACCAACACCCGTTACCTGCACGACAACATCGTCGAGTACGCCGAGCGCCTCACCGCGACCCTGCCCAAGGGCCTGGCGGTGGCCTCCTTCGGCTGTTCCGGCAGCGAAGCCAACAGCCTGATGCTGCGCATGGCGCGCAATCACACCGGGCGCAACGACGCCATCGTGCTGGACTGGGCCTACCACGGCACCACCCAGGAGCTGATTGACCTGAGCCCCTACAAGTACAAGCGCAAGGCCGGCAAGGGGCGCGCCGAGCATGTGTTCGAGGCGGCCGTGCCGGACGTTTACCGCGCGGCCGATCACTGGCCATTCGCAGAGCTGGGCAAGCGTTTCGCGCAAAGTGTCGCCGAGCAGATCGACAGCATGCGCAAGCAGGGCCGGGCCCCGGCGTTCTTCTTGGCGGAGTCGATTCCCAGTGTCGCCGGGCAGCTGTTCTTTCCGGAAAACTACCTGCAAGAGGTCTATGCCATGGTGCGGGCCGAGGGCGGGCTGTGCCTGGCCGATGAAGTCCAGGTCGGCTTTGGCCGGGTGGGCAGCCACTGGTGGGCCTTTGAAACCCAGGGCGTGGTGCCCGACGCGGTGTCCATGGGCAAACCCATTGGCAACGGCCATCCGATGTCGGCGGTGGTGACCACCCGCGAGATCGCCGACAGCTTCAACAACGGCATGGAGTACTTCAACACCTTCGCCGGCAGCCCGGTTTCATGTGCCGTAGGGCTCAGCGTTCTCGATGTGATCGAGCGCGACAACCTGAAACTCAACGCACTGACGGTGGGCAGTTACCTGCTTGATGGCTTTCGCACGCTGCAGCAGCGCTACGACGCCATTGGCGATGTACGCGGGCTGGGGCTGTTTCTCGGGATCGAGCTGGTCACCGACCGCCAGAGCAAGGCTCCGGCCACCCAACTGGCGAAAAAGGTCGCCGATGGCGCCCGGGAGCGCGGCGTTCTGATCGGCACCGAAGGCCCCCATGACAACGTGCTGAAAATGCGCCCGTCGATGATCTTCAGCCACAAGCACGCCGACTTCCTGCTGGAGGTGCTGGACGACAGCTTCAAGGCGGCCCTGCAGTAGAGCGCCAGGATCGGCGCGCGAGTGACCGCCAGCGTGCATGGCCGACAGAGTGTCGGCCAACTCCGGCAATGTGCCCGGCTGGCGGACACCTTGCCGGGTGCTTTCCAGAACGGCCTATGCAAAGCTTTTCCCGAGGCCTGGGTGAAGAGCCCAACAACAATAATTAATGATTCTTCAAAGGTGCCATCCAATGCTAACCAGAACGCTCAAGGGTCTGTTTGCTGCATCCACCGTCGCGGCCGCGGCGCTCCTCTGTCCGGCAGCCGCTCAGGCGGATGACTTGCAATCGATCCAGGCCTCCAAAGAGATTCGCATCGCCATGAGCGGGCAGTACTCGCCCTTCAGCTTTGCCAACGAGCAGAACCAGATCGTCGGCTTCGACGCCTCCATCAGCGAAGCCCTGGCCCAGCGGCTCGGGGTGAAGGTCAGCATTGTCACCACGCCCTTCGACGGGATCATCGCCGGGCTCCTGGCGAAAAAATACGACGCCATCATCGCCTCCATGACCATTACCCCGGAGCGCCAGAAGGCCGTGGATTTCGTCGGCCCCTACTACCACGCCGGCCGCACCATCGTGGTGAAGGAAGACTCGCCGATCCACAGCCTGGATGACCTGAAGGAGGTGAAGGTCGGCGTCACCCTGGGCGATGCCCACGACAAATGGGCCAGGGCGCGCGGCAACCTGGAGGTCAAGACCTACAAAGGCCTTCCCGAGATGCTGGTCGACCTGGATGCCGGGCGCCTCGATGCGCTGGTGATGGACAGCGTTCCGGTGCTGGTGGCCGTCAAGGAAACCGGGCAGAAAGTGCGCATCATCACCCCGCCCGACCGTGACGGCGGGGTTGAAGGCATGGGCATTGCGCTGCGCAAGAACAACCCCGAGCTCAAGGCCGCGATGCAGCAGGCGCTGAACGACATGCTCGCCGATGGCAGCTACGAAAAGATCTCGATGCAGTGGATCGGCAAGGACATTCGCTGACTCATCCGCAGCCTGGCTCGACCTGGGGTCGGGCCAGTCAATCCGACCTTTTCGAGCTTGCCCATGGATCTGACACTCATACAGCGCACCCTGCCGTTTTTTCTGGAGGCGGCCTGGGTCACGGTGCACGTTTCGCTGCTGGCACTGCTGCTGGGCCTGCTGGTTGCCGTCGTGCTGGTGGCAGCGCGGCTGTCCGGCTTCTTTCTGCTTCGCTGCCTGGCCAGGGTCTACGTCAGCGTTTTTCGCGGCACGCCGTGCCTGGTCCAGCTGTTCCTCATCTACTTTGGCGGCCCGCAGATCGGCCTTGAGCTGGAACCGTTTTCCGCCGGCGTCATCGGCCTGGGCCTGAACATTGCGGCCTACATGGCCGAATCCATTCGCGGCGCGATCAGCAACATCGATCCCGGCCAGGTCGAAGCCGCCCGCTCAATCGGTTTCGGCAAGGGCCAGACCCTGTGGCTGATCACCCTCCCGCAAACCGCCAAGCTGATGATCAGGCCACTGGGGGTCAATGCGGTGGCGCTGATCAAGGGCTCGGCCCTGGTGTCGACCATTTCCGTGGTGGAACTCTCCTACACGGCGCAGCGCTTTATCAGCTCCACCTACAAGCCGTTCGAGATCTTCATGGTGTCGGCCATTTTGTACATCGCCATGGTCTACACGGTCAGGCTGATGGTTGATCTTCTCGATAAACGCTTCGCGGCCAAGTGAGACGCCTCCATGCCAAGCCTTGACCTGAGTATCGTGCCCCCCTATTCCGAGCTGCTGGCCACCGGACTCTGGTGGACCCTCGTGTTGTTTCTCTGCTCCAGTGTGCTGAGCCTGATCGCTGGAATAGCCTTTGCCCTGATCGTGCTCTACACCCCGAAACTGGTGTCCCTGCCCATACGTTTCCTAACCTGGCTGCTGATGGGCACGCCCCTGCTGCTGCAGCTGTACCTGATCTATTACGGCCTGGTGCAAGTGGGGATCGATATCCCGGCGCTGATTGCCGGCATCATCGGCCTGAGCCTGCATTTTGCGGTCTACAACGCCGACGTGATTCGGGCCGGGGTCCTGTCGGTCGACCCCGGGCAGCTTGAAGGCGCGCGCTCCATTGGCCTGAGCCGCAGCCAGGCCCAGCGCTACGTGATTGTGCCGCAGGCACTGCGCAACACCCTGGCGCCGCTGGGCAACAACCTGATCGTGCTGCTCAAGGACACCTCCCTGGTGTCGATCATCGGCATTGCCGAGCTGGTCTACAGCGCCCAGCGCGCCGTGAGCGAAACCTACAGCCCGTTCGAATTCTATCTGGCCGTCGCGGTGATTTATTACGCGGTCAATTTTGTTCTGGAAGCCGGCCTGCACCTGCTTGAAACCAAGGTAGAGATGTCACGATGACCACAGAAAAGTTCATGGTTGAAGTCAAGGGCGCGCGCAAGGCGTATGGCGCCCTGGAAGTGCTCAAAGGCATCGATCTGTCTGTCTCGCGCGGACAGATCATCGCCATCATCGGCCCCAGCGGTTCGGGTAAAAGCACCCTGCTGCGGGCCATCAACCACCTGGAAGTGCTGAACGAGGGAGAGGTCTGGCTGGAAGGCGAACACGTCAACCGGCCCTTGAAAGGTCGCGCATTCGAACAGCACATCAATAGCGTGCGCCAGCAGATGGGCATGGTGTTCCAGCACTTCAACCTGTTCCCGCACCTGACCGTGCATGAAAACATCGCCCTCGGGCCGATCAAGCTCAAAGGGCTGAATAAAGCCGCCGCTGGCGAACTGGCCATGGAGTACCTGTCGAAAGTCGGCCTGGCCAGCAAGTTCAATGAGTACCCTTCTCGCCTGTCCGGCGGACAGAAGCAGCGCGTGGCCATTGCCCGGGCCCTGGCGATGCGCCCCAAGGTCATGCTGTTCGATGAGGCCACCTCGGCCCTGGACCCCGAGCTGGTGGAAGAGGTCAACCAGGTGATGAAGCAACTGGCCGCCGAGCACATGACCATGCTGATCGTCACCCATGAAATGCGCTTTGCCGGTGAAGTGGCGGACCGGATCGTCTTCATGGACGGTGGCGTGGTGGTCGAGGAAGGCGCGCCGCAGGAGATCCTGCAAAACCCGACTCACGAACGCACCCGGTCGTTCCTGAAAAAGCACCTGCACGCCTAGAACAGTGGCGCCCGCGCTTGCCGAAGGTGCTGTTGCGCCAGGGGCAACGGCGCCGATTTAGACGCGGTGCTGTCTTGGACCCGGTGCTGCCTGGACGCGACCCCGCCCACCCTCACTCATAGCTCAAGGTGAAAGTCAGTGAAGCAGCCAGCTGCCCCTTGCCAATGCTGTGCTCGCTCAGGGCCTTGGGAAGCGCCTTGAGGTAGGCCAGAAAGGTGACCGACTGCTTGCCGTCCTGGCTGATGCGGCCAATGGAATGCGCGCGTCCCAGGGGCAAGGGCTGCGCCGCGGCATCCTCCAGGCCAATCACCAGTCCTTGCGGACTGCCGCTGTCGAGCGCCAGAAAGCCCGGTATCTGCTGACTTTCATGGCCGCTCAAGGTCGCCTTGACCTCGGTCCTGCTGGCGCTGGCATCACAGTCAATCAGGTTCAGGACAACCGCCTTGCTCGCGGTCCTGCCGTCGCGATAGAGCTCCTGCTGACTCACATCCTCGAAGTCCAGGGTCCGGGTTTCGGAGCCGGGCTCCAGGGTACAGGTCTGATCCATCAGCTGGCCGCTGAAAAAGACGTTGTCTGGCGCAGCCGCCACCGTGCCAAAGCCCCCCACGAGCCAGGCACAACACAGGCACAGACAACCGTTGAGCAATCGCTTCATGACTTCCCCTAATACAGCTCGACCAGCAACAGCCCGGAAGCATTGAACTGGCTCAACGCAAGCTGTGCTCCGACCTTCTTCACCGGCACCGCCTCGAATGCCGGTGGTTTTTGCAGACTGTCCAGACTGATCTGCCGAGGCTGGTTGAGCTCCAGCTCCCGCGCCCCCAGAAACAGCTTGATGGCCAAGCCACTGACGGAGGTACGTAGCAACGCCGGGTTGAAATCCGCCGCTGAGCCCTTGAAGGTCAGGCGCATCTTCCAGATCGAGTTTTGCGCCACCAGCCCCGGACACTTGATCTGATAGGGGATCGGCTGACGATAGTGCTCGCCGTCGATCTTGCGCAGCAGCACGTTGCCGAATGACACCCTGATCGGCGCGTCCTTGTCGCTGACCGTGCATTGCGGAGGGGCGATCAAGACGCCGGCGAAATCCATGTTCCCCGCCGCCCGCCCCACACTCGGCAGCCCCAGCCAAAAGAGGCCGCAGAGCAGCACCAGGCACCCGGTTCTGCTGCGCCACAACCGGCTCGTGAAAACGCCGGCCGCCAGCTCCCGGCCCATCCGGGGCGGCGCCGCAAGCCTTGCGCCCAGCCACTGCGCCTGCGCAGCGACCACCCCGAACGCGCCCTGTGGCGTCACGCCCGCCTCAGCTCGCATCGGCCACCGGCCTGGCCAGGCACTGCCCCGCCGTGCAGCGAAACTCCAGTTGCGGCCGCCCGCCGAAATCGTTGACATACGTCAGCACCGGCGCGTTGCCCAGGGTCCGGGCACTGACGCTCAACTCCTGGCGTCCCCAGGGCGCCAGCATCACCGGCTGAAAGTCTGCAACGGATGCCCCGCCCACGCGGACCTGGGCATCCACCAGGGTCACGTAATAGGCCGTCGGGTTATGCACCACGTAGCGCTCGCCCTCCCGGGACAGCGTCAGTTGCTCCTGCCAAGGCACATGATTCTGTCCGCCGCCCCTGACGAGGGCCTCGGGACGGTAGAACAGCTTGATCCGTGTCTGCAGGGCAATCTGCAAGGCATTGGGCTTGTCGGTGCGCGGTGGAATCTCACGCAAGTTGAAGTAGAACAGCGACTCCCGGTCCTGGGGCAACTGCCCCACCTGCGCCAGCCTCTGGATCTTCACCTGACTGCGGGCGCCGGCTTCGAGCCGCTGCACCGGTGGCAGCACGGTCAAGGGGCCGCTGATCTTCTCCTCCTTGTCGTTTTCCAGCCAGGCCTGGGCCAGATACGGCAGCTGGGGATTCTGGTTGCTGATGCCCACGCTCACCGATTTCTCGCTGCCATTGAAGATGATTCGGGTACGGTCCAGGGCGATGGCGGCGTGCACCGACTCCAGAGCCAAGAGGCTCAGGCCGATGACAAGCAGGCTTTTTTTCAGGTCGAACCACGGCATGGAGGCCACTCCTTATTACTGATTGCTGGGGGGTTGGATTTCGCGGGCCGCAAGGGGCCGGCAGACAAATTGCGCTTGCGGGTCATCCGCGTTGACCTGCTCCGTCAGGGCGAAGTCGCATTGGGCCTTGCCGTCCCAATGCACCGACATCAGGTCACCCGCCCGCATGCCACTGAGGTAAACCAGGCCCTCTTCGCCAATGATTCCGGTTTCCTGGCCCTGTGCGTTGAACACGCCGCTGCCGAAAGGCGGCGGGCTCGCGTCGGGCAGGAGGATGCGGACCATGCCCTTGCTCCCGGAAACGATGCCGAAACGCCGGTAGCCAATCGCGCCCTCGGTCAGGGTGGCCTGGGTCACCGAGCGCCCGGCTTCCACATCATCGGCCAGTTGATCCAGGTTGATGCTCGCCTGATTGCGGTAGTAGCTGTTCATATCCGCCACCACCGCCTTGCCGAAGCGGTTGGAATAGGTGCTGGCGCCGTTGCCCTGCACCGGCACCCCGGCCACGCCATTGGTATCGAGCAGCAGGCGGGTGCCGCCCAGGGTGGTGATCCGGTGCAGCGCCGCCCCTTCGGCGGTCAGGGTCGCCCCGCCCTGCACTGCAAGACCGGCGGAACGATAGCGTCCGGCCTGATAGCTGGCGCTGGCGGTGACATCGGCCAGGCTGCCCTCGTGGTTCAGGTAGCCACTGGCCGTGTTGCCCTCGCTGGCGGTGCCGGCGCTGAGCATGTAGCTGTTGCGCTCATCCGGACGGTCGTAATAGCTCAAGTTGTGACCGCTGCTGCCACGGTTGAGCGTGGCGTTGTAACTGAGCGAGCCGCTGTCGCCCCAGGGAAGGCTCAGGGAGACATAGGCCCCCTCATCGACCGCGCCATGGCTCTGGCTGCGATAGGCGGTCAGCGACAGGCCCAGGTTCTTCAGCCCGCCCAGGTTGAAATAACGGGACAGCGACAGGCTGTACCGGTCGCTCGGCGCGTTGTTCCAATAGGTCTGGTGGTTGTAGTTGAAGTACAGGCTCAGGTTCTGATCACGAAAATTCTTGCTCAGTGTCGCGGTGTACATTTCCTTGCTCTGATTGTTCAACCGGCCACTGCGACGGGCCTCGATAAAGTCGTTCATGGTCATGAAGTCCTCTTCGGAGAAGCGATAACCGGCGAACGTCACCTGGCTGTCGTAATCCTCGAAGCGCTTCGAATAGCTGGCGCGATAGGATTTGCCCTGGCGCTGGCCGATTTGCGCCAGGCGGGCATTGGACTGAGTCACGTCAACCGCCAGGGCGCCGAAGGCCATCAGGTCACGGCCCACGCCCACGGCCAGCGAGCGATAGTCCCGCGCGCCCAGCGCTCCGCCATACAGCGACCAGCCATTGCTCACGCCCCAGGAGAATTCGCCGCTGGCGAACTCCGGGCCATCGGGCTCGTGCTCCCAGTCCGAAGGCCGGCCGGCGGACACCTTGTAGCGCACCGTGCCCGGGCGGCTGAGATAGGGAATGCTGGCCGTGTCCAGCTGGAATTCCTGAACGCTGCCGTCCTGCTCTTCGACGCGCACATCCAGCTTGCCGCTCACCGCATCGCTCAGGTCCTGGATGCGAAAGGGCCCCGCCGGCACTTGGGTGTCGTACAGAATGCGTCCCTGCTGGGTGACCAGCACCCGCGCGTTGGTCCGCGCGACGCCACTGACTTCAGGCGCATAGCCGCGCAGGTTGGGCGGCAGCATGTTGTCGCTGGTGGCCAGACTGGCACCGGTGTAGCGCACGCTGCCGAACAGGTTGGAGTCCAGATAGTTTTCTCCCAGGCTGAGGTGGGCGCGCAACGCCGGAATCGCCCGCGATGCGTAGTAGCGGCTCCAGGCGAATTGCCGCTGGCTAGGCTTGCCGGAGGTCTTGTGCACCTGCCCTTGCCAATCGGCCCGCAGGCGCCAGGCGCCGAGGTTGAAACCGGCGGTGCCGTTACCCGTCAACTGCTGGTCACTGGCCTGGGGGCCGGCGTAATCCGTGGTCTGGGCATTGAGGTTGTAGTCAAATAAAAATCCGCCAATGCCCTCGTCCCAGCGTGAAGGCGGGTCCCAGTTGCTTGCGGTGTATTCAAGGGCATCCTGGGGAATGTTCAGGTACAAGGCCGAGGCGCCCAGGTCGCCACGCACCGTCATGCCCGGAATGCTGCTGATATCCAGGCAATTGCCCTGGTGCCACCAGGCAAGTTGATTGATCCGCTGTTTTTTCAGCCCCAACTCGGCCACCAGTGCCGGGGAGATGCAGGCCACACTGCCCTTGGGGTCATCCTCCGGGGCGATGTAGTCCACGGAAGTTTCCGGCAACGAGTCGCGGTTCACATGAACGACCAGGTTGTATTGCCCCGGCAAAATGAAGTTAGCCTTGGAAAACAAGCCGAGATCGAGATTTTGTTGATCCTTGAGATCAAGGATGTCCGTATTGAACTGAAACTCTTCGGCTGCACTAGCCAAGCTGGCCATAGACCACAACGTAGTGAAGAGCCATACCCGGTGTTGAACCACGTAATTAACTTCCCTTTACAACGACAACCACTTCTTTCGCCCGCTTCCCCTGGCCATAAAACAGCATCGATCGACCACTGTGCCCAACACTGTCAGGAACGCCATTGGATATGCCTGAAGGCAACATGCAAGTGTTGAGTACTGATTAACGAGAGTCATGTTCGAGCGCCATGGCAGTGCATGGTCTATAACGTCGAAACAATGAATATCCGAGAAGTCTGGCGGCGATCCCATTAAGACAAGATCGGCAGTGCGCCTGGAATACGCGAACTTGCGTATCCAGGCCGCACCTCATGCAAAGTTACTGATACGCCAGGGTAAAGTTGGCCACAGTATCAAAAGTACCCGCGACCACAGTGGCCGGCTTGGCCTCACCGCCTTCGGTTTCGGGAGCCAGCATGTCGCCTTGCAGATAGGCCGTGAAGTTCAGCGCACTTTCACCGTCGGAAAGATTCTGCGGATCGGAGGACGAGCCGAGCTTGATCAGGGTGCCATTGCGATCGGCGATCGCCAGGCTCGCGCCCTTGGCAGTACCGCCCTGGAAGCCCAGCAGATCGGGGTTGGCCGCCGAAGGCGCGCCGGTGAAGGTCACGGTAGCACTTTTCAGCGAGCCCAGGTCGCAGCCATTGAGCTTGATGGAGAACGGCTTCAGAGCGGACTTTCCACCATTTTTCAGCGCGCTGTTGGAGATCGAGTCGAACTCCACCACCTGCTCCAGGGAGCCACTGGAAATCGAGCAAGGAGAGTCGTTGATGTTGCCCTTGAAGTTGACCTTGCCACCGCCCTGGCCCGCCGCCATGGCCAAAACCGAAGTGCCACTGAGTATCACTGCTGCTACAGCTGCAGCCATTTTGCTGAATTTCATTTTAGAATCCCTACAAGTACACATTTGATATGTTGGCACCATGCATCACATGGATAGACCACAAGGCAAAATCCATGACATGCCACTAGCCGAGCAAACCGCAGCCAACTAGCGAGTGTCGAGAGTTATTATATTTACCAACCAAGAGAATTAAGATAAGAAAGGTTCGATAAGCGCATAGGAAAATTCCGAGTCAACTTCTAGCTTGTCTTAATGCATCTACCTAGCGACTCAGGGCGCATAAAAAAGCGCCCAGGCTAGTGTCAACCTGGGCGCCGCTTGAAAAATACTGGTTCAACCAGAGATTAATATTCGGCAAGGGTCAGAACGCCAAATCCGGAATGAGAGCCGGTGGATATGGGTTTTGATGTTTTCTGCACTATCACCTCGACTTCGAGTTGCCCCTTAGTTGCCAGTCCATTGAGCGGAGTCTGCTCAAATGGCATCAGCTGGATATAACTGCCACTGCCCGAGCGAGCATAAAATGTCAGATCGATTCCCGGATTTGATGTGGCCAGTGCACCGCTCTTTTCCCCGGGACTGCCTATCAGGCCAATAGACAATTTGGCCGGATCAAGCTGACCGGAGTCACAGCGCAGGGTCAATTTGCTACCCACGCTATAACCGTAGATAAGATTATTCACCGCAACACTCTGGACCTTGCTGCTATCAACCCGCTCCCTCAACTTCAGCATCAGGAAGCTTTGCCCATCATTAAGATCACAGGTGGCGGGAACGGACAGAATGGTCGGTGATTTCAACGACAGCGTGTACAGCGGTTGAGGACTCCAGCGCCCCGGTTGCGAGTAGCGAAAGAACGAAAAAAGCTCGCTGGGCGGAAGGTACACCGCCCCGCTGAGCGCCTTGCGCCGAAGACGGAAGGTGACTTTGCCCTGGTTGCCCGCGTTTGCCCAGCGCAAGGGCGTGACACCATTATCGGAAGGCCCGGCGGTGGCGCCCGCATTGAATTTGTCCTTGAAGGGGACGAAGCTTTCCGGCGCACTATTGCCCGTTACGAAGATTTTCATGTCGATGTCTTCGGTCAATCTGAAGAACTCATTGTCGACACGGGACAAGGTCTGACTCAGCTCGGCCTTGAAATAGCTGGCCTTCTGCTCGCCACTGTTGGAGTAGCACCAACCGTTGTAGTCACTGGGAATGGTCTGATAGGTCGTTTCATACAGCGCGCCCTTTTCATTGGAGGTAAAAGTGCCGTTCTTTATTTCAATACTCAGCTGATTGTTGCCCCAGCAGGCACCGTCCGGTGTTCCAGGGGGAACAGGCTCTGCCCGGGCCTCGGCCGAGAAAAATGTCGCCGCAAGAGCCAGCCACGAGATTGGCAGGCACAGGCTTATCTTGCTTGTTGTATCCAGAGTGGAAATAGCCACGGGGAGCTTACTCCTGAGTGATAACGAGCACCGCGTTGGCAGTGAAGGCACCCGTTCGCAAAGCGCTGCCGGGCTTGGCATCCAGCACAGCCTCCAGCGTGGGTACAGAGGCGTAGTTCACCGAGAACTCGCTGTTGAGGGGCTGTTGCTTGCCATTCACCAGAAAGCGCACGCCGAGGTTGCTGGTACTGGTCCACAACACTTCAGGATTGAAGCCGAGGGAGCCGACAAACTTCAATTTGAGTGCGGGTGACTGGGAGGGATTCTTGCAACTGATCTGATAAGCAATCTTCCTGGCGCCCTCGCGCCCATTGATCTCATCAATCTTGACCTCGGCAAAATCTATCTTTGTTTGAAGCACATTCACGCTGCAGTTGGCAGGATCGAACACTTCAAAGCTCACGATCACATACAGCCCACCCGGCGTAGCAGCCTGTAGGTTTCCCGCCATCAGGACAGCGCACAGACCAGACAGCACACGCCCAATCAGGTTTATCCGTCTCATGAGCGGACACTGTTCTGTATGACGGTGCACACGCCATCCAGGCAGTCGAAGCTCAATTGCCCACGCCCGCCAAAATCATTGATATAGACCAAGGTCGGCCGCTGGACGCCCGGAGCGAACTGGCCCTCAAGGCGATGCTCACTGTAAGGCGGAATTTCCATGGGCTTGAAGTCCGTGACAGGCGCTACGCCGGACTCATCACCGAAGGCCTCGATGAGGGTCACATGGTAGGGAGTGGCATTGTTCAGCTGAAAGCGTCCGCTTTGTTCTTTGCACAAGGTCAAGGCCGACAGCCAGGGACTGGTGAGGCCGACCGTGAGCGGGCGTATTCTTTGTGGCCGGTAAATGACTTTTATCCGCCGTTGCAGCGCGATCTGGATGACCTCCTTGTCTTCGCCGCGCGGGGGAACCTCACGCACATTCAGATAGAACAGTGTTTCCCGATCCTGGGGCAGATCAGCCACCTGCGGCAGCACCTGGATGTTCAACTGGTTGTCCTGCCGGGCTTCCAGGCGCTGGATCGGCGGCAAGGCCACCACGGGCGCGCGTTCAGGCTTTTGCCCTTGAGCATCTTCGATCCAGGACTGGGCGAGATAAGCGCTATGGGGGGAACGGTTATGCACCATGACCACGGCACGGGTCTTGGGCGCCTGGATGATGATTCGCGAACTGCCAAGGGCCAGCGCCGCCATCGCTTGCGCGTTAAAGAAAGCCAACAGCAAAGCAACGAGAGTGGTGGGTTTAATCATGATCAAAGTTGCGGTCCAGACATTTAAATACCGGAAAAGTCTATTCAATAGACAAGACCTTTATCATTGCGAAACTTCCTACATAACGACGGAAAGTCTCTGCAATAACTTGGTAACTTGCCTGAGCAGGATGCACAGATACCCGCAGTTCAAACTGCACTGCCGAATATCAATATTTCCGCTTTGCCATCTTTCAGATAGTCAGCCCATGGCGCTTGGCGAACTCTGCCAGGCCAACTTGCGAGCCCAGCCCGAGTTTCTGTAACAAGCGGGCCTTGTAGGTGCTGACGGTCTTGTTGCTGAGAAACAGCTTCTCGCTGATGGCCTTGTTGGAATAACCCTGAGCCAGATACTGCAGCACGATCATTTCCCGATCGGTCAGCGAGCCAATCAGCTCGGTCTCGGACAACTGCTCGGCAGCCGGCCTGGACACATCGGTGACCTGGGAAGGATAAAAGGTGTAGCCGGCCAGCACCGCATTCAGCGCCACCACCAGATTGCTCAGGTCTTCTTCCTTGTTGACGAAGCCCCGGGCGCCGAGCTGGATGCAGCGCTTGCAAAAGCTCTCGACGGACTGTGATGTCAGCACCAGTACCTCGGTGGGCAAGCCCAGTGCCTTGATCCGGGACAGCACCTTGAGGCCATCGAGTTTGGGAATGCCGATATCGAGAATCACCACATTCGGAACATGCTCGCGTACCAGCTCTAGCGCATCCAGCCCGTTATCGGTTTCGCCCACCACCTGCATATCGTGCTTTTCCAGCAGAACCTTCACCGCCAGTCGGACGACGGGATGATCATCCACTATTAATACGCTGTGCATAATGTCATTTCACCTTGTAACTTGCCGCCGGATTGCAACTAACGGGCTGCAAACTCCCCGGAATTGCCCCTGGTTACAAGTGGTTATTGACGATCTTTGAAAAATTCAGATGCTCTTATTCTTAGGTAGGAAATTTCCTACAAGGCATGAAGATCACTCTAATAGACCCGCATCAAATGGCTTAAGCAAGATATCCGTCGGATAAACGAGACGAGCCTGCAATGCAACAGCTGAACGTTCTAGTTGTGGAAGATGAGCCCCTGCAACGCCTGGTCACCATCACTGCGTTAAGGAAGGTCATACCCGGCCAGGTTCATGAAGCCATCAGCGGCAGTCAGGCATTGGCGCTGTTGGAAAGTTGTGAAGCCATGGACATTGCCATCTGCGATCTGAAAATGCCCGGCATGGACGGCCTGGCCTTTCTGCGTCACGCCAGCCACAGCGGCAAACTGCGCGCGGTCATCCTCTGCAGCCAGATTGATCTGGCGCTGCGCAACACCACCGTGTCCATGATCAAGCGCCTGGGCCTACATTTTCTTGGAAGCCTGAGCAAACCCTTCAACCTGGAACGCCTGACCACCTTGCTGAACCGCTACCAGCCCTTGCGCCATGACCTGGGCAGCCCGCTCCCGCGCATTGCCCTGCCCACCCTGAGCGATGTGGTGCGCGGCCTGGACAACGGAGAGTTCGAGCCTTACTACCAACCCAAGGTGGCGCTCGATACCGCGGCACTGCAAGGCGCCGAAACCCTGGCGCGCTGGAACCACCCCCAACTGGGCGTGCTGCCGCCCTCGCATTTCCTGACCATCATGGAAGACCACAACCTGCTGGATCGACTGTTCTGGCAGTTGTTCGATCAAGGCCTGGCCCTACGGCGCAAACTGGCGAGAAAGGACCTTGCGCTGAACTTTTCCTTCAACCTGCACCCTGCGCAATTGGCCTCGCCGACGCTGACCGAGTCCGTCACCTCCTTGTTGACGCTGTTCCAGGTGCCTTCAAGTTGCATCACCTTTGAAATCACCGAAACCTGTGTGCTGGGCGCGTCTGCCTGCAACCTGGAAAACCTGGTGCGTCTGCGCCTGATGGGCTGCGGCCTGGCCATGGACGATTTCGGCGCCGGCTTCGCCTCCTTGCAACGCCTGTGCGAACTGCCGTTCAACCAGATCAAGCTGGACGGCAACTTCGTGCGCAAGATGAAACATCACCCCGCCAGCCGCGCCATCATCCGCTACACCTTGGCCCTGGGTGACGCCCTGGGAATGAAAGTGATCATCGAAGGCGTGGAAACCCATGAACAGCAGGAGCAACTCTTGCAGTTGGGTGGCGCGCTTGCCCAGGGTTTTCTATTTGCCCGCCCCATGCCGGAAAGTCACTTCATCGCCTATTGCAGCAAGCACTCAAGTTCCCCGTTGACGCCTTAAATTGATAGGCCAAGGCCAGCGGCTACAGCTACTATTTTCACCCTGTACTTGCGGGGCTTTCGACGCAACCAAGCCTCCCCCCATTGCCTGAAGAAACCATGCCCCTACGACTTATCTGGCTATTTATCTGCTCGCTGACCATCGCGGCTCAGACGGCTGCGGCCCAAGCGCCCCTAATGCCCAATACTCTGTACAGCCCGGTGCGCCTCGATCATCACGACCTGATACTTGAACAAGAGGACTGGCACTGGCTACGGCACACGTCGGAGTTGAAAATCGGCGTGGTCGCCGAGGAGTCGCCCCCCTTCAATGTCGATTACAACGACAGTCGCTACGAAGGCATTACCGCGGACGTCAGTTCATTGATCGGGCAGATGCTCGGAGTCGGCATGAAGGTGGTTCCCTTCGCCTCTCGAGAACAAGCCCTACAGGCGTTGCAGGACGCCTCGATCGACTTGATGGGCAGCTACGACAGCCCCGGGCCAGCCAGTGATGGCGTCAGGTTCACCCGCCCGTTCGCCGATGGGCGGCTGGCCTTGTTCAAGCGCAACGCCGAACAGCGCCAGTCCCCGGCAAACCTGGCCGGGCTGCGGGTTGCCGTGGCCAAGGAACACAGCAGCGAAGCCCAGTCGCGCTTTCCCCGGGCCCGCTTGATGATCTACCCCACCCACAACGAGGCCCTCGCCGCCGCGGCATTTGGTCATGCCGACATGTACCTGGACGATGTACTGAGCGCCTACTTCCAGATCAATCGCTCTTACTACGGCTTCCTCAAGTTCGAGCGCTTCGTTGACCTGACCACGGGTGGCTATGGCTATGCGATCAATAAGGACAACGACCGTCTTCAGCGCATCCTTGACCGAAGCATCGAGGCCATTGGCAAGGAAAAACTGAGCAATCTGAGCCAGCGCTGGGTCGGCAGCGGTTTCGTGCCCACCGGCGAAAAGGTTGTGTTGACGCCAGAAGAATCACGCTGGATCGATCGTCACCCGGTGATCCGCCTGATCATCAACGATGACCTGGCGCCCGTGGCGTTCTTCGACGCCAACGGGGTGTTCTCGGGGGTTGCCGCCGAACTGCTGGAGATCATCTCGCAGCGCACCGGCCTGCATTTCCAGGTGACCGTGCGTAACGGCGGCTATCCGCAGCAGATTGAAGCCATGAGCGACTTCGAGGCGGACATGGCCATCATGACCGCCAGTCCGCAGCGCGAGGACAAACTACGTTTCACCCGGCCCTTCTTGACCAGCCCTTTTGTCCTGGTCACACCCAACGGCAGCAAGGACAAGCGGCTGACCGCCGAAGACCTGGCAGGCAAGCGTCTTGCCATTCCGTCAGGTCACGTGACCTTGCAACACGTCCGCGAGCTTTATCCGAGCACGCAACTGATCGAGGCCGGCACCTCCCTGGATGCCATGAACAAGGTCTATGACGGCAGCGCCGGTGCCGCCCTGGTGTCGTTGCCGGCCGCTCGCTACTACATTGTCCGCCTGTTTCAAAATCGCCTGAACATCGCCGACCTGATCCACACCAGCCGGGCAACCGCCAGCTTTGCCCTGCGGCGCAGCGACTCGGAGCTGCAGTCGATTCTCGACAAGGCCCTGCTCAGCCTCCCGGCGGACGATCTGAACGCCATCGCCAACCACTGGCGCTCGCCACCGGGCATGAGTGGCGAAACCTGGCGCGACTATGCGCTGCTGATCGCCGAAATCATCGCCGCCGCGACGCTGCTGCTGGTGCTGACACTGGCCTGGGCCCTCTATCTGCGACGGCGGATCAAGGCCGAGAAAACCCTGAACGACCAATTGCGCTTCATCGAGGCCCTGGCCGAAAACATGCCTCCGGTTCTCTACATTCGGGACATGGACGGCAACATGCTCTCGTGCAACCGCAGCTACCTGCAGAGTGTCGGCCTGAGCGCCGACCAGGTCCTGCACAAATCCGTGCAACAGCTGCCCGAGGAACATTTCTCGGCCCAACCCGACCTGCATCACAGCTACCTGCAAGCCATGCGCGAGGGGCAGACCATCAGTTCGGTGTACCAGGTCAGGTTGCAGGGCAAGGAGGTCTGGATCGATCACTGGATCCAGCCCTTCCAGGACGACAATGGCGTCACCAAAGGCGTGATCTGCGGCTGGCTGGACATCACCAAGCACCGCCATCTGGTCCAGGAGTTGAAAGAGGCGAAGAACCTGGCCGACCAGGCCAGCCGCACCAAGACCACGTTCCTGGCCACCATGAGTCATGAAATCCGCACGCCGATGAACGCGATCATCGGCATTCTGGAACTGGCGCTCAAACGCGCCGACAGCGACCGGATCGAGCGTTCCAGCATCGAGATTGCCTACAGCTCGGCCAAGAGCCTGCTGGACCTGATCGGCGACATACTCGACATCGCCCGCATCGAGTCGGGACGCCTGAGCCTCTCGCCCAAGCGCGCCAACCTGCGCGAACTGGTGGAATCCATCGCCCGTGTGTTCGAAGGCCTGGCACGCCAGAAATGCCTGAGCTTCATCCTCGATATCGACTCGCGCATCAATTGCGATGTGCTGGTAGACGGCATGCGCTTCAAGCAGATTCTGTCCAACCTGATAAGCAACGCCATCAAGTTCACCGAAGCCGGCTTCATCAAAGTGAGCATCACTGGCGATCTGCTGGAGAACTCGCTGCTGCACGTCAAACTGCGCGTCGAAGACTCAGGAATAGGCATATCGCCCAGCAACCAGCAGCGCCTGTTCCAACCTTTTGCCCAGGTCGAACGCAATGTGCTCAATACCGAAGGCACCGGTCTGGGGCTGGTGATCTGTCGCTCCCTGTGCGAAATGATGGGCGGCACTGTGTCGATGAGCAGCACCCTGGGCCAGGGCACCCTGGTGGAGGTGGACCTGCGCCTTCAAGTGCTGGAGCGCCTGGCCGCCGCAGAACCGCCACCCAGCATCAAGCAGCGGCAGATGTACCGCTTGCAGATTCTGGTGGTGGACGATCATCCGGTGAACCGTCAGGTCCTGGGACAGCAACTGGCGTTTCTCGGGCACGACGTAGTCGAAGCGCAACATGGCCAAGAGGCGCTGAAGATCTGGCGCGAGCATGCCCTGGACCTGATCATCACCGACTGCCACATGCCGGTCATGAACGGTGCCGAACTGGCGCGCTCAATTCGCCAGGAAGAACGCGACAGCCACGACGAGCCGATCGTGATCATCGGCCTGACCGCCGACGCCCAGCCAGAGGAAGTGGAGCGTTGCATCCAGGCCGGAATGAATGACTGCCTGATCAAGCCCATCAGCCTGGATGAACTGGAAGCGCGCCTGTTGGCCCTGGGTCAGGTCGAGGAAGAAGAACGCCCGCCCCTGCCGCCCGAAGAACGCGTCAGCAGCCAATCCCCACAGGTATTCGACCTGGAGTCCCTGCATACCCTGGTGGGCAGCGAGCCGACCATGCTGCAGCACATTCTCAGTGAACTGCTCAGCAACAATCGCACCGACCTGCAGACCCTGGAGACACTGCTCCGGGAGCAAGCGACAGCGGAACTTGCCGAGTTGGCGCATCGCATCAAGGGGGCTGCGCGAGTCGTCAAGGGCGAGCAACTGGTGGAGAGCTGCCGGCAATTGGAAGACGCCTGCCTGGGCCCGGAGCTGAACATGCTCCTGGTGAGCGAATGTGTCGAACAGGTTAAGCAGGCCATCCTGAGCCTTGAACAGCACCTGCTTGAGCAGTACGAAGGGCCAGCACCCCTTGCCGGGGGATAGCGTGGCGCAGGCCCAGGGTGCGGGCTAGGGATGCGGGCTAGGGGTTGTTCCGCCGCTGCAGCTCAAGTTGCTCGGCGGCGCTGGCTTCGAGCTTTGCACGCTCTTGGTCCAGGTAGCGATAAATGCCCTGGAAGTTGGCGATCTTCTGCTTGATCTGGGCCATCTTCTTTTCAATGAGCTTGGCGCCCTCGGCACAGTCGATCTGCTGGTTGCGCTGCGCCTCCAGAATCTCGCCTATTTCCCCCAGGGAAAACCCCATGCTTTGCGCGCGCTGGATAAAGTCCAGATCCTGCAGGGTTTGCGCGGTGTAAACGCGATAGTTGTTGGTTCGCCGCTGCGGAGAGATCAGGCCGATTTGCTCGTAGTAACGCAGCGTATGACGGCTGGCGCCACTGCGGGCCTCGATTTCACCGATTTTCATGAAAACACCGCTTGACTGTAGAGTTGGGTCGACAGTTTACGCTTGATTTCTCACCGTCAACAAGGAACAGGGAAATGAGCGTGGAGTGTTTTGTCACCGGGGGTACCGGCTTCATCGGTCAACATTTGCTGGCGCACCTGAGTGCGAAAGGCCACACCGTCCGGGTATTGATGCGTCGTCCCGAGCGACTCGCGGCACTGCGCGAGCAAGTCGAGCATTTGGGCGGCTGTGGCACCCGGGTATTGGCCGTGGCCGGCGATCTGGAACGGGACAACCTCGGGCTGAGTCCTGACGACCGAGCAGCGCTGAGGCACGCCGGCGTCGTCTTCCACCTGGGCGCCCACTTCGCTTGGGGGCTTTCCCTGGCGCAGTCGCGCGCGGTGAACGTTGCAGGAGCCCAGCGCGTGGCGCTGCTGGCGGCTGAGCAGAACAGCCGGTTAGTGATGATCGGCGGCTACATGCTGAAAAACCATAAGCACCTGCAACGCATCGGCATCGATCCTCGTCATCCGCAGCGGACCGATTGGCCTGCGGTCTACCGGCAGGTCGGTGGTTACGAGGCGAGCAAGCTGGAAGCACATTTTGCGACCCTGGAGACCATGTCCGCCAAGGGTGGCGAGCTGACCGTTGTCCACCCGGCGACGGTGTGTGGCCACAGCCGCACCGGGCATATCCTCGACGGCCAGCCCCTGGTGGCGCTGATACGCAACCTGGTGCAGGGAAAGCTGACGGCCGTGCCCGGCACCGCCCAGCACTGGCTGCCACTGGTCACCGTGGATTACCTAGTTGAGCTGATGGCGGCCTGTGCCTTTGACCCGGCCATGGCCGGCCAGGAACTGCTGGCGCTGGATGCGCAAACGCCCAACTTGCGAGAACTGTTGGCACAGGTGGCCCAACCCTTGGGCTTGAAGTCGCCCAGGCATCACGTTTCGCTTCGCCTGCTGAAGTGGCTGCTGAGCATTCCACCCGTCGCGCGATTGATGAATACCCAACCCGAAGCCCTGGACTTTATCCAGACCACGCGTTTTGATACCGCGGCCGTCGAGCAATTTGCCAACAGGCACGCAATCGCCAAACCGGATATACGCCAGTCTCTGCGGCACACTGCAACCTTCGTCAACGCTCATTGCATGGCCAAGCGCTAGCCGCCGACGGCTCCCCTCGGGGCGGCACAACGCTTAGCCCCGATGGCAGGAACTGTGCGCAGGCAAGTGATGTAGAGCGGTATCCTAACGAACAACAATTCAGCGACAGGGATCGTCATCCATGCCATCCACGTTCAGCAAATGAGCTATTCTCGGCCCCTGATTGCTTTGGTGATCGGTGTTTTATGTCGTGTTTTAAGCAACTGAGCGCGCCACGCTGTCCTCAGCCGTTCTTAAGTGAACACTTGCGGCCTGAAGCAACTTTCCGCGGATAGGCATCAACACCCAGAGCAATCAGCAAGCCCCCAAAAAATGCAGCAGCGACGCCTGCTAGACTCCGCCCCCCCCCCCGAACCCGCCTGAAGATGACCACAGGCACTGACCGCCCCATTGAAAGGACTCTGCCATGAACAAGCTGACCTACGGCCTTTTTGCCTCGACACTGGCCCTGTCTATCGACGTTGCCCACGCCACTTCCGTGGCCCAAGTCTTCACCGGCGAGATGCTGGGCACCAATCAGCGTTACTTTGAATCCGTCGCCGGAATCCCTCGGGAATCCTTCGGCGATGAGCACAAGTTCAAAGTCCAGGGCTGCGATATCACCGCCACCATAGAGGGCGGCACAGTCAGCAAACTGCGCATGGAGCTGACGCCCAAATGCCAGGCCGACCTGACCCAGTTCGTCGGCAGCTTCGCCCCCGCCCCAGGCAAACCCCTCACCGTCGGCGCCTTCAACGCATCGTCCGGTGGCGGCCTGAGCTACAGCGCCAGTTGCCTGAGCATGTGCGGCAACGCCGCCGACCCTTCCGTCTATGCCCACTGGGAAGGCCCTCGCGCCATAGGTTTCAGAGAGGTGCTGCTGGAGGTGGTGCTGGCCTCGGATCCCGCGCTCAACGCCGCCAACCAGTGGGAAGCGCAGATGCGCAAAGCCGAGGGCGAAGACTACGTGATGGAGACACGCTTCAACTGCGACCAGAAATACGACGCCGCCGCGCAGAAGGCCTTTGAGAAAGTGCAGGTCAACGCGGTGACCATCGGCACGGAACTCAAGACTTCTGGCTGCTGACCGTCAGCACGAGAAGCCACACAGCAGCCGGACGTGGATAACGACCGGCTGCCACACTGCCGTCTCCACTAGCAACCCCACGCCCCCCCAAAAAAATACGCCCAAAGGATGGAGATGAAATTCTGGCCCCGCCACGCAGGCACGCGCCGGCCATGGTACCTAAAGCGGCTCTGGATACCGCTGCTGCTTGGGCTGGTCACCCATTGGGACTTCGCGTTGCCAAGGGTGACTGTTCACTACTCCCAAGCCGGCCGGGATGAGCTCAGGTACATCTGGAATGTCCAGGATCGGATTGATAAAGGAGGAATGCTTCCTGGAGGCGGCGCAACCGACCATGGCGTGCTCTTCCCGGACGACGAATTCTTTATGGAGTTTTCCTGGTGGAGCAAGAACACCGGACGCAATCATTGCATCAGCATCACCCCGCAATGGCCCAACACCCATATCTACCTTAACGCCGACGGCGACATCGACAGGCGAGAAAAGAGCGGAACCGATGAGCACCGATTGGCGGAGTGTCGATGGGATCGGGCCAAGCCTTAGGTCGAGATCAAGAGCGCAACGGCAGCCTGTGTGACCTGTAACCATGTTTTTTTGGCCGGCGATGCCCCGTCATCTGTTTGCGGTGGCGGGTTGATCTGCCAAGTGGCCAAGCACCTGAGAAGGCGAATGCCCTGCCTCCGCTGTTGGCTGTTTCTCAGTCGAGACGCTTGATGGCGCGGGCAAGATTGGCGCGGGCTTGCTGTTCGAATGCATCGAAGTACGGTTCGGTCGTATAGATGCGCCCGCGTGCCAGGAAGCCCTCCAGGACCTGGCGCCGCTTTCGGCGGTACACAAACAGCGGCACATATCGGTACTCGCGACGGACTTGGCGGTCGTACTCATCAAACCGTGCGGCCGATGTCCCAAGGATCGCCAGATCCGTGTCCACCAGCACGGCCTCGTCTGCCGACGCTGGAGCGCCGTCGTGTCGCGTCACCATGATCAGGCCGTAAAGCCTGCGTCGGATTTCATCGCCCAGGCCGCTATCGCGTGCCACCTCGTCCAGCCATTGCGCACTGCGCAGCTCGTTGTCGTTGCGAAGGGGGTCGTAGATGGCGTCATGAAACCAAAGTGCGAGGTCGACTTCGGCGGGGGCCTGGCAGGCAGCGTTGATCAGTCGGCGCACCTGGAGGCATTCCTGCAAATGCTGGCAGTTGTGATACGCACGATGGGGCTCGCGGTAGCGTCGCAGGAGCTCTTCGTAGGTTGCTCGCGGCGGGCAGCCGGCGCCAAGCTCCGCCCAGAGGCGAGCCCAGGCGGCGAAGTCCACACCATCAGGCACCTCGGCGGCGCCGTGCGCGCCGGCCGGGAATAGGCAGTTCCCTTCTGGCGTTCCCTTCATCGCTCCTCTTCCCCGTCAATGTAACGCTCGACCCAGGCGATCAACGTCGGTGCGGCGAAAGCCGTCGGCAGCAGCGGCCGCGCCGTGATGGACAGCGTGAACGCCCCCTGGATAAAGCAGGTAATGCCCGCCACCAGGGCGTCGAGCCCTCGGACGCGGCGTCCGCGTTCGGCGAATCGCTGCCGGAGCAGGCCCTTGAGGAGCTTCATTTGCGCCGCTAGCACGGCCTGATAGACCTCGCGCACCTCTGGGTCGTGGGCCGACTGCTCGCCGATCATCACCCACGCCGCCACCGCATCGGGCTGCGCGTCCGAACCGTAGGCCAGGTGTGCTGCAATATAGGCCTGAAGCCTTTGCTCGGCGGTCTGGGCCGCAGCGGCGCGGGACTCGTAACGCTGACGGGCGTAGTCGGCCAGTGAGTCGACCAGTGCCACCAAGATCTCGCGCTTGTCCTTGAAGTGGTAGTGCACAAGCCCAGGGGCCAGCTCCGCATGCCGGGCGATGGCCGCTACGGTTGCGCCAGCGTAGCCGGCCTTGGCCATGACGGCCTGGAGTGCCGCCACGATCTGGCCGCGTCTTTCATCAGTGTTCGAGCGCCGTGCCATGTCACCTTTCCAATGTTGGTTGCGCAACCAGCTTAGCATTGACATCGACCCTGCCACACCCTAGTTTTCCAAATATTGGTTATCAGACCAACTTTGGAGATTGCGATGAATTCCTTCGCTGAAAAACTGTTGGCGGGGGCCACTGCTCCGTCGGCCTCGGTCGAACTACCGCTGGGTGACCGGGTGCGCTGTGTACTGGTCCACGGGTTTCTTTCGGCCAGCGAGTGCGAAGCGTTGATAGAAGCCACGGAGCAGCGCGGGTTCGCCAGCGCAGGGTCTGACTACCCGTCTTCCTACCGCGATAATGACCGGATCGTGGCAGACGACCCAGCTCTGGCCGAGCGACTCTTCGAACGCTTGAAGCACTGCGCCTCGCGGATGCCGAGGCTCGGAACGGTGATCGATGAGGACGGCTGGCGTCCGGTCGGCATCAATGAGCGGCTGCGCTTCTGCCGCTACCGGCCCGGCACCCAGTTCCGTGCCCACCAGGATGGTGTACACCACCGCCAGCACCAACAGTCACGCCTGACCTTCATGATTTATCTTAACGACGATGCATTCAGCGGCGGAGAGACGCTGTTCTTCGAGGGACGGTCCGCCGCCATGTCGAACCGGAATGCGACGCTCAGGCTGCGCCCGCGTAAGGGCAGCCTGATCGTATTCGACCACACCCTCTGGCACGCCGGCGCCTTAGTGGACACTGGCCAAAAATACGTCATGCGCAGTGACCTGATGTACGAGCCACAGTAATCCTTGCACGTCGCCGGCCCCTTCCAGCCGGGCCACCGCGGCTACGTATGGGCGCTTGCCGACCTTGGCGACCGGGGCTTGGCAAGCGCCGGGCGTGACGCAACCATCCGGCTATGGAATCGCGAGGGCCGCTGCCTGGGTCAGCTTGACGGACATACACAATCCATTCTGGGTCTGGTGGAAGTGGCGCCTGGCGAGCTGGTTTCTCACTCGCGGGACCGTACGATCCGGCATTGGTCCTTGGCGACCGGCAAGTCAAGGTTGGTCGGCACATCGGACTCGGCCGTCCTGTCCTCGGCAAGGTTAGGCGCTGACTGCTTCGTGACCGGGGCTGCTGACGGTCGCCTGACCGTCTGGAACCTGGCCACAGGTGCCGCGGACAGGCGTCAGGCCCACGCCTGCTGGGTCTGGGCGATCGCGCCTACGGCCAACGGTGGTTTCGCCAGCGCATCGGAGGACGGAACCGTCAGGCTGTGGCGACCCGAGGAGCGGGACTGCGTACAAGTGCTCGATCTGGGCCGCCCCCTGAGGACGCTGGCGAGCTGGATCGACGCCGATGGCAGCGTCACCTTGGCCGCTGGTGATCTTGACGGCGCGGTGCACCTGCTAGCGACCGAACCGAGGCTGGCGCTCCTGGATTGCCTTGCCGCTCATGACGGGCCGGTCCGGCGCGTGCGCTTCGAGGCGCGACACATGCTGCTGACCTGCGGCGAGGACGGATTCGTCAGACGCTGGGACCTGCCCTCACGGCAGGGGGCGATCATCGGCTCACACGACAACTTTGCAACCGATGTGCTCCCCACCCGCGCCGGTCGCTGGATCAGCTGTGGGTATGACGGCCGGATACTGGTACATGGCGACAAGGGCCAGGACGCCCTACCCCTGTCCCTCAATACCCGCTCTGCGCCTTTGGCCAACAGGTCGCGGGTATGATCCGCGTCCGCAGCCGCCTGCTGGAGGCGGTGTGTTTGAGCACAGGAAGTCCCATGAAAAGAATGCTGTTCGGTGTGTGTCTGCTTTCACTGGCCGGTTGTGTCAGCTCGTCCGATACCTCCTTCACCCAGGCCACCCCAGGTTGCAAAGCGGCCATCGCTGAGGTCAATGGGAAACCGGTCACGACGCAGTTCTGCATCAAGACCATCGCCTTCAAACCCTCACAATACCGAGTCACTGTTAACGACCAGGTGCTGTTCACCGGTACCGACTACCAACGCGTCGCCTTTACCAAAACCATCAAGGAAGGTCCGGCCAAGGGCACATGCAACGAGCTGATCGAGTTGCAGGGCTCCGGCTCGACAACAGTGCCATTGAACGAGTTGCCCAGCGAATTGGTGGCAGGCTGCCGGATCACAAAAGACGCGGCCGGTAACGCCCAAGCCTTCAGCAAAGACGACGCCTGCGACAAGGCGTTCTACAAGTCGCTGGCGCCGTTGCTGGGCAAGGTGATACCAGTTGAAGTGGCCCGCCAATGCAGCGTGATGGTGGGCGAGCAGACCGTGTTTGACCAACGCTTCAACTTTTAGAAAAAGGCACTGGGGCAGCGAGGTAGATTTGCTTTCTCTGATCTAGCAGATAGCTGTCTCCCAGCTTTTTTCGTATCTTCAGGACTCAATCGGGGTTGCTCAGAATCAACCTGACGTACATAAGGTACGTAATGAATGCTCAACTAAATAAATACCGAACAACCAATAGCCAGGGAAAGCTCAGGATGCGTCACTCAATAATTAACAGCCTGATTGCTATCAGCTTTGCCATAACCTGCTCCGGCTGCACATCCTATACGTCCAAACCACCAATCAGTGAACACTTCGAACCAAGAACAAAAGAAACCATCTCCAGCTTCACGTATAAAATAGACTCCACATGGAAAAACAGCCGCTTCGCAAAGAACGCATACGAAGCAACACAAAAAATCATCCCAAATGCACAAGACAATAGTTCAAGACTTATAGCTCCACACCTTCCTGAATTAGAAATAAAAATCTCCGAGTTTCCGTCTGGAGGCGCTTGCGTACAAGACTACTTAACCGGCTTGAGTCTTGGCTTTATTCCTAGCTGGTGTACAAGACCCAACCTATTCAGGTTCGATTTCACACTGAACAATAGTCACGGCGTTTGCAGACAGAAATCCTACTCCATAAGCTCAATATCGTTCTCGCACCTCACCGCGATACCATTCGCCCTACTCAGCACTGAAAATAAACCATTGACTATTTATCAGGCAGCGTTAAAAGACTTCCTTCAAGAAGGTCAATGTATACGCTAACACGCTCTGTTCGATCAGGGAGTGGGAGACAACTGCAGTGACAGCCAACTACCTTTAACCCACTGACCAAGACTCCGACCCCATAGGGTTGACGTATGCTTTACCCCGCATAAAGTTTTATCAGCTTTATACCCGCAGCACATATACACGCCCCAACAATTAAACAGATAACGCTCAACTGCAAAAAAACAAACTTCTTCCTGAGTGATGTGGGAAGCCCATTCAAATCTTCAATGCTCACACCTCCATGTTTGAGATGGAAACCAGGAAAGGCAACGATCCCTGATATGCCACCTATCAACAGCAATTTACCTAAAGCCCCTCCATGCCTGAGTGGCGCGCGACTCATAATTGCCGTGCAGTTTTTAAGAAGATCCAGTATTTCGTCCATTCGCGTATATGCCAAACGTAGACACAAGTACATCCAAACAAACATACCTAGAATAAATACTCCACCCAGCAGCGCTAAAGCCTTGTATAAAAAATCGATAAAAATCATTGAATCATCTCGTATATTACTTCGCCCGTTTGCTCTCCCAAGGCCCCAATAGCTGCGCCACTGGCGTAAGACCCGGCCCCAACTACTGCAAGTACGCATACAACTGTAGCAGTCCCCCCTGCTGGAACTCCCAGAGCTACACACAGAGCTCCAGCAGCTCCCCCCGACAAGTAGCCAGCAACCACGGCACTTCCACCAACGGCACCAAGAAAGCCTCCAACCTCTGTCAATCTCACCCGTTCACAAGCCTCAACATTGCCCGCCGTACACACCTCCTGAACCTTCAGATACGAAGCGCCCCCACCCAACCCGACACCCAGCCAGCCCAAGCGCTTTACATACTGAGACGCCTTTGCCACGCCTTGCATATTCGTCGCATACCCCGGTATCTGCCCCGGTGCGCCAGCCAGTTTCCAGTGATGCACCAGGCTGCGACTGGAAATCCCCAGCGCCGTTTTCAACTTGGGATGCTCGGGAAAACCGATCCCCTTGCGGGTAAAGGCAGTCAGCCGAGTATCCAACTGCGCCAGCAACCTTTTGCGCTCGGCAAAAAACTCGACAGAACGCAAATGCCCATGCTGCTGAAAAGTACGCTGATGCAAGCTCTCGATATCCCGCAGCGAGGCTTTAACATCCTCCAGGTTCTTGGCGAAGATCGCGGCGCCGACGCCCAGCGCGGTCGATCCCTGGGAGGCAAAGGGCTACAGCAAGTCCATGGCGTCAATGATGAGCGCGCTGTCAGTTGCATTTTTACCCTTGGTGTACGCGAACTGCTGAATAGCCTGAATGGAATGATGTGGGTTATAAACCAGCTCGCCGGAGAGTTTGTCCACAGGCTGCACTTAACACCCTCCTCCCGAACAACTCAGACACTCAGTTCTATTAATTTTATCGTTCCGGCAGATATAAGCAGTCCCGTAATGAGTCCGCGCCCAACCCACTGCAATACGGCAAACCTGTTCTTTAAGTTCTGCGGAAAACTATCGAGATCCTCCACACTGACACCGCCATTCTTAAGATATACACGTGGAAAAGTTACGATAGACGTCACCCCCCCGACCAACAACAACCTTGCCCAAGGACCGCCCTGCTTAAGCGGAGCCAGGTTCATGACGGCAGAACAATGCTTGAGACGCTCCAGAAACTCATCGACCTGGGTATATCCCCAATACAGGCAGACGCCCATCCAAACGAAAATCCCCGATAGAGCCACGGCGCCCAGAAGGACAGAAAATTCATACACGCTACTGACTAGGTTCATTTCTGCATCTCATAGATCCGCTCTCCTACCTTTTCTCCCACCAGACCACTTGCAGTGCCAGCAGCATAAGAACCAACCCCTACAACTATTAGTCCACAAACCAGAGCTCCGGCACCCAGGGTAGGAACTCCTAACCCCACACAAACGGAGCTTGCAACAGAACCCGTCAATATCGTGCCCGCCGCCATACCACCACCGACAGCCCCAATAAAACTGCCTCCCTCTGTCAATCTCACCCGTTCACAAGCCTCAACATTGCCCGCCGTACACACCTCCTGAACCTTCAGATACGAAGCGCCCCCACCCAACCCGACACCCAGCCAGCCCAAGCGCTTTACATACTGAGACGCCTTTGCCACGCCTTGCATATTCGTCGCATACCCCGGTATCTGCCCCGGTGCGCCAGCCAGTTTCCAGTGGTGCACCAGGCTGCGGCTGGAAATCCCCAGCGCCGTTTTCAACTTGGGATGCTCGGGAAAACCGATCCCCTTGCGGGTAAAGGCAGTCAACCGAGTATCCAACTGCGCCAGCAACCTTTTGCGCTCGGCAAAAAACTCGACAGAACGCAAATGCCCATGCTGCTGAAAAGTACGTTGATGCAAGCTCTCGATATCCCGCAGCGAGGCTTTCACATCCTCCAGGTTCTTGGCGAAGATCGCGGCGCCGACGCCCAGCGCGGTCGATCCCTGGGAGGCAAAGGACTCCAACAGATCACGATGGCGCGCCAGGAAACTGGCCTCTTCATCGCTCATCGGCTCAAGTGCCGCGTTGACCTTCTCCGCCACCTCCATCAGCCAGGCCTCCTCACGGGTGCACTGGACGTTGGCCGGATCACTGAGAACGATCAATTGTCCCGGCTTGGCGTAGTCGCTGAGTTGCGGGTTGAGGCGGCGAAACTTCTCCAGCACCGCGCTATCGGGCCTGGCGAAGAGTATGGACTCCAGTGCCGAGCGGGACATGGGCTGCTCGACGATATGAAACCCCGGCTCGACGCCCTCCTGCAGGGCCGCCGTGGAAGCAGCCAATGGGCTGACCAGCGCATTGGCCGCCTGGGCTTTTTCCGTCAGCGCCGGATCGGCCAGCAGCGTGGCCATGCGCGACTCATCCACCGAGCCATCGGCGCGGATGGCGCCCAGCGTGGCGAAGTTGACGATGGCGGCGCCGTCGGCGGGCGCGAAAAGCGAGCCGCCGAAGGTATCGCCAGAGCCGCTGACGATGCTGCCACCGTGACTGGTGAGACTGCCCACATGGGCCAGGGGCCGGCCATTGACCAGCACAGAAGGAAATCCTGTGGTAATCACCGCGCCGCAGCCACAGACATCACCGACCCGGGCCGCGCCCATGCCGTTGATGATGACGTTGCTGGAAGCGGTAACGATGGGCGTAGTGCCGTGCCCCGGCAGCGGGCAGACATGGCTGTCGCCCAGGCGAGAGGAAGAGATCATTTGGCATCCTGCGCTATGAGTGAAAAAGCCTCCAGTCCGGGAGACAGGAAACGCTAACGCAGGAGTTCGGGCAGGGCCTTAAGGAGATTCTCAAAACGCGGTGAGTGGCGCTGAGGGTCGGTGGCTGAGGCAAGATAACGAACCCAGAGCCGAGCCCTTGAAAGTGCCCCCGCAGACCAAGACGCTTGGGTGGCGTAAGACGCAGAAAGCTTGAAGATCAACGACACACGAAACCCCATTGACCCTCACGAAAGAGAACAGGCACTACATGGAAGACATTTCTGATTTGACCGAAGCCGAATTCATTTCCTTCGTGAAAAACATACAAACCGTCAACAAGAGCGGGACGGACGATGAGCTAGGCGAGTTGCTTGAAAGGTTCAGCAAGCTCGCCGGCCATCCAGATGGCTACGACCTGATTTTCCACCCTGAGCCCGGCGCGGATAACTCCGCCGAGGGGGTGACCAGTACCGTGAAGGAATGGCGCAAAGCTCAGGGACTGCCGGGACTCAAGAACGGCTGATTGAATTCACCGCCAGAACCTGTAGCGGCTCAACGAGCATCTTCGCCACATTGAAAAACGGCGATTAACTCTTTGAAATTAATAGATAAAATCAATTTTTTGGGGCTCTTGAAGTTTTGCTTCTGGCACATACCTAGGTTCTTGCGCGGTGCCGAATGCGGGCCGCGCCTCAAATCACTTGGAGAAACCTCAGGAGATTTTGCAATGGCTACTACCCTTTCGTTGGCCCCACTTTTCCGCCACTCGGTCGGCTTTGACCGTTTCAACGACCTTTTTGAATCGGCGCTTCGCAGTGAGGCCGGTACTTCCTATCCTCCGCACAACGTCGAAAAGCACGGTGATGACCACTACCGGATCGTTATCGCGGTAGCAGGCCTGGCCGAAGAGGATCTGGACATTCAGGTTGAAAAAGGTGTGTTGACCGTCACCGGTGACAAGCGAGAAAGCGACGGAGCTGTCACTTACCTGCATCAAGGTATCGCACAGCGGGCATTCCGGCTGTCGTTCCGCTTGATGGATCACATCGAGGTGGAGGGTGCGAAGCTCACCAACGGTCTGCTGAGCATTGACCTGCTCAGGGTTGTACCGGAGGAAGCGAAGCCTAAACGCATCATGATCGGGGGAGCTGAGGCTGCTGATTCGAAGCCGGTCAGCGAGCAGTAACCGGCATGGGGAGGCGCTCTGCGGAGCGCCTCTTTTTTTGTCGAGCACTAAGCCGGGATTAGGCAGGATCAACCTGCCCCAATGTTCTATCACCCAGGTACGTAGCAGATCGAAACCCTCACTGAGTAACAGGTCGATGGCAAAGTGGATTTGTGAAAGGTACTGCGAGCCAGAAGCGCAGTCGAAAATTTCCAACGGGCTGCGCCGATGCGTTGCTGAGTGCAGGTATACAGATCAGGCAACGAGGCATTGGCGTTCAGATATAGGACGGTATGGTCGGTGTCGTCACGGGTGAGCTGGATGGGTTGAAAGTATAGGTGCGGGTCATTGGTGAAGCTCCATGAGAGACAAGCCTTTACCGTCGTCAAACAGCCAGATGGAATCGGCTTAAAGGCAAGGCGTTATGCCCTTAGCTTTTTAGCCCGCGATGGTCAGTCACCAACAAGCGCTGACATGTTGAACTATCGAAGTGGAATACGCTGGATGACGGTTTCTGGGTAGAGATCGTGCGGTTTATCGTTTCAATAACATCCGGTGATCAACTTACTAACGCCTATTTTTAGCCAGAAGCAGCCAGTCGCGACCAGCATAGAACAGCCAGATTCGACCTAATACAATCGTATCGCCCCTACCATGGCTCGAATTTTGCTTTGAAAAAAATGCGTCAAATTGCCAGCATGAAATTCAGCGATCACCAAATCGCATTTAACACCGAAAGCCTGCAGCAGCACTCACACAACTTATATAAAGAGCCCCATAATGCACATGTTTATCGATATAGTTGGAGCGTGTAATTTAAGCTGTCCCTCATGCCCCATGGGAAACTCTGAAAACAACAACTTCAAAAAATCCATGCAGATCGAGACGTTCAGGCAAATAGTAGAAAAAGCCAAGCTGGAGGGTGTCGACTCGATTCATCTTTACAACTGGACTGAGCCCTTAATTCACCCGCGAATTGGTGAATTTATCCAAATAATAAACGCCGCAGGCATTGCCAGCGGTATTAGCACCAACTTGAACATTGCCAAGAACATAGAACAAGCCCTACGGGCTGAGCCTTCATTTTTCCGTATTTCGCTGTCCGGCTTCCATCAAAACACCTACGCACAGGGACATGTGGGAGGTGACATCGAAGTTGTAAAACAAAACATGATCATGCTGCATGACATCAAGCAGCAATACAATCTTAATACATTGATCGAAGTCTACTACCATCGCTACTTAGACAACCTGGAAGAAGAAAGCTTGATGCGCGAGTTCAGCGAGCGCTTGGGCTTCAGTTTCAGCACAGGTTATTCTGTGATGATGCCGCTGGAAAAAACCTTTGCCATCATCGAGCGCGATCCGTCCGTCACCGAAGCAGATCGTGAAACCCTTAATAGACTCGCATTACCGCCCTACGACGATCTGATCAACCTGGTCAAACACTACCCGAAGCGGGCGTGCAAGCTAAAAGATCAAATGCTGGTACTTGACTGTAACGGCAACACTGTACTTTGCTGCTCTATCTTCAACCAATCCGAGTACCAAGTCGGAAAGTATCTGGATCTGCCACTGGAGCAGCTAACAAGCCTTAAATCCACTAAAGAAAATTGCGTCGACATGTGCAATCGTTGCGCAAAAAATGGTTTGCACGAGTACGCCATGTATCCCAACCAAGGGCCGCTGGAACGCCACGCTGTCAGTCGCATTATGGATTTTCAACGCCGCAGCCTTCTAGGCCTACCGATTGACAATGAAGCACTTGGAAAGCAGGACGACGAAGTTAGCGCAGAAGACTTTGATGAGCATCAGTATCTACAGTCGAACCATGATGTGAAGGCCGCAATCGCCAATAACGCCTTCTCCAGTGGTTATCAGCACTACCTGTTTTTTGGTCGTTATGAAGGCAGGAAAGGGGCAAGTTCACCATTGGCACGCAAGGATTCAAACATGGTGACGGATCAGAGCTGAAGATTGTTTCGCGTCATAAAACACCAGTCCGGGACAAAGACTGGTCTTCACTGTGTTGCCGCCCAGCGAAAACTGGCGTCTATGAGCCGAGGCCGCATGAAAACTCACGCACCGTTTTGACGTCCGCGTTGCTACGTAAAACCTGCTGGTATTTTGTGAGTCGGCAGACCTGAAGTTTACGTAGGCGTGCAATTTTCATTGACGCTTTCACACAGCCTCGGTCGTTACTTCCCGTTTTTTACTATCGCCACCGGCAGCTACGGTTCGGGCTGAACGAGATGACTTCGCCAGAGCCGCAGAAAACGCAACAGCGCCAACCGGGCGCGGCGCCTGTTGAACCGCCAGTGATCGTTTGACGCAGTTTGCTGCTTGAACAGTGGGAAAGCGCCGGTATGGATGGGGGATCGAGCATGGCATAGCCAATGGCATGACCCCGCCTCCTGCGCGGCCCGATAGCCCCAGCACGCAGCACGCGAAAAGCCGCGCCATCAATAGCGGCATTTTAATGGCCATGCCCTGGCCAAGGTATTTATGATGCGCTCCGTGCCTCGGGGGCAATAACACCAGGGCAGGCCCATTTTCCAGGACAGAAGCAGAGGGATGCTGTGAGTCGAGTGATCAACCGTGTGATTCAACAAGCCGCGGAAAATTTTTCCCACAGTTTGAGTGCGTTCTACCCCTCCTACGGCCGCAATGGCATAAACGAACGCAACCTCACCTTTCAATTGGCCAACGCCTTTGGAGCACGTAACGGCGCCCATGCCTTTATGGAAGTGCCGTTTCTCAACCCACTGACCCAACGTTTTGAATATCGGATCGACTGCATGCTGTTCGACAAGGAGCGGGTGTTCTTTGTCGAGGCCAAGCGCCTGTTCAGGCTAGAGAAAGCCGAGCAACTGCGTAACGACTTCCAACGTATGAATGCAGAAACCCTGGCACCGATACTGGAAAAATTCATCTCCCCTTCCACCCGGACACGCAGTGTCTATCGCTTGATGCTTGCCGAAACCTGGAGCCCGAATATTGTCAACTGGTGGAAGAAGCAAGACACCGTCCGGGCCTGGGATAACAGCTGGCTGCCAGACAATAGCGACGCGGTCGAGGTCAAGGCCTTCGATGAACAAGAAACACTGCATTGGCTATACGCCTATGAGCAGTTGGAGATGCCTGCATGAAGGTTGCGACGCAGATTAACGACTACGAAATTGTCGAGCACCGGCATCGCTACTGCACCTGGGCCGCAGGCCGTGCAGCGAGCACCAAGACCTGCCGCTTCAGTGTCAGCACCGGCAAGGTGATCATCGAAGCCACAGGCCTGCACCTGCTACTGGCAGGCCCAGAACTTCTGCCGCCTCCCGAGCGTATCGATGCCCAGCACAAGATCTGGCGCGAACTGGCAATCGAAGCGGCCAAGAGCAAAGGCCTGGTTGGGTTCGGCCACGGCGTCGCAGCAAAGCTCATCAACGTTTATCTCAAGGGCGCCTTTGTTTGCGGCGGCCAGGAACTGCATCCCCATGTGCAGGCCCTGCACCCTCCTATCGACAAGCTTTTGCTGGATGAGCTCTACCATCAGGACATTGGCGCTTTAAAGGCCGTCTGGAGACAAGCACGAAAACAACGCTGGTCGAAGCTCGATACCGAGCAGTATCAAGCGGTGATCAATGGCATACGCGATGCCCTTCAAGGAAAGCCGTTGTGGCACATCGAATTCTACTGGCGCGGCCACCAATGAATGCTCCAACGGTGTTTTTTCTAGGATAAGGGCGACGCAATGCGGCGCCCTTTTTCATTTCCTCAGCACTCAACCGAGTTCAAGCAGGTTGCGGGCTGCGCCGATGCGTTGCTGAGCGCAGGCATACAGATCGGACAACGAGGCGTTATGTCCATAGTTTTTGGCCCGCGATGACCAGTCACTAAATTGCGGTGACGCATCGAACTGTAGACGCGGTATTCGCTCGATGAGCGTTTCCGGATAAGCGATCGTTCGATTTATCGTTGCAAAAGCATACGGTGATCGGCTTTTTGAATCGCTACTTTCGGCCATTAGCTACCTGTAGTGCCGACCATTTGTTGTTGACCAAGGTAAGCAGTGACATAAAATCGCCGCCCCAAAAGATCAGCTTGCATAGCGAGAAGGAGCTTCGATGCAACGGCTGATGATTGTTGGTCAACCTGGATCAGGCAAAAGCACTTTGGCGCGTGAGCTTGGTCAGCGCACGGGCTTGCCGGTCGTCCATATCGACACTATCCACTGGCAGCCAGGATGGATAGAACGAAGCCCGGAAGAGAAAACCCGACTATGTCTCGATGTAGAGGCTCAAGATCGCTGGATATTCGAAGGTGGCCATTCAGCCACTTGGGACAACCGAGTGGCCCGTGCAGATCTTTTGATATGGATTGATCGTTCGGCGACGCTTCGATTCTTCCGCGTACTGCGCAGAACGCTGCTCCAACGCGGTCAGTCTCGGCCCGACTTGCCGGAGAACTGCCCCGAAATGCTGGCGAACCTGCCAGAGTTTTTCAGATTCATGTGGCGGACGAAAAATTCAGCGCGAGAAAAGATGCAGCAACTTGTGGCAACAGCGCCATCCACTTGCCGCGTGGTTTGTCTGCAGTCCAATCGGGATATCGGCATTTTTCTCGCGAATATTGGAAGTTCGACTGTCCCAGTTCCGCGAGGTTGATCGACGGCTGACTGACTCACTACGGAAACTGCTGGTTACGAGCGGATACTTCTGGCCTATTGCTGCCCGTTCTAAATGACCATTAACAGTCAAAAGCAAACACCGCCAAACCAATAAGATCAGCCCCTCCTCACTCACAAAAAGCGGCTATCAAAAGCCGCTTCAGATCAGTCCCCCCGTCTCCCCACTCAAAAGTTCGCCGGGGTATTGGCACTGATAATCTCCGCCTCATCCTGCCCAATATTGCGAAAGCTATGAGGCAAAGTGGTCGGAAAGTAATAGCCATCCCCAGGATTCAAAACACTCACCTGCCCATCCACCGTCAACTCCACAGTGCCGCGAACAACCAGCCCGCACTCCTCGCCTTCGGCATGCACGATGGCTTCTTCGCCGGAGCTGGCGCCGGGGGCGTACTGCTCACGCAGAAAGCGCATCTGCCGGTTGGCCACCGGGGCGCCGATCATCAGCAGGCGCAGGCCGTCGCGACCGAGGTCCGGCTGTTCGTTGGCGCGGAACACGTATTGGTGCTCGCGGGGCGGTTGGTCGAAGGTGAAGAAGTCGGCCAGGGACATGGGGATGCCTTCCAGCAGCTTTTTCAGGGAGCTGACGGAGGGGCTGACGCGGTTCTGTTCGATCAGGGAGATGGTGGCGTTGGTCACGCCGCTACGGCGGGCCAGCTCGCGCTGGGAGAGTTTGTAGCTTTCGCGAACGAGTTTGAGTCGGGTGCCCGTGTCCATAACAGCCTTATGTGAGAAGTACTTAAGGGTATTTTTGCGGCGGTTGGGTCGCGAAGATCGCGATTTGGCTGCCCTGGAGCCTGAAAAGGCGGCTATTTAAACATGTTTGACAGGCAAGCTGTAAAGACCGGCGATGGGCGTGAAGGCCGGGTGATGGAGTGCCGGTTTTCCGGGGCTTTGCGGGGCTTTTTCTGGGGTGAGTCAAGGGCCGGAGCTTCGCGAGCAAGCTCGCTCCTACAGGAGTGGGGGCTGTAGGAGCGAGGTGGCATCAGATGCCGAAGCGGTCGCGCAGGGCGTAGTACGCGGCGCCCATGGCGGTCAGCGGGGCCTGGAAGGTGCGGCCGCCGATCATCGGCATGTGCGGCAGCGAGGCGAAGGCGTTGAAGCGTTCGGCGTCGCCGCGAATCATTTCGGCAATCAGCTTACCCGCCAGGTGCGAGCAGGTGACGCCGTGGCCGCTGTAGCCCTGCATGTAGTAGGCGTTCTTTTCGATACGGCCGAATTGCGGCATGCGCGACATGGTCAGCAGGAAATTGCCGGTCCAGCGGTAGTCGATCTTCACGTCCTTGAGCTGGGGGAAGGTCTTGAGGATCTTCGGCCGGATCAGTTGCTCGATGTCATCCGGCTCCCGGGCGCCGTAGACCACGCCACCGCCGTACAGCAGGCGGTTGTCGCCGGTGAGGCGGAAGTAGTCCAGCAGGTAGTTGCAGTCTTCCACACAGTAGTTGTTGGCGATCAGGCTGCGGGCCAGTTGTTCCGGCAGTTGCTCGGTAACCACGATCTGCGAGCCGCAGGGCATGCTCTTGCGGGTCACGCGGGGGTCGAGGTCTTGCTGCAGGTAGGCGTTGCCGGCGATCAGCAGGTATTTGGCGCGGACCACGCCCTTGGCGGTGCGCACCACGTTGGGTTCGCCGTAGGTGATTTCCACCGCCGCCGACTGTTCGAAGATCTTGCCGCCCAGACCGATGATGGCGCTGGCTTCGCCCAGGGCCAGGTTCAGCGGGTGGATGTGGCCGCCCTGCATGTCCAGCAGGCCGCCGATGTAGTTCTTGGTGCCGACTTCGCGGTCGATCTGCGCCTTGTCGAGCATCTTCAGGTTGTTATTGCCCAGGCGTTCCCAGTTGCGTTTCTGTTCCGCCAGGCCCTTGAGCTGCTTGTTGTTCAGGGCGGCGAAGATGCCACCGGGGCGGTAGTCGCACTGAATGTCGTAGTGCTGGATGCGCTGACGGATGATGTCGGCACCTTCGAAGATCATGCTGCCGAGCACTTCGGCGCTTTTTTCGCCGTAGCGTTCTTCGATCACGTCCACATCGCGGCTGTAGGAGTTGACCAGTTGCCCGCCGTTGCGCCCGCTGGCGCCGAAGCCGACCTTGGCCGCTTCCAGAACGGTGACGCTGTAGCCGGCTTCCGCCAGGAACAAGGCCGAGGACAGGCCGGTGTAACCGGCGCCGATCACGCAGACGTCGCACTCCACCAACTCGTCGAGTTGCGGGTAGTCGGTGGTCTGGTTGCGGGTCGCCGCGTAGTAGCTGTTCACGTAGGTTTGCATGAGAAATTCCCCAGCGGGTACGGGCCCAGGCCCGCCGCCGCTGTTGTTATAAGAGTTAGAGCTTGATCCAGGTCGCTTTGAGCTCGGTGTATTTGTCGAAGGCGTGCAACGACTTGTCGCGGCCGTTGCCGGACTGTTTGAAGCCGCCGAACGGCGCGGTCATGTCGCCGCCGTCGTACTGGTTGACCCATACGCTGCCGGCCCGCAGGCCACGGGCAAAACGGTGGGCGCGGCTGAGGTTGGCGGTCCAGACCCCGGCCGCCAGGCCGAAGATGCTGTCGTTGGCGATCTGCAGCGCCTCTTCTTCGGTATCGAAGCTGATCACCGACAACACCGGGCCGAAGATCTCTTCCCGGGCGATGGTCATGGCGTTGGTCACGCCGTCGAAGATCGTCGGCTCGACATACAGGCCACCAGTGCTCTCCAGAGTGCGTACACCACCGGCCAGCAGTTGGCCGCCCTGCTCCTTGCCGATCTCGATGTAGCGCAGCACGTTCTCCAGTTGGCGCTGGTCCACCACCGCGCCAACCCGGGTTTGCGGATCGAGGGCATGGCCCGGTTTCCAGCCCTTGAGGGCCTCCACCAGCAGCGGGATGAACTGCTCGCGGATCGAGCGTTCCACCAGCAGGCGCGAGCCGGCGGTGCAGACTTCGCCCTGGTTGAAGGCAATGGCCGCAGCCGCCGCTTCGGCCGCTGCACGCAAGTCCGGGGCGTCGGCAAACACCACGTTAGGGCTCTTGCCACCGGCTTCCAGCCACACCCGCTTCATGTTGCTTTCACCGGAATACACCAGCAGTTGCTTGCCCACGGCGGTGGAGCCGGTGAAGGCCAGCACGTCCACGTCCATGTGCAGGGCCAGGGCCTTGCCGACGGTGTGGCCGTAACCCGGCAGGACGTTGAACACGCCCTTGGGGATACCGGCGTCCAGGGCCAGCTGGGCGATGCGGATCGCGGTCAGCGGCGACTTTTCCGACGGCTTGAGGATGAACGAGTTGCCCATCGCCAGGGCCGGGGCGAACTTCCAGCTGGCCATGATCAGCGGGAAATTCCAAGGCACGATGGCCGCCACCACGCCCGCCGGTTCCCGGGTCACCAGGCCCAGCTGGTCGTGAGGGGTGGCCGCCACTTCGTCGTAAAGCTTGTCGATGGCTTCGGCGTTCCAACGGATGGCGTTGGCCGTGGCCGGAATGTCGATGGCCATGGAGTCGCCAATCGGCTTGCCCATGTCCAGGGTTTCCAGGAGCGCCAGTTCTTCCTGGTGCGCAAGGATCAGGTCGGCGAAGCGAATCAGGATGCGCTTGCGCTCGGCCGGGGCCTTGCCCGACCAGACGCCACTGTTGAACGCCTGGCGCGCCACGGCCACGGCACGATCGGCATCGGCCTGATCGGTGCTGGCAACGTTGGCCAGAAAGCGTCCGTCCACCGGGCTCAGGCATTCGAAGGTGGCACCGCTGGCGGCGGCGCAGTACTGGCCGTCGATAAAGGCACGGCCTTCAAGGCTGAGGGACTGGAAGTGCTGCTCCCAGTCGCTGCGGGATTTAGTCATGGCAAATACTCAACACAGAAGGCGGCACGGTCATCAGACCGTGTGCAGGTACCAGTTGTATTCCAGGTCGGAGATGGAGTTTTCGAACTCCGCCAACTCGCTTTCCTTACAGGCGACAAACACGTCGATGTACATCGGGTCGATGTACTTGGCCATCACTTCACTGTCGTCCAGCACCCGCAGGGCATCGCGCAGGTTGGTCGGCAGGCTCGGCTCGCTCTGTTCGTAGGCGTTGCCTTCCATCGCCGGGCCGGGCTCGATCTTGTTGGTCAGGCCGTGATGGATGCCCGACAACACCGAGGCCATCAGCAGGTAGGGGTTGGCGTCGGCTCCGGCGACCCGGTGCTCGATGCGCACCGAGTCCGCCGAACCGGTGGGTACGCGCACGGCCACGGTGCGGTTGTCGATGCCCCAGGTCGGCGAGTTGGGTACGTAGAACTGCGCGCCGAAGCGGCGGTAGGAGTTGACGTTGGGGCACAGGAAGGCCATCTGCTCGGGCAGGGTTTGCAGCACGCCACCGATGGCGTGGCGCAGGGCGTCGTTGGTTTCCGGGTCTTCGCTGGCGAAGATGTTGTTGCCCTGCTTGTCGAGGATCGAGATGTGCACGTGCAGGCCGTTGCCCGCCTGGCCCGGGTAGGGCTTGGCCATGAAGGTGGTGTCCATTTCATGGTCGTAGGCGATGTTCTTCACCAGGCGCTTGAGCAGTACTGCGTAGTCGCAGGCTTTGATCGGGTCGCTGACGTGGTGCAGGTTGACTTCGAACTGCGCCGGGGCGCTTTCCTTGACGATGGCGTCGGCCGGAATGCCCTGCTCTTTCGCGCCTTCAAGGATGTCTTGCAGGCAGTCGACGTATTCGTCCAGATCATCGATCAGGTAGACCTGGGTGGAATGCGGACGTTTGCCGGAGATCGGCGAACGGGGCGACTGTGGACGGCCGTTCACGTTGTCCTGGTCGATCAGGTAGAACTCCAGCTCGAAGGCGGCGCAGATGGTCAGACCCATCTCGTCGAACTTGGTGACGACTTGGCGCAGCACTTCGCGGGGGTCGGCGAAGAACGGCTGGCCTTCGATCTCGTGCATGGTCATCAGCAGTTGCGCGGTGGGGCGCTTCTGCCAGGGTTCGACACTCAGGGTGCCGGGGATCGGATAGCAGATGCGGTCGGCGTCGCCGATGTCCAGGCCCAGGCCGGTGCTTTCCACCGTGGAGCCGTTGATATCCAGGGCAAACAGCGAGGCTGGCAGGTTGATGCCCTTCTCGTAGACCTTGTGCAGCGCGGTGCGCTCGATGCGCTTGCCGCGCACCACACCGTTCATGTCTGCAATCAGCAGATCGACGTAGAGAACCTCGGGGTGTTTTTTCAGGAAGGCATTGGCTTCATTGAGTTGAATGGCACGCGGGGGGACCGACATGATGCACCTATTGTGTTAATTATTATGTTCACTGCTGTGACACGCCAGCAGTCAACCCGAAAGAAAAACCGGAGTCAATAGCCAACAGCGGCGGCTTTTCGTCAATTATTTTTCTCCACTAGAGACAAATAACCGGCGCAATCCGCGCCGCTTGCGGGTTTCAGACGAGTAACGTTTAGAATTTTTTACATGGAAGTTGTTAATTAAAATCAACGAGGATAAGCTCTGGAAAAACTCGTTCCAGCGTGAATTTCGAGGTGATAAAAATGGCATTCAAGCCATTGATCGGCGTTACTGCGTGCGTCAAAGAGATCGGCCTGCACCCCTACCACGTCAGCGGCGACAAGTACCTGCGTGCTGTCAGCGTCGCGGCCGAGGGCCTGCCCCTGATCATTCCTTCCCTGGCGGATCTGATCGATATCGACGATCTGCTGCACAACATGGACGGGCTGCTGTTTACCGGCTCGCCATCGAATGTCGAACCCTTCCATTACCAGGGCCCGCCCAGCGCACCGGGCACCGCCCACGACACGCAACGCGATGCCACCACCCTGCCCCTGCTGCGCGCGGCGATTGCCGCTGGCGTGCCAGTGCTCGGCATCTGCCGCGGCTTCCAGGAAATGAACGTGGCCTTCGGCGGCAGCCTGCACCAGAAGGTGCATGAACTGCCGGGCTACATGGACCACCGCGAAGCCGACGACCCGCGCATCGAAGTGCAGTACGCCCCGGCCCACCCGGTGGCGATCCAGCCCGGCGGCGTTTTCGAAGCCATGGGCCTGGCCGGCGAGATCCAGGTCAACTCGATCCACAGCCAGGGCGTCGACCGCCTGGCCCCCGGCCTGCGGGTCGAGGCCGTGGCCCCGGATGGCCTGATCGAGGCGCTGTCGGTGGAACACAGCAAGGCCTTTGCCTTCGGCGTGCAGTGGCACCCGGAATGGCAGGTGCTGTCGAACCCGGCCTACCTGCGGATCTTCCAGGCCTTTGGCGACGCCTGTCGGCAACGGGCCGCGCAACGGCGCTAAGCGGCAAACCCCGGCCGCCAAGGCGGCCCTCCAGGCATTCAACACGATTCACCACGCCCTGCCCCACGGCGAGCGCGCCTGTGCGCGCCCGACGTTCGGCGTGAGCAGCAAACGGCAAGACCACAACAACAAATAGCGTCAGGCCGCCAGGAAGGCAGCGCCGAATCAGCCCGCACCCCCTGCGGGCTGGCAATCAACCTTTAAGCCCGGCCGAATTGGCCAGGCTGCTGACACCTGTTGGGAGTTTCACATGGCAAACGCCTCCAGCACTTACCGCAAGGCCCTCGAAGGCACCCCGAGCCCGCAGAAGGTCCTGGTCAAGATCGACCGCGTGACCAAGAAGTTCGATGAAACCGTGGCCGTGGACGATGTGTCCCTGGAGATCCACCAGGGCGAGATCTTCGCCCTGCTGGGCGGTTCCGGCTCCGGCAAATCCACCCTGCTGCGCATGCTCGCCGGCTTCGAACGCCCCACCGAAGGCCGCATCCTGCTGGATGGCGTGGACATCACCGACATGCCGCCCTATGAGCGGCCGATCAACATGATGTTCCAGTCCTACGCCCTGTTCCCCCACATGACCGTGGCCCAGAACATCGCCTTCGGCCTCAAGCAGGACCGCCTGCCACCCGCCGAGATCGAGGCCCGGGTCGAGGAAATGCTCAAGCTGGTGCACATGACCCAGTACGCCCGGCGCAAGCCGCACCAGCTCTCCGGTGGCCAGCGCCAGCGCGTGGCCCTGGCCCGTTCCCTGGCCAAGCGCCCCAAGCTGCTGTTGCTGGACGAACCCATGGGTGCCCTGGACAAGAAGCTGCGCTCGCAGATGCAGCTGGAACTGGTGGAAATCATCGAGCGCGTGGGCGTGACCTGCGTGATGGTGACCCACGACCAGGAAGAGGCCATGACCATGGCCCAGCGCATCGCCATCATGCACCTGGGCTGGATCGCCCAGACCGGCAGCCCGGTGGACATCTACGAGGCGCCGGTAAGCCGCCTGGTGTGCGAGTTCATCGGCAACGTCAACGCCTTCGACGGCACCGTCACCGAAGACCTGGAAGGCTACGCCATCATCGACTGCCCGGACCTTGAGCAGCAGATCTACGTCGGCCACGGGGTCAGCACCTCGGTGCAGGACAAGTCGGTGACCTACGCCATCCGCCCGGAAAAGATGCTGGTCACCACCCTCAAGCCCGACGCCCGCTACAACTGGTCCAAGGGCAAGGTGCACGACATCGCCTACCTGGGCGGCCATTCGGTGTTCTACGTCGAGCTGCCCGGCGGCAAGATCGTCCAGTCGTTCATGGCCAACGCCGAGCGCCGTGGCGCGCGGCCGACCTGGGACGACCAAGTCTACGTCTGGTGGGAAGACGACAGCGGCGTGGTACTGCGGGCATGAGGACTTCGAGCATGAGCACTTTCAATCAGAAACTGTTCCGCATGCTGCCCAGCGGTCGCAAGCTGGTGATCGGCGTTCCTTTCCTCTGGCTGTTCCTGTTCTTCATGCTGCCGTTCTTTTTGGTGATGAAGATCAGCTTCTCGGAAGCGGCCCTGGCGATCCCGCCGTACTCGGAGATCTACAGCTACGCCGAACAGAAATTCCAGCTGCTGCTGAACCTGGGCAACTACGCCATGCTGGCCGGCGACGAGCTGTATTTCTCGGCCTACCTGGGCTCGCTGAAGGTGGCGCTGCTGAGCACCCTGATGTGCCTGGTGGTGGGTTTCCCCATGGCCTACGCCATTTCCAAGGCCAGCAAGGAAGCGCAGAACGTCTTGCTGCTGCTGATCATGATGCCGACCTGGACCGCGATCCTGATCCGCGTCTACGCCTGGATGGGCATCCTCAGCAACAACGGCCTGCTCAATAGCTTCCTGCTGTGGACCGGGCTGATCAGCCAGCCGCTGGAAATCCTCAACACCAACACCGCCGTGTATATCGGCGTGGTCTACGCCTACCTGCCGTTCATGGTGCTGCCGCTGTACGCCAACCTGGTCAAGCATGACCAGAGCCTGCTGGAGGCCGCCTCCGACCTGGGGTCGAGCAACTTCAACAACTTCTGGAAGATCACCGTGCCCCTGGCCAAGAACGGCATCATTGCCGGCTGCATGCTGGTGTTCATCCCGGTGGTCGGCGAGTTCGTGATTCCGGAACTCCTGGGCGGCCCGGAAACCCTGATGATCGGCCGCGTGTTGTGGCAGGAATTCTTCAACAACCGTGACTGGCCGGTGGCCTCCGCCTTGGCGGTGGTGATGCTGGCGATCCTGATTATTCCGATCCTGCTGTTCAACCGCAGCCAGGCCAAAGAGATGGAGGCACGGGCATGAAACGCTTCGAATTTTCCAAACTGATGCTGGTGCTGGGCCTGCTGTTCATCTACCTGCCGATGCTGATCCTGGTGATCTACTCGTTCAATGCCTCCAAGCTGGTGACGGTCTGGGGCGGTTGGTCGATCAAGTGGTACGTCGGCCTGCTGGACAACCAGCAACTGATGGGCTCGGTGGCGCGCTCCCTGGAGATCGCCTGCTACACCGCGATTGCCGCGGTGGCCCTGGGCACCCTGGCGGCCTTCGTGCTGACCCGAGTCACCCGCTTCAAGGGCCGCACCCTGTTCGGCGGCCTGGTCACCGCGCCGCTGGTGATGCCCGAGGTGATCACCGGCCTGTCCTTGCTGCTGCTGTTCGTGGCCATGGCGCAATTGATCGGCTGGCCCATGGAGCGCGGGATCGTCACCATCTGGATCGCCCACACCACATTCTGCGCTGCCTATGTAGCCGTGGTAGTCTCCGCGCGCCTGCGGGAGCTGGACCTGTCCATCGAAGAAGCGGCCATGGACCTGGGCGCGCGCCCGTTCAAGGTGTTCTTCCTGATCACCATCCCGATGATCGCGCCGTCACTGGCGGCCGGCGGCATGATGTCCTTCGCCCTGTCCCTGGATGACCTGGTGCTGGCCAGCTTCGTCTCCGGTCCGGGTTCCACCACCTTGCCGATGGAAGTGTTCTCGGCGGTGCGCCTGGGGGTCAAACCCGAGATCAACGCCGTGGCCAGCCTGATCCTGCTGGCGGTATCGCTGGTGACCTTCCTGGTCTGGTACTTCGGCCGCCGCGCCGAAGCGGCCCGCAAGCGGGCGATCCAGGAAGCCATGGAGTTCACCGCCAACGAATCCTGGCAGCCACCGGCGGCGAAAAAACCCGCGGTACGAGCGCCGGCAACGGCCTGACGGCCTCTTCGCCAGCAAGCTGGCTCCTACAGACAACACAAACCTGTAGGAGCCAGCTTGCTGGCGAAAGCCTCCACACCGATATCCACCTTGCACACGCAGCAATCTGCACAATAAGAAATGGAGTTGTAGTAATGAAAATGCCTGGCAGGACACTGTTCGCCAAAACCCTGCTCTCGGTGTCCTTGATGGGCGCACTGATTACCGGCGCTCAAGCCAACGACAAGGTGCTGCGCGTCTACAACTGGTCGGACTACATCGCCCCGGACACCCTGAAGAAGTTCGAGGCCGAAACCGGCATCCACGTCACCTACGACGTCTTCGACAGCAATGAAACCCTGGAAGCGCGCCTGCTCACCGGCAAGTCCGGCTACGACATCGTGGTGCCGTCCAACAGCTTCCTGGCCAAGCAGATCAAGGCCGGGGTCTACCAGGAGCTGGACAAGTCCAAGCTGCCCAACTGGAAGAACCTCAACCCGGTGCTGCTGAAAAACGCCTCCGCCAGCGACCCGGACAACGCCCATGCCTTCCCCTACATGTGGGGTTCGATCGGCATCGGCTACAACCCGGACAAGGTCAAGGCGGCCCTGGGCACTGATGCCCCGATCAATTCCTGGGACCTGCTGTTCAAGCCAGAGAACGCCGAGAAGCTCAAGGCCTGCGGCATCAGCTTCCTCGACTCGCCCACCGAAATGCTCCCGGCCGCCCTGCACTACCTGGGCTACCCGGTGACCAGCAAGGACAAGGCACAGATCCTCGAAGCCCAGGAACTGTTCATGAAGATCCGGCCCTCGGTGACCTACTTCCATTCCTCCAAGTACATCTCGGACCTGGCCAACGGCAACATCTGCGTGGCCGTGGGCTACTCCGGCGATGTGCTGCAAGCCCGTTCCCGCGCCGAAGAGGCCGGCAACAAGGAGAAGGTCGCGTTCAGCATTCCCAAGGAAGGCGCCGGCAGCTTCTACGACATGATGGCCATCCCCAAGGACGCCACCAACGTCGACAACGCCTACCTGTTCATGAACTTCCTGATGCGCGCGGACATCATCGCAGAAGTCACCAACAGCCTCGGCTACAGCAACGCCAACGCCGCGGCCACGCCGCTGGTGGACGAAGCGATCCGCAACGACCCGGCGTCCTACCCGCCGCAAGAGGTGCTGGCCACCCTGTACGCGGTGCCAGACCAGCCGATTGCCATCCAACGCGTGATGAACCGCGGCTGGACCAGGATCAAGCTGGGCAAATGACTCAAGCCGCCCGCCGCTGGCGGGCAGCGCTCCCCTTTTTCCGTTCACGTCGCGCCTTACCACCGCGACACTCCTGCGAACGGCTTCACCCGGCTCCCTCGGTTGGGGTGAATCCTTGGCGCCTTCGGGCGCCTTTTTTGCGTTCCCTGCAGCCGCTGGCGCAGGCACGAATAGCTGGCCCGGCATAGACGATCCAGGCAGCAGAGGGTCCTGCGGGGAAGGTCCGCGTACTCGCCAGGCACACAAAAACCGCCAACCCTCATGCCACCCACTGGCAGCGAACCAGTGCCTTGGCTAGATTCAGCCGACATGGCTCCAACCCCACCTCGTCCACTTTGCAACACAGGTCCTTCGACATGCCTGCACCCCGGCGCGCGCCTTGGCTGATTCCAGCCCTGATTCCGGTCCTGATTCCGCTGCACCTGCATGCCGCACCACCGCTGCTGGCGCTGGTGCCCCTGCCGGCGGCGGCCACGCCCGCCCCGAACAGCCTGCACCTCCTCGACAACATGCCCCTGGCCACCTCCCAACAGGGCCTGGGCCTGTGCTTCAGCCACAGCGCGGCGGCGGTGTTCAACTACTACCAATGCCAGGCGGCCAAAGAAGATTGCACGCGGATCGACAAGCACCAGCTGGCAGCACCCCTGGACATGGCGCGCTATGGCCGCAAGCCCACGGGCGAGGTGGACAGCGTCGGCTCCTTATCTGTTCTAGGTCTGCCAAATTAGGTGTCGAGAGTCGGCGTGGACGATCGCTAGCTCCTAGATCCAAACGATCGCCTCGTAGCAAGGTCTCCACGCCGATATCTCCTCAGCGACGCCCGTACAGTTGCTCGAGCCGACACTCGAAGATAAGGCTGGGCTGCCGAGGAGAACTCTCGACGTCTCAAGACTAGAGGAGATCATCATGGGCTGCATAGGTGCCGGTATCGATGTCAGCAAGGACACCCTGGATGTAAAGGTGGACGGACATAAGCCCCAACTGCTCACCACCAATGACCCAGCAGGATGGCAGCGAATCATTGACTGGCTAGCCCCATTTGCTCCTCAGCAAGTCGTACTTGAGGCCACCGGCGGCTATGAGCTGAAGGCACTGGAAGCCCTTTATAACGCAGGTTTACCCATGGTCAGGGTCAATCCTCGACAAGCCCGGGACTTTGCGCGGTCCACAGGCCAGTTGGCCAAAACGGACCGCTTGGATGCCAGCGTGCTTGCCCATATGGCCAGTGTTCTCAAGCTCAATCGTTATCAGCCGCTGAGCGAAAAGTCTCAGTTCCTGCACGCTTGTCATCGGCGCCGTCAGCAAGTGGTACAAATGTTGGCTGCTGAAAAGCAGCGGCGTCGTCTGACTGAGCATCCGGCCATGCGCCATATGCTCGAGCGCAACATCCAGCGCTTGGAAGCTGATCGAGATGAGCTGGACGTTAAGATTGCCGAGCAGCTCAAAGGGACGCTGCAAGCGCAAGTAGCCTCGACGATCAAAGGCGTTGGTCCAGTTGTTCTCTCGACGCTTGTTTGCGACATGCCTGAACTGGGTTATTTGGATCGCAAGGCTATCGCCAAGCTATACGGTGTGGCGCCCCTGGCCAGGGATAGCGGTAGGTCCCATGGAAGACGGATTACCTGGGGTGGGCGTGCTAGTCCACGAGCGGTGATCTACATGGCGGCTTTGAGTTCGATTCGATATGACCCTGTCCTCAAAGCGTTTTACGAGGGGCTGGTTGGTCGAGGCAAGTCGAAGAAACTGGCGCTGGTTGCAGCCATGCGCAAGCTCGTCACTATCTTGAACGCGCGAATGCGCGAAGCCTTGCAGGCTTCTGCGCAAATCGCGTGAGGAACACAGTTGCTACGAGGACATCGACGAGGGCGGCGACCCGCTCTACACCCTGGAAAACGCCGCGCTGATGGTCGGCACCGTGGTGTCCCAGGCGTGCTTTTCCGAGGAGAAACTGTTCAAGGACAAGTTCGTGCCCAGCGGCGCCATTACCGCCGCGGACGTCAAGGCCCAGCGCGCGGTGCTCAAAGCCCTGGAGGACTTCTACCAACAGCATCGGCTCAAGGCCCCCTGTACCGACTGTGTCGCCAGCCCAGCCCAGGTGGCCGAGCTCCAGGCTATCTATGCCACCCCCCGCGACGCCCGAGGCATCGCCCAGGCCCTGGGCAAGCCGCACTTCGGCGGCTTTTTCTCGGCCATCATCATCCCCCCTGAATGCCGGCGCCTCAGCCGCCGGGCCTTGTTCGAACTCAAGGACAAGCTGCAGATCCGCGCCCTGCCGGAAACGAGCCAACAGAAGCACTTCGCCGGCCTGTACCCGGCGCTGACCCAGGCCATCGATGCCGGCAACTCGGTGATCATCGCCAACGTCTGCCTGTACCGCGATGCCAAGCAGAAAAAATGCCCCGAGCAGTACCAGCACAGCCTGGTGGCCTATGGTCACGCTCGCCTGTGCACGCCCCAGGGCCAGTGCCAGGAGGGCCTCAAGGTACTCAACAGCTGGGGCCAGCAATGGCAGGAGCACGAGGGCCAGCAATGGTTCGATGCCCGGCGCCTGCTGGACAGCACCGGCTACGGCAAGCAGAGCATCGGCTGGCTGGAGCGCAAGCACCCGCCCGAGCACTGAAGCCGCGCGGCCGGTCGCAGGATCACCTGCTCGTGCATGCACCGGCCCGCGCCGTGCGGATAACCGCCGAAGCCCTGCGCGTCGGCAATGGCGACCATGGCCCAGCGACAACCGGCCGCGACACAACAGCAAGTTCCGCGCCCCAGGAAGTGGTATTTTCTGCCGCTTCCGGCGCGGCTGATCGGCATCCAGCCAAGGCCGCCATCCTTCAGGGAGCTGCACCGATGAAGTCCGCCGTACACCCTTGCCCGCTGCCCCATGACTCGAGCATCGCCGCCCTGGCCCCGGGGGCGACCTTCATCGACTGCCGCCGCACATTCGCCAACGATGCCGAACGCAGCGCCATGCGCCACCTGCTGAACCTGATGAGCCAGACTCCGGCCTGGATCGACCGCCTGATGGGCCTGCGCAACCGCGTGGTGCAGCTGTTCGGCCTCAAGGACCTGGGGCGCCTGACCCGCATCGACCTGGCGCGCCCGGACGCGGATTACCAGCCCGGCGACCGGGTCGGCATCTTTACCCTGGTTTCCCAGAGTCCCGACGAGGTGCTGGTGGTGGATCGCGACAAGCACCTGGACGTGCACCTGTCGCTCAACCTCCAACCCCTGACCGCCGAGGGCCTGCGCCCGGTGGTGCTGAGCACCGTGGTGCACCCGCACAACCGCCTGGGGCGCCTGTACATGCTGCCGGTGGCGCCGTTCCACCGGATCATCGCGCCCATGACCCTGGCCACTCTCAACCGTCGCTGAGCCTTCACTTTTCAAGGATCTTGTCGTGCAGACACCCCAATTCGATGTGGTCGTCATAGGCCTGGGCGCCATGGGCGCCGCCACCCTCTATCAACTGGCCAAGCGCGGGGTCAAGGTGGCGGGCATCGACCGCTTCGCCCCGCCCCATGACCAGGGTTCCAGCCATGGCGACACCCGCATCACCCGCCAGGCGGTGGGCGAAGGCGCGGCCTATGTGCCCCTGGCGATCCGCTCGCAGCAGATCTGGCGCGAGCTGGAGGCCGAACTGGACGTGCCGTTGTTCGAGCAATGCGGGGTGCTGGTGATGACCGCCAGCACCGACCCGCAGCGCCCGGCGGATGCCCGCGACTTCACCGACAACAGCATCGCCCTGGCCCGGCACTATGGCATCGAGCACCAGGTGCTGGACGCCGCCGAGATCCGCCGGCGCTTCCCGCAGTTCGCCCCGCTGGCCGACAGCGCCCGGGGCTACTTCGAACCCGGCGGCGGTTTTGTCCGCCCGGAACGCTGCATCGACGCGCAACTGACCCGGGCCCGGCAACTGGGTGCGACCCTGATCACCGGCCAGACGGTGCTGCAACTCAAGCCCGACGCCGAGGGCGCGGAGGTCATCTGCGCCGGTTCACGAGTCCGCGCCCGGCAGGTGATCGTCAGTGCCGGCATGTGGTCGGCGCAGTTGCTGGGGGCGCCCTTCGATACGCTGCTGCGGGTCTGTCGCCAGCAGTTGTACTGGTTCCGCCTCGATGAGCCGCAACACTACCCGGCCCGCTCGCCGAGCTTCATCCTCCACAGCGCCGACGATGTCGACACCTGCTATGGCTTCCCGCCGATTCCCGGCGAAGGCAGCGTGAAGATCGCCACCGAGCAGTACAGCGCCAGCAGCCAGCCGGACAGCCTCGACCGCCAACCCAGCGATGCCGATGCCCAGCGCCTGTTCCGCGAGCTGGTGGCCCCGCACATGGCCGGGCTGGCGCCGGAGCTGGTGAAGGCCAGCGTCTGCGCCTACACCGTGACCCCGGATTCGGGCTTTATCATCGACCGCCATCCGCACATGGCCCACGTCACCGTGGTCAGTGCCTGCTCCGGCCATGGCTTCAAGCACTCGGCGGCGATTGGCGAAGCCCTGGCCCAGCTGCAGGTGGACGGGCGCAGCGAAATCGACCTGGAAAGCTTCTCCCTGCAACGCTTCCACTGACGGCCGCGGCCCCTTTATCGGGGCCGTGCTGAAAAAAAATCCCCGGGCTGACGTTTTTCGCCGTTTATCTGCCGTTTTCAGCCTTGCCGGTTGGCCGAGTCTCTACGATTCTTTAGAAACCCCTCAGGGCGGCGCATCGCCGCCCCACGTAGAACCACCGGAGCGCCCCATGAAGAGCGTCGCAGAACTGCTGAAACTCAAGGCCAAGCACAACCAGCAAGTGCACACCATAGCCCCGCACCAGATGGTCCTGGAAGCGCTGATGCTGATGGCCGAAAAAAACGTTGGCGCCTTGCCGGTGTTGGAGAACGGTCAAGTGGTCGGGGTCATCAGCGAACGTGACTACGCGCGCAAGCTGGTGCTGCACGGGCGCTCCTCGGTGGGCACCCCGGTCAGCGCCATCATGAGCTCGCCGGTGATCACCGTGGACTCCCACCAGAACGTGGAAACCTGCATGAGCATCATGACCGACCACCACCTGCGCCACCTGCCGGTGGTGGAGAACGGCCAGTTGCTGGGGCTGCTGTCCATTGGCGACCTGGTCAAGGAAGCCATTGCCGAACAGGCCGACCTGATCCGCCAGCTGGAGCAATACATCCGCGGCGAATGAGCCCCGCGAGCCCTGCACCGCCCCAGCCGACGCCTTCGCTGGCCAGCCAGCTCCTACAGACGCCCGCTCACGTAGGAGCCGGCTTGCCGGCGAACAGGGCCCCGCTCCAACCGACGCCTTCGTTGGCCAGCCAGCGCCTAAGGTTGGGTCGGCCCCTCCAGGGGAAAATGCACGCGAACTTCAAAACCCTCGTCACGGCCGTTGGCCGGTGAGGCCAGGTGCAGTTGGCCACCGACGCCGTGGACAATGCTCTGGGCAATCGCCAGCCCCAGCCCGGAACCGCTAGCCTCGCTGTTGCCCCGCACAAAACGTTCGGTCAGGCGTTGCAGCACGTCCGCCGGCACCAGCGGTCCGCCATTGATCACCCGCAAGCAACCGTCGGCGCTGAGGCTGACGTCCACCGGCTGGGCCGGATCGCCGTACTTCAAGGCGTTCTCGATCAGGTTGCGCAGCAGGATGCCAAAGGCGTCCGGGTCGATGGCAGTGCACACCCGGGCCGCTTCCGGCAGTTGCAGGCGGATCCGCGCGGCCGCGCCGCGATTCCATTCCTCGACGCCATGGGCCAGCAACGGAATCAGGTCCTCGGGGGTTTGCGAGAGCAGCCCGCCGCCTTCGGCCTTGGCCAGTTGCATGAGTTTTTCCGAGAGCCTGGCCAGTTCCCGCAGGGCGTTCTCGATCTTCGCCGCCCGCACCTGCAACGGCCCCTGCGGGGCTTCCTGGCGCAGGCGCTGGATCTGCGCCAGGGTCGCGGCCAGGGGCGTGCGCAGTTCATGGGCGCTGTTGGCGGTAAAGCTGCGCTCCGCTTCCAGGGCTTTGCGCAGGCGCTCCAGCAGATGATTGACCGCTTCGGCCAAGGGATCGATTTCCGCTGGCAGGTGCGCCACCTGGATCGGCGACAGGTCGCCCACGCCGCGGGATTCCACCGCACGCCGGTAAGCCAGCACGCTGCGCAGGCTGATGCGCACGAACAGCCAGGTGCCCAGCAGGCTGATGGGAATCAGCCCGAGCAGGGGCAACAGCAGGGCCAGCAACGCCTCCCGCGAGGCCTCGCGGCGGTGGGCCAGGGGCTCGGCGATCTCGATGACGATCGAGCCGTTCTCGATGCTGGCGCTGTACAGGCGGTACTTGTCCGTGGTGCTGAAGCCGGGGCTTGGGCGGTGGCTGAAGATCTTCAGCTTGGCGTCGTGGGAACGCATGAGAATTCGCCCCTCGGCGTCGCGCACCAGATAGGTCAGGTATTCGCTGTCCATCTTCAGGGTCGCCACGTGCCGCGCCCGACGTGGTCCACGGCGGTTGCCGATCTCCAGCGCGGCCAGCGGCAGGATGCGCTGGGCAGTGGCTTCCAGGGCGCTGTCGAAGGTTTCGTCCAGCTCGTGCTGGACCACCAGCCAGGTGCCGGCGGTGGCCCCGAGCCAGAGCAGGGTCATGCCCAGGGTCAGGCCCAGGCTCAGGCGTTTTTGCAGGCTGATGGGACGCTTCATGCGGGCATCAGCCGGTAGCCCATGCCGCGCACGGTTTCAATCAGTTCGCGGCCGAGCTTCTTGCGCAGGCGGCTGATGTAGACCTCGATGGTGTTGCTTTCGATTTCCGCACCGAAGGCATACAGCCGCTCCTCCAGCTGGGACTTGGAGAGCAAGGCGCTGGGGCGCTGGACAAAGGCTTCGAACACCGCCCATTCCCGTGCTGTGAGGTCGATGATGCTGCCGCCGCGCTGCACGGTGCGGGCGTTCAGGTCCACTTGCAGCTCGCCAAGGCGGATCTGCGGGTTGGGGTTGCCGCTGTAGCGCCGGGCCACCGCGGCGACCCGCGCCGACAGCTCGAACAGGTCGAAGGGCTTGACCAGATAGTCGTCGGCCCCGGCATTGAGCCCGGCGATGCGCTCGGAGATCTGGTCCTGGGCGGTAAGGATGATCACCGGCGTTACGTCCCCCGCGCTGCGGCGCTGGCGCAGGAATTCCAGGCCGCGCCCGTCGGGCAGCATCAGGTCCAGCAGGATCAGGTCGTAGGGCGTACTGGCGACGCTGGCCCGGGCCTGCTCCAGACGCTGCACCCAATCCACGGCGTGGCCATCGTCGGCAATCTGCTCACGCACCGCGTCCCCCAGCCCTGCCGCATCCTCGACCAATAACACCCGCATCGACGCTCTCCCTTGACCTGTGTGGTGCTGCACCTTAACCGCTGAACCTGACGCGAATCTGAAGAAACCGCCAGCCCGCTCAGGGTAGCCAGTGGCGCGCCCGCGCGATGCGAGACAGATCAGCAAAAGCCCGGGTACGCGACAGCGCCGGGGCCGAAGTTTTTTCCAGGCCTTCAGGTTGCTGTCAGCTAAACGGCCCAGGCTGCGGCCACATTCAGCAAAAAGGACAGCCTCATGAACAAGCTCGTGATCGCCGGGTGCCTCACCGCGGCCCTGGCCCTGCCGACACTGGCCCAGGCCCGTGAAGTGACCCTGACCACCCAGCTCAAGCCCTACAGCGGCAACGGCGCCTACCTGGCGATTTACCTCACCGACGCCAGCGGCGCCTACCAGAAGACCCTGTGGGTCGCCGGCAAGAAGGCCAAGTACTACAAGCATCTGTCGGGATGGGCCCGCAGTGGCGGCGCGGCCGCCGGCCAGTACGACGGCGTCACCGGCGCCAGCGTCGGCAGCGGCGAAACCCTGACCGTCAGCGCCGATCTGGCGGACAGCCTGATTGATGCCGGGTATCAGATCCGCATCGACAGCGCCGTGGAAGATCAGCGCGATGTCCGCGCCGACATGGTCCTGCCCCTGACCCTCAAGGGCAGCGGCCAGCCCGCCAGCGGCGGCACCTACGTGCAGTCGCTGCGCTACGACCTGTAAGCCCTGCGCCCCGAGGAGGCCCGACCATGTTGCGCTCGTTGCACTCAATCCCCGGACTGCTGGCCGCCCTGCTGGTGATGCTGCTGGCCATCAGCGGCGCAACCCTGGCGCTGAACCCGGCCCTGGAACGCCTGCAGGCGCCCGCGGCGGCGGCCGACATCAGCGTGGCGCAACTGGCCGGGCGCGTGGCCGGCCAGCTGGGCGGGATCGAGCAGATCCGCCGCACGCCCTCGGGCACGCTGATCGTCTATCACCGCGAGCATGGCCAGATCCTGGCCAGCCGCGTCGATCCACAGACCGGCGCGCTGCTGGCGCCCTACACGCCCTCGGCCTTGGCCCGCTGGGTCAAGGAACTGCACCGCTCGCTGTTTCTCGACACCCCGGGGCATATCGTGGCGGCCCTGGGCGCCCTGGCGATGCTGTTGCTGTCGGCGTCCGGCGCTGTGCTGCTGGCCCGCCGCGCCGGTGGCTGGGGCAAGCTGCTGCGGCCGTTGCGCGGCAGTTTCAGCCAGCGCTGGCACGCCGAGGTCGGACGCCTGACGATCCTTGGCCTGCTGCTCTCGGCCCTGAGCGGGCTGTACCTGTCGGCCGGCACCTTGGGCCTGATCGCCGACGACGGCCAGGGCCAACTGCCCCCGATCAGCACCGGCCCGGCCTTGCCGGTGGCCAGCCTCACGGCGTTGCAGGCGGTGAACCTCAACGACCTGCGCGAGCTGGTCTACCCCGACCCTGACAGCCCCCAGGATCTGTTCAGCCTGCACACCCGCAGCGGCCAAGGTTATGTGGATCCGGCCAACGGCGCCCTGCTGGCCTTCCAGCCCGAGAGCGGAATGCAGCAGCTCTCCGGGTTCATCTATCAACTGCACACCGGAGAAGGCCTGTGGTGGCTGGGCCTGCTGCTGGGCCTGGGCGCCCTGGGGGTGCCCCTGATGAGCCTCACCGGCCTGTGGCTGTGGTGGCGCCGACGTCGCGACGCGGTGGCGATCGACGACAACTGCCCGGCCGACGCCGCCGACTGCGTGATCCTGGTGGGCAGCGAGAGCAACAGCACCTGGGGCTTTGCCCGGACCCTGCAACAGGCCCTGACGGCGGCGGGACGCCAAGTCCACAGCGCGCCGATGAACCAGTTGCGCAGCGACTACCCCAAGGCCCGGCAGTTGCTGATCCTCACCGCCACCCACGGCGACGGCGATGCCCCGGCTTCGGCCCAAGGCTTCCTCGCGCGCCTGCAACAGCAGCCGCTGGCGCCCGGCCTGGAGTACGCCGTGCTGGGCTTTGGCGACCGGCAGTTCCCACGTTTCTGCGGCTTTGCCGAGCAGGTGCAAAACGCCCTGGAGGCCACTACCGCGCAGTGCCTGCTGCCCCTGGAAAGCATCCATCGCCAGTCGCCCCAGGCATTCCAGCGCTGGGGCCAGGCCCTGGGACAGGCCTTGGGCTTGCCCCTGGACCTGCAGCATCAGGCCCGTGCCCTGCCCTGCCATGAGTGGCAGTTGGTGGAGTCGGTGGCCTATGGCGATCAGGTCCAGGCGCCGACGCGGATCCTGCGCTTCAAGGCCGCCGACGGCAGCGGGCAGCCGTTGCCCGAGTTCCAGGCCGGCGATCTGGTGGGCATCCTGCCTCCCGGCACGACCCAGCCCCGCTTCTATTCCCTGGCCAGCAGCCGCGCCGACGGGGTGCTGGAGATCTGCGTGCGCAAGCACCCGGGCGGCCTGTGCTCGGGCTTTCTCCATGAACTGCAGACGGGCGCGCGGATCGCGGGGTTCATCCAGCCCAACCCGCAGTTTCGTCCCACCCAAGGCGCGCAACCGGTGATCCTGATCGGTGCCGGCACCGGCATCGGCCCGTTGGCGGGGTTCATCCGCGGCAATCGGGCCCGGCAGCCGATGCACCTGTATTGGGGCGGGCGCCACCCAGCCTCGGATTTTCTCTACGAGCCGGAGCTCAAGGGCTACCTGGCCGACCGGCGCCTGACCGCCCTGCGCGCGGCCTTCTCCCAGGTCCAGGAGCGCGGCTACGTGCAGGACCGGCTGCTGGCCGATGCCCTGGCCCTGCGCCGCCTGGTGGAAACAGGCGCCCAGGTGCTGGTCTGCGGCAGCCGGGACATGGCCAAGGGCGTGATGCAGGCCCTGGACGAAGTGCTGGCCCCGCTCGACCTCAGCGTACTGACCCTCAAGGCCCAAGGACGTTACCGTGAAGATGTCTACTGAAACCACCGGACTGCAGCGCTACAGCCTCAACGGCCCGACCATGGGCAGCCGCTACAGCGCGCTGTTCTACGCCGCCCCGGGCTTCGCCACCCAGGACCTCGGCGAGCGTCTGGCCCAGGCCGTGGCGCGGGTCGAGCAGCAGATGTCGGGCTGGAACCCGCAGTCCGATCTCAACCGCATCAACGCCGCGCCCCGGCATCGCTGGATCAGCGTGCCGCGGGAGCTGATGAACGTCATCACCACCGCGCTGCGGGTCAGCGAGCAATCGCATGGGGCCTTCGAGATCGCCGTGGGGGATCTGGTCCAGAGCTGGGGCTTTGGTCCCGTGTCGCGGACCCTGGACCTGCCGGCACTGCGTGAACTGGGCCGGCAGCGCCGCAGCCCGGCCGCCAGCGCCCTGGTGCTGGAACCCAGGCGCCACCGCCTGCGCAAGCGCAGCAAACTGCGCCTGGACCTCAACGGCATCGCCAAGGGCTTTGGCGTCGATGAACTGGCCCGGGCCATGGAAGCCTCGGGCATCCGCGACTACCTGGTGGGGATCGATGGCGAAATGCGCGCCCGCGGCCGCAAGCCCGGAGGGCAGCCCTGGAGCGTGGCCGTTGAAAAACCCCTGCGCGGCGAACGCCAGGTCATGGGGGTGATGGAGCTGGAAGATGCGGCCATCGCCACCTCCGGCGACTACCGCCGGTGGGTGGACATCGCCGGACAGGCCTACGCTCATACCCTTGACCCGACGACGGGCGAACCCCTGCGCAATCGTCTGGCCTCGGTCAGCGTGGTGGCCAGCAGTTGCATGCTGGCCGACGCCTGGGCCACCGCGCTGCTGGTGCTGGGCGAAATCGAAGGGCCACAGCTGGCCCAGGAGCGCGGCATGGATGCCCTGTTTGTGATCCGCGACGGCGAGCAGTTGCGGGAAGTGTCGATTGTCGGTGGACAGTTGCAGGCCGACATCCAGACCCGCTGATACCAAGGTCCACCCCAACCCGTTGTTCAGTCCTCTCTACCTGAGTCCATTGCCGATGAAATTCATGCACCGACACCGCGAACTGCACCGTAACGACCGTATCGGCTGGCTGCGGGCCGCCGTCCTGGGGGCCAACGATGGCATTGTCTCCACCGCCAGCCTGCTGATCGGCGTGGCCGCCGCCAGCGCCAGCCACGGCACGCTGCTGGTCACCGGCATGGCCGGGCTGGTGGCGGGGGCCATGTCCATGGCCGCCGGAGAATACGTGTCCGTGCATTCCCAGGCCGATACCGAACAGGCCGACCTGGCCCGGGAACGGGCCGAACTGGCCAGCGATCACCAGGCCGAACTCAACGAACTGGCGCACATCTACCAGAGCCGCGGGGTCAACCCGGAACTGGCCCGCCAGGTGGCGGTGCAACTGATGGACCACGACGCCCTGGGAGCTCACGCCCGCGACGAACTGGGCATCAGCGAGGCCCTGGCGGCCAACCCACTGCAGGCGGCCCTGGCCTCGGCGGCCAGCTTCGTGGTGGGCGCGGCGCTGCCCCTGGCGGTGACCTTCATTGCCCCGACGCACAGCGTGGTGCCGTGGATCGCCGGCATGTCCCTGATATTCCTCGCTGGCCTGGGCGCCGTGGCGGCCCACACCGGCGGCGCCAAGGTGCTAACGGGCGCCTGGCGCGTGACCCTCTGGGGCGCCCTGGCCATGGGCCTCACCGCCGCCGTGGGCAGCGCCTTCGGCACCGTGGTCTGACCCCGCAGGCGAACGGGTCCGCACGCCATGCACCGCCCGTGCGGCCGTCTGCGCTTCTGAGCTGATCCGTAGACGGCGGCTTTTTAACACCCTGAAATAGTAAATCCCGCCACCATCAGACCCGGCCGCAGCCGCAATAAGACACCTGAATACGGGCCTTCAGCCCGATCTTGAGCATCTCCAGGCTAATTCTCAGGCCGCCTGGAAATAAATTCCCCCCACTAATAAGAAACGTCTGAGCTGTCGCTCTTGTTACCATTGCGCACATTTGCGTGAAGCTTTGATGACAGGCAGGTTATTTGTGAAGTTGATCCGTCGTTGCCTACAACACCCTCTTGCTCCCCTGTGCACCTTGTTCGGCCTGCTGTTGCTGGTACCGATGGGCGCGCGCCTGGCCCTGGGCTGGTCCAACCCGCAGGGCTATCTGTCGGACCTGGCCAGCGCCAGCCTGCTGACCCTGCTCTTGTACCGCCGCCGCTGGTGGCTGGCGCTGCCGGTGCTGCTGGTGTGGGCGCTGCTGACCCTGGTCAGCGCCGAGCTGGTGAGCGCCGTGGGGCGCATGCCCAACCTCGCCGACCTGCATTACCTGGTGGACCCGCAGTTTGTCGGCAACTCCACCGGTGGCGGCCTGACCCACCCCGAGCTGGGGCTGAGCCTGCTGCTGGGGCTGGTGCTGTGGCTGGTGGTCCAGCGCAGCAGTCGCGGGGTGCGACTCCCGGCCCTGCCACGGGCGCTGTGGGCCCTGCCGCTGGGCCTGCTCCTGGCCCATGGCACCACCCAGTACCTGAAACCCAGCGAAGCCGATCAGTGGCAGCTGTTCAACCTGCCCCACCAGGCCCTGGCCACCGCCACCGGCCAGGCGCAGATGCGCATCGAAGACTGGCTGCAAGGTGATGTCGCCGACGTGCCACCGGTGATGACCGGCCTGACCCGGCTGGACCTTGAAGGCCAACCCCTGCTGCCCAGCGCCGGGCGCGCGCGCAACGTGCTGCTGATCACCCTGGAAGGCATTCCCGGGGCCTATATCCGCACCAATCGCGAGGCCCTGAACAGCCGCTACCAGGAAGACCTGATGCCCAAGCTCAGCGCCTGGGCCGAGCGCGGCATGAACACCCCGGACTACGTGCTGCACAGCCACCAGACCATTCGCGGCCTGTACGCCATGCTCTGCGGCGACTACGACAAGCTCGACAACGGCACCCCCAAGGGCGTCGAGATGCTCACCCAGAACCAGCGCAACCAGGCCTGCCTGCCGGCGCAGATGCACAAGTTCGGCTTCAACACCCACTACCTGCAGGGCGCCGGCCTGCGCTTCATGGCCAAGGACAAGATCATGCCGCACATCGGCTTTGATTCGACCCATGGCCTGGAGTGGTTCAAGAACGACAACTACCTGGAGTTCCCCTGGGGCAAGGACGACAAGGCCTTCTTCGAAGGCGCCCTGAGCTACGTCGATCAACTGAAGAAGAACAAAAAGCCGTGGATGCTCACCCTGCTGACCGTCGGCACCCACCAGCCCTACTCGGCCCCCGAGGACTACCTGGAGCGTTATGACACGCCCAAGCAAGCCGCCGTCGGCTACCTGGACGACGCCATCGACCAGTTCCTCACGGGGCTGGAGCGCAAGGGCGTGCTCAAGGACACCCTGGTGATCATCACCTCCGATGAATCCCACGGCATCGACGGCGTGCGTCTGGCCTCGTCCTGGGGCTTCAACCTGATGCTGGCCCCGGACCAGGACCTGCTGCCCCACCTCAAGTCCGGGACCTACGGCCACGTCGACCTCAGCGCCTCGGTGCTGGACTACTTCGGCCTGCCGGTGCCCGCCAGCCTCAGCGGCCGCTCGTTGTTCCGCGACTACGCCCAGGGCCGGGAAATCATGTCCTACACCAACGGCAAGCTGCGCTACCACGACGGCCAGGGCACCTTCACCGAGTGCGACTTCCAGCAGCGCTGCCGCTACTACTCAAGCAGCGGCTTCATCGCCGACAGCGCCAGCCTGCAGGGCCAGTACGGCGGCCTGCGGGCTCGGCAGATCACTGCCCGGGCCGCGCACCTGGACCGCAGCCTGCTGCAGTCGCCACTGAACCAGCACTATCAGTTCGGCAGCCCGGCGATCATCCCGCTCAAGGCGCAGATCAACGACGACTGGGCCGACAACCTGATCGGCGCCCAGTACCTGGAAATGCCCAAGGGTTCGCAAACCCGGGTGCGCTTCACCGTGCGCTCCGCCGACCCGCAGCAGAACGCCTACATCCTGCTCAAGGGCAAGGAACTGGAGCAGGACGTGCCCCTGGGCCTGCCGGAAGAAATGCTGGTGACCCCCGACCAGCCGCTGCAGATGGACTTCAGCTTCGACAACCCGCAAACCCGCAAGGCCTTCTCCTTCCACCTGCTGGGCTACGGCCTGGGCGCGGTGGAAGTCAGCGACTTCAGCGTGATCACCGAGTTGCCCGGACAGGCCGAGGGCGTCGACCCCGAGGACGACAGCAACGCCCACTCCAGCTGACCCCGCCGAGCATCGAGCGGCGCCCTTTCGGGTGACGCTCGATGCGCCCTTCTACAAGCTCCACAAAAAATATTTTCTTGTACATGAAACTTTTTTTGTACAGGAAAAGTCGGACCGTTGATGTCATTTGAACATCATTGAGCTATCACGCTGCCTCGTCGAGACACAGCCCTGTGAAGCATTCAGTCAACGGTTTAGGAGCGCTCCTTCCTATGTTTTCCAATCTGAGCATTTCGCAAAAGCTCTATGCCGGTTTCGGCGTCGTCCTGCTGATCCTCCTGCTGCTGGTGCTGGCGGCCCTGCGCGGCTTCGATCAGGTCAGCAGCAGTGTCAAAAGCAACATCCACAGCTACGAGGTCCTGAACCAGTCCGATGCCTTGCTGCGCAGCCTGATCAATGTCGAGACCGGCATGCGCGGTTATGCCCTGACCGGCCGCGACAGCTTCCTCGAACCCCTGGAGCAAGGCGAGAAGGCCTTTGCCGAGGACTACGCGCGGATCAAGAGCAGCACCGCCGACAATCCCGAGCAGCAGGCGCGCCTGGAACGACTCAAGGCCCTGCATGATCAGTGGCTGCGCGACGATATCCAGGCCAACCTGGCCCTGCGCCGGGCGATCAATGCCGGCAGCCAGCCGGCCGCCGCCATGGCCGAACAGATCAGCGCCGGGCGCGACAAGGCCAAGATGGACGCCATGCGCCAGCTCACCAGTGAATTGCGCGAAGCAGAAAAAAGCCTGCAAGACGCCCGCAGCCAGGCCATGGACCAGGCCAAGGCCTCGGCCCTGGCGATCCTGATCGGCGGCGGCGTGCTGGCGGCGGTGCTGGCGATGCTGGTCGCCTGGTCGCTGTCCAGCACCCTGGTCGGGCGCATACGCCAGGCCGTGGACGTGGCCAAGGCCATCGCCGCCGGACGCCTGGACAGCAGCATCAGCGCCACCGGCCGTGATGAAGTGAGCAACCTGCTGCACGCCTTCGCCGCCATGCAGGAGCGCCTGCGGACCATGATCAGTCAGATCAAGCAGGGGGCCGACCAGTTGGTCAGCGCCTCCCAGAGCATTTCCAGTGCCTCGCTGCAGCTTTCGGCCTCGGCCCAGGAACAGTCCCACTCGGCCTCTTCCATGGCGGCCACGGTGGAAGAACTGACCGTGAGCATCAACCATGTGGCGGACAACGCCGGGGATGCCCACGCCCTGTCCAGCGAGTCCGGGCGCCAGTCCGAGGAAGGCGGCAGCGTGATCCAGGACACCCTGGGCAGCATGCGCCTGATCGCCGAAACCGTGCAGGCCTCAGCCACCCAGATCGGTGAACTGGGCCAGCACGCCGAGCAGATCTCCAGCATTGTCGGGGTGATCAAGGGCATCGCCGAGCAGACCAACCTGCTGGCCCTGAACGCGGCCATCGAAGCCGCCCGCGCCGGGGAACAGGGCCGCGGCTTTGCCGTGGTCGCCGATGAAGTGCGCCTGCTGGCCCAGCGCACCGCCAATTCGACCCAGGAAATCACCGAGATGGTCGGCAAGATCCAGCAAGGCACCCGGGAAGCGGTGAGTAGCATGGACGTGGGGGTCAATCAGGTGAAAAGCGGCGTCGAACTGGCCCAGCAGGCCGGTGAGGCCATCGTCAATATCCGCACCTCGTCCGGCAATGTGGTGCGGGTGGTGGACCAGATCTCCCTGGCCCTGCGGGAGCAGACCGCCGCCAGCCAGGATGTGGCGCGCAATGTCGAGCGCATCGCCCAGATGTCCCAGCAGAACAGCCAGGCGGTGGAGGAAACCAGCGAAACCGCCCGCTCCCTGCAGCAACTGGCGCAGAACCTGGAGCAGCAGGTGAGCGTGTTCCGCCTGTAGGTTGACGCCCACCGGCCCGAGCGCCCGGTGGTCGACGCAAACCCTGGCATCCCCGGGGTTTTGCGTCTATTCCTGATAGCCGTCCCCTCTGCAGACGAGCGCCTTCCATGATTGATCGACCCACCGCCGCGCCGCTCGAACAACTGGCCGCCGCCATGCACGGCAAGCCGTTCATGGTCCTCACCGGCGCCGGCATCAGCACCCCTTCGGGCATCCCCGACTACCGCGACAACGACGGCGTGCGCCGCGGCCGCCAACCGATGATGTACCAGGAGTTCCTCGCTCAGCCCGAAGCCCGCCGCCGCTACTGGGCCCGGGCCATGCTTGGCTGGCCGCGCATCCGCCAGGCCCGGCCCAACGCCGCGCACCAGGCATTGGCGCAATTGCAGGCGGCCGGAAGCATCGCCGGGGTGATCACCCAGAATGTCGACACCCTGCACGATCAGGCCGGCAGCCTGGACGTCATCGAACTGCACGGCAGCCTGCACCGGGTGCTGTGCCTGGACTGTGGCCAACGCAGCCAGCGCGATGCCATCCAGCAGCAGTTGCAGGCGCTCAATCCGTACCTGACCGGTGTCGACGCGGTGCCGGCACCGGATGGCGACACCCTGCTGGACCCGGCCTTCGAGGAACGCTTCCAGGTGCCCCGCTGCCCTTACTGCAACGGCCAGCGGCTCAAGCCCGATGTGGTGTTCTTCGGCGAGAACGTGGCCCAGATCACCGCCGCCCGGGCCTTGAATGCGGTACACGAGGCCGCCGGCCTGCTGGTGGTGGGCTCGTCACTGATGGCGTATTCGGCGTTTCGCCTGTGTCGGGCGGTGGCGGACCAGGGCAAGCCACTGCTGGCCATCAACTTCGGCAAGACCCGCGCCGACGAGTTGCTGGACCTCAAGCTCGGCGAGCCCTGCGACCAACTCCTGCCGCTACTGGCCGAGCGCCTGCTGCGCTGAATCGGCGGCGCCCAGGCGCTTGCCGAGATTGTCCTGGCGGAGGATGTCGAACAGCGCCTGGGCCGCGGTGGACAACTCCTCCCCCGGCTTGGTGAGGATACCGATGGCCCGCTCCACCACCGGTTCGTCCAGGGTCAGGCAATGCCCGCCCAACTCGCGCATATGCTGGGCACACAGCGCCGGCACGGCACTGACGCCCAGGCCGCTGGCGACCATGCGCCCCACGGTCGCCAACTGATGGCTTTCAAATTCCACCGGCAACTGCACGCCCCGGGCCCGCAGATGGTCCTCCAGCATCACCCGCACCGTGGACGGCCGCTGCAGGGTGATAAAGGGCTCCTGCAGCAGGCTCTGCCAGTCGATGCGGCTGCGCTGCGCCAGGGGCGAATCCTTGGGTACCACGGCCACGAAACGGTCGATATACAACGGCGTGAACAGCAAGGAAGTGCTGTCCTGCGGCTCGAAGGCCACCCCCAACTCCACCTCGCGGTCGCGGACCATCTCCAGCACCTGCTCATTGACCACGTCGTTGACCGTGACGTTGACCTGGGGGTAGCGCGCGCGAAAGTGCTTGAGAATCGGCGGCAGCAGATTACCGGCAAAGGACGGCATGGCCGCCACCGTCACCCGCCCGCGTTGCAGGGTGAACCGCTGGCGCAACTCATCCTCGGCGTTGTCCCAATCGGCGATCAAACGCCGCGCCAGCGGCAACAGGGCCTCGCCCTCCGGAGTCAGGGCCACATTGCGCGTATTGCGCGTGAACAAGCGCCCACCCAAGCCTTCTTCCAGAGCCTTGATGGTCAGGCTCAAGGCCGACTGCGACAGATGCAGCCGCTCGCAGGCCAGGGCAAAACTCAAACTGTGGGCCACCGCCAGAAAGGCCCGAATCTGTTTAACCGTCATCTCTCATCCTCAGAAGGGCAGCGGCAAGCTATAAGCTTCAAGCCGCAAGCTTGTAGCCTGGAGCTTGCAGCTTGCAGCTTGCAGCTTGCAGCTTGCAGCTGATTATGCTGCTTCTCCAATCAATCAACCTTAAAAATCAACTTAACAAATCAATCGTGCAGCGCAACACTGATCCGCAAACGGCTGGCCAGCCGCCAACGAACAAGAAAGAGGATGGTGCAAATGGCAGGTTTCGATAAGCGCGTGGCGTCCTACAAGGAAGCCCTGGAAGGTCTGCAAGATGGCATGACCGTGATCGCCGGCGGCTTCGGTCTGTGCGGGATCCCCGAGAACCTGATCGCCGAGATCAAGCGTCGCGGCACCCGTGATCTGACCGTGGTGTCGAACAACTGCGGGGTCGACGGTTTCGGCCTGGGCGTGCTCCTGGAAGACCGCCAGATCAGCAAGGTGATCGCCTCCTATGTCGGGGAAAACGCCCTGTTCGAGAAGCAGCTGCTCAGCGGCGAGATCGAAGTGGTGCTGACTCCCCAAGGCACCCTGGCGGAAAAAATGCGCGCCGGCGGCGCCGGCATCCCGGCTTTCTTCACCGCCACCGGCGTCGGCACCCCAGTGGCCGAAGGCAAGGAAACCCGCGAATTCAAGGGCCGCACCTACCTGATGGAAGAGTCCATCACCGGTGACTTCGCCATCGTCAAGGGCTGGAAGGCCGATCATTTCGGCAACGTGGTCTATCGCCACACCGCGCAGAACTTCAACCCCCTGGCGGCCACCGCCGGCAAGATCACCGTGGTCGAAGTGGAAGAAATCGTCGAGCCGGGCGAGCTGGACCCGACGCAGATCCACACCCCCGGCATCTACGTCGACCGGGTCATCTGCGGCACCTTCGAGAAGCGCATCGAACAGCGCACCGTGCGCAAGTGATCGCCCTTCCCCAGCCCGACTAAAAGGACAACAAACATGGCTCTTACCCGCGAACAAATGGCTCAGCGCGTCGCCCGCGAACTGCAGGACGGCTTCTACGTCAACCTCGGCATCGGCATTCCGACCCTGGTGGCCAACTACATCCCCGACGGCATGGAAGTGATGCTGCAATCGGAAAACGGCCTGCTGGGCATGGGCGCCTTCCCTACCGAGGACGAAGTCGACGCCGACATGATCAACGCCGGCAAACAGACAGTGACCGCGCGCATCGGCGCCTCTATTTTCTCCTCGGCCGAATCCTTCGCGATGATCCGCGGCGGCCATATCGACCTCACCGTGCTCGGCGCCTTTGAAGTGGACGTGCAAGGCAACATCGCCTCGTGGATGATCCCCGGCAAGCTGGTCAAGGGCATGGGCGGCGCCATGGACCTGGTGGCCGGTGCCGAGAACATCATCGTGACCATGACCCACGCCTCGAAAGACGGCGAATCCAAACTGCTCGACCGCTGCAGCCTGCCGCTGACCGGCGCCCAGTGCATCAAGCGCGTGCTCACCGATCTGGCCTACCTGGAGATCGAGAACGGCGCCTTCATCCTCAAGGAGCGCGCCCCCGGGGTCAGCGTCGAGGAGATCGTCAGCAAGACCGCCGGCAAGCTGATCGTGCCGGACCACGTGCCTGAAATGCAGTTCGCCTAAGGAGCCCCACCATGCAAGACGTCGTTATCGTTGCCGCCACCCGTACCGCCGTGGGCAGTTTCCAGGGCTCCCTGGCGGGCATTCCCGCCGTTGACCTGGGCGCCGCGGTGATCCGCCAACTGCTGGCCCAGACCGGCATCGACCCGGCCCAGGTCGACGAAGTGATCATGGGCCAGGTGCTCACCGCCGGCGCCGGGCAGAACCCCGCGCGCCAGGCCGCGATCAAGGCCGGCCTGCCCCACGCCGTGCCGGCCATGACCCTGAACAAGGTCTGCGGCTCTGGTCTCAAGGCCCTGCATCTCGCTGCCCAGGCCATCCGCTGCGGCGATGCCGAAGTGATGATCGCCGGCGGCCAGGAAAACATGAGCCTGTCCAACTACGTGCTGCCCGGCGCCCGCACCGGCCTGCGCATGGGCCACAGCCAGATGATCGACAGCATGATCAGCGACGGCCTGTGGGACGCCTTCAACGACTACCACATGGGCATCACCGCCGAGAACCTGGTGGACAAGTACGGCATCAGCCGTGAAGCCCAGGACGCCTTCGCCGCCGCTTCCCAGCAGAAAGCCGCGGCCGCCATCGAGGCTGGGCGCTTTGTCGACGAGATCACCCCGATCCAGATTCCCCAGCGCAAGGGCGAACCGCTGACCTTCGCCACCGACGAGCAGCCACGCCCCGGCACCACCGCCGAGGCCCTGGCCAAGCTCAAGCCGGCGTTCAAGAAAGATGGCACGGTGACCGCCGGCAACGCCTCGGCGCTGAACGACGGCGCCGCCGCGGTGATGCTGATGAGCGCCAGCAAGGCCCGGGCCCTGGGCCTGCCAGTCCTGGCCAGGATCGCCGCCTACGCCAACGCCGGGGTCGATCCGGCGATCATGGGCATCGGCCCGGTGTCGGCCACCCGCCGCTGCCTGGACAAGGCCGGCTGGACCCTGGACCAGCTGGACCTGATCGAAGCCAACGAAGCCTTCGCCGCGCAATCGCTGTCGGTGGGCAAGGAGCTGGCGTGGGATGCGAGCAAGGTCAACGTCAACGGCGGCGCGATTGCCATCGGCCACCCGATTGGTGCGTCGGGCTGCCGGGTGCTGGTGACCCTGCTGCATGAAATGCTCAAGCGCGACGCCAAAAAAGGCCTGGCGACCCTGTGCATCGGCGGCGGTCAAGGCGTGGCGCTGGCCATCGAACGCTAGGGTTTCCCCTGTGGCGAGGGCGCTTGCTCCCGCGGGAAGGCACAGCCTTCCCAAGCACTGAATTCGCGTCTCATCCGACCTGTCGCGAATTCAGCTGTTGCGGCCGCTACGCGACCGAGCGCGAGCAAGCTCCCTCGCCACAATACAAGCTACAGCGCCTGCACTAGCCTGCTCAGTTGCTCATCCAGGCGCCGCGCCTCCCCCCGCAACGACTCGCAGAAGCCCTCGACAAAACTCGATGACGGCCGGTAATCCGGGCGGATCAGCATCACCCGGTACGGCACCGACAGCTGCAGCGGACGAATCGCCAAGCCACGCCCCACTTCCTCCATGGCGCTCAAGGGGTTGATGATCGCCACCCCCAGTTTCTGCCGCACCATGGCGCACACCGAGGCGGCGTTGGTGGTTTCCACCACCACCCGGCGGTCGACCCCGGCCTGGCGGAAGTGCTCGTCCAGGGTCTGGCGGTAGATATCCAGGCCCGAGAGGTTGATGAAGTTCTGCCCGCGAAAATCCTCCGAAGCCAGCCGTGGCCTGGCCAGCAGCGGATGATCGTCCGGGAGGATGCAGACCATGTCGGCGCAGAACAGTAACTCGCCCTGGGTACCCCGGGGCAGGTGCTCGCTTTCGGTGAGGCCCAAGTCATGGCGCTGGGCGCTGAGGGACTCTTCCAGCAGCGGCGATTCCTGGGCAGTGATGCTCAGGCCGATCCCCGGGTGCTGTTGCAGAAAGCGCTTGCAGACTCGGGGCAGCAAGGTCTGGGAGAACAGCGGCAGGCAGCTCAGGCTCAACTGGCCGTGTTCGAAACGGCGAATCGACTGGGCCACGCTGTTGATTCGCTCCAGCCCCACATAGGCCCGCTCCACTTCTTCCAGCAACAGCAGGGCCTGGGCCGTGGGCAGCAGGCGCCCGCCTTCGCGGTCGAACAGGCGCAGCCCGGAAAGGCTTTCCAGCCGCGCCAGTTCGCGGCTGACCGTGGGTTGCGAGGTAAACAGCAGGCGCGCGGCGCCGGTGACGCTGCCGGCCTGCATGATGGCGCGGAAGACTTCGATATGGCGCAGGGAGATGTCCATCAACAGAGGCTCGTTCGATCGATCAGCCCATATCAAAACTGAATCGAGCAACAAAGAATAGATATTTTATTGAATAGCCAATCATCGGCATGCTGCAACCACTCTCACTGACCACAGACAGCAATCCCCATGGCCATTCCTTTCGCCCCCGCTCAACTCGCTGCCGCCGCCCGTCAATATGGCACCCCGCTGTGGTGCTATGACGCCGCCACCATCCAGGCGCGCATCGCCCAATTGCAGGCCTTCGACGTGGTGCGCTACGCCCAGAAGGCCTCGTCCAACCTGCACCTGCTGCGCCTGATCCGCGAAGCCGGGGTGCGGGTCGATGCGGTGTCCCTGGGAGAAATCGAACGTGCCCTGCTGGCCGGCTTCAGCCCGCTGGATGCCGGCATCGTCTTCACCTGCGACCTGTTCGACGAAGCCACCCTCAAGCGCGTGGTGGAGCTGCAAGTGGAAGTCAACGCCGGCTCCATCGACATGCTCCGTCAACTCGGCGAACAGTCCCCGGGGCATCGGGTGTGGCTGCGGATCAACCCGGGCTTCGGCCACGGCCACAGCCGCAAGACCAACACCGGCGGCGAGAACAGCAAGCACGGCATCTGGCACGATCAGGTCGGCGAAGCCCTGGCGGTGATCCGCCAGCACGGCCTGCATCTGGTGGGCCTGCACATGCACATCGGTTCCGGGGTCGACTACGACCACCTGGAGCAAGTGGGCGCGGCCATGGTGGCGGCGGTGAAATCCCTGGACCACGACATCGAGGCGTTCTCCATTGGCGGCGGCCTGTCCACGCCTTACCGCGAGGGCGACACCCCGGTGGACGTGCAGCGCTACGCCAATGCCTGGAAGGTCGCGCGCCAGGAGATCGAGGCCTATCTGGGCCACGGCGTGCGCATGGAGATCGAACCGGGACGTTTCCTGGTGGCCGAGGCCGGTTGCCTGGTCAGCGAAGTGCGGGTGGTGAAGACCGCCGGCCAGCATCACTTCGTGCTGGTGGACACCGGCTTCAACGACCTGATGCGCCCGGCCATGTACGGCGCCTACCACGGCATGAGCCTGCTGGACGCCAGCGGCCAGCCGGTGCAGCGCCCGCAACAGCTGACCGTGGTCGGCGGCCCGCTGTGCGAGTCCGGCGATATCTTCACCCAGGACGACGAATGCCTGACCCCGCGCCTGCTGCCCCAGGCCCAGGTCGGCGACCTGCTGGTGCTGCACGACACCGGCGCCTACGGCGCCAGCATGTCCTCCAACTACAACAGCCGGCCGCTGCTGCCGGAAGTGCTGTTCGCCAACGGCCAGCCGAAGCTGATCCGCCGGCGCCAGCCGCTGGCGGACCTGCTGGCGCTGGAACTGGGGCTGTAACGCCCCGCTACCAGGGTTCCAGCTGCAGCCGTTGCGCCTGGTTGTCCACGCTGTCGTCCTGCTTGCGGGTCACCAGCGGCTCACCGTCGGCGCCGTAGAACTGCACCACCAGTTGGGCGTCATCGGGCTTCAGGTCCAGGCGGGCAAAGTTGTCCGCCTGGGTGAAGGCCCAGGTCTGGTAGTCCATGCTCTGCGTACCGTCGAAGAGCGCAAAGCTGTCCGGCGTCTGCGGCGCCGTCGAGTCGTGCACGTACCCGGCCGGATCGCCGTCGGCAAAGGGAAACGGCCAGTAGAACGCCGACGAGGTCACCGCGTAGCACTTGAGCCCCTGCCCCGCGGCGCTGAACTGCAAGCGGGAAATGTTCGAGCAGTGAATGTCCCCGGAGAGAAACACCACGTTCTGCACCTGATGCTCGACCAGGGTTTCCAGCACGGCGCGGCGCGTGGTGGGGAAAGCCGACCAGGAGTCGCTGTCGTTCTTGTGGCGCACGGCATCGCTGTCGGTGCCCACGGTGTCCACGCCATTGGGTACGAAGACGCTGGAGGTGACCACGAACTTGGGCACGTTGCCGCGATCCTCCTGCATGTGCCGCAGCCAGGCGCACAAGCGGTCGAGCTGACCCGGTTCGCTGGGGTGCAGTGAGGGGCGGCCCAGCAGGTGGTTGTCCTCCAGGGCGTCCGGCACATCGTCGAGAAAGCGCTGGGTACGGGTGTCGAGGACGAAGAACGGGTAGTGGCCACAGGAGAAGTCGTAGAACAGCTGGTTGGTCTGCAACTGCTGCAGGTACCTGTCGTCACCGGTCATGGCCCGGCCATGCACATAGCTGTCGGCAAAGCGGGGTCCATGGCTCCACTGGTAGCTCATGTAGGCGCCCATGGCGAGGTTGAACAGCAGGCGCTTGTCACGGTCCTTGCGGATCCGGTCCTGGGTCCAGTTGTCCTCGATCTCGTGGTCGTCAAGGATCATGTAGGTGGGCATGTGGGCCAGCAACTGGCGGATGTTCGGCGAGCCAAAGGCGCTGTGGTAGCGCTCCTCGAACTCCTCGAAGGTGTCCGCCAGCCCCACCGGCACCAGGCGGTTGAACAGGTCGGCATAGATCTGGTCGCCGACCATCAGCACCATCTGCGCGTCGGCGTGTTCGCTCAGCATCGGACCGAAGATCGTGTCGGAGTTCTTGCGTTTCCACAGCAGCCCCGGGTAGCGGCAGGAGCCCAGCAGAAAGCTCAGGGCCGAGGCCTTGCCGGGCACCGCACTGGCCCGTGTGGTGAACTCGGCTTCGACGTACATCTTGTCGGCCCCGGTGCGGTTCAGGTCATTGGCCCAGGCTCCGGGGTCGGGCAGGCGCTGCACCACCGACTCGCTGGACACATCATCATCGTTGTTGCCCGCGTCATCGACGTTGAGCGATGCCATGCGCACCCGATAACGGGTGCCCGGCGTCAGCTCAAAGGGCTTGAGCTGCTTGCGCGCGGCCTCGCTGCCCCACAGGCTGGTGTCGACCCCGAGATTGAAGGTGCCGGTACGGTGATACTCGCGTCGCAGTCGAAAGTAGAAGATGTTGTCCGCCGCGACCCGGCCGTTGCTGCTCACCACGCCAATCACGCCGATGGTGCGGATGTCCTCCGCCACGCCCTTCTCGTCCAGGGCATCGGAAGCGGCGATCCATAGACGGCAGGACTTGTCGGTGGTGTGCCCGACGATCGGGCCTAAAGAGGGGGTGCGAAGTGTGCTCACGGTGACCTGCTCCTTGGTGGGGGGTGCAGGCAAAGCCTAGCGCGGCCGCGGCGGCCGACAAGCCTCGCCGAGCGGCTCTGACAGCCGGTCGGAGCAGGCGGCACATCAGACCCCAGCAGACTCATGCAGGTAACGCCATGTCAGCGATCGCACTGTGATAGATTCCGCCGCCGTCCGCAGCCGATCTGAAGCGCCCCATCACCCTGGGCACGCTCCTGAGCCAAGCCAGGGTGGCGCGGCTTGCCGAGCGTCTGCCCCCCTCGGCCCGGAGCCGCAGCTTCGCGCTGATGGCCATGATTCCCAACCGCAAGCACGGTTGATCCCCTGTCGCCTTACCGAGATCCTGCATGCCTGCCCGCACCTTGCGTCTGCTCTCCCCAAATCATCTGCCCGCTGCAGCCGCGCTGCTCTGGGGGCTGTCCCTGGCCATCGTCCGGGCCGGGCAACCGATGGAGTACTTCTGGGAAAACTTCGCCGCCTACTGGCTGCCCCAGGGGCTGATCCTCGGCCTGCTGCTGTGCACCCGGCCCACGCCGGCGCTGTTCACCGGCGTGGCCCTGGCCCTGGCCGCGCACCTGCAGTTGTTCAGCCTGTGGATCAGCTCCCCGGAGGACACCATGGGCTGGCTGTTCTACCTGTTGGACTTTCCCGGCGCGCTGATCGGCGCCGCCATCGCCCGTCTCCTGGCCACCCGCGTGGCTCCCGGCAAGCCCCTGATCAATGGCCTGCTGGGGGTCGGCTGGGTGTCGTTGGGGCTGTTGCTGAACCTCAAGCTGATGATGTCCAGCCAGGCCTGAAACGGGCCAGCGACTGCGGCCCGGGGGGGACTGAAACCCGCCCGGACCACTGACGGCCCGGGCAGGCAATGCCTCAGCTGTGGCCCTGGCTGAGGTGCGACAAGCGTCCGGACAGGGCCTGCATGGCCTCGCTGACCTTGTCCAGGGCCTGGGCGTCCCGGGCGTTGTCCTCGCTGATGCCGTGGATGCGCACCGCCAGTTCGTTGATCTCCTGGGTCACATGGCTCTGCTGCTGCGCGGCCACGGCAATCTGCTGCGCGCGCTGGGAAATATCGTCGAAGCTGGTGACGGTGCTCGACAGTGCCTGCGACGCGCCGGAGGCCTCGCCCACCGCTTCACGGGTCCGCGCCTCACCGGCCTGAATCGCCTGGACCGCCTGACGTGACGCCTGCTGCAAATCGCTGATCATGCCGCTGATCTCGTTGGCCGACGTCTGGGTCCGGCCAGCCAGGGTCCGCACTTCATCCGCCACCACGGCAAAGCCGCGGCCCTGCTCGCCGGCCCGGGCCGCCTCGATGGCGGCGTTGAGGGCCAGCAGGTTGGTCTGCTCGGAGATGGCCTTGATCACATCCAGCACCGCGCCGACCTGCTGGCTGTCCTGCTCCAGGCGCTGGATCACCGCGGTGGCCTCGGCCATTTCCGTGGACAGTTGCTGGATCGACTGGCTGTTGGCCGCGACCCGCTGCTGACCGTCCTGCACCACCACCAGGGACTGGCGCGCGGTGTCGGCGCAATTGTTGGTGTTCTGCGCCACTTCCAGGGCACTGGAGGACATCTCGGTGATGGCCGTGGCCAACTGGGTGTTTTCCTGGCGTTGCTGCTCGGCGCGTTGGGCCAGGGTGCTGCTGAGCTCCCCCAGGCGCGCAGCTTCGTTCTGCAACTGCTGGGCTTCGCTGGCGATCTTGTGCAGCATCTGCCGCAGTTGCCCGGCATAGCGGTTGACCGCGCCGCGCAAGGCGCCGATCTCATCGGCCCGGGCCACGTGTAACTCGGCGTTGTCCGTGGCCTGGCCACGGCCCAGGGCATCGATCTGCTGGGTGGTTTCCTCCAGCTGGGCAATCAGCTTGTGCCCGACCAGCCAGGCGAAGAACAACAGCAGCGCCAGCAACGGCAGCAGGAACACCAGGATCTCGGTGGTCATGGCCCGGGCCAGGCCGGTGACCTTCTGCTCCGGGGTCACCAGGCCAATGGTCCAGCCACTGCCGGGCATGCTGAACAGGCTGACCCGCGCCGCTTCCCGCAGTCGGCCATCCTCTGCCAGATCCAGGCTGCGCACCTGCCCGCCAGGCGCTGCCTTGGCCAGGGCCTCGGCCACCGGATGCAACCAGGGCTGCTGCTTGCTCAAGGCCTCGAAGCTGAGCATCTGCCCGTCGGCGCCAGCCTGGGCCTCGGGGAAATACAGCACGTTGCCAGCCTGATCCAGGGCGAAGGCATAGCCGCCGGTGACCGAGCCCTGCTCCTTGAGGAAGCGCGCCAGGTCATCCAGGCGCAGGTCGATGGTGGCGACCCCGGCGAAGGCGCCATCCTGGCGATAGGGCACGCTGCAGGTGGTCATCGGCACCCGGGTCACCGGGTCCTGGTAGGCCTCGGACCACAGGCAACGCCCCGGCGCACTGTTGCGCGCGCCGGTGTACCAGGCTTCATGGTGATAGCCGGCGCTGCCGGCAGCGTTGTAGTCATCGGAGAACGCCAGGGGCCCGGCGTCGCTGCGGGCCCAGAAGAAACTGCGGCGCTCGACCCCAGGGGTGAAGGCATTGGGTTCCGGCCAGATACCGCCCCCGGCAATCGCCTTGTCGCCTTCGTGGTCGATCAGCTTGGGCAAGGTGGCCATGACCAGCGCCTGCTCCTTGGGCAGCCCTTCCAGCAGATGGGCCATGCTGGCGGTCACGCCCTCGATCCCCGCCAACTGCAAGGCCAGCTGGCGGACGATGGCGCTGCCGGTCTGTTCAATCAATGCCGAGCTCGCCGCCACCACTCTGGGCTGCCCCCGCAAGGTCATCACGGCAAAAACCGCCAACGCCGTGAACAGCAACAGCAGGACACTGCCGAGGGTCAAACGATGAGACAGACGAACCGGTAGCAAGGCCATGACGAACTCCATATCAATAGGCAATCAGAGCTTATCGACCAGGAGCACGGATCACTTGAGCAAAGAGTGACGCGGATCACACAATCCGCTGTTTTGGCAACGTCGGCAGCGGGTCTTTCACTCCTGCGTGCCGGTCATGTACCGGCCGAAGTTCTCGACGTAGTCGGTGAGGTTCTCTTCCAGCATCAGGCGGAATTCCTCGACGAAATAGTCCACCGCCTGTTGCCTGGCCGCCACCAGTTCCTCGACATTGCGGCAACCGCAAGCGCTGACCCAGGCGCTGAAGCGCGCGTTGGCATACATCAGCGAGGCGCTGGCCTTGCCGCGGCTGCTGTCGGCGATGTGGGAGTTGGTCAACTCGATGATGGCGTCGGCGCGGTTGAAGAAATCCTGATCGGGTTCGTTGGCCACGGTGCGTTCCTCTGGCTGGCTAGGGAAAATAAAGCGCCGGAGTATAAGAGTTTTGCGCCCGCATACCGATGACTTTCACCCACTGCCCTCCACTTCCTGACTACTGCCCGCCCCTTGCAGGAGCCGGCTTGCCGGCGAACAGAGCCCTGGGCTATGCGGCGTTCTTGCCGGCGCCTTCGCTGGCAAGCCAGCTCCTACGATCATCCGCCGCACCGCACACACCTGTAGGAGCCAGCTTGCTGGCGAAGAGGCCCTTGAGCCCTGCATCGTTGTAAGGGACGCCTCCGCTGGCCAGCCAGCGCCTACGATGAGGATGCGCAGGGCCAGTGGCGGGCCAGGATCGCGGCGATGGGCGGCTCGTGGTCGATGCGTTGCAGCAGGGCGAAAAAATCGGGATGGCTGCCGCGCAGATGTTCACGGGCGCCGGACCAGCGGGACACCACCGCCGCCTGGATATCCAGGGCACCCGGCGCCGCGCCACCGAGGAAGGGTCGTGCAGCGAACTGCTGGGCAAACACCTCCCAACTGCGCAACAGGCGATCGGCCGTGGCACTGCGCACTCGCGCCTTGAGCGGCTCGTCGGCGTCGCTGATCCAGCGCTCCGGGTAGTCGAGAATACCGATGGCCGAATAGCAGTTGGCGGCGATGTACACCAGGCCGCGAATCACCTGAGCCCGGGCCGATGCCTGGGCAGGCAGCAGCCCGGAGTCGGGAAACTCCAGGCCCAGGTGGATCAGGATCGCCGCGCTTTCGGTGAGGATGCTGCCATCCGGCAGTTGCAAGGTGGGAATCTGCAACAGTGGATTGAGCCGCGCCAGGGCCTCGCGCCCGGGGCTGTCCTCCCAGGGCGCAGCCTCGATGCTGCGATACGGCGCCCGACAATACTCCAGGGCGATCTCGACGATGGCCGAACCGCTGCCCCGGCCTCCGTACAAGTGATACATAGCGACAACCTCCTTGATGACCGAAGCACTCTACACAGGTCAAACCAGCGCGTGACACTCCACGCGCAGCCGTTGCTCGCTCAGCAAGCGCGACTCGATGCGCACCGGCAGGAAGGCTTCGATCACCCGGATATTGCTCTCCAGATGCTCGGTCATGCGCGGCGTGGTAAAGCTGCCGCCACCGGCCAGGGCCATGGGCAGCAGCAGTTGATCGGCCAGGTGCTCGGCCACCGCCGCGCCGGAATCCAACCAGTCCCGGGCCTGATCGATGGCGATGTCGGCGACCTTTTCCGCCCGCAGGCTGTTCTGGCCGAAACCACTGAACAGCTCGGTCAGGTGCTCGAAGGTGAACTCCAGCAACAGCACATTGCCCGGGCCGTATTGTTCATCCAGCTGCACCGGGGTGAGGTGCTCCCGAGGCAGTTCCAGGCGATTGTGCACCCGACGCAACTCGCGCTCGGCCACATGCTCGGGCAGGCCCGCGCTCAGCGCCCAGGCCCGACTCCCCAACAGAGCGCCACGCTCCTCAAGGTGCAGGGGCTGCAGCACCGACGGTTGAACAAAGGCCTCCAGCTCACCACCGCCGGCCGGGACGAAGCCGTGGCGCAGCAATTGCAGTTCCACCCGCCCGCCCATGCGCCGCAGCAACGGCAACCAGGCCTGCTGGAGGAAATCCACCGGTGGCGCCAGGGGGTTGTGGGTGCCGCCGCTGATGCTCACACGGCTGGGCTGCGGCGCATGCAACAAGGCCGGCAGCAGGGTCTGCAGCACCAGGGTGCAGCTGCCCGCAGTGCCGATGGCAAAGCGGTAGTCGCCGCCACGGATCGGCCCCGGTTCGAAGGTCAGGGCCTGGGAGCCGAGTTCGACCCCCGAGGTCTTGGCGCCACAGACCTGGGCCGCGGCCTGCACCGCCGTCAGGTGCTGACGCAGCAGCCCCGGGCGGCTGCGCCGGGCACGAATATTATGGATACGCAGGGTCTTGCCGCTGAGCATCGACAGGCTCAAGGCGCTGCGCAGTACCTGGCCGCCGCCGATGGCGCCGTCCAGTTCGATTACATCCTGTTTCATCTCATTCCTCAGGCGTAGTGCCGGACGGTTTCCCGCAGGTAAGCGTCCAGCAACGCGTTGTCTTCATGGGTGCGCGCCAGCTTCGGCACCGGGCGCTCCAGCTCGGCGGCGATAAAGGCGTGCAGTGCCGGGCGTCGTGGCCCGTAGGCGGACTCCTCGGCGCTGCGTTTCAAGGCCAGCAGCTCGGCCACCTCGTCCAGCAGTGGTTGATGCTCGACCGTGGTCAGCAGATCGGCAAAGGTCATCGGCGGTCGGCCGCGACCCTGGTCGATCCAGCGCACCGCCAGCAACGGCCGCAGCACGTAGAAGTACTTCTTGAAACGCACGCTTTCGCCTTGCAGGTAACCGCGAAAGTTCTTCTTGGCCATCGACAGATAATGATTGCGCGCCGCCGGCGGGCTGTAGAACGCCTCCGCCAGCTCTCGCAGGCGCGCGGCGGCGGCCGGCTCGCTGCGATACACCAGGGGCGAATCCAGCCATTCCAGCAGGGTCGGGTTGGACTTGCGCAACAGCCCGAGGGTCTTGCGCAGTTCCCAGCCGCTGATGTCCAGCTCGTCATCCAGGGGCCGCTCGATCACGTCGCGCCCGGCATCCACCTGGATGAACCATTCGGGCTTTTCCACATAAACGAAACGCACGTCGTAATCACTGTCGGTGGAGGCAAAGCCCCAGGCCCGACTACCGGATTCGCAGGCGTACAGCACCTGCACATTGCGCTCGCGCTCGATCCGCGCCAGCTCGGCCAATACCCGTTCGCGCATGGCGCGGCTCAGGGGATGGTGCTTCAGGTGTTCCATGATCCTTTTTCCTTGTTCAATCCGTGGCGCTGGCAGCCAGCACACTCAGGGTCCGGCGCACGGGGTTCCACACCGTCAGGCACCAGACGCCCCACCACTCCAGGCCTTCGTCGAAATAGTCACTCCAGGGCAGCAGGTGCGGGCCCATGTCCGGCGCCAGAAAGTCCAGTTCCAGGTTGCCTACCCAGTTGATGACATGCGGCCCCTCGGCGGGGTCGAGCCCCAACACCTGCAACCAGTGGCCGAACGCCTGCCGGGCCTGCTCGATGCCGCCGGGGAACTGCGTCCCATACGGCGGGTCGTAAAACGCCTGGAACAAGGCCCACTCCTGCGGCTCCAAATTTTCGCAGACCAGCTGCCGGACCTGTTCTTGGCCGAGCGCCTCAGGCACCGCCCGCTCCTGCTCCCAGCGCATCGACGTCAGGCCGACGTCGGCATAGCGCGGGTCCTGGCGCAGTATTTCCCAGCGCTCGCGGCGCTCGGCCATGAGTTGCAGGTACAGGTGCTGCAAGCCCTGGCGATGCAGGGCTTGATCCACCTCAGCCTCGGGCTCGACCGCCAGCACCACAAAATCGAAGACGCAGTACACCTCTTTCAGTAGCTGGCGTAGCGCGCGGCAGTGTTCATCTTCCATCCGGGTCAACAGTGGCCGCGGCTGCATAAAGGCTCTCTCCATTTTTCAAAGCAGGCGCTTGGCTGAACCTGCGGGCAATTCACCGGCTGCCTCCATCGCCTGCACACGCTGCAACATGGCTTCGCGCAGCGGCTTGGGGGTGACCGGATCGAACATCCCGTAGCGGCTATCGCACCAGCGCGCCAGAGTCTCACGCCAATAGGCGGCCTCGCTGCCGCCCTGCCCCAGGCGCCACAGCAGGTATTCCAACTGGCGCCAGCCCGGCTTGAGAGCCAGCAGGGCCCAGCGCCGCGCCTTCGGCAGGTCGTGCCAGTGCTGGTCCAGACGCTGCTCCAGGACCTCGTCGAAGACTGCCCAGGGTTGCTCGTGCAACAGGCCCAGGGCGCAGTTGAAGACTTTGTCCGAGGCGTCGTCCAGGGCCGCCAGTTGCTCGGCCATGCCACGCTCGCCCAGGGTCTGCAGGGCCAGCCGGCGCACACTCGGGGCCGGCGAGGCCAGGGCCTGTCGCACCATGGCGTCGGCCATGGGTTCCTGCAGCTCCTTGACCAGCCCCAACAGGCCCAGCCAAGCACGCTTGTTCCGTGGTGCCGGCTGTTGCAGCCGCTGCAGCAATACCTCGTGCGGGTCCAGCCCGTGACGGGGCGCGGCCCAATGGGCCAGGCAACGCAAGGCCCCCGAAGGGTCCAGCAAGGCCTGACTCAGATACTCGCGAGGATCGGCCAGCAACGGCAGCAGCAAGCGCAGCGCCTTGACCCGCACACTGGCGCCGCAGCTGTGCATCACCTCTTCCAGCAGGGGCACGGCCTGTGCGGCCGGCAGCTCGGCGCAGGCATCCACCGCCATCTGCCGCACACTGACTTCGCTGTGGCGCAAAGCCCGGGCCAGCAGCGCCGTCCGATCCGGCGCCCCTTCGAGCAACAGCTCGAAGACAAAGCGCGCGGCCTTGCCACGGCAAGCGGCAAAAGCCGCTTCAACTTCTTCGCGTACCTGGGCCAGCTGCAGCACCGCACGCGCCCGTTCCAGGGTCGCGCCGTGGTCCGCGCGCTGTTTGCCGGCCAGGGCCAGCAGCGGCTTCAGACTCTGCAACAGCAGCTCGGCGCGCTCGGGTGCCAGATACCCCTCGATCGCCGCGGCAGCCTCCTGGCGTACCTGGGGCACCCAATCGTTGAGGCGCTCCAGCAAGGCCGCCAGGGCCTCGGCCGAAGGCTGTGCGGCCAGGCCGCGCACGGCGGCCTGACGAACGAAACCGTTGCCAAAGCGGCTCAGTTCCAGCCAGGCGCTGTGCCGGTCCAACTCCTCCATCACCTCCCGCACGCGGCGGGCTTCGTAGTCGCTCAGTTGGTACTGCCAGCCGGGCGGCGCCGCTATCAAGGCGTCCATGTCGTCCATTGTTCTACCCCTTAACGCACACCACCTGACGCAGGGTGTGCAGCACTTCCACCAGCTCGCGCTGGGCGTGCATCACTTGGTCGATGTCCTTGTAGGCCATCGGGATTTCGTCGATCACCGCTTCGTCCTTACGGCACTCCACATGGGCGGTCGCGCGGATCTGGTCGGCCAGGGTGAAGGTGTTCTTGGCCTTGGTGCGGCTCATGGTACGCCCCGCGCCGTGGCTGCAGGAGCAGAACGCCTCCTCGTTACCCAGCCCGCGAACGATGAAGCTCTTGGCCCCCATCGACCCCGGGATGATCCCCAGCTCGCCCTTCTTCGCCGACACCGCGCCCTTGCGGGTCACCAGCACCTCTTCACCGAAGTGGCGCTCCTTCTGCACGTAGTTGTGGTGACAGTTGACGGCCTCCAGCGCCACTTCGAAGGGCTTGCTGATCACCTGGCGGGTGGCCTGGATCACCAGTTGCATCATCAGCTCGCGGTTCTGCCGGGCGAAATCCTGGGCCCAGGCCACGGCTTCCACATAGTCGTCGAAGTGTTGGCTGCCTTCCTCGAAGTAGGCCAGGTCGCGGTCCGGCAGGTTGGCGATATGTTGGCGCATATCGGCCTGGGCCAGGTGAATGAACAGGTTGCCGATGGCGTTACCGACGCCGCGGGAACCGCTGTGGAGCATGAACCAGACCCGGTTGGCCTCATCCAGGCAGACCTCGATGAAGTGGTTACCGCCGCCGAGGGTTCCCAGGTGCTTGCGGTTGTTGCTGTTGGCCAGGGCCGGGTACTTATCGGTGATCGCCTTGAAGCGCGGATGCAACGCCGCCCACGCCTGGTCGGCCTGATTCGGTACGTCACCCCAGGCGCCCTTATCGCGACCGCTACGGGGCGAAGTACGACCGTGAGGCACCGCCGCCTCGATGGCGCTACGCAATCCGGCCAGGTTATCCGGCAGGTCCGAGGCGGTCAGCGAGGTACGGGCGGCGATCATTCCGCAACCGATATCCACCCCGACCGCCGCCGGGATGATCGCGCCCACCGTGGGGATCACGCTACCGATGGTCGATCCCTTACCCAGGTGCACGTCGGGCATCACCGCCAGGTGCTTGAAGATGAACGGCATCTTCGCGGTGTTCATCAATTGCTGGCGCGCTTCGTTTTCCACGGGCACGCCCTGGGTCCACATCTTGATCGGCTTGCCGTTGGCGACTTCCAGCAGTTGGTAGGTCTTGTGTTCCATGTCGTTGACTCTTTTTCCTGTGGCCGCTGATTCGGCCTTGTTCAATAGGGTGTGCAGGAGCCGGGGCGCAGCAGACGGTCTCAGGGGCCTCTTCGCCGGCAAGCCAGCTCCTACGGCGTTGCGGTGTTCGGTACAGACGGCGACCAGTGAAGGTGGAACATGCAGCGCGCTCTGCCTCTGAGCTAGCACCTTGCGGTGCGCGGGACTCGAACCCGCGACCACGCTGTCCTGTAGTTCCACCGGCATTCGCCGGGTCAATCGGTGCAGGCCTGGCCTGCGGGCAGCGACAAGGGAACGGGCACATTTGCTCTACCGACTGAGCTACAGCCTTGCGGCTGGCGGGGCTCGAACCCGCGACAAAATGTAGTACCCGTGGCATTCGCTGCCATCCCGCCGAGGCGGGGGGAAAAGATGCGACGACAAGGAGTCGATGAAACGGTGCACTCGCGTTCTGACCATTGAACCACGGCGCCGTTTTCCAGCACCGGCGGGAATCGAACCCGCATCTCGAACCTTGGATGTAGTTCCATCCGCATTCGTCGCAAAAACTGCAAAAAAGGTGGCACGACAAAAGGAGTGACTGATCGCCGGATTCGAACCGGCTTAACCAATATGTACAGCCACTGGCATTCGTACCGTCACCGGCCCTGACAAGAGTTGCTGAGACGCCTTTGGATGTAGTCACAGCGGCATTCAGGGCCAATGAGCAAAAAAATCTGTGGTGTGCGCCGGCTGGCCGGCGCACGGTTTATCTCATGTTCCAGCGATCAGAGCGGCATCGCCTCGATCGCCTTGACCCAGTGCTGCGCACCGTAGTTGCCCGCGGTGAACTGCTCGATCACATCGAACACCGCGTCACTGAAGCCGCCGACGTTGAGGATGTCCTCGCGGTCTGGCGCCTGGGTCGTGGCGCCGGGTTGCATATCGATGCACACCAGCTTCGCCTGCGGGTTGATGGCCCGGATCCGCTCCCACTGGCGCATGGTTTCCGTGGCGCCGTGGCGCCGCGCATCGATCCACGACTCGTTGTCCGAGACCAGGATCAGGGTGTCCACGCGGCCCTTGGCGTTGGCCAGTTGCGCCAGGGGCGCCGAGCAGTTGGTCCCGCCTCCGCCGATGTTCGCCAGCTTCTGCGCATTGCTCATCACGCTGTCCCGCGGGTTGAGGTGGATGTTCACCACCCCCCGCTCGAACGGCATGACCCGCGCCGCCGGCTGCTTGCGCAACACCGCGGCCGCCACCAGTGCCGCCACATCGATGCAACGCACCGCGGTGGTGGCGCCCTGGCGATAGCCGGTGACCGGGCTGTGCATCGAGCCCGAGACATCCGGGCAGACCACCACGTGGCCCGCCAGCGCCGGGACGTTGGCCAGGGACAGCTCCAGGGCATCCTGCAGCGCCTCGCGGACCGCTTGCGGTACGTCCTCACCAGCCATGCGGTAGGCCGCCAGCAGTTGGTACGGATAAACCCGGGCCTTGGCCACTTCATCGGCATCCGCCAGCCGCGCCGCCACGTACTCGCTGCAACCCGGCACCTGGAACGCGCCGTGGCGGGCCAGGGTGTTGAGGTTCATGCGCAGCCCCTGCCAACCCATGTTGCGGGCCTGCGCCGCCCATTGTTCGGCGCTCAGTGTCTCGTTGCCGAGCAACTGGAACGGCACCTGCGGCACCTGGGTTATCGCCCCGCTGCGAAACGCCAGCAGGTCGCGGGTCAGCTCAGGCAGCGCCTGCACATCCACCGGCTTGCCGATCACCCAGGCGAAGAAGGCTTCGCGCCAGGCATCGCTTGGCTTGGGATGAACCATCTTCAGCACGTCCGCCAGGGACGGCTTGGTGCCGATCGAGGCCTGCAACAGCTGACGCTCGCTGGCGCTGTTCAACCAGTTCTGCACCAGGCGCTTGGGCTGCGACCCCAGGGATTTGCGCCCGGTCACGCCGCTGCGCAGGATCTGCACGAAGTTGCGCAGCATCTTGCCGTTGTCCACCACCTGGGCGAACAGCTCCGGCACCAGGGCCGAGCGTTGTGCGGTCAGCGCCGCCAGCAGCAGCGCCGGCATGTCCTTCATATGGCCTTGCTGCCGAGCGTAACGGGCGGCCTGGGCGACGAAGCGGCTGTCCAGCTGGCTCACCAGTTGCAGCACCGCGTCCAGTTGACCTTCAGGCGAGGTGTAGAAGGTCGAGTTCAGGCAACCGGTGACCGCCAGCTGGGCCAGGCGATGCTTGGCGTTGTAGGCATAAGCCCCGGCCTTGGAAGCGTTCAGGGTGGTGCTCACTGGCGCTTTTGCCTGTTGGGTGTTGAACAGCTGGAAGTTGGCCATCTTGGCGTCTCGCTCTGTTGTCTCGTTCGTTGCCAGATACATTGCAGCTGCTGTGCCAGGTTTTGTTTTTCCGGCAAATTATTTTTTAAATTATTGATTTATAACGTTTTTATTTTTAATCGCTTTTTCACTGAGCATTCAACAAGACAAACGCCTCGATAATTTTATATCTTTGCTTATCGCTTTTTATCTTCAGGTATAAACATGTCGAGCAAGCCCACGGTCGCCATTGGTTTTGTCGGTTCCACCCTCGATCGCGTCGGCAAGGGTGCCAACCGCTGGAGCCATTGGCGGCCCACGGTCGGCCTGTGCCAGCAGCAGGACGTGCTGATCAACCGCCTGGAACTGATCCACGGCCTGGACGCCCGGGATATCAGCCTGGCCGAACGGGTGGCCAACGACGTGCGCCAGGTGTCGCCGGAAACCGAGGTGCGCCTGCACCCCATGGGCCTGAACAACCCCTGGGATTTTGAAGAGGTGTACGGCGCCCTGCACGACTTCACCAACGCCTACCCGTTCGATACCGAGCGCGAGGACTACCTGGTGCACATCACCACCGGCACCCACGTGGCGCAGATCTGCTGGTTCCTGTTGACCGAGGCGCGCTACCTTCCGGCCCGGTTGATCCAGACCTCGCCAGCCCGGCGCCGCGACCCCAGCGAACACGCCACCGGCACCCATGCGCTGATCGACCTCGACCTGTCGCGCTACGACCGCATCGCCTCGCGCTTTGCCCACAAGCGCCTGGAAGGCCTGGCCTTCCTCAAGTCCGGGATCGCCACTCGCAACCCGGCGTTCAACCGCTCCATCGAGCAGATCGAGCGGGTCGCCGTGCGCTCCAAGGCGCCGATGCTGCTGATCGGCCCCACCGGTGCCGGCAAGTCGTTCCTGGCCCGGCGCATCTATGAACTCAAGCGCGGCCGGCACCAGGTGCAGGGACGCTTTGTTGAAGTCAACTGCGCCACCCTGCGCGGCGACGGTGCCATGTCGGCGCTGTTCGGCCATATCAAGGGCGCCTTCACCGGCGCCCAGAACGCCCGCGACGGCCTGCTGCGGGCGGCCCACAGCGGCATGCTGTTTCTTGATGAGATCGGCGAGCTGGGACTGGACGAACAGGCGATGCTGCTCAAGGCCATCGAGGAAAAACGCTTCTTCCCCATGGGCGCGGACCAGGAAGTGGAGAGTGACTTCCTGATCATCGCCGGCACCCACCGCGACCTGCGCGGCCGGGTGGCCCAGGGCCTGTTCCGCGAAGACCTGTATGCGCGGATCAACCTCTGGACCTTCAACCTGCCGGGGCTGGCGGGACGCCGCGAGGACATCGAGCCGAACATCGATTTCGAACTGGAGCGTCACGCCCGGGAGCAAGGGCAACTGGTGCGTTTCAACCTGGAGGCGCGGCGCCGCTACCTGGCCTTTGCCAGCTCCAGCGAAGCAGCTTGGCTGGGCAACTTCCGCGAGCTGTCGGCCTCCATCACCCGCATGGCCACCCTGGCCGACAGCGGACGCATCGACCAGGCCCAGGTCGAGGAGGAAATCCAGCGCCTGCGCCACGCCTGGGGCCTGGAAAATGCCGAGGATGAACTGCAGGCGCTGTTGGGCGACGAGGTAGAGCTGGACCTGTTCGACCGTCTGCAGCTCAAGGCGGTGATTGCCGAATGCCGTCGCGCCGACAGCCTGTCGGACGCCGGGCGCCGGCTATTCGGCGTGTCACGCCTGGGCAAGGCCAACCCCAACGACGCCGACCGCCTGCGCAAATACCTGGCGCGCTTCGGCCTGGACTGGAAGCAACTGTAGCCGCTGCCGCAGGCTGCGCACGGCCCGTAGGGACGCAGGGTGCTCAAGATCGATAGAGGTTTGGCTGGCGATTGCCAGGCAAGGTCCTGCGGACCTTGGCGCAGCTTCGCAGGCTCAGCAGCGGCTACAGGGCTGCGGTTGGGACGGCGAAGACGCCGCTGGCCCGGGCCACTTCACGCTCGCCGACTCGCAGCACCACGGTGGCAAAGGCCATCTGCCGGCCGCGCTTGGCATGTTCCAGGCGCACCTCGATCCATTCCCCGACCTGCACCGCCCCCAGGTAGTCGAGGGTCATGCTGGCGGTGATCAGCGGCAACGGCGGCTCGCTGGAGAACGCCATGGCGTAGCCCATGCCGATGTCCGCCAGGGTGGCGATGATGCCGCCATGCACCGTACCCCGGCCGTTGGCGTGGCGGGTGTCGGCGCGCAGGCCGAGGCGCAGTTCACGGCCACTGCCACGCCCATAGACCGGGCCGATCAGCTCCAGCATCGGGCTGCTGCGAGGCCAGGGACTGAAGCCCGGGGGAATGTCCGATTGGCTCATGAGGCTCTCCTTGAACCGCTGGGTGACAGAGGGTTGCCCAGGACGACAGGTGTAGCCCTGATTGACCACGATGCCTATGAGCATCAGCCAGGCAAATTGGCGAAAATAAGTTGCGCCGCGATCGTGGTGATCCTGGGAACAGCAGTAAGATGCGCACCTGCGCCCTAGCCGCAGTTTCAAGTACTCAAGGAGCCTCCATGCAACATCAGGACGATCACCCTGCCATCCGCCGTCGACTGGCCTTTGCCCTCTTCGGCGCCCTGGCCCTCAGTGCCTGTTCCCCCAGTGATCACAACAGCTCCGCGGTGGCCCTCGGCGGCGCCCAGGGCAAGGCTGGCGCCCTGCTGGCCTACGAACACGAACTGACCCTGTCCCTGCCCGCCGAACAGATCGGCCCGCACCTGGAACAAACCCGCGAGTCCTGCGAAAAGGCCCAGTTCGGCCCCTGCAACATCCTGCTTCTGGAACAGAGCAAGTACCGCGCTCGGGTGGTGTTGCGAATCGCCCCGGACGGTGTCGAACCCATCGTCAAGCAGGCGTCCGAAGGGGCCGAACTGGGCGAGCGGGTCACCAGCGCCGAAGACCTGGCCGACGCCGTGGCCGATGTGCAACGCCAGCAACAGCGACTCAAGGCCCAGCAACAGCGCCTGGATGAACTGGCGGCGCGCAAGGACATCAGCGTCAGCGACCTGATCGCCCTGAGCAAGGAGCAGGCGGGCATCGAGAATGACCTGCAGGCCCTGGCCCAGACCGCCGCCGGACACCAGCGTCGCCTGGACACCAACCGCCTGACCCTGAACTTCCTGCCCAGTGACGGCGCAGAACGCGGTTCAAGCCTCAAGCGCGCCCTGCGCGACCTGCCGGACAACCTGGCCGAGGGCACTGCCGCAGCCCTGGAGAAAGGCAGCCAGGCCCTGCCCTTCGTGATCCTGGCCTTCCCGCTGGCACTGCTGTGGGTCTGGCTATGGCGCAAGTTCGTGCGTCGCCGCCCCTGAGTTTTGCGGCACCCTTGCGGGCGCCTTCGCTGGCAAGCCAGCTCCTACGGTTAGCCCACACACCGCGCAAGGCCACGTAGGAGCCGGCTCGCCGGCGAAGAGGCCGGCGAATCCTGCAGCGCTCCCAACGGCGCCTTCGCTGGCCAGCCAGCGCCTACGGCTGGGGTTGCAGCGCCAGTTGCAGGCGCTCCAGGCCGATGCCGAATCCGGCACCTTCGCGGTAGGCGCCGGCACCTACCACTTGCTGTTGCGCACCCAACTGCGGGCAACGCACCTCGAAACCTTCGCCATTGAGGTAGTAGGTCAGGCCGCGCTTGACCCCGAGGTTGAGCTCGTACTCCAGGCCCAGGGCATCCAGAAAGCCAACGCACAGTTCCCGCGCGCGCTCCAGCGCCTGCAAGGGTTCGGGCCCCAGTATCTCCAGGCCCAACTGGGTGAATTCTCGATACCGCCCGGCTTGCGGCCGTTCATAGCGATAACAGCGAGCGACGTAGAAAAAGATCGCCTGCTCCCGTCCTGCCAACAGCTCGCGGGCGGTTTCCTGGAACAGTGCAGTGGCTTCCGGAATCAGGCAGCAGGGCCGTCCGGCCTTGTCATTGAAGGCCCACATCTGGCCGATGACTTCACTGCCGCCGGCCTTTTCGATAAAGGTGTCCTGGCCCCACAGCGCCGGGACTATGACTTCTTCAGCACCCGCTTCGATGAAGCCAGCTCCGGAAGCGTCCTTCCAGGGTGCGTAGGGCGGCAGCTTGCGGGCCGGTGATCATTCGAGTGCCACGGAGCATGGTCATGGGTGTTTCCTCTTGGTTTTTGACAGGCAATAAAAAAGGCGCCTTACAGGGCGCCTTTGGTTTTTTTCATCGACGGTCAGTGATCGCGTTCTCTCGATAACTGACGGCTCGACGCGCACAAGCGACCACGGCCCCTGAAATGAGGTCGATGGTGATGAAGGCGGGAGTCGAGGCGGAAAAAATTCATGGCGCATCCTGCCACGCGGCCCAAGTGCCTGACAAGCGGCTCAATCATCCGGCACTCGCCGGCGAAGAGGCCTGTGAGTCCTGCTGCGCTGTCAAGGGCGTCTCCGCTGGCAAGCCAGTTCCTACGGCAGGCAGGCACACCTCTGCGCCCAACCGCAGGAGCCGGCTTGCCGGCGAACAGGACCGCAAGCCTTGCAGCGCCCTGACGGACGCCTTCGCTGGCAAGCCAGCTCCGACAACGGGCAGGCCCTTGGGGTTACAGCGGCCGTTGCAGGCAGCGCTGGTAGCGCTCGTCCACGCGCTTGGCGAACCAGGCGGTGGTCAGTTGGCGGGTGATCTTCGGGCTCTTGAGTTCGATGCCCGGCAGTTGCTGGCGCGGCACGGGTCGGCCCGCCGCTCGATCGGCCAGGGCAAACACCTGGCGGTACAGCTCGGTCTGTGCAAAGGCCTGGCTGTCGCCCTTTTCCAGTTGGGCGCGGATCTGCGGGTTGCGCAGCCCCAGCTGTTTGCCCAGGCTGCGCACCGCCAGTTCGGTGCTGCCAGGCAGGAGCGAGTCGTAGCGGATCAGGTCGCCATCCAGCGCCAGCTTGATCCCGCTGAGGCGGCTGACCGCGGCCTGGAACGCCGCATTGCGGCTGGCGTACCAGCCGGCGTTGAAGTCGGCAAAACGGTACAGCGGTTGCGGGTAGTCCACCGGATAGCCCAACAGGTGGGCGATGCCGAAGTACAGGCCGCCACGGCGACTGAAGACTTCATGGCGGATCGTGCCCTGCACCGGGTACGGATAGCCCTGGGCATGCTGCTGGGCAAACTCGATGCTGACCTGCATCGGCCCGCCGGTGTGCACCGGGTTGAAGCCGCCAAACAGGGTCTGGCCCAGGGGCACCATGCCGATGAAGTCATCGAAGATCGCGCTCAATTCCTTCTCGCTGCGGGCCTTGGCCAGACGCTGGCTGTAGGACTGGCCGTCCGGGCCGTGCACCTGCAGGGCCGCGCTGACCAGCAGCGCCGGTACATGCACCTTGGCCGCGCGGCGGTCGATTTCCTCCCGGGCAATGCGCCCCAGGCCCGGCACTGTCGGGTCGACCTGGAAGGTCGATTCCTGCTCGGTCACCGCCAGCACCGCGCACAGGTTGCTCGGGCTCGGCTCAAGGCCCTGGGCGCTGAAGGCCACCTGGATATCCCGGGCCCAGCCCGGGCGGTCGCTGACCTGGGCCGGCAGCAGGCGCAGGATCCGCGCCTGGGTCTGCTCCGGGGTCAGCGTCGGCGCCTGGGGGCCGCGCGAGCTGGCACAACCGGCCAGCAGCGACAGGCCCAGGAGGCAACTTAGAAGACGGTGGGAAATCATGGGACTCCGCGAGATGGCTGGGCGAGGACCGTGCAAGTAAAGCAGCGGCACGAGGCGTTCGACCAAGGAATGCCAGCGCTGTTCCCGCCACGCCCCTGTAGCCGCTGCCGCAGGCTGCGAACGGCCCGTAGGGACGCAGGGTTCTCAGGATCGATAGCGGTTTGGCTGGGGATTGCCAGGCAAGGTCCTGCGGACCTTCGCGCAGCTTCGCAGGCTCAGCAGCGGCTACAGGCTAAAATCCTTCTATTGGCGGTGTGGCTGGGTGTACCTTGATGACCCCGCCCTCAATGGAGTGACACCCGGATGCTGACCCTGGATTTTCTGCTCACCAGTCTGATTGTCGTGCTGATTCCCGGCAGCGGCGTGATCCTGACCATTTCCACCGCCCTGGTGGCCGGCAAGCGCGCCAGCCTGTTCACCGCCATCGGCTGCACCGCCGGGATCGTCCCCCACCTGCTGGCCTCGATCCTCGGCCTGTCGGCGATCCTGCACACTAGCGCCCTGGCCTTTCAGGGCCTGAAGTTCGCCGGGGTCGCCTACCTGCTGTACCTGGCCTATGCCACCTGGCGTGATCGCTCGGCCTTTGCGGTAGACAGCAACACGGTCAGCCACGGCGCCGGCGCGCTGATGCTCAAGGCCTGCCTGCTGAATATCCTCAACCCCAAGCTGACCATTTTCTTCCTGGCCTTCCTGCCCCAGTTCATCGCCCATGACGGCAGCGACCCGATCCCGCAGATGCTGCTCTTGAGCGGCGTGTTCATGGCCATGACCTTCTTCGTGTTCGTGCTCTACGGCCTGCTGGCCAATCTGTTCCGCACTGCGGTGATCGAGTCGCCCAAGGTGCAGAACTGGTTGCGCCGCAGCTTTGCCGCGAGCTTTGCGGGACTGGGCCTGAACCTGGCCTTCGCCCAGCGTTGACCCCGCGGCAGGCGCCGCCCGCAGCCAGAGGCATGACGTTGATCTCCTAACGAGGGCAAACACATGAACTGCAGCGACGTACTGATCATCGGCGCCGGCCCCACCGGCCTGGTGCTGGCGCTCTGGCTGCGCCAGCAGGGGGTCAAGGTACGGATCATCGACAAGACCTCGGGCCCGGGCAGCACTTCCCGGGCCCTGGCGGTGCAGGCCCGGACCCTGGAGCTGTACCGCCAGCTGGACCTGACCCAGGCCATCGTCGAACGCGGCCACCACGTGCCGGCGGTCAACCTCTGGGTCCGCGGCGAGCGGGCCGCGCAACTGCCGTTCAACGCCATCGGCGAAGACCTGACGCCCTACCCCTTCCTGCAGATCTTTCCCCAGGACGAGCACGAGCAACTGCTGATCGAGCGCCTGGAACTGCTGGGCGTGCGCATCGAGCGAGACACCGAACTGCTGGCCTTCACCGACCACGGCCACCTGATCAACGCCCGCCTGCGTGGCCCCGACGGCCGCGAGGAACACTGCCAGGCCTTCTACCTCGCCGGCTGCGACGGCGCCCGCTCCACGGTGCGCAAGACCCTGGGCACGGGGTTCCCCGGCGGCACCTACCAGCAGGTGTTCTACGTCGCCGATGTCGAGGCCGACGGCCCGAGCATCGACGGTCAATTGCACGTGGACCTGGACGACGCCGACTTTCTTGCGGTATTTCCCCTGGCCCACAGCGGCCGTGCGCGCCTGATCGGCACCGTGCGTGACGAGCGCGCCGAGCACCCGGAAAACCTGCGTTTCGAAGACGTCAGCCAGCGCGCCATGCATCAGCTCAAGGTCAACGTCACCCAAGTCAACTGGTTCTCCACCTACAAGGTGCACCACCGGGTGGCCGAGCAGTTTCGCTGCGGCCGGGTGTTCCTCCTGGGCGATGCCGCCCACGTGCACAGCCCCGCTGGCGGCCAGGGCATGAACACCGGGATCGGCGACGCCATCAACCTGGCCTGGAAACTGGCAGCGGTACTCAGCGGCAAGAGCGCCGAAAGCCTGCTGGACAGCTATGAAATCGAACGCATGGAGTTTGCCCGGCGCCTGGTGGCCACCACCGACCGGGTGTTCAGCTTCGCCACCGCCGACGGCCCGGTCGCCTACCTGGTACGCACCCGCCTGGCGCCCCTGCTGCTGCCGAAGATCGCCGCCTTCGACAGTGCCCGGGAATTTCTCTTTCGCACCGTGTCGCAGATCACCCTCAACTACCGGGGCATGCCCCTGAGCGCCGGCGGCGTCGGCCCGGTGCACGGCGGCGACCGCCTGCCCTGGGTTCGCGACGGCGAGCATGACAACTTCGACAGCCTCGATTATCTGGGCTGGCAGGTGCACGTCTATGGCGTCACCAGCAACGCGGTGCAGGACTGGTGCGCCGAACACCGGGTGCCGTTGCGGATCTTCGACTGGCGCTCGGCCCATGCCCGCGCGGGGCTGGCGCGCAATGCCCTGTACCTGCTGCGCCCGGACACCTACGTGGCCCTGGCCGAACGTTCGGCCGATCCGCGGGTGCTGGAGCGCTATTTCCGCGAACGCGAGATCTCCCCGCAGAACAGCCCGGCCGCCGTCAAACCGCGCTGATCCGCGCTCGGCGCACTGCGCACTGCGCAGCCGGGACCGGGCATCGGGTTGCACATGCATGGGCGCCGGCCCCCTAGCCGCGGTTGCGCCGCGTCAGGGCTGCGCTCGACGCCGCGCCGCCCACGGCCTGAAGCGTTCGCGCAGAAAGCCTGCGCGAACGCCAGGGCCCTTAGAATTCGGCCTTGACCGACAGGGTGAAGTTGCGCGGATCGCCGTAGAAGTTGCCGAAGCCTTCGGTGCCGATGGTGGTGTAGTAGCGCTTGTCCAGCAGGTTGTTGCCGTTGAGCGCCAGGGACCAGGTGTCGTCGATGCGATAACCGATGCGGCCGTTCCAGATCGCATAGCCGGCCTGGCTGATGTGCTTGCCGCTGGTGGGCGAGACCCGGTAGTTGTCGCTCTGGGCATTGACCCCAGCGCCCACATTGAAGCGCTCCAGGGCACCGCCCAACTGGTAATCGCCCCAGACCCGCAGCAGGTGTCGCGGCACATAGCTGTTGTACGCCAAACCGTCGTTGTGGCTGTCGGCATCTTCCAGGATCTTGGTCTGGGTGTAGGTGTAGCCGGCCAGCAGTTGCAGGCGTTCGATCACCTCGCCGCTGACTTCGGCTTCAACGCCCTGGGCGCGGACCTTGCCCGAGTTCAGCGAGCAGGTGCTGTCCGGGCAGGCCGGGTCGTCCTGCTGCGCATCCTCCTGAAGGGTGCGGAACAGGCTGAAGGCGCTGTTCAGGCGGCCGTCGAACCACTCGCCCTTGATCCCCAGCTCATAGCTCTTGCCCACCAGCGGCTTGAGAGACGCACCGTCCAGGGTCCGATAGCTGCCCTGGGGGGTGAAGATGCTGGAGTAGCTGGCATAGGCCGTGAGGTTGTCGTTGAGGTCGTACAGCACCCCGGCGAACGGCGTGACCTCGCCGGTTTCCTTGGAGCGGGCACTGCTGGGCGTGCGGGTATCGCGCCAGTAGGCCACGGAATCGTTCTGCGACTTGTACCAACTGACCCGGCTGCCCATGACCAGGGTCAGCGGGTCGGCGAGCTTCAGGCGCAGGGTGGAATACAGCCCTTGTTGCTGGATCCGCAGATCAGTGGGGCCGCCCCGGGTGGAGTTGCTTTCGTAGTAGCTGGCATCGGGCTTGGGCAGGTGGTGATCGGGGTCCAGCACATTCTGCCGCTGCGGCAAGCCGGCCACGGCGTAGAAGTCGTCCTTGATCGAACGGCTGGCGTTGGCGCCGAATATCAGTTCGTGCTCCTGGCCAAAGGCCTGGAAGTGGCCGTCGACATAGGCATCGAAGCCGTAATCCACCTGATCGTAGTCATAGATGCTGCCCAGCATCAGGGTGCTGGAGCGGCTGGCACCCACCGGCACCGAACCGCTGGGGAAGGCGTACTCGACGTCCTGGGTGTTGCGGCTGTAGACCCCGGCCACCTTCAGCGCCCAGTCATCGTTGAGCTGCTGGCGCAGGTCGGCGAAATAGGTCGCGCGCTTGCTGCGCGAGTTGTTCCAGGCGGTGTTCAGGCAGGTGGAACGGCCGAGCTTGAGGTCGCTGCCGTCGCTGTAGCGCGGCAGGCCGCCCCAGCACGGGCGCGAATCAACGTCTTCATAGGCCATGCCCAGGCCCAGGCTGGTGTCGTCACTGAGGTCGAAATCCAGGGCGCCGTAGTAGACCTGATCCTTGCGCTCCCCCAGGTCGTAGAAGTACTGCCGGGTCTGCTGAGTCACCACCGCCCGGCCGCGGACGGTGCCGGCATCGTTCAACGGCCCGCCGGTGTCCACCTGGGCCCGGTAGTTGTCCCAGCTGCCGGCGGACATCGTCAGTTCGGTGTGGGGCGTGGCCTGGCCGCGCTTGCGCACGAAGTTCACCGAGCCGGCGGTGCCGCCCGCGCCCTTGAGCATGCCGGCGGCGCCGCGCAGGATCTCCACCCGGTCATAGAAGGCCATGTCGCTGCTGAAGCTGTCGGCCTGTACGTAGCTGCTGCCCATGTCCAGGGGCACGCCGTCGTACTGGTACTGGCCGGTCATGCGAAAGCCCCGGGAGTAGAAATACTTGCCGCCCATGGGCGAGTCGTAGAGGGTGATGCCCGGGGTCTTTTCCATCACCTGGTCGATGGTGTTGAGGTTCTGGTCATCGAGCATCTTGCGGGTGATCACGGTCACCGACTGCGGGGTTTCCTTCAGCGAGTGCTGGCCCTTGCCGATGGTCACCGCGCCGGTGGTGTAGGAACCGGAATACTCGGTGGTGGCCCCCAGCTCCTGGCCCTGCACCTGGGTGGTGCCCAGTTCCAGGGCGCCGCTGCCCTGGGGCACGGGGCGCAGCACATAGCTGCCATTGCTTTGCGGCTCGGCCTGCCAGCCGCTGCCGGCAAGAATCCGCGCAAAGCCTTCCTGTACCCCGTATTCACCCTTGAGCCCCGCCGAACGCAGGCCGGCGGTCTGCCGGGCATCGAAGGAGATCGCCGCGCCGGCCGCGCTGGCGTAACGGCTCAGCACCTCGGTCAGGTCACCGCCGGCAATGTCGAAGCGGCGCACCGCCGTCTGTTCGCTGGCCGCCACCGCGGTCAACGGCAGCAGCGCCGCGCCATACACCGCCAGCGCGCCCCAGAGCCCGAGCTTGATGGCCTGGGCCAACTTCGACTTGTGAACTTCAGACATGCTTTGCCTTCCCCCGATCTTGAAAATGAATCCACTGGGGGATGAGCCGGATCAGAATGGGCAAAAGTGCAAAGACCGGAATAATTATTTTTACCGTTTGGTTTCAGCCGACGCGGCGCTGGGACACCCGCACCCAATAGCGGGTGTAGCGCTCGATGCGCAGCGAGAAACCGCTCTCAAGCGCCGCCAGGGCGCGATCGGTGTCATCGATGGGAAAGGCCCCGGAGACCTTCAGTCCGGCAATCTGCGGATCGCACTGCACCACTCCGCGGCGATAGCGCGACAGGTCCGCCAGCAAGCCCCCCAAGGGTCGGTCGAGGGCGATGATACTGCCCTGGCGCCAGGCGCCTACTGAAGCATCGTTGGGTTGCAGCGCGGCGAAACTCCGGGTGTTGAAGGCCAGTTGCTGCCCGGCTTCGACCCGACGCACCAGCGCCCCATTACCCAGGCTGACCTGCACGCCCTGCTCCAGCACCGCCACCTGATCCTCACGCTCGTCGCTGCGCAACACGAAACGCGCGCTCTGGGCCTGGACCTCACCGTGGCGCGTGATGACCCGCAATGGCCTGTGCAGCGCATCAACGCCAGCGCTCACCAGCATCTCGCCCCAGAGCAACTGCAACCGGCGCTGCTGAGCGTCGAAAGTGACATTCACCGAGGTGTCGGTGTTGAGCAGCAATGCACTGCCGTCCGCCAGGCGCACTTCGCGGCGTTCGCCGACCTGGGTCCGATAGTCCGCCAGCAGTTGCTGGGCGCTGTCGCTGCGCCAGCCCAGCCAGCCCAGTGAGCCGGCCGAGGCCAGCACCATCAGGTTGCGCATCAGCTCACGGCGCGAGCGCCCGGCCCCGCGCAAGGTGGAACCGGCCAGGCCACCAGGCAAGGCCGACATCTGCTCGCCCAGTTGCTGCATGCGTTCCCAGGCCTGGCGATGCAAGGGGTCGGCGGCCAGCCATTCGCGCCAGGCTGCCTGTTCCTGTTCGCTCGCTGTGCCGGAGCGCAACTGCGCATACCAACGCGCCGCGCCGCTGATGGCCTGGCGCTCGCCCACGCTCAGTTGCAGCTTGGCAAAACTCATGACAACTGCATCCGCATCTGCATCAGGCAGCAATGCTCCATGGCCTTGGCCATGTAGTTGTTGACGCTGCGCACCGAGATCTGCAGGCGTTCGGCGATCTGCTCGTAGGTCAGGCCATCGCACTGGGACAGCAGGAAAGCCTGCTTGACCCTGGCCCCCAGGCCGTCCAGCAGGCGATCAACTTCCAACAGCGCCTGGAGCATCAGGTTCTGCTCCTCCGGCGACGGATGCTCGCCCTCGGGCACCAGGGCCAGGGCCTCCAGGTACGCCTGCTCCAGGGAACGGCGGCGAAACAGATCGATCAGCAGGCCCCGGGCAATGCGCGACAGGTAGGGCCGCGGCTCGCGGATCTCCAGGGCATTGCGCGCCTTGAGCACCCGCACGAAGGTGTCCTGGGCCAGGTCGGCGGCATCGAAGGTGTTGCCCAGGCGCTGGCGCAACCAGCCCTGCAGCCAGCCGTGGTGATGGGTGTAGAGGTCGGTGACGGCACAGCGCAGGGATAAGTCGTCGGCGGGCATGACAATAAGGATTCATATTTGATAATGAATCGCATTGTCATGTAGAGGCGGAAGTCTTGGCAAGAGCCACGAACGCCGGACGACGTTCGTGGCGGTACGGCGGGGGCCTGGTCAGATCCCGGCCAGGGCCAGGTCCATGGCGAAGTAGGTGAAGATCAAATCGGCACCGGCGCGCTTGATCGAACCCAGGGTTTCGCGCACCACCCGCTGCTCGTCGATGGCCCCTGCCTGGGCGCCGAACTTGATCATCGCGTACTCGCCGCTGACCTGGTACGCCGCCACCGGCAGCCGCGAGGCCTCGCGGATGTCGCGGATGATGTCCAGGTAGGCCCCGGCGGGCTTGACCATCAGCGAGTCGGCGCCTTCCTGCTCGTCCAGCAGGGACTCGCGCACCGCTTCGCGGCGGTTCATCGGGTTCATCTGGTAGCTCTTGCGGTCGCCCTTGAGCGCACTGCCACCGGCTTCGCGGAACGGGCCGTAGAGCGCCGAAGCGAACTTGGTGGAATAGGCCATGATCGGCGTCTGGGTGAAACCGGCGGCGTCCAGGGCCCGGCGGATGGCCTGGACCTGGCCGTCCATGGCCGCCGACGGCGCGATCACGTCGGCGCCGGCACGGGCCGCGGCCACCGCCTGCTTGCCGAGGTTGATCAGGGTCTGGTCGTTGTCCACTTCATGGCCGTGCATCACGCCACAGTGGCCGTGCTCGGTGTATTCGCAGAAGCAGGTGTCGGACATCACGATCATCTCCGGCACCGCATCCTTGGCGATGCGCGACATGCGCGACACCAGGCCGTTTTCCTTCCAGGTGTCGCTGCCGTCGCAGTCCAGGTGGTGCGACACACCGAAGGTCATCACCGACTTGATCCCGGCGCGGGCGTAGCGCTCGATCTCCCCGGCCAGCTTGGATTCGGGAATGCGCATCACCCCGGGCATGCTCTTGATCGGCACGAAATCGTCGATTTCTTCCTCGACGAAAATCGGCAGCACCAGGTCGTTGAGGGTGAATTCGGTTTCCTGGAACAGACTGCGCAGTTGTTCGGAGCGACGCAGGCGGCGGGGACGGGCTTCTGGGAACTGGCTGGACATGATTTTTCCTAAGGCTGAGCGCGGGATAACACGAGCGATGGCGAAAAAAGGCTGAAAGCTTATGCCCAGAGCCGCCAGGGTACAAACCCGCACGGCTCAAGAGAGCCTTGCCGATGCCGTAACAATACCTGCCAGGCCCCGCGATTCAGGGGGGTGTCGGCCCCTCGACGCGGCCAGCCTGCGACCATCTGACGCAACAGCGGCAGCCGCCATTGAAAACCGGCGCGCGACAAATCTTGCAGCGGCGCTTGGTTCCCGCACGGTGGCGCACACTACGGCGGCTCGCTGCCCTGCAAATTGAGGGTGTAGTTCTTCAGAGGCGTTTTGAAGTAGGCCATGCCGCCGCCGTCAACCTTTCCCCTGAGCACGATTTTCTTGACCCTGTCGGCAATTTCATCGTCAGCCTTTTCGGACTGAATCGTCGCTTCGATGCACTCGCCAGGCGGGTAACCCACGGTTCGAACGATCAGATTGAGATCGACGTAATGGTCAGCCTCGCGACCCACAACGCGACGATTCTCCGGGCCCTGGGTCCAATAGATTTCCACGACCTTGCCGGCGGATGGCTTGAGCGGCAGGTTGCACGTGGCATTCAGCGCCACGCCCTGGTCCCCTGGCGTGGCCGCCACGCTGGCTGAGGCCGCGGATTCACTGCGCGGTGTCTTGCCAGGCAAGGTTGCTGGGCCGGGCTGTTGTTTGACCGCCGTGGTTTCTGCGCTGCAAAGCAGGGGATCAAGGGCCAGCAAACCCACCAGGCCGGCCCGCAGCAGCCAGCCCTTGCAGGACCCAACCTGGGCCCAGGTGCACCGGAGCCGTGCCGGCTTGTGCGTGCCGGGGCCTGCAAAATCGCCAGGGCTCAGCGCGTTCATGGGTGCCTCGGATCAGTGGGCGAAGGTGTATTTCCGCACGCTTGCTCACTGGTTTGGAGAAGTCTCAGGTGTCCCTCAATGCAGGTGCGCGCCGTGCCGCCGATCCAGATTTCATCGCCGATCTGTTCCACGTCAATCCGCCCTGCCCGGCCCATGCTCAGGCCCTGGCTGACGCGGTAGCGAGCCGGTGCCAGCCCGGCGCCCAGCAGCCACTGGGCGAGGCCGGCGTTGAGGCTGCCGGTGGCCGGGTCCTCGGGCATGCCATCACCGGCGATAAAGGCCCGCACCTCGAACTGCGCGTCGCTGTCATCGCGCTCGGGGTCATAGGGCGCGATCACCCCGACCGCCAGACCGACCAACTCCGGGTAGTCCGGTTGCAGGTCCAGCACCTGCTGGCGTTCGCCGAGCATCACCGCCAGCCAGCCGGCGCCGTTGTCGACCCACTGCGCCTGCACGATGTCCCCGGGCGCCAGGCGCAGACCACGGCGCACCTGCTCCAGCACCTCGGGCTCCACCGGGCCGGACTTGAGCAGCGGCGGCGCGAGAAAGGCCAGCTGATTGCCCTGACGGCGGATGCGCACCAGGCCCACCTCGCACTCCTGAATGATCTCCTCGCCCTGAGGCACGCCGCCGGCTTCGAGCCAGGCGTGGCAACTGCCCAGGGTCGGGTGACCGGCGAAGGGCAGCTCTTGAGTGGTGGTGAAAATCCGCAAGCGATAGTCGGCGCGGGGGTCGCGGGGTTTGAGCAGGAAGGTGGTTTCGCTGAGGTTGGTCCAGGTGGCGAAGGTGGCCATGCGTTCGTCGCTGAGGTCGTCGGCGTTGAACACCACGGCCAGGGGGTTGCCTTTGAGCGGAGTGGAGCTGAAGACGTCGACTTGTTTGAAGTTCAGGGCGGGCATTTAGAGGGGGCCTGTGGGGGGAGCGGTTGGTGATTGTAATGGGTTGGGGGGTGGGTACATATCCGTTCCTGCGGGTGCAGCCACTTACGGTTTCGCTCTTACAGCGAGTGGGATGGGGTACATATCCATTGCTGCGGTTACGGCTGCTTATGGTTTCGCTCTTACAGCGAGTCACTTTGAAGAGCCCAAAGTAACCAAAGGCTCCTGCCCCTCCACTCGGTGCCTCGCCTAGGCTCGGCATGCCCGAACTCCGGCATTGATCCGTGGGCCGCCGCAATGGGCCATCCATGGCCCAGTGCGGCTAACCCGGCGTCCTGCCGGGTTACC